>CALKHN010000007.1 GCA_937991535.1 uncultured Sphingobacteriales bacterium
ACCGAACTGCCCTTTTTCATATCTTTTGCTTATATTTTAGTCGGACAATAGTGATAAAAAAATACAATTCTTTTCTGCAAAGTTATACTGGAGAGAAATTCTGGCGGCATTGATGGTGCTGCTGGCATTTGTTTTCTTTAAAAGTGAAAGGAAGGAATTACTGCAAATCATTCCTCATATTGAGGCTGCAGATGTTAGGTGGTTGATTACCGGCATTGCAGTAACCGTTCTTTATGTACTTCTTCAAAGCGGCATATATGTAAGCAGCTTTGCGGCTATAGGCTCCTCATTAAAATTTGTGGACGCTGTTGAACTTTTTCTAAAAAGAAATTTTTTAAGCATTTTTTTACCCGCCGGAGGTGTAAGCGCTTTGGCCTATATGCCATCTCAATTTAAAAAAAGAGGATTTAAAAAAACAGCCGTACACCAGGCAAGCGGATTGTATGCTTTTGCAGGACTATTCACTGTTTTCCTGGTGGGTTTGCCGGTGATCATTCTGTTCGCATTATCGGGCAATGAACACTTATGGAAGGTATGGATCAGTTTGATATTTGTTATACTTATGCTGGCGGCCATTGCTCTTATAGCAAAATTGCTTAAAGCAAAAGGAAACCTGTACGGACTTATTAACAATAAGTTTCCCCGCATAACCCCTGCAATTGACGCGTTTTTTGCAGCTAATATCAACAATAAGAAATATGCAGGCGCCATTTTGTTTTCCACCGGTGTGGAGTTTAGCGGGATATTTCACATTTTTATCGCCATGCTCGCATTGGGCTTGCCTGCATCGTTCACCGTTGCCGCAATTGCCTATATCATTTCTGTGTTATTAATGATCAGTTCCCCATTTTTAAGAGGGCTTGGAGCGGTAGAAATTTCATTGGTTTATATTTTAGAGATATATGGCTATTCCACCGTTCAGGCTTTATCGGTAACTGTTTTATACCGGGTCTTCGAATTCTGGCTTCCTATGATTTTCGGCATGCTGGCATTTGCATGGAGAGGCAGGCAATTGTTTGTCAGG
This sequence comes from uncultured Sphingobacteriales bacterium, assembly GCA_937991535.1. Lineage (GTDB taxonomy): Bacteria > Bacteroidota > Bacteroidia > Chitinophagales > Chitinophagaceae > Agriterribacter. The sequence continues at coordinate 1,025 of CALKHN010000007.1, forward strand.
ATTGCTCCCGCCCTGTTTATTTTCGTGATGGGACTGCTTAATATCATTTCTGTGGTAACCCCGCCTTTGCTCCCGCGCCTGAAATTGATAAGGTCCTTTCTTCCGCTGGAAGCCATTAATGCTTCAAACCTGCTGGTGTTGTTTATAGGACTGGCAATGCTGATTACTGCGGCATTTATGTTTAAGGCTTTAAAAAACGCCTGGCGTTTGGCGTTGTTGCTTTCTGTTTTATCCCTCATTGGCAACCTAACAAAAGCGTTGGATTATGAAGAAGCCATTTTTGCCGCAACGATCATTGTTTTATTGTTAATCAGCCGCCATCAATACCCTGTGCGGAGCAACCTGAGATGGATTCGTTTCGGGCTTTTATCTGTTGCCGCCATTTTCCTGGCTGTATTGGTCTTTGGGTTCGTAAGTTTTTATTTTATTGATATCAAACATTTTGGTATAGATTTTACCTGGCGTCAATCCTTGGCTTATACGCTCAAAAGCTTCGTATTCACCAATGATAATCCACTCCATCCACTCACCCATTTTGGTCATCAGTTTATACAAATGATTCGTTTTTTAAGCTTTGCGGCCTGGGGATTTCTTTTGTTTACACTCATTAAGCCATTTTTTGAAACAGAACCTGTCAATGAAACAAGCAGGCAAAGAGCAATATCCCTGCTGGCCCGGTATGGCGATTCCTCCATGGATTATTTTAAAATATCAGCGGATAAACTTTTTTTCTTTTCCAGCCTCCATGAGGCTTTCGTATCGTATCGCATTGCCAATGGCTTTGCCATTGCACTGGAAACACCCGTGTGTGAGGAGGAAAACAAAATACACGTGATAGCGGAATTTTATAAACACTGCCACCATATGGGACTGAGAACCGCTTTTTACCGGGTGGATGAAACCAGCATTTCATGGTTTAATGAACTCGGAAAACGCAGAATGATTATTGGACAGGAAGCGATATTAGATGTGGGAAATTTTACTTTGGAAGGGAAAGATAAAAAATCATTAAGAAATGCTTTGAACAGTCTGCAAAAAAAAGGATTTACAACCACGGTTCATAAAGCGCCACTGGAAGCTGATCTGGCGGTTGCACTCAAAAAAATATCTGATGAATGGCTATCCGCCTTCGACAAAGAAGAACAGATTTTTTCGCAAGGCATGTTCAATGCAGATGAAATAAAACAACAGGATGTTATTACCGTTGCCGATGCAGACAGGAATATTGCGGCGTTCTTAAATATCATTCCGGATTATGCGCCGGATGAATGTACATACGACCTCATTCGAAAAAAGGCTGAAGCGCCGGGGGGATGTATGGACGCACTTGTTATTAAATTGATAGCGTATGCAAAAGAAAACAAATATCAGTTTATAAACATGGGGCTTGTACCTATGACCGGTATTGCTGATCCCACTAACCCTGCGGAACACCTCTTTAAGTATGCCGGGGAAAGATTAAGACGTTTTAAACATTATCGCGGACTGCGCGATTTTAAGCAGAAGTATGCCAGCGTATGGAAAGATAAATTTCTGGTGTTTGAAAATGATTATGACCTGCTGCAATTGCCCGTAGTCTTAAACAAAGTAATGAAACCCTGATGTTATTATGAATCATAAAATAATCCTGCTGCTCCTTTTATCAGCGCCACTATCCATGCCGTTATCCCTGTTTGCGCAAAACCTTCCGGTACGGGAGTGGGCTGCAGCCTCCCATGACAAGCCTTTCATCTTCTATATTTCAGGCGATGGGGGCCTAAACAAATATTCCACAGATTTATGCATCGCATTGAATAAAGCGGGATATGAAGTGTCGGCATTAAATGCAAGAACCTATTTCTGGAATAAAAAAACACCTGAAAAAGCAGCAACCGATGTGAATAATTTTTTAAGCAAAAAGTTAGCAGGCAGAAAAAATCAGCAGTTTGTATTCATTGGCTATTCTTTTGGCGCAGATGTGCTTCCTTTTATTATGAACAGGCTTTCAAAAAACATTCATAAAGACCTGCGGGTTTCTTTTATCATGGCTTCTTCCGGAAGTACTGATTTTGAGGTTCATTGGTCGGATATTTTGGGACAAAGCAAAACAAGGAGCATGGATGTTGTGTCTGAAATGAATAAACTTGTTGAAGATAACATTGTTGTTGTTACCGCCAGTGACGAGCATACACTTGATTTAAAGAACATTTCTTTAAAGAAATATACACATGAAATACTTCCCGGCGGCCATCATTTTGATGGAGATACGGAGGAGGTTGCCAGCGTGGTGCTCAGACATATTAACTGGCAATAATTTATAAGAATAAAATGCCAGGCAGATAGTCCATGCTGCAACACACCTTTATTTAAACCTGAATGCCTTCATCATTTTATCGAAAATGGTATTGTTCTCATATATACCGCCAAAAGCTTCGGCGCCCGGTCCGTAGGCAAAAACAGGTATCATCACAGCGGTATGTCCTTTGGTAGTGAACTTTGCCTCCACTTTGCCCGCTTTTATATCGCCGCCTGTTAAAGAAAGTCCGCCTGTTTCATGATCTCCCGTAACGATAACCAGGGTATTGCCGTCTTTGGCTGCAAAATCAAGTGCCGCGCCAATGGCTTTGTCAAAATCAATCATTTCAGTAGTAGCGTAATCAATATCGTTGGCATGGCCGCCCCAGTCAATCTGCGAACCTTCTACCATCAAAAAAAAGCCTTTCTTATTTTGTTGCAGCAGCTTTAATGCAGTGTGTGTTGACTGCAGCAACTGGTCGCCCCTGCCTTCCGATACTTTGGGCGGTTCTCCATCGGCTATAAAACCGGCCAGTTTACCTGAACTTACTTTTATTATATCGGTCAATGTATCCAGCACCTGGTAGTTACGTGCTCTCAGGCTGTCTGTAAGGTCGCGGCCATCTTTGCGCCGGTTAAAATATTTTCTTCCGCCACCAATAAATACATCAATGTCTGTTTGTAAAAAATCCACTGCTATTTCTTCCTGCATGCCGCGGGAAGGCTGATGCGCTATAAAAGAAGCCGGCGTGGCGTGGGTAATCGCACAACTCACTACCATTCCCGTTGCCAGCTTGTTCCGTTCAGAGATCTCAAGGATTGTAGGAAACGCAACTTTTGTTGCATCTACGCCAATAGCGCCATTGTATGTTTTTTTACCTATAGAAAAAGCGGTAGCACCGGCGCCTGAGTCAGTAACGAAGCCGTCTGCTGACTGGCTTTTGTGGAAACCGCTAACGGGGAATCTCTCCAAATGAAGTGTTCCTTTATTCGCAGTTAACCCGGCAAATATCTGGGCTGTTCCCATCCCATCTCCTATCATTAAAATAATATTCTTAGCTTTTTTTTTGCTGTTGTTTTGCTGGCTAAAAGCAACTGAACTCACCAATAAAAGCGAAAGCGCACAAATGCAGTGTTTGAACATGAACTGTATGTTTTTTAATAGTAATACATTTTAAAAATCCAAAACTCCGGATTATAAACGACAATATACGCCTGTTCACAAATAGTTAATATGGCATCCGAAATCTTGCCATCTTTCATAGCGTGAAATGATAAACAATAGTAAAACTTTCGTCTTCTCCCTTTTCACTTCTCACCTCTCGCTTTTCTCCTCACTTCTCACCTCTCCTCTCCCTCCTACATCCCCCTTACTTCCCAGCCTTTGCGGTAAGTGCGACGCAAATATTTTTCCGCTTCAGGATAGTTGGGGAATTTCAGGTTGGCTGCATCCCATTCCAGCAATTGGCCAGGCACCCTTATCGCTACTGTACCCAAAATAATAGCCTCAGTCATAGGACCGGATTGCGCAAAATGCGACTCTGTTTTTGGTCCGCCCAGGCAGGCGTCAACAAAATGATGGTAATGGTTGCGTTCTTCCAGTTCGGGAGCTGCATGCGTTTTAAATTTATCTTCCGGCAATAACACGGGCATTCCTCCATGCGGTATCAGCAGGGCGCCTTCAGTTCCTATAAGCATTGCCGATTCTGCAGGGTATTCCTTACCGTTATATAAGGATCGTATTTCCTGGGGTGGATAAAATGCGCCATCGAACCATTCTAACGGCAATACTTTATCTTCCGTAAAATCATTTCCGGGAAACATCCAGGTAATATGATCGCCCTGCGGCCAGGTATCCGCTCTCCGTTCGGGCGCATCTTTCCATGATTGCTGTACTTCCGCAATAACAGATATGGGCGGCTTTAAACCAAGGCCTTTCCAAACAGCATCAAATATATGGCAGCCAATATCGCCCGACCAGCCGGTTCCAAAATCCTGCCATGCCCTCCACTTGGTAGGGTGATAAATTTCGGGTGCATAAGGACGCAGCGGAGCGGTGCCGGTCCACAGATCCCAGTTGAGATGTGCAGGTGGTTCCTGTCCCTGCGCCGGCCGCGGCCCTACAAGGCGGTACGTGTCAATGGCCCCCGGCCGGTTGGAGCACAGGTAAGCATGTTTGATTTTTCCTATAGCACCTTCTTTAATCCATTGCACGGCCGTACGGTCGCCCTTACCCGAAGCGATCTGTGTTCCGAGTTGCGTAATAACCCCGGCCTTAACGGCAGTTTGTGTAAGCATTCGTACTTCGGCAACATCGTGACACATCGGTTTCTGACAATATACATGCTTGCCGTTTCTTAACGCCTGCATGGCTATGGCAAAATGATTGTGATCCGGTACGGTTACATTTACCGAATCAATTTTTTTACCTTCTTTTTTAAACATCTCCCGCCAGTCGCTGTACAGCCGGGCGCCGGGAATCAGTTCCGCTGCTTTTTTCAGGTTATTGGCATCTACATCGCACAAGGCAACGATCTGTACATTGGGATGTTTTTTGAATTGCTGCAAATCGTGGAAACCCATTCCACCAACGCCAATGCAGGCATGGTTGAGTTTTCCGTTTCGGGAAGCTGCCTGCGCCGCCTGGCTAAAAATAAGCGGACCGGCAATAGTGGCGGTTGCTGCGGTGGCAACAAATTGTCTGCGGGATAATAAGCGTTTTGTTTCTTTCATAATATGGTGCAATTGTTTGTTTGTATATACTTATTGTAAGGTGGTGAGTTGAAAATAGTCAAATATTCGTTTCGCTAAGATATTTTTTTAAATCTTAATTTTTCTCCCAGCTTCACCAAATCCCAAAAGTCAACGGGGTCTTTGGGATAAGGGATTATCACGGAACCGGTTTCCGGTAATGGTTTATCCCCGATGCTATAAACATTGTGTATTACAGCTAAGATGTAATCCGATAAATCAACAGGCGCGAAACTGAGTTTGAATTCCGGACGCACTTCTTCACTGTTGATAAAACATACTTCACCATCTTTTTCCTTTTCGGGTACAAAGGATACTCCGAGGTCTGCGGCTATTTTTTGAATAATCCCGGTGTCAATGGCGGATACAGCCTTTCCGGCAAAATCAATATACAATGCTGTGTTCAGCATAGCATCCGCGGGAGGGTTTAAAAACAACCGCGGTACAGTAAATTCCTGTTGGTATTGTGCTTCCATATTGAAATCCTTTGCGCCTATGATAAATGTTCCTGCTTCTGACAAGTACAAGGCAATCCCTTACACCCTTCGCTGCTTCAAATTGGGAAGAAACCCTGTAAGCAGCCCGATCAGCGGTAAAAAAGAACATACTTTGTATACATATTCAATACTGGTGATATCGGCCAGTTTGCCCAGCAGTGCCGATCCTATGCCTCCCATACCAAATGCAAAACCAAAGAACAAGCCCGATACCATACCCACTTTACCCGGCAATAACTCTTGCGCATACACGAGAATAGCGGAAAACGCGGAGGCGAGTATAACCCCAATGATGAAGATCAGAATGCCTGTCCAGAACAAGCTGGCATAAGGCAATATCAGTGAAAAAGGCGCCACGCCCAGTATGGAGCCCCAGATCACATATTTACGGCCGATTCTGTCGCCGATAGGTCCGCCTGCCAGTGTGCCCGCAGCAACTGCAGCCAGAAACACAAACAGGTATATCTGCGATTGTTGTATGCTAACACCAAATTTGTCTATTACATAAAAAGTAAAATAAGAGCTGATGCCGGCCATATAAAAATACTTGGAAAAGATCAGTAACAGCAAAATGATAACGGAACCGGTTACTTTGCTTTTGGAGAGATGGTGCGGGATAGCGGCGCTCCTTGTTTTTTTGGCGATGTGCAGGTAGCTGGCACTGTACCAGAGGCCTACCCTCCACAATACAACAATGGCCAGCAGGGCGATAATGGAAAACCATGAAATACTGTGCCTGCCGTGGGGGAGAATAATGAATGCCGCAAGCAAAGGACCGATGGCAGAGCCCACGTTACCGCCCACCTGAAAAATAGATTGTGCAAGCCCGCGCCGGTGACCCGCCGCCATATAGGCTACTTTTGATGCTTCAGGATGAAAAACAGAGGAGCCAATGCCTATAAGCCCAACCGACAGCAGAACCCCGTGAAAACTTTCTACACTTGAAAGCAATACCAGTCCTGTAAGGGTAAAAGCCATGCCGGCGGCCAAAGAAAAGGGCTGCGGCTTTTTGTCGGTATACAGTCCCACCAATGGTTGCAGCAATGATGCGGCCAACTGGAAGGTGAGTGTAATCAATCCTATTTGCACAAAATTCAAGGAGAAGGACGCTTTGAGCTGCGGGTATATGGCAGGGATAATGGATTGTATGGTATCATTTAAAAGATGCGAAAAACTGATGGCGAAAAGTATGGGAAAAACAGTTTGCTGCGCTGCCTGTTCCATGCTCACGGCTATGCCCCTTGCTTCATTACGCTTCATGTCATTTAATTCTTTGAGGATGCAAAATTAACCCTTCCGGTTTTACTTATTGCAAACAGAAGAAATATAGTGTGGTTGATTATTGTAAGACGGGTAAGATGTAAGACAGGTAAGACAGGTAAGACAGGTAAGACAGGTAAGACAGGTAAGACAGGTAAGACATGTAAGATAGATAAGACATGTAAGATAGGTAAGACAGGTAAGATGTAAGACAGGTAAGGCACTGTAAGGCGTTTATCACACCGCCAGCAAAATGGCTACATAATGACAGATGGCCGCTGCCAGCACAAAGAAATGCCACACGGCGTGGCTGTAAGTATATTTATCCCACAGGTAAAAAACAACACCGAGGCTGTATAGTCCGCCGCCAATAAGCAACATAACCAGCACCGGTTGCGGCAGGGCTACAAAAAATGTGCGTCCGCCGGCTACCAGAATCCAGCCCATGGCCAGGTATATAAATGTGGACAAACCATTCCACCGGCCGGTATAGAATATTTTAAATACGGTACCCAATACCGTTAGTCCCCACAACACAGACAGCAGTGTAATACCAAAGGCATTGTTCATATAGATGAGCAAAAAAGGCGTATAGGTTCCCGCGATCAGAAAATAAATACTGATATGATCAAGGATCTGCAATACCTCTTTGGTTTGAGGATGCTGGAAGCCGTGGTATAAGGTGGAAAAAGTAAATACCATCAGGAAGCAAAATCCGTAAATGGCTGCGCCCACAATACCGGGTGTGTTTTCGCTTTTGGTTGCCATTGCTATGAGGATGGGAATACAAACAATACCGAATAGTATTCCAAAGCCATGCGTGATGCTGTTGACCAATTCCTGTTTTATCCGCACCTGCGGATCTGTGGACTGCATGTTTATATTTTGGGTTGTTAGGCAGGATGACAATAGTTACAAAGGTAGGCTATTTGTGCAACGCGGATAGTGATAATATACCGCTCCTGCCTGGTATTGTCAGCAGCGGGATAACCATTCTGCTTTAAAGCAACCCCCGGTTCTTTTATATTTGTACCTGATCAAAATACCCCACTTGATGTTGGTGATGCCTCCCTCATATCCGCCCACGAACACCAGCAAAGGCAAGCAACGGCAGACAATATGCTGAAAATAAAGTAATGCATTTAGCACAACTTGTACTGCCATACCCCAACCTTACAATCCTTATCCATAGCGGATCAACCACGGTTTTTCACTTGACTTCCTAAGGAAATAAAAAAAATATTTTTTCAAAAACCATGAAATTAATTTGCGATTTATCAATCTTTATTTTAGCTTAGTCCTGAAACTTAGTTGCTAACACCACATCTGTAAAAGACCTTGGCTAACACCAAAGCTATATTGTTTTTGCTATTCCTGTTCCCCATGCTCGTCATTGCGCAGCAGTTGAACAACGCGCTCTCATCTCCACCTCATTTATTGCCAGTAACTTATAATAATCAAGGCGATAGTTTAATACTCCCTTTTAAAGCATATTACAATGCAGGCGACAGCACCGTTTGCTATTTTCTTTTCATTACCGGTATTTGCAAGGGGAATTATTATTCTAAACATATTTTTAAATTACCGCCTTTACCGGTAAAAGCCCCGCAAGCCATTTCTGAAAAAACTGTCTTGTCACGTGCTATTCCGGCTATACATGGAGATGTGAGCTACGACTTCTTTTACCGCTCCGCTATTGATACACCTTTTGCAGCTAATAATATTGTGCAGCACATCGCCCGTGTAAATATTTATACTACAATCAACAAAACATTGCCTTTAGCTATTCATATCAATACCCGGCAAAGCAATTCCCGTCTTTTTAAAAACTATGCAGACGGCGGTATTGAATTTGACGGGCAAACATGGGAATCTGTTTTAAGAGAAAAATTAAAGTCTGCAATGGTGGATCAAATCCGGCAAAACAATGCGGATAGTTTGCTGTATGCCGGTCTGCAACAAAAATACGCCTTGCAGCAACAACTCGGGCAATGGCTGCAGGATGGGCGCCATATCCAGCAATTGATGGATAGCCGCCAGTCTGTTGCCTCTATTATGGGCCACGCAGATATTTCGGGATACGGTGAGAAGGCATTTGAAGAAAGCGTAAAAAAATATTTTCAGGATACAATACAAAATACAGGAGCGCGGTCAGTTCATACCAAATGGATGCACAGTGGCGCGGCGATTTCGGATAACCTGAAACGGATCACTGCTTTAAAAAACCAGGGTGTATCTTCCATTGCAACAGCAGTGCTTAGTGAAAAACAGGAAAAAGCATTAGCATATATAAAAGAGTATATAACGAAGAAAGAAAAATACAAAGAGATTTCTGAGGAGGTTCAGCAATTTGAAAAAAAATACAACAAGGCAAAAACATCTGCCCGGCGGGCAATGGATTCTGTTCGCCAACTGGTTGATGCAACCGATGACCCGGCTGTACTGCAAAACCAGGTTAAAAAATACGGATTAGACAGCAATAGTTCTTACCGCCGGGTAAAACAATTGATGGCGATCAAAAGATTGTCCATCGGTCGCAGTTCGGTTGATTATTCAGAACTTTCTGCAAAAAACATTTGTGTTACAGGCGTAAATGCTGAATACAATGGCCGGTTTTATTATGCGGTTGCAGCAGGCACAGTAGATTATCGTTACCGCGATTTTATTTCAAACCGCAGCCGCGGACCTAAACAATGGCTTACCCTGGTAAGGGCGGGTATAGGGAAAAAGGAAGGCAATGGTTTAATACTAACCGCGTACAGGGGCAGTAAGCAGGCTCCGGGCTTTGCCAGTAATAACATTTCCTTGCAGAACCCCGTACTGGGCATCACTATCGAAGGAAGGTATTACGTAAACAGGAACAATTATATTATTGCGGAAATAGCCAAATCTTCATACCCGAAATTTGCTCCTTCGCAAAACCTGCCGGCCGTCCGCCCGGATGAACCCCGCCAGAATGATTCTTTCGGGCCGGCATTCGGACAGGGCAGGCAAAGCGGTAACAGCCCTGCAGGAAAACTATCTTCATTCTCCGACCGGAGCAATGAAGCATATTCCATTCAGTTGTTTTCCGGTATTCCTTCTGTTAACACCCGCATTTACGCGCAATACAAACGCATGGGACTTAACTTTCAATCCTTCAATATTTTCAATTACAACGCACAGTATTCGACCTGGCAGCTAAGGGCTGATCAGCATTTCTTTAAAAGCGCATTATTTGTAACCGCATCCATAAAAAACAATGAATACAATTCACCGTACACGATTTATAATTATAAAAGCAATACCATTTTTAAAAACATCCGGGCAACACTGCGCCTTAAAAAATGGCCGGTGATTTCTGCAGGTTATCTGCCTTCTTCACAATTGAGTAAAGTGGGTAATGAAATTATTGAAACCCGGTTCAATATGGTCATGGCCACCGCCAGTTATATGTACAGGGTAAAACAATATTATATGCATGTATCCGCCATGTATACCAAATTCTTTAACGATGCCGGTCAGCAAAACTTTGTGTATTATAATGCCAGTACCTGGATGTTTAATCACAGTATTACCGGGCGCAGGTTCACATTCAGCACAATGCTTTCCCTTAGTGATAACCCGGATTATAACCTTGTTACTGCAGATGAAGGCATACAATACAGCATCAGTAAGTGGCTAACAGCCGGCGGAGGATTAAAGTTGAACCAGATGAACGGGCAATCACCCGGACCGGGCTATTACGGCAATGTGCAGTTGCAATTGAATAAACCGGGAGCAGTGAGCATTTCGTTCGATCGTGGCTTTTTGCCGGGAATGTCGCAAACATTGTTGCCAAATGATATGTTCCGGATCCTATATTTTAAAACATTTTAAATACAGCGTATGAGGAAGCTGAACATTTGCGTATTCTTTTTTCTGATGATTTTCTTAACCACAATGGCCGCTGGAGCGCAGGTACTTATTAGTCCGCAGTTGCCGGCCGCCGGACTGCTGCATAAAAACCAGCTTTGGAATATTTTGCTTATCAGCAATTACAGTTACAGCATCGGCGCGCGGCTGCAAATGACAATGACCGATGTGCATTCCGGACAAAAAGCACTAATGGGTATGTCGGCGCCCTTTACAATTGCCAAAGGCGCAAAGCAATTAAACGAATCGGCTCTGGAACCGGTACAATACAGTTACTCCGGATTGAATATCTCCGTAAACAACAGTGCGGCAGGGCTTTTAGCTGCAGGGAAATATATGGTATGTTATACATTAATTACCACCAACGATAAAACCGGTCTTTCTGTTTTGGAAGAATGTGTGCCCGTGGAAATAGAACCCCTTGCACCACCCCAGTTGATAACACCCGCCGATACATCATGGGTGGAAAGCCGTTATCCGAATTTTACATGGCTTCCGCCTGCACCGGCGGCTATGGTTCCTCAATTGCATTACGAAATATTGCTGGTGGAAATGAAAAAGGGGCAAAATGCATATGACGCTATTCAAAAAAATACACCCGTTTATATGCAAATACATCTGTCAGCAGCTTTTCTGCCTTATCCTTCCTCCGCCCAATCGTTAGAGCCGGGCAGGCACTATGCATGGCAGGTTATTGCCCGAAACGGTGAGGCATACGCGCAGAAAACGGAAGCATGGAGTTTTAAAGTTAAGCCAGACACCACCATCATTGCAATTGACCACACTTTATATCCAAAATTGGGAAAGGGTTATGATGCGTATTCCTATATCTGCGAGGGGAATCTAAAATTTGAATACAATAATGAAACAGCCGACTCATTGGCAACGGTAACAGTATACGAATGGCAGGGTGCGCCAGGAAGAAAAGTGGAAAGCAGGGTCATTCGTATGAAGCCCGGGCAGAATTTTATTGAAATCGGGATTGATGGCATTGCAAAATACAAAAGCGAACAACAGTATTTAATTGAAGTGATAAATAAGCGGAAAGAAACCTGGAATCTGAAGTTTAAGTATGTAAGGAATTAGGTTACACGTTGCAGGGTACAGGTTACAGGGATTAAATTTTCATGAGAACAGCTAACTTATAAAAACACACATAAATGATTCAACAGTTTTTGAGCAGCCACCGGAAGGGCGCTGCTGGTATATTATTGTCGGTATTTTTTTCACAGTTCTGCTCTACACTTTATGGTAGTTCCCGGGGCAATGCTTTTATCCAAAGCAATCATACTTTGGAGTCAAATTACTATACTTCACTATCATCTGTCTTTTCAGGCAATGTTACCGGTAATGCTACCACTGTACAACATCCGGAGGTACTAGCCGGGGATATAACACAAACCGCTACTTCAATAAAAGAAAGCCTCACGGTGCAAAAAAAGAATGAGGGAAACAGGTTTTCAGGTCCCGGACCCGGCCAACCGGAGATGCAAAGTTTTCAAAGTGTAAACAGCAATAACCTGGTTGATCTGTTTAGTGGTGATTTCTCTTATTCCATACCCTTGCTGGATGTAGGTGGTTATGCCGTTAATATTCATTACCGCACCGGTATTACTATGGACCAGGAAGCCAGTTGGGTTGGACTGGGATGGAACATAAATCCCGGTTCCATTGGAAGAAATATGCGTGGACTACCAGATGATTTTAATGGGGAAGATGTGGTTACAAAAACAAATGCTCTTCGTCCCAATTGGACAGCAGGTGGAAATATTGCGCTGGGAATGGAGCTTTTTGGACTTGAACTCAACGATTTTAATGTTGGTTTAAACGGCTCATTGTTTTACAACAACTACAAAGGCATAGGGCTTTCGGCAGGCGCTTCTGTGGGCTATCAATCATCTGTTGGCAGCAAAGGATCGTTTACGGCGAATTTGGGTTTGCAATCCAATTCGCAAAGCGGGGTAAGCATTGCGCCATCATTTGAACTGGAATATAAAAGAAAAAATGCTGAAGCCACAGGTATACAAACCAGCGGATATTCCGTCAGTTCATCCTTCAGCACCCGCAGTGGATTGCAATCTTTAAGCATTGCATCAAAAGGGAGAATTAAGTACCAAAATGACATCAAGAATAATATATCTGCTAAAAGCGCTTCCTCCTATACTGCTTCACGCGACCTGGTGAATATTTCGTTCGCGCACCAGGCATATACGCCATCTGCCAGTATACCCTTTACCAGTTACCAGTTTAGTTTTAACCTGAAGCCCGGTGGTGAGGCTTTTGGCGCACATCCCAATGTTTCTTTCGGTGGTTTTTTTTCACGTCAATATATAGCCGAAGATGATAAAAAGCAAATGCTGCCGGCCTTTGGTTACCTGTATTATCAAAAAGCCCGTAACTTTGCAAACGCGTTGTTAGACTATAACCGGGAGAAAGAACTTACCTACCGTGCTACTCCTCCTACTCCGCATATCGCTATTCCCAATTACACTTATGATGTGTTTAGTATTACTGCTGAAGGAACAGGTGGTATGTTTCGTGCTTACCGGGGAGATATTGGGTATATAAGAGATGCGGATGTTCGTTCCAAAAGTTTGGATGGAAGCATCTCCTTAGACCTGGGAGCAGGGAATCTTGTACATGCGGGTTATGATGTGCGTGTGAATTCGGCAATTACGGCTAACAGTGCCTGGTCTGATGGCAACCTTATGGCTCTACAACTTCCTTTTAAAGAAGCCGACAGTAGTTTTGAAGCCGTTTATTTTAAGAACCCTGCTGAAAAAACCGTCAACCTCCAACGTTATTATGACAGACTGGGCGATACAGATCCGGTATTACCTGTAATGAGCGCCAATGATGATCCCACCTTGTCGCCATTTATTCAACGGTATAAAAACATGCTGCCTTATGGCAATCCAATTAAGGTAGATTCCCTGCAAACCATAAAACGCTACAGGGATAAACGCAGTCAGGTGATCAGCTACTTAACCGCTGCTGATGCCGGCTTGTTTGGGTTGGATAAAACAATACCCATCTATCCTGTAAATACTTTTTATGCAGGTAAATGCGATCTGCCCGTTTGCAATGACCCCAATCCCCTGAATTGCAAAACAATAGTAACCGAAACCCGTACCACTTCATTTCGAAAAAAACATCATCTCTCCGAAATAACCGTGCTCAATGCAGATGGCAAACGATATGTATATGGCCTGCCGGTTTACAATACCATGCAGAAAGATGTGAGTTTTAGCGTAAACAAAAGCGGCGCCGATGTATCAACCGGGTTAGTAGAATATGCACCGGGACTGGATAATACAACACACAATGCAAAAGGAAAGGACAATTTTTACGGAGCAGAAGAATTGCCGGCCTATGCGCATTCTTTTTTGCTTACAGGAATTGTTTCGGCGGACTATGCCGATAAAACGGGCGATGGAATAACCGGTGATGATATGGGTGACGCTGTAAAATTCAATTACAGCAGGATATATGGCATTGACAATATGTTTCGCTGGCGTACGCCCTTTGCTCAAAATAAAGCCACCTATAATGAAGGGCTGAAAACGGATAACAGCGATGATAAAGGCAGCTATATCTACGGGCAAAAGGAAGTATGGTATCTCCATTCGCTTGAATCAAAATCAATGATCGCCACTTTTACACTCAATGATCCGCAAAAAGGAGAAATAAGAGAAGATGCTTATGGAACAAAGGATGAAAATGGCGGAACAGATCTGCAGCAGCCGCTCCGGTATCTTAAACAAATTGATCTGTACAGTAAAGCAGACTATATTAAAAACCACGAGGCAGCCAAACCCATTAAAACCGTTCATTTTGAATACAATTATGAACTTTGCCAGGGCTTACCCTCCTCCTCATCCGGCAAAGGGAAATTGACTTTAAAAAAAATTTGGTTTACTTATAATAAGAATGATAAAGGGCAACAAAATCCTTATGTTTTTCTGTATCATCCCCAGGATGCCAACGACCCCAACAGCATTCCCAAAGCAGCCTACAATCCACCATATGATCCTAAAGGTTTCGATCGCTGGGGCAATTATAAAGATGCCGCCAGCAACCCGGCGCAAATGAGCAATGCCGATTATCCCTATACGCTTCAAAATGGCAATGAAAGCGGCAATGGCAAATGGGATAGTTCAAAAGCCGCTGTGCATGCGGCAGCCTGGACACTCAGCGATATCGTGCTTCCTTCCGGCGGAAGAATAAATATACAATATGAATCCGATGACTATGCCTATGTGCAAAACAGGAGAGCCATGCAGATGTGCCGGATAGAAGGCTTTGGTAGTTCAGCCAATCTGAATGATAAAACAAATAACTTGTATGGTTCGGCCGCAGAAGCGTACAAAGATTACCGGTACATATTCATCAAACTACCCTCACCTGTGAGCGCCACTACATCTGCAGGAATTAAGAAAGAGATTTTGCGGAAATATTTATCGGGTTCTTCCAAATTATATTTCCAGTTCCGGGTGCAGATGCCTTCTGATATATATGGAGGCGGTGATGAACAGGTGACTACCTACGCGCAATATGAAGATTACGGATTAACGACCGACAATAGTATTGCCTGGCTCAAAATAAAAGGAACCGGTATATTAAAACCCGGTGATGGCGATGCCAGTCCGCTTACCAAAACAGCCCTGCAGGTGTTAAGACTTAACCTGCCTTCCAAAGCCTATCCGGGCTCCGACCTTAACGGAGATTTTGACGCGCTGGCATTGGTGAAGGCCACATTCGCTGTAATGGGCAGTATAAGTGAATTGTTTTTAAAATTCCCGGTACAGGCCAGGATAAGAGGCTGGGCAAAAAATGTGAATACTGAACAATCTTTTGTACGACTCTCCAATCCTGAATATAAAAAATACGGCGATGGATTGAGGGTTAAGCGCATAACGATTCATGACAACTGGAACAAAATGACCGGTGGAGCGGAGCAGGATGCAACTTACGGACAGGAGTATGATTACACTACCGTTAAAGACATCAATGGAGCTAAAACGATGATCAGCAGTGGCGTTGCAAGTTACGAGCCCGGTATTGGCAATGAAGAAAATCCTTTTCGGGAGCCCATTGAATACAATGAACAGATAGCGCCTTTAGCCCCCGTTAACTATATGTATTCAGAGCATCCCCTGGGAGAAGCCTTTTTTCCTTCGGCTGCTGTGGGCTACAGTAAAGTAAGGATACATACCATTCATTACAAAGACGTGAAATCGGCAAGTGGTTATGAAGAATCGGAGTTCTATACCACTTATGACTTTCCAACGGTAGTGGAGCATACGCCACTGGAAAAAAGAAGATACAACTCGGAGAACCTGCTGAACATTTTGAACCTCTATTCAAAAAAAGCACTGGCTTTCTCGCAGGGATTTAAAATAGAAACCAACGATATGAATGGCAAGCTCAGGGGATCGGCTTCTTATCCGGAAAACGATCCGCATAATCCATTGACGTATACCAAATATTATTACAAAGTGGAAGATGAACATGCGGAGTTCAAACGATTATCCAATACGGTAGCGGTTGTTGACTCTGCCAATGGCCATATCAATATGCAGGCACAGGTAGGAAAAGATGTTGAGCTGATGATTGATATGCGTGAACAGGAATTCAAATCGCAGGGTGCAAGTGTTGAATTTAATATAGATGGTTTTATGGCCGGCCCAATTCCTGTAAGCATTCCATTTCCATGGCTGATGCCGCATTTTGAAATGAACCGCTATCGTTCGGCTGCTATTACCAAAGTGGTGCAGCGTTATGGTATTATTGATAAAGTAATGGTATATGAAAAAGGCAGTTTGGTTACCACCGAAAATCTTTTGTATGATGGCGAAACCGGCAATGTTTTATTAACCCGTACACAAAATGAATTTAATGATCAGGTATACCAGTTCAATTATCCTGCGCATTGGGCTTATAGTGGTATGGGAGGGGCATATAGCAATATTGCTGCTGTTTTCCATAACATCAGTTTCAGCAATGGTAAAATTATAAGCGCCCCGGGTTACCCGGGTGTCGAAAAATATTTTGAAAGCGGTGATGAGATCAAAGTCTTTAACGGGCTGGAAAGACAGGCGGAGCAAAATGGCATAAATATATGCACGGGTTTTGGTATTTGTAACGAACCTGTTATGGGCGCTGTTACTGCTAAAAAAATCTGGGCCATACAATCCTCTAAAATTTACCTCAACAAAGGATTAACAGGCATGTATTTTATTGATGAAGATGGAAAATTTTTTACCGGAACAGGTAATGATTTGCAAATACTTCGTTCCGGTAAACGAAACATGGCGGCTACCAGCATAGGCAATATTGTGAGCCTGCAGAATCCTGTGCAACAGGTAGCGGGGAAATGGAAATTGGTGTTGAATACTACAACCGGGGTAATTAATACCTCAGCACTTTCGTACAATGATTTCTGGAAAGTGGAAGATGCGCGATATCAGCCACTAATGATTACTACAAAAACCAGCGCCCTGAAAAGAATAACCCTTAATCCCCTGCCGGGTCAAACATTTTCTATAAGCCGCGATTTTAAACAAAAAAGATTGGGTGGCATTGATAATGAAGATTTTCGTCCCTTTGTTAATGCACCTTATTTTGAATGTACAGAAAATACACCCGAACGGAGGTTCGACAAAAGAAAAGCGCATGTATTGGAAAGCTGGATGAAATTTGACTTTAGTATGCTGCCTGCGGGTGCTGTTATTGTAAGTGCCGAACTTAAGCTTCAGCCTCACCTGGGAAGCCATACAGAAACCAGGGGATATGTACAACACAGGAACCATGATGCCTTGCATCCGCACAATAGCGGGCAATATGATAATGAGGCTAAAATTCAACTGGACTTAAATGCGGCTTTGGATAATGTATACCTTAATGCGTTAAGAGATAATGATGCCGATACAAAAAATATTTTTAACAGGAATAACCTGGGTAACTCCTCTTCCAGGGTCTTCGCAACCGATAAACAAAACAATTATATCATAAATGTAAAAAGCCTGGTAAATGAATCACTGTCTCAAACTGCACGCCCCGGTTGGTTCAGAATAAAAGCAAATCACCACGATAAGAGAGCCAATAAGCTTTGCTTTTGGTCGGTTAACAGTTATACGCAGGATTATGTAAATGGCTGTAGTCAATACGGCCCGGTGAGCAACAACAATACACTTACCAATCAATCATTGCCGGTTCAGCAAGATGAAATGACTTTGGTTGCTCCTGCACTTATTGTACCTGAGTGCAGCAGTTGCAGCAACGTAACCGATGGCTACCGTGCCGGCGCCAAATTAAATATTCTCTGTTCCACGGCTCCGCAATTAACCATTGAATACATTTCCTGCAGCGATGGAGAAAGACTTATACAGGAATGCGATTCTTTTTATTGTGAAAAAACAGTTGCCATAGATACCTGTATTTCGCAGATTTCCGATACGGCTACCAATCCTTACCGGTGGGGCATACTCGGTAACTGGAGATTAGAAAGAGCCTACAGTTATTATGAAAACAGAACAGAAAGTGAGATATCCGGCAATGATGGCAAAACCAATATCCGCACCTATGGTACGGTTAGCCAGTTCGATCCTTTCTGGATATTCGGTTCAAACGGAATAAATGCTTCAACCGATACTGTTCGCTGGGTATGGAATATGCAAAGCACGCAGTTTAACCGGAAAGGGTTTGAAACCGAAAACAAAGATCCTTTGGGCAGGTACAATTCCGTTCAGTATGGATACAATGAAAGCTTGCCGGTAGCTGTAACACAAAATTCAAAATATACGGATCACGCATTTGACGGCTTTGAAGATTATGCATATAGTAATGACAGGTGTGATGAAGGCTGTTCAATACAAAAACATATACATACTGATGTACTGAATAATTATGTAACCAATGAAGAAGCACATAGTGGAAAGTTCAGCCTGGGACTTCCAGCAGGAAGCGATATAAAAATACCGGTTCAGTTGGAAGATACGCTACGAACAAGTACCCTTCCTTATCTTCGGTTTGTATCCGACACTACACATCGGAGCACCATTACGCGGGTGAACAACGGAGCAGGATTAAAAGCCACCGTTTATAAAAATTACAATTACTGGAATGACAATTATGGACTGGATGCTTATAATTACAACACTGGTGCTTCCGTCCCGATTATTAAATACGGCGTAGATATTAATTATGACAGGAGAAGTTTAACCCGGAACAAACTCGGGTTAACCAGGAATCAACATTTTTACAAAGTAGTATGGGAAGGATATCTTACCCTTAGGAAAGATCGTAGTGCCAGTAATACAGACCCCGAAGGCGCGTATTTGTTTAGTGTGGCGGCCGATAATTCTTTTAAATTATGGATAGATGATAAACTGGTATTGAATGCTTTCCCTAATGAGCCTGTATATTTTAATAATGGCAGGAATGTCTCCTTATACAGTGGGCCGGTTAAAATGTACCACGGCAAACTGTACAAAATAAGAGTCGAGCATACCGATGGGGAGGGTGAAGGACTTGCCGTACTCAACTGGAAGAAACCCAACGGGGTCAATCCTGAAATCATTCCTCTTATCAACCTGCACAACAGCCTAAATACAGCAGAGGCGGCCGTAATTAAAAACATAACTCGTTGTATCAGTTGGCAGGGCACAAGAGCTTCCGCCAATATACTATACGATGAATTTGCACCTTCCGCCGGAAATAAGTACATAGTAAGTGCATGGGTAAAAGAACAAAAGGATTGCATGTGCGACAATTACGAAAACGCATATGTTGTAATTAATTATACGGATGAATGGGGTAACCGTTTTTCACAGCGTGAGGTTCTTAAACCATCGGGGAATATTATTGAAGGATGGCAACGGATAGAAGAAGCAGTGACTATACCAAAGGGTGCAAAAAAAATGGAAATTAAATTCAAGGCTGAAAGCAAAGATGGCAATTCAGGAAAAATATTTTTTGACGACTGGCGCTTTCTTCCCTACAATGGCAATATGAAATCATTTGCATATGATGCGGTAAGTCTGCGGCTGATGAGTGAACTGGATGAAAACAATTACGCAACATTTTATGAATACAACAATGATGGTTCTTTGGTTCGAGTAAAGAAGGAAACAGAACGTGGTATAAAAACTATTAAAGAAACCCGCAGTGGATGGGGATTGTAAAATGTGAAAATGTGAGAAATGTGAAAATGTGAAAAATGTGAGAAATGTGAGAAATGTGAAAATGTTTAAAATGTTGTAGTTGGTATGCAGCAAAAGGAAGCCTCAAGCCGCGGGTAACTACCAATTGGTTTGGATATCTTCTAAAAGAGGATGTGGTAGAACCCGTTGTTTGGAACTATTCTAAAGTATCCTTCCTCTCCCTGTCTGTCCGGCAAGGCGGTCGTTGAGAGGAGAGGGAATGAGCCAGCCCGAACGATGTTCTGTCGGGCGGGGGTGAGGCGTAAAATCGCAGTGGTCAGTATGCGATGAAGGACCGTCAGATCGCTGAATATAATATTAAGAAGAAAAATACTAAAATAAAACACAATGATATTAACCGGGAAAATTCCAGTCGCTTTATTGCTGTTGCTGATTACCGTTAGCAGCTATACCCAGCATTTCGACCGTGCAGCGGAAGAACTTTTCAAAATCAGGAATTCCTATTCGAATTCAGGTTATAACAGCTTTACCATACAATATCAGTATGCAATGGAAGCTGCTCCCAAAAAAATATTGGACACCCTTACCGCTTATATAAAAATAAAAGGCAGCAATTACTATTGTAAAATGGATAAGATGGAGTTTATTCAAAATGATAGTGTGAATGCTGCTGTATATCATCCTGAAAAAATGATAGTACTCACTAATCCTGCCACAAGTATTGAAAAGGGAAGACTGGTAATTGACAACTGGGATTCTTCTTTCATTGCCGCTAACATTGATTCTGTAATACGCACAAATGATAAAACACTTCGAACCTTACATTTTTATTTTACGCCGGAATCCTACTACAGTTCCTGCGTCGTTGCATACAATATAAAAGATTATCGTCTCCGAAAAATAAGCTATATACAAAGAGCTACTCAAAATTATGCAACCGGCAAAAATAAACCGAATGGTATTATTATTACTGTGCTGTTTTTGGCATATAGCAAGACAGCTTTCAAGGACACGATTTTCAATTGCTCCAGGTTTGTAAAGAAACAAAACAATAAATGGACAACCGTTGCTACCTATAACAGTTATTCAGTAGTAAACAAGGTATACGTTGAATGAAATGTAAAGGCAAGCTGTTTTCCGAGAGCATGCTTTAGACCGATCATAAAGAACGTTTCGATATACTACAAAAATGAATAACAACACCGGGTCTGATCTATTCTCTCCATTGAGCTTGAATATGCTTCTTTACTAAAAGGCGGCTAATCAAAGAAGATGGAGAGATAGTAAGACCAGTTAACTCAAAAAAGCATTTGCACTTATGCTAAAACACGTATTGATGCTGCTTGTGGGTACTTTTTACCTCTCTGCAGCTATAGCAGTAGATGAACTTACAGTAATTGCGCCTCTTGAAGGTCGCCTTGGGCAACTAAAACCGGGCTCTTTCGCACAGGTGCAGGATATGGATTTTTATGCTGACCTGCAACGGAGTCCCAAAAAATTTGAAGAAACCCATACACGAAATATTATTGCTTTTTCTATTGACGAAGCATCGGTACAATTTTTAAAATCGTCTTTCCGGGCTACCATTGTATATCGTTTGTACTTTAGTTTTAAAAGCAATCCGTATGCTCAGGATTCATTGGCCGATAACCAAACTATGGTCATTAATTATGATACCACACAGGGAAAATCATTCAATGTAAAAAATAGCTTTGTATTTGAAAATGCGGTGAAAGTAAACGTAAAGATTGTAAGCATTACAACAAATGCAGAAGGATGGGATCCTGTTCCGTCTTTAAAACTTACCAATGAATTACGGATAAACAGGATATATACATTTGACTGTGAAGAGAACAAGGTTGAGCAGATAAATTTTTTGCAACCCACAGATGCCGGTGCCGATGAATTGAAAGTCTTTTGGCAGCCTGCTGAAGGAGCGGATGAATACGACGTGGAATGGACTTTTATTGATCATTCGGCATACAAGGCCAAACTATACGGCACACCCGGCAGTGAAGACTTTGGGAAGGTATTTAAAAATAATGCCACCCGTGTTACACTAAACAGCACCATGCATCACTATAGCATTCCTTTGTTATTTGACAAACATGGCTGGCTGATTTTTCGGGTGCGTTCGGTGCAGTTAAAACCTTCAGAACAGCGTACCGAAGCCAACTGGAGCGATTACAATTTGTTCGAATTTACCACTGGTCACCAGGCAAACCTCAACTGGCAGGCGTCAACAAGTTTTGCTGAAGAAGGAAAACGAAAAAGCATATTACAATATTTTGACGGCAGTTTGCGTAGCCGTCAAACCGTAACCAAAGACAATACGGAAAACACAACTGTGGTAGCCGAAACGTTTTACGATTACCAGGGACGACCTGCCATCCAGGTGCTCCCCTCCCCCACTATTAATACACTGATAAAGCATACGCCACGTTTCAATAATTTTTTAAACACAAACGAATATTATAAAGATAATTACGATAAGCTTTTCGCCAGCCGCGACTATTGCAACAGTGGCGCGGGAGCGCTGGATCCCGCAAAGAGCGGTGCAGCGCAATATTACTCACCGCAGAATTCACAAAAAAAGGAGGGAAACAATAAACTCATTCCCGATGCCAAAGGTTTTCCTTTTGCTGAAATAAAATACACACAGGATAATACCGGTCGTATAGCCGCACAAGGTGGTGTGGGACCCACCCACCAGTTGGGCGCCGGTCATGAAACAAAATATTACTACGGTAATCCCGATCAGGTTGAATTAGATGCGTTGTTTGGTACGGAAGCCGGTGATGCTTCTCACTATTTTAAAAACATGGTGAGAGATGCAAACGGGCAATACAGTGTATCCTATATGGATATGCATGGCCGCACCATCGCTACTGCTTTAGCCGGCGATTTGCCCGCGGATATAAAATTAGACTATCTTCCTTCTAAACAGGATAGCTATCTTACCAAAACACTCACAGATGCTTCAAATAATATTGTAAAGGGATTTACCATTGAAAGCAGTAAAGGATTGCTGGTTATAAAAACGGGTAAACATATATTCAGCTACACCCTTTTGCCTGAAAAGGTTAACATCAAAGATTGTAAAGACGCAGATATATGCTACTCCTGTTCTTATGCTATTGAAATCACCATCAGCGATGACTGCGGTAACAAACAATTTGGCGGAAACCCCTTTGTATATACCGATGTTATAGGCGGCATTGATGCCGGTTGTGCCGGAATTCCGGAAATGTTTACTAAAAATTTTGAGAAAATACTGCAGGAAGGCAGCTATACGGTTACTAAAAAACTAACTATTCGTGATGAAGCGCTTCAAGCATACCAGGAAATATTTGCAGGCAATAACCTTTGCAAAACCGTACAGGATTTTGTGAAAGAACAAAAACAAATATTTTTAACCAGTGCCAATAATTGCGCTACACCCTGCTACAATTGCGAACAACAGTTAGGCGCCTCACAGCAGGCATTTGTTGATAAATTTACTGCTGACAACGGCTTAAATGCAAATCTTGCTGCCGGCAGGCAATTGGCTATAACCGCGTATATAAAATTATTAGCAAAGTGTGAAGAACTTTGCGGCACTGGCAAACAGAATAATTATTTAGACAATTTGCGTGTTCTGATGCTACAGGATGTAACCCCTCCTTACGGACAGTACGCCAATATTGAAGATTATACAGGAACCGGCGACAATAAAGAATATTCCGGAAATGGTATTTTCGGACCCATCAGTTCCGGAAACCGTAATTATCGTTATACCATTGCATCGCTGAATTATAAAGATGAAGACGGCAATCCTGCAACTGTTACCCTTTTACGCAATGGCAACTGGCAAACGCTTAAGCCGCAGCAATTAACCATAGAAGAATTTGTTTCACATTTTCAACCCTCCTGGGCCGAAACATTGGCCGACAACCTGCATCCCGAAAGAATGCAGTATAATATATTGAATACAACACCGGTGTTTGATAACCAGCCGGCAGTAGGTACTGCAAGTTATGACTGGGATATGGATTTTATAACAACGGAAACATTTGTTGAGGCACAGCAAAAGGGTTTGCTCAATCCTACAAACAATAGCACATTTATTAACCGGTATGCGACTGTATTTAACGGCAATAGCAGTAATGCAGATCCATTTTTTATTTTGCATGGCAGCCTGCGAAACGAGATGCACAACTTTATGCAGCAGGTTGCCGTGGGAGGTAGTTACACGGCGGATATCTGGAACGCGGCATCTATAGCAGGGTTTTGCACTGCTCAGGATGACCTGGCCTGTTTGCAAAAGCAAATGGCTGATCCTTTTAGCACGCAGGGTTGCACAGCCGACCTGGATATAGCCTGGCGGGCTTTTAGGGCAATGTACAAATCAAGGAAAGACGAATTGATACTGAACATGGTAAAAGGGATTACCGGAACCGCTCCTGCAATAGATGAAACCAAATATCATTCGTATTTCACCAGTAATACAGATGCCATAAAAAATGGCACAGGTATAAATGATATTAATAGCAAAGATGACATAGATGCAGGGTTACAAGATTTTTATACACATCAAAGTTCATGCGCCGGCTATGCCGAATTGTGGTGGCAGAAACTTACACCATGCGATCTTCAAAAACTGCTGCCGTATAAAGCGCAATTATTGGCCGACCTGGTAACCGTATGTACAAAAGGAACCGATGAAACGCATATGATGGGTGCAAGTTCCATAGCGCCGGGCGCCACCAATACTTTCCAGGACTTTGATGAAGTGCTTGCACATTATGTACAGTTGTATAATACTGCTAATCCCTCCACACCTGTTGGCGTATTGGATTGCAATGGCAGTCTGCTCAATTTTCCTGCTCCTTATTCAAAACCATTGGTATTGGCTGATAAACCAGTATTGACTAAGCCCGAATCCTGTGAATGTGAAAAAATTACGCAACTGCACAATGCATACCTGCGGGGAAAAAATGATACCAACTTTTCCGCTTATATTGAGCGAACGCTCCACACTACTGTAAGCAATGGCGCTTTGGATACGCTGCTGAACCTTTGTGCCGGCTCCATTGACTGCAAGTTCGTTGCTGTTCCCATTCACCTCCCTCCGGCGCTGCAATGTGATATGGATAATGTTTGTGTGCCCTGCATTGCGGTGAAAGAGGGTTTTGACGCTTTTACCAGCGCCTATCACAATATAGCGCCCGGTCTTGAAGCAACAACAAGTGAACAACAAAAAATGAATGAACTGTTTGCTTATTATATGAACAAACGTTTTGGGTTTGCAAAACAGGCACAAGAATATTTATCGTTTATGGATAGTTGCCTGGCACGAGATGCAGATGAGGGTTGTGATAGCCTACAAGCGGTGATGGATACATTTAACAGGGATGTAAATCCGTTGCGGGTGGTGGCTGCATTGCAGTCGAACTCCCTGAACCCAACCGTATATGAAAGAGATATAACCCAGTCTGTTTCAGACGGAATCTTGCGTTGGCCTGAAGCGGTAAGAGATACGGCAATTGGTTATTTTGAATATTTTCAGCATGTACTTGCAGGTTCCTCGTATTGTTCTGAAAAAGGATACGCTGTGGAGTTCAAGTTTAGGTTTTTAAAAGATGACATCGGCGCCAACCAGGAGTTCTTTTATTATACCGATGCCAATGGAGGTTTTGTATTGTACAGGCGTAAATCCGGTGCAATTGAAAGTCAGGGCACATTCTTAGGTAGAATAAGGGGAGTGGATCCGGTAAGTGGACAAGCAATAACCGTTAATAGTGAATCTTCTTTAATCAGCAGCGATCCGGATTTGATTTTTAAAGAATGGACTGCCATCAGGTTTGAGTTTTCCGAAGGATATTTCAGAGTTTACGCTAATAATACATTACTTAGGGAAACAGCCAGAACTTCGGCGCCCTTAAAAAATATCCGGACGTTCACGATGAGCTTCATGCATTTTCAGGCTGCATTGGATTATACTAAAATTTATGATCACACTGATAAACTGGTGTTTTTTGATGATTATCTGACCACTGCTGCAAGGCAAACAATTGCGCCTTCCTTTGCTTGTCCGAAACCAACAGTAGGTTGTGAGCAATCCTTTACTGCTTATTTCAACCAGCATAAAGGAACCACCTATACTTATGAGCAAATTGATTCGGTTTATTTTAATACCTGTGGTAAGCACCTTAATGTATGTGATGACAGTTACCCACGGAAAGATTCGTTAATGCACATAGCTGATTCTTATATAAAAAACTATCTTTCTATCAATGATAGCGGCATTGATACCGGGTTTCCTCCGGTTTATTGGAGTTCCGGGGGGCTTTCTTCAAATACAGGCTTGCCAGTACGCTCAAATACCCTGTCTATGATTGTTGACACGGGCGTTTTACATATGCCGTCAGGATCGGGACCCTTGTATTATTCATCAATCAATTACAACAGTATAAAAGATATTTGCGTGCAAAATGAATATGCTGTTGAAGTTAGAATTAAAAACCCCGTTGCGGCATCCCAGGGCGGTGATGTGGTGATTAGTACCAATACACACAGTATTAATATTGACAGCAGTGATATTGATGAAGATTTTGCCGTGGACTTTGTACCCAATCGGCCCAATGCATCATTCTACAGGTTACGCGGGATAAGACATTATGACACATCCTTCAGCTATAAAGATTTCCTGGACTGGCGAATTATCAAACTCGCTGCAAAACAAGATACGTTTAGGGTGTATTATGAGGGAAATTTAATTTTCAAAATTCCCAGGGATGGGAGAAGTTATATTGACATCATTGGGCCCTACCTTCAGTTTCAACAGGGAATGGATGTTCAGTTAGATTGGATGAAGCTTTATGGAACGAATGATGAGCTCATACTTTTTGAAGACTTTAATGATACGGCTAATCTCGCTTCTCACGCGCAGGCATACACATGCCCATCTGCAGATTGCGTTACTAAATTTGAGCGATACTTTAACAAAGCCCGTGATGCGGCATACTATTTCAATCAAATTGATTCATTGTATAAAGCCAATGGCATAGCGTTAAAGGTTTGTGGCGACAGCATCTTTTCACCTTCATTTAATCCCGGCTTATTACTCTGCGGGAAAAACACGGTTTCGCAAATAACGGTGCAAGCAAGAAATGAAACCACCTGTGCCGACAGTCTTGACATTGCCATAAGCAGGGGGTACGAACGGTATAGTGCATACAGCGATTCGGTTCGGGGGGAGTTTATGAAAACCTATGTCAATAAATGCCTTCAGGCGGTGCAACAAGAACGGTTTACAGTTCAGCAGCCAGTAAGTGAATATCATTATACTTTGTATTATTACGACCAGGCAGGGAATTTGATTAAAACGGTACCACCAATGGGTGTGTATGCCAATTACGACGCAGCCTGGCTGCAAAGTGTAAAAAATGCGCGTAGCGCAAATAGGGTCATTGTGCCGGATCACAGATTAGTTGCGCAGTATCGCTACAATACCCTCAACCAGGTAGTACACCAGGAAACGTCCGATGCGGGTGAAAGCAGGTTTTGGTACGACCGCCTCGGCAGGCTGGTGGTAAGCCAGAATGCTAAACAGGCCATCCTCCTCTCCACCAGTGGAGAGGGGCCAGGGGCTAGTCCGCCGGGGCGGATAAGGGTCAGCTACACCCAATACGACTACCTGGGCCGCCTAACCGAAACAGGCGAAATCAATAACGCAGACCTGGCAATGAATAATGGTATTAGCCGCAATCCTGTCCAACTGCAAGCCTGGATGAACAACAATGCCTCCGGCAAAAGGCAGGTAACGGCAACCTTTTACGATTTGCCGGCAAAGGAAAGCTACCTGCATAAAGATATTTCACCTTATATTGTACAGCAAAGCAACCTGCGCAACCGGGTGGCATTTACCTTGTTTAGCACCGATGGAGATATAAACAATTATGATTATGCTGCATTTTATCATTATGATATTGCGGGCAATGCGGATACCTTATTGCAGGATTACGGCGCAGCGGGTGTATTGGCCCAGCAGGGAAACCGCTATAAGCGCATTACATACCGGTATGATCTCATCAGTGGAAAAGTAAACAATGTAAGTTATCAGCCCCGGTTATACGACCCCGTTACTAAACAGTACATTACACAACCCGATGCATTTTATCATCAATATAACTATGATGCAGAAAACAGGCTTACCGGCGTATATACCAGTACGGATGAGTTGCATTGGGAACATGATGCCCATTATCAATATTACAAACATGGGCCGTTGAGTCGTGCTGTTATTGGCGAAAATCAGGTACAGGGCCTTGATTATGCCTATACCTTACAGGGGTGGCTAAAAGGGGTGAACGGTACAGCTACCGAAGAGGGACGGGTAGCGCGGGACGCTTATCATTTCAACCTGCATTATTATGGCAACGACTACACAGCCATTAACGCACCCAATGCCTATAGCGGGTTAAGCACAAAGCTACAGTCGCTTAATGCGAATATGCCATTGTACAATGGCAACATCAGCAGCATGGGCGTTAACATTGGTAAGCTGGGCACTCCTTTATTATACAATTACCGGTACGACCAGCTAAACCGTATAACCGGCATGGATGCATATAAAGAAAATGCTGCCGGCAACAATATATGGGACAACGGGATCACTGCTGCACAGGATTACAAAGAAGGCATAAGTTATGATGCCAATGGCAATATACTCACTTATAATAGAAATGGTTTTGGTTCAATTGTGGCAATGGACGAGCTCGCTTATCATTACCAGCCGGGCAATAATAAATTGGATCACGTAAAAGACAAAGTGCCTTCTGCTAATTATACAGAAGATATGGATGATCAGCAGGCAGACAATTATAATTACGATGAAATAGGCAATTTGGTAAAAGACAGGGCTGAAGGAATTGATAAAATTGAATGGACGGTATATGGAAAGATAAAAAGCATTGCCAAAACCAATGGAGAAAAGATTGATTTTGCCTATGATGCTGCCGGTAATCGCACAAGCAAAACCGTAACTGCCGCCGGCACTGCCACCACAACCCTGTATGTACGCGATGCCAACGGCAAAACAATGGCTGTGTATGGTATAAACAGTAGTGACAGTAAGTTGTTTTTAAGAGAACAGCATATATATGGTAGCAGCCGCCTCGGCATTTTTATGCCCGCTAAAGATCTTTTGGCAACGCCACCGTCTGCCTTGAATATGGGCTATGGAAACAGTGGTAATTTAATTATATTTGAAAGAGGGAAAAAGTTCTTTGAATTAAGCAACCACCTGGGCAATGTACTGGTAACGGTGAGTGATAAAAAGAAAGCCCATGATGCAGGCAATGGAACGATAGATTATTACGAAGCGGATGTTGTAAGTGCGGAGGATTATTACCCGTTTGGAATGACTATGCCGGGCAGAACATACACAAGCAGAAACATTTATCGCTACGGATTTAACGGGAAGGAGATGGATAGAGAAAGCCCAGTGCAGTATGATTATGGTTTCAGGATTTACGATCCGAGGCTGGCGAAGTTTAAATCGGTTGATCCGTTAACGCCTAAATATCCTGAACTTACGCCGTACCAGTTTGCAAGTAATCGTCCTGTTGATGGGGTGGATTTAGATGGATTAGAATATGTAAAACGAATTCATACAGTTAATGCAGCGGGAAAAATATTGGCCACAAAGGATGTAGTGTATTACCAGATGGATAAAAAAACTTTATTGGCTCATGGTGGCACCCCGGCAGACTGGTATAATTCGGCGGGTTATGGGCCAGAAGGAAAGGGTGTCAAACATGAGTATTATTATCAGAATGGTAAGCAGGAAGGAGATCCTGTTTGGGAATTGTCTGGGTCTTACGCAACACACGGGCTTTATTCCGGGGATGGAAGTATCACTTATACGGGAAAACCTAATGCAAGTGGCAAGAAAGGTTATGATTATTCATGGGATCCTATTGATGCTGCGGATGCTATTGCCAAACGTCACGATGAAAATTATACAAAAGTGGGCGCATACGACGTAGTGGAAGATTCCCGTACGCTATTTGCCGATTTACAAATGGTGGATGAAAGTACTCAATATTTAATATCAGTTCCATTTAAATTAATAACTGGTCAGCGGGTAGCAGGGGAAACAATTGCTGGAGCGACAGGGCAGAAAGCATTGATGACTGTTTTTGCTGATTATAAAGCATGGAAACAAAAGTATATGATTAGTGAAGGTTTGAATCCAGCAAATGAATTTGATAATAAGATTGTTTCCCTAGACAAATGGTATTATCGTTTGAAATATGTTAATTCTGTTAAAGATGAAAAAGTAAAAAGAACTGGATATCTATCTATTTTATTAGGTGCAAAATCCAAAACAGGAGATGATAATAAAAAAGAATAAATTAAGTGCTATATACCTTGTTTTTTTTATTGTATTGATATCTTTTTCCTGCCGGAATAAAGTAACAATAACCCGTAGCTATATCTATAGTACGAGTTGGGCAAACGGAAAATATCAGGGTTTTCAAATTGCAAAAATTAAATTGCTTGATAGCACCGTTTCGGTATTTGACAAGGAATTTAATCATTATTCTTTGGCTAAGCATATTGTTGATTCAGGTTTTTGCTATCGTCATTTTACAGGAAATGAAAAGTATAATTCGAAATCTTATTTTGACCGAATTGGTAAGGAGTTGGTGTGGAGAAGATGTAGCAACTCGTACGATGAGAAAAAGATTTTGGGTCTTCTTGAATTAAATACCTGGTACATAATTACCGGCTTATACGGTACCGAAGACTTTTACGTATACATAGACAATGAAGGAGGCTCACATACTTATTCACTCGGGCCAACCAATTGGTAGTTTTTTCTTATAACCCGGTCAATTCCTACATCGAATGTTAGTAAAGTCCCAGGCAGGCGCAAGTGTCCCACTTATGTCACCAAAAAAGGTTTTTGTCACCGGCAAAACCAATGCGATCTTCCAAGCGCTGCAAATGCTGCTGCGAATTAAGACACGGATGCTCCTAAAGAAACACCCGTGCCGGGGCAATTACCATCAACTATTTATTTTTCTTCAGCGCGTCAGCAATGATCATCAGCGCTTCGTGGTATTTATGTTTGTTTTGCGAAGCGCTTAATTTTTGGGAGAGATCAGTGAGCGCTTTTTTGGATGCCTCATTGTTTATTGCCGCCACGCGGTGTATGGTATATTCTATGGTTCGGGGTATGGCTGCGGTTATGGCAAGATCAATGGCTTTGTTCATATCCTTTTCCACCATTGGTTCCAGGGCGTACCAATACATTAAAGGCAGATTATGATCTGTGCTGTCTTCACCATGCTGGTAAAGAGCGCTTATAATATCCCAGCGGTTTTCGGGTGGCGTGCGTTGCAGGGCCGATGCCAGGTATAATCTTACCAGTGCCGAAGTATCTGATTTGGCCATGGCGGCAAATTGCTGCAGGGCATTAACAGAGGGATGACTTTCTTCGGCCAGCAATTGTATTGCCCAGCTTCTCAGGTATTCACTTTCATGATGAAGCAATGCGATCAGCTCGCTTTCAGTTATGCCCTTAGTAACATGCAGCGCCCACAGCGCACGTAATTTGCGCGTTTCATCGGGGTTTTCATCCAGTATTTTTTTAAGGGCTTCATGTACCTGCAGGTTAGGGCCGCGTTGTTGTAAAATAAGCCGTGCCTGCCTTACATACCAGTCATTTTTATTGAGTTGGTGTGCTACCAGTTCCATATCTGTAGCTTTCTTCAGATCAACCTGCACCCACTGGTCTTTTGCATTGCTGATCCTGAAGATGCGGCCAAGCGTTTTATCGTGCACATCGGGGTTGGAACTATGGCATTGATTTTTATCGTACCAGTCTATCGCATATACGGAACCGGTAGGTCCGTAACGGAAATTCAGCCATTGCGACCATGCATCATTGGTAAGCAGGAAATCCTTACCATGCGTGCCCGTATATCCCGAACCTTTCCGTATAATATGATCGGTATTGACCCTGCTGCCATGGATACTGTTCATAAAGATATCATTGCGGTATGCGCCGGGCCAGCTATCGCCGCCCAGGTAAAACATGGCGCCTGCATGCGCGTGCCCGCCACCCTTGCTTGCCGATCTGAAATTACCCGCATGCGGGCCGCGGTCGCCTATCCAGTGCACATGGTCGGCTATGGTTTTAATATCATCAAAAGTATATTCCGGGTGCGGACGTGCCTGGCGGGTATACCTGCCGCCCTGGATAACATGATACAAATGCGGAACAACGCAGGCAGTAATGAATGCATGCCCATAGTCATTCCAGTCAATGCCCCATGGATTGCTGGTGCCTTCGGCAAAAAGCTCAAACTTCTTTGTTACCGGATGCACACGCCATACGCCGCCGTTCAATTTTATCCTCTCATTGTCGGGCGTTCGGGGCCGGCCAACATTTGAATTGGTAAACACACCATGGTTGCCATACAGCCATCCATCGGGGCCCCAGTGTAAACTGTTGAGTGTTTCATGTGTATCCTCGTAGCCCCAGCCGTCGAGTACAACCTGCGCGGGGCCTGCAGGCTTATCTGTTTTTTCATCAATAGGAATAAAGAGCAGGTAAGGCGCTGCACCTACCCACACTCCGCCCATACCTACTTCGATGCCACTTACGAGGTTGAGCGTATCAATGAAAACCTTTTTGCTGTCTAACTTACCATCGCCATCGGTATCTTCAAAAATATAAATGCGGTCTTTACCCTGTCCCTCGGGCGCCCGTACCGGGTAGGTGTGCGACTCTACCACCCAAAGCCTGCCGCGCCAGTCGAGGGTAAAAGCAATGGGCTTAAGAATTTCAGGCTCTGCTGCGGAAATTGTAATGGAAAAACCTTCCGGCATGGTCATTACCTCCGCCGCTTTTTCGCCCGAAAGCCCGGCATAAGGAGTAACATCAAGGGGAGGAAGAACAATTACATCACTTGGCTTTAACTCATTCGAAAACACCGGGCGTTTGCTGTAAAACCTGAAGTCGTCAAAATTCAGGTGCGCCCATTTGTCGGGGCGTATATAAGGGATGGGCGAAACGCCGGTTTCATTATCTATAAGCCTGATGTAAATTTCCTTGTTCAATAATTTTCTCAGATCAACAACAACCGGGCGTAAGGTTGCGCGGCCGGTACCGGGGATCTGGAAAAAAACACTGTCGTTATCTGCACGAACCAGTTCAATCCTGGTATCCTGCAATGCACCACCCGACACTTTGAAAGATGCCCAGGGCTGTGTTATTTTAAAAGCAACGGACGTTAATTTTCCGGTTTTATTGTGTTCCGTTTCGCCGCCACTGCTCACAAAATAACGGCCTTCTTTTTCTATGCTTTCATCCTTTGCATGCTTTGGCGAAGGATCCTGTGAAATAAGCGGATTAAGAAAGGCATCGCCTTCTGCGGTCCAGTCTTTCAGTGTACCGGTTTCAAAATTCAGGTTCAGCGGTTTGCCATTTTTGAGCGGTAGAGTTCCTTTTGCCGTAACCACTTTAACATCAGCGGCGCTGGTAACAACAAATTTTCCTACCATGCCGGCCTGCCGGTGGCCGGGTATGGTGCAGAAATAAGTATCGCTTTCACTGGCGGTAAATGTAATAGAAGCCGTAGCGCCCTTTTCAACAAGCACTTTACTTTTAATTTTCAGTTTCTCCATCGAAATATCATGGGTCATGGGTTCGCCATTAACGATGGTTATGCGCACCCGCTCCCCTTTCCGGGCCTTGAGCACCGGGTTGCGGGTTCCGTCTTTGGCAATATAACCCAGCATGGTAGCTTCCAGCACATAGTTCCGGTTGATTTTAAGCGGCTTTTTAACGGGCGTTTGCTGCGCCTGAACGGAATAGTGAATGCAAAAAATAAACATAAAATTTATAAGGCAGGACAGGAGCGGATGAAACCTTTTCATATAGCTTGTAAAAATTAATACAGTGTAATAGCGGAAATCAATACTTTGATGTGAATATACTGTACTGCTCAATGCAGTTCTGTTATATAAATATCTTTAAATTCTGTTGTATTGTGTTGTTGCGATATAGCCGGAGAAACCATTCTTTTCTAGATTCAATGTATCCCATATAGCAAGTTTTAGGTAGTAAAGAAATAAATCGTGTAACCAAATTTACTATGCTCTATATATATCTGAATGGATCATAGTCCGATTTTGATGGACTATTATATGGTTCCGTAATAAATATTTCAGCATGTGTTTATGTACAAAAGCTCCTTAAATGTATTTTAAATGTTTGCAGTAACGGCCCACCGGGTCAACAGTTTTGTATCAGCAATAATAAAACTATACTAAATAATTAACAAAATAAATGTTTGCCGGTTCTGTCGTTGGTTATGGTAATAGAATAATGCACTTTGTTATTTGCTCAGTTAAAATTACAGGTTTAGTAACTTTACACAAACGTTTTTATTCCCTTACATCATCAAATATATTACCACTATGTCAAAGAAAATTTTAATGCTGGCCGGCGATTTCGTCGAAGACTATGAAGTAATGGTACCTTTTCAAAGCTTGCTGTCTGTTGGTTGCGAGGTACATGCCGTTTGCCCCGATAAAAAGGCGGGCGATACGGTAGCCACCGCTGTTCATGATTTTGTTGGCTTTCAAACCTATGCAGAGCTGAGGGGACACAACTTTCAGCTGAATACAACCTTTAGCGAAGTAAATCCTGAAGAGTATGACGGACTGTATATATGTGGCGGCAGGGCGCCCGAATACATCCGGCTCAACAAAAAAGTGTTGGAAATTACCCGCCATTTCTTTGACGCCAACAAGCCCGTTGCGGCAATATGTCATGGCATTCAAATCCTAACCGTTGCAGGTGTATTGAAAGGCAGAACACTTACAGCTTATCCTGCCATTGGGCCGGATATTGCCTTAACAGGTGGAATTTATAAAGATGTAGCTGTTAATGAAGCGGTAACAGACGGTAATCTTACTACATCTCCTGCATGGCCGGGACATCCGGCTATTTTGAAAGCATTCTATGCCTTGTTAGGTATTAAAATTAAAACAGAAACAGCGGTAACGGCTTAATACCCGGTATGCTCCGGCTGATATTATATATTAGCCGGAGTACTATCAAAATTATTCTACGCTCCCAATGCCCCCTTCGCATACGCAAGGCATTTTTTTGTTTCCTTTACCGCATCGGATCCGGCGGGTATTTCATATTCCAGTTCAATACTTGCCGGGATGTCGTATTTCCTTTCTTTCAGGAGGTTCAGTATTTCTTTAATGGGCGTATCGCCCTGACCCCAGGGAAGATTGGCTCCGCCATTTTCTTTTGTTTTGCGGTCTTTTATATGAAAGCTTGTAATGCGGTTGTGCTTTGCCTCAATAAACGCCAGTAAGCTTTCTTTTGTATTGTTCCCTCCTGCCGCTATATAATGGCCGCAATCGAGGTTAATGGAATTGTAGGGCGACTGGCTCAGGGCTTCATCCCATACGGTATCGGTGGCCTGCGTATGGTTATGGTAACCGATATATACTTTATGTTTTGCAGCGAGTGTTCCCAGACGTTGAGAATGAGCGGGATCTTTAGGCAGCTCCACAGTAACAGAACGGGCTCCCAGCGCTTTCGCAGCCCTAAGTGCATATTCAATTTCAGCATCGGTATTGTTTGTGCCCAATGCATTGGGTTTGAAAGCATAGATGCTTACCCCGGCTTTTTTAAACATTTTTTTTACCTCTTTAAACTTATCCATTGAAACTGTGGCCCGCCATTCGGCCACCTGTTCTGCATAGGCTTTTATCTGCGCTTTCAGTTCGTCCGAAATTTGAGATGGCTGCCCGTTTACGCGGGGAGGCATTTTAATGGTATTAACAGGTTTCCCTGCATAATCTTCTACCGACTCGCCCATCAATTCAACAGCACTGATACCACTATCAACAATATATTGCAGCAATTGCTCCACATTGTGCGGCATGCTCCGGAATGAATACGTAATTACACCGATCTGTACGCCAAAGAATTTCGAGTCGGGTACTTTATCAAACGAAAATGCTTTTGACCATGCAGTTGAACCGCCAATCAGCAGGCTCACAGAAGCCATTGATCCCTTCAATAAAAACGAACGGCGCGAAGCATTAAAAGCATTGTTGTTGTGAACAGGCATATTGCAGATTTTATAATGAAATATTTATGCTCCGTAAATATATGCCTTCAAAGGAAAGTTAAAAAATTATTCTCACAATCCATAATGAACAGGGTCTGCGTTTCCGGTTGCGTTCCGAAGCTCCTGTTGTGCTTATGTGTTCAGCGTTTTTTTAAAACAAATTACATGCAGCTACTTTTTTGTTTTATATTGTAACATCATTCTTAATGATCGTTCATGAAAAAATACGTTCTAATCTTTTTGCAACTCTCCGCTGTAGTGTTTTTTACCATATCCTCAATACAGGCGCAGCGATGGATCAGTTTGTTCAATGGCAAAAACCTGGAGGGTTGGCACACGCTGCCGGGTGGAGAGTGGAAAGTAGAAAATGGTATTATAGTTGGTACAAGCCCGGCTACAGAACCGAGGCATGGGTTATTGGTGTCGGACAGCGTTTTTGCCGATTTTGAAATTGAAATTTCTTATAAAGCCGTTAAAGGCAACAGCGGACTATACTTCAGGGCGCAGGAAGTGGAAGATGCAGTAGGTGTACATGGTTTCCAGGCCGAAATAGATCCCAACAAAGATGCCGGCGGATTATATGAGACCGGTGGCAGGGCCTGGGTGGTGCAACCCAGTGCAGAAGCGGTAAAAAAATGGTATATGCCTGGTAAATGGAATAAAATGAAGGTACGGGCCGTGGGTAAAGAAATAACAGTATGGGTTAACGGAAAACAAACGGCTCATCTCACCAACGACCCTGGCAGAACAGCCGGGTGCATTGCATTGCAATTGCATGGGGGTATGGATATGGAAGTTTATTTCCGGGAAATACGGATAAGGAGGTTAGAAGGGAAATAAAAACGAGCAGCAGTGCAGCATTATTCATCCCATTTAAGCAAAACGTCTGCCACACTTTGATGCACATGGTCCGATAAAAAAGATGCCAGGGCATCATCGTTCATTTTGTCTTTTTGCGTTTTCAATGCCCTCCATAGCTTTGTGAACGCAGCACTACCGCTCCTGTTGTATATATCCCCGGCGGCCGAATGCCACCTGCTCTGGTACCATCCATAATTTTGAGGATATTGCTCACCGATTTCATCATAACGGTTCTCCAGGTCGTTTAGTGAAGTGTATTTCAATCCGTCTCTTCCTCCCGCAATAACCATTTTGGGAAAGATGGTAAGCGCCGGCAATTGTTCGGGTTCGTTTTCTGCAATGTAAGTATGCAGCAGCAGGTTGGCGAATAATTCTCCCATCCATTTTCTTTGCATAATTAAACCGCCCTGACTGTGAAAAGCGTGGCCCAGTTCATGAATAGCCAGTAGATCAAAAAATGGCTGCATGGTAAGCGTTCCGTTTCCGTTGTTGTATGTGCGGCATATTTGCTCCGCCAGGTATTTCGGTAATTTTTCAAGAGGTGGAACAAAACTTTTCCAGAAATCATTATCTGCAGACGCTATGATCAGCGTTTGGTTGTCATTATAATGTGGCATTCCATACACAGGAAACTTTGTATATTTTTTCCAATCAGCAGGGTCGAGGATGAGCACCTCTACAGCAGGTTCAAATGCAATCAGCGATTGATAAAAACCCATCACCCTGTCGCAGCGGTCTGCTATTAACGCCGCCCTGTTTTCATTGCCTGTACTGTAATATACCTTTGTTTTATACCCCTTTAAAAAAGTGAGGCTGTCAGAGGCCTGGGCAGAGCACGATGGCAGGAGAAACAGTCCTGAGATAGCCTGCATCAAAATTGCTTTCGAAAAGTTCCGGAGTATCATTTGTATCGTATTAAGGTTCAGTGAGCGGTATTACAATTATGGCAAAGAAAAAGCAACCACGAAATCACCTTGTTTGGTTCCCAGCTTTCCATGCCCGCCCGC
Source organism: uncultured Sphingobacteriales bacterium (assembly GCA_937991535.1). Taxonomy (GTDB): domain Bacteria; phylum Bacteroidota; class Bacteroidia; order Chitinophagales; family Chitinophagaceae; genus Agriterribacter. The sequence goes on from CALKHN010000007.1 coordinate 38,890, forward strand.
AGCTATTACCACATATTGTTTGCCATTCACTGCATAGATCATGGGCGTGGCCTGCGCGCTGGCCGGCAATGCATGTTCCCAAAGCAGTTCGCCGGTTTTGGTATTAAAAGCACGCAAATGATTATCTAAAGTGGCGGCTACAAACAAAAGGTTACCAGCCGTAACAATGGCGCCGCCAAAATTAACAGAGCCCCATTTTTTAGTATCGGGGTATTGCACGGGATCGTACATATATCCAAGGGGTACCTCCCATTGCTTTGCTCCATTGTGCATATCAATAGCAAGCAGCGTACCCCATGGTGGTTTTATTTGCATCATCAAACCCTTATCACTTGCTTTGAAAAGATAATCGCGTTTCATGATATAGGGTGTGCCCAATTGCCGGCCGGTTTCTGCCCGCATAACTTCTGCATGTTCCTTTTCCAATTGAGCTACTTTTTCTCTTGGCAGCATTCTTACAACAGCGGGTATGCGGTTAATATTGGTGAGCAGCAGTTGCTGTTCAGGGTCAAAGCACATACCGCCCCAGTGAATGCCGCCCACATTTCCCGGCGCCATAATAGTACCTTTATAACTGGGAGGCGTAAACGGGCCTTTATTAACATATTGTGCAATCCGCTTTTCTGCTTCTTCTTTGTCCTGCGCTGTTACGCCCCATGCATCTGCAGTAGAAATGCTTTGCAAACCAACAGGAGCTGGGAGCACTGGGAAGGGCTGGGTGGGATGCGCTTCTTCGCCGGCAATATCCGATGCCGGCACAGCCCGCTCTTCAACCGGAAACAGGGACTCGCCGGTTTCGCGGTTCAGTATAAATATGTGGCCCATTTTGGTGCCTACTGCTACGGCAGGTATTTTTTTCTTATCCCTGGTTATGTTTATCAGCATAGGTTGAGCTGCAATATCATAATCCCACAAATCGTGGTGCACCACCTGGTAGTACCACACCATTTTTCCGGTAGAAGCCCGGAGGGCAATAATAGAGTTTCCATATAAATTTTGCCCCAGGCGCTCACCACCATAGAAATCAGGACTTGGACTGCTGGTTGGAATGAATACAAGGTCACGGTCGGCATCAGCCGAAATAACAGACCACGCATTGGCAGCGCCTGTTTTATGGGCTTTGGGACCGCGCCAGGTGTGCCAGGCCTTATCTGAAGAGTCTGTTGGAATAGGATCCCAACTCCACCGAAGTTCACCTGAGTTAGCATCATAGGCTCTTACCGTGCCACGCGGATAATCGAAGCGCTGGTTGTCGCCCATAGAAGAACCAACAATTACAAGGTTACCAATGATTGCCGGCGGCGAAGTGATGCTGAGATCCTTGCCAAAACCTGCTCTTAAATCAACAGTGCCGTCTTTACCAAAATAAACAACAGGGTCGCCGGTTTTTGCATCCAGCGCTATCAACCGCCCGTCAAGCGTAGCGATAAAAATCCTTTTTGACGCGGAACGGTTTCCTTTATCACCCGGCGCCGGCCAGGCAGAAACACCACGGGAAGTAATTTCCGAAAAATCATTTTTTAAATCAATCTTCGGATCAAACACCCATTTTTGAGTTCCCGACGAAGCATCAATAGCAAACACCCGGCAGGAAGGCGTACTGAAGTACAACGTGTGATCTATGAGAATGGGAGTAGCTTCAAAAGCTGCCTTCTCCTTTGCGTTTGTGCCTTCATATTTTTTTAATTCGCCGGTTTGGTAAGTCCAGGCCACCTGCAGTTGCTTTACATTTTTGACGTTAATTTGTTGCAATCCCGAATAACGGCTTCCCCCGGCATCGCCGCCATAAGCAGGCCACCCACTGCGGTTTTTTTCATTTTGAGCATTACGGAGTGATTGTGCTCTTAAAGAAACGAGGGCAATGTTCAACGCAATAGCGGTGATCATTATCTTTTTTAATGGCATAGCGAACATATTGAAGTAAGGGATACAGTTGTAAATGTACAGATGTTTTGCAAAAAAAATGTGAAGCTAAGCGTGACAAACACAGGGGAAACCCGAAGATCAGGCATTAGCCTATACGGTTGTGTGATGCGACAGCTAAAAGCCTGTAAGCGTCTTCATTGTGAAGGTCTTACCGGCCTAAAGATGAATTAGCAGAATGCGCTTTTCAAGCGCTAACTATCAATCCGGAGAAAATTTCCGTTCCTGTCAAATTCCAGGGTTATATCGTTCGACAGTTTAATTTTCTGCACCGTTTTTTCAAGGTTCCAGTTTTTGATGAATTCAGACGGATAATTTTTCTGTACATAAAAAAGAATAGTGGAAGGAATAACGCTGTCGGGCAGCGCATCATTGCCTTCTATTTCTTTAACCTCGCCACTCTGGTTAAATTCAATTTTGGTACCGTTGTTTAAATAAACGGTATACGTAATTTTAAGATCATCGAATTCTTTCACAGCCTGAACGATCTGTTGATCGGGAAAGTGGGTGCTGATATAACTGGCGCTTGTAGCAGGCAGGTCGTTGGGAGCTACAACTTTTTCTTTGGTGCAGGAGCCGAATAAAAGGGCCGGCAGCATCAGTAACAGGAGTGATTTTTTCATACAATGTATTTTTTAGATAATGGGTAAGAAAATGGTTGCACAATAACAACCAGGTAATTTACCTGGTGAAATAAATAAGTAATTTGTTTAAGAGATGTTAATCGCCTGTTTACTTACGTGGAATAAAATCCATTTAACTTTTTATTGTAAACTGTCGTTGCAGCGCTGTATAATGAATTTCAACCGCAGGGAGATTGCTGTTTTGAAAAAATAATTACGGTGCAGATATTGCTTAATGTAGGTTTTGCAGATTAGCGTTGTTTCTTTTCAATATAATATTTAAACAATTGCAGGTTATTGTCCATATATGTTTCTCTGAAGCTTTCGGAAAACAAGCCATAGAATTTTTCCCACGGATACCATTTTATATCTTCATTGATCCACCATTGCACCTTGGTAAGCAAGGCATCCTGCGGATGACGAACAACTGTAAAACCGCTGCTAAAAACCTGTTTATTGTCCGATTTTATTATTGCTATTATACTATCTTCTGCGAATTGTTCTAATTGTATGGAATTTGAAATGCCGTTGGCGCTTACCCACTCCACCTGCTGCGCTGATGATATGGAATATGCAGCACTACTGTCCTGCAAAATAGGATTCCAGTGCTTCCAGTCATCAATCCGCAGCAAAGCAGCCATTACACTGTCTTTAGGAGCGTGTAGCAATACCGATTTTGATACACTTATTTTTGAAGGCAACAGAAAAGAAAAAAACAATAATATGATGCTAAATGTTATAATACCAATCGCTATCTGTTTTATTAATCGCATATTGCTTACTAAAATTAGATTTTCTTTTTAGATTTCGCTTTACACACCATTCCAGGCAGGTATATTTTGCTTTGTTTTATTCCCATTTAAACGTTTTCACCGCAAGCGTGTAGCCAACTACAGCCCATATAGCAAGTATACCCAACTGTTTGCCGCAATCTGTTAAATGTGCACCTTCAAAAGCAACATTGCGCATGGCATCGTTTAAATGAGTAAGCGGCAGTATTTTACAAAAGGGTTGAAGCCAGGCAGGAAAATTATCAATAGGGAAAAAGGTACCGGCAAGCAAAAACTGGGGTAAGGTAACAATATTAGCCAGCGGCGGAATAGCACTTTCATTTTTAGCTATCCCGCTTACTACAAAGCCCAGAGACATAAAAACCACCAGGCCTATAAAACTCAATACCAGCAACTCAATAAAAGTGACCCATCCATGTACTAATGTAAAATGAAAAAAATAATAGCCAACCAGCAAAATCACTATGGATGTAATCAACTGAAAGGTTACCCGGCTAAGTCCTTCGCCCAGAACTATAAAAGTGCGGCTAACGGGGGTGGCAAAAAAACGTTTAAGTACTAAAGTTTGTCTCAAACTGAAAAATAAAAATGCCACGCCAAAAACGCCTGCGCTCAATAAGGAAAAACCCAGTTGGCCCGGAAGTATAAAATCTATGGTACGGTAGGTTCGACCCGGGATTTTTTCAATATGATTATTTATAACAGCAACTGTGGGTGCATCAGGATATTTTTTATGATCAATACTTTTTATTATGGATTCCAGTATAGCACGCAGCACCTGCAAATTTTGCGGACTTACAGCTTCCGAACTTTTTAGATTGATAAAATAAGCGGGTGATGCATTTTCATTTTTCTGAATAGCGATGACAGCCGTTAACCGCCCTTTTTCAAGATCTTCTTTTATTTCGGTCTCTGGTTTTTCAATGATACGAAGCCCCGGGATGGTTTTGATGATGCCATAGAGGTAATTGGTTGTATCGGTGGCAGGAGCAAAAGCCGCACGAATGGAAATTCTGCCTCCGCTTCCCAAAAAACCAAAAACGAGAATAAATATTAAAGGAAAAGCAAAGCTGAACGCAACAGCCGAAGGACTTTTGAAAATAGCTATAAGCCCGGCTTTGGCAATAGCAAACATGGCTTTAAACTGGCTATAGGATTTCGACATGCAATTATAATTTGCCCGGCAAAGGTAGCGGATTTGTTATCTTTAAATATTTACTCTACAACAATATCAAAGGGCAATCTTGCTTGCGCGGTTCCTACCATTTGCCTGATGCGCTTTAACTGCATAAATAACTGGTATTCGTTGTAATTCAATTCTTCTTTAATGGCTTTGCTTTTTACTGTTTTGCCGTAATTGTTTTTCAGCAAATCCCAGAAGGATTTCGGCTCGGGATATTCTCTCAATCCGTATTCTGTGAGTTTTGCCAGTTTTGCAGCACATGCAATGGCATCATCTAACCCGCCCACACGGTCTACCAGTCCAATTTGCATTGCCCTGCTGCCTGTCCATACCCTTCCCTGTGCAATGCTGTCTATAAAGGGCATATCTTTTTTTCTTCCTTCGGCAACCCTTGTTTTAAAATCATGATAGATGGTATCTATTTCACTTTGTATAATTATCTTTTCGCCATCAGTTAAAGGACGGGTTACTGAACCGATATCAGCATTAGGCGCTGTTTTTACCTGGTCGAAAGTAATCCCTAATTTATTTTTGAAAAAACTTTGCATATTGGGCACAATACCAAAAACGCCAATGGAACCGGTAATGGTATTGGGTTGCGCAAAAATGCTGTCGGCAGCGCATGAAATATAATAACCACCCGAAGCGGCAACATCTCCCATGGAAACCACCAGGGGCTTTCCGGCTTTGCGGGTAAGCATGGTTTCGCGCCAGATGATCTCACTCGCCAAAGCACTGCCTCCGGGTGAATTAACCCTCAATACAATGGCTTTAACATTTTTATCTGTCCGGGCTTTTGAAATCAGGTTTCTGAATTCGTCGGATCCTACCTGTCCGTCCGTTCCTTTACCATATACAATATCTCCTTCGGCATAAATAACAGCTATTCTTTCTGATCCGTATTTTTTTATATCCGTTGCCTCAGCATAGCTTCCCATTGGCACAAATTCAATTTTGTCGTCTTTGTTAATATCCAATCTTTTCCTTATCTCGTCTTTTACTTCATCATCATATTTCACAGCATCCAATAACTTATATTTCACGGCATCATTCGCCGTTTGTATCATATATTCATTGGCGTACCTGTGAAGTGTTGCCGTATCTATATTTCTTGCAGCCTCAGTGGTAAGTAAAAAGCGGCTGTATAGATCTCCAAGCCATACTGTGGTTTGTAAGCGGTTAGCCTCTGTCATTTTCTCTTCACGCAATGGCTCCGTAGCACTTTTAAACTTACCATCGTAAAATATTTGCGGCTCAATTTCAAGTTTCTTTAATGCATTTTTCATGAAGAAAAGCTGGGAAGTAAATCCTTTCCACTCTATCATGCCTTTAGGGTTGCAGTAAATTTTATCGGCTGCACTGGCAACAAAATAAGCTTTCTGTGAAATCATATCGCCATAAGCGATAATAAATTTTTTGCTCTGCCTGAAATCAAGAAGTGCATTGCGCAATTCTTCGCTTGCAGCAAATCCGTTAGCATTTTCATTGCATTTAATATATATACCTCTTACCGATGAATCTTTTTTAGCATGTTGAAGAAGCCGGATCGCATCATACAAAGATGTCGAAAATATATCTCTGTCACCACTGAGGCGTGCAATGGTATTGTCAGATCTTTTATCATTAAAGCTGCGGGAAAGATCAAGAAACAGTACAGATTTTGACGCTATTGTTGCTTTCTCACTGCTTGCAATACTGCCCGCTATTCCAAATAAAATTAAAAAACCAATCAGGGTAAAAACAGCCAGGGCCAGCAAAGCTGCCAGGAAAAACTTAAAAAAACTCCTCACGTTTAAAAATTTAATCTGGTAAAAATAGAGATATTTGAAGCGGAAATTACATACTATCCATGAATAAAGTGTATTTACTGATAGGCGGTAATATGGGTAACAGGAAAAAGCAACTGCAAAAAGCAGTGATCAAAATTGGTGAAGCATGCGGAACAATAATCCTCTTATCCCATTTTTACGAAACGGCAGCCTGGGGAAAAACCAATCAGCCTTCTTTTTTTAACCAGGCTGTTATGCTGAAAACTCCCTTATCGCCCATAGACTTGCTCAATGCCATATTGCAGATTGAAACCAGTATGGGCCGGCGCCGGGCTGAAAAATTTGGACCCCGGATCATAGATATTGATATTTTGTTATTTAATGATGAGATCATTGACCTTCCGAACCTGAAAATTCCTCATCCTGAATTGATCAACAGGCGATTTGCTCTTGAACCCCTGAGTGAAATAGCTCCGGAAGCCATGCATCCGGCATTCAAAAAAAGTATTCTTTGTCTTTTAGAAGAATGTACGGATGCTTTAGAAGTACGAAAACTGGAAAATTAGTGTATAACCCTTTTGAGTTTATTTAAAAGGGTTGTTTAAGTTTGGCTTTCTTTATGAAATATCCTTTTGTTAACATTGAAGGCAATATCGGTGCAGGTAAAACAACGTTGGCCCACCTGTTGTCAAAACATTTTAATGCGCGGCTGATACTGGAACAATTCGCCGACAATCCTTTTCTTGCTAAATTCTACGAAAATCCCAAACAAAACGCCTTTCCGCTGGAATTGTTTTTTATGGCCGAAAGGTATAAGCAGCTCAAAGAGCTGATTCATACCAAAGATCTTTTTCAGAGTATAACCATATCGGATTATTTTTTTACCAAATGCCTTCTTTTTTCAAAAGTAAACTTGCCGGATGAAGAATTTCTGCTTTACCAGCGCCTCTTCGACATTATTAATCAGCAGCTCATTCAGCCCGATATACTGATCTACCTGCACGCTCCTGTTGCTAACCTGCAGGCAAATATCAAAAAACGCGGACGCAGTTATGAGCAAAATATACCCGATGAATATTTGTTCAATATACAACAAACCTACACGCATTATATAAAACAGCATAATATTAGAACGCTGTATGTAGATGCCGCTAATGCGGATTTTTTAGGTAATGAAAATCACCTGAAAATGATTATTGATGCGCTTGATAAGGATTACGAAACGGGTCAGCATTATATAGCCCTACCCTGAAAAAACGGTAAAGTGATGAATCTTCAAACCTATTTCAAGACGAGCGGCCCGTTTGAAGCAATGCAAATACCGGAGTTCAGATATCTGATGAGCGGCAGGTTTTTCTTTATCCTGGCACTGCGCATGATGAGCACCCTGGTAGGCTGGTGGATATACCAGCTTACCAATGCCCCGTTTGCCATTGGACTTATTGGTTTATCTGAAGTTATTCCTGCGCTTAGCCTCGCTTTATATGCAGGACATGTAATTGATAGGAGTGAAAAAAGGAAACTACTGCTTACAGGCGTTTTTATGTACCTGTGTGCTGCTATTGCATTGTTGTTGCTTTCAACGAAGTTTACAAGCGAACATCTTGTCCGGCACAAAATAGTCATTGGTATTTATGCTGTAATTTTCTGTACGGGCATCATCCGTGCCTTTGCAGGACCTTCTTTTAATGTTTTGCTTGCACTGATTGTGCCAAGGCACACTTTACAGAATGCCATCACCTGGAACCAGGGCGCATGGCTTACGGCATCAGTTATGGGGCATGCTATGGGAGGGTTTTGCATTGCGCTGATCGGAAACAGCGGAACCTTGTTGTGTATCTGTTCCGGTATGTTAGCCGCATTCATTGCACTTTTTCGCATTAAAAAGAAACCTGCACTAATACAAAAAAGTGAAAAAAAGACTTTAGAAAGCGTTAAGGAAGGGTTGCGGTTTGTTTTTAGAACAAAAGATTTGCTGAGTGCTATTTCACTGGATATGTTTGCCGTTTTTTTTGGAGGAGCCGTGGCCATGGTACCTGTATTTGCCCGTGATATTTTAAAAATTGGGCCGGAAGGATTTGGTATTTTAAACGGAGCTTCAGATATAGGAGCGATATGCAGTGTATTGCTGCTTACATTTTTTCCTATGAAGCGAAAACAGGGACGACGGCTCATCATTGCAGTTTCAGGATTTGGTATTTGCATTATTATTTTTGCTTTGTCTAAATGGTTTTTGCTCTCTTTTTTTGCATTGATGCTGAGCGGGGTATTAGACGGAATTAGTGTAGTGATTCGGGGTACGATCATGCAGTTGCGCACACCCGATGAAATGAAAGGCAGAGTGATGAGCGTAAATTCGATGTTCATCAATTCGAGTAATGAACTGGGACAGTTTGAAAGTGGGTTAATGGCGAAAATAATGGGCGTAGTGACTTCCGTTATGTTCGGCGGTTGTATGACACTGCTTGTGGCGGTTACTACCTGGTTTAAAGCCCCGGAACTAAGAAAGCTGCAATATTAATGGCTACAGATTTTCTTCAATTCGTTTATCAATCATCAACTCTTCAGTAGTTGTTACCTTTATTTTATTAAAACCGGGATGTGCCGGATTGATGATGACATTATATTCTGACGGCACAATAACGGATGGCACTTTTAACAGCAGGGTTTTGCCTGCGGTAAGCCACCTGTCTCCTATCCTCGTAATCGAAATCGGAACCGGGTAGGTATTCCATCCGGAAGGCAGATCCTTCAGAGCATATTCATCTGTTGAAAAGTTACTGGTTAGCTCAAGTGTCAGGATAGAAAAACCGGCCCGCAAAATGGCAAGCGGTGTATTGGCAAGTACTTCAAGTATAGCCAGTGATTTGCTTTCAGATGTATACAATGCGGCTTTTCCAACGCTATTCCACCGGCCTCCGTTAATTCTGGCGCCTGAGCCACTCAGATCATGCAGGTATTTGTAACTACAGGCTCTGTATAATTTCACAAAAACTAAATTAAGAATATACACCGTGTTCTATACGGCCCATAAGTTTTAAAATCATACGAACACCAAAAGAGGTATCGAGAAGCTCAACTGGCTTTTTACCACCCAAAGCCATGATACTGGAATGCAGCCACTGTTGCAGGTTATCCGCGGTTCCAAAAAGTTCAAGCCCCTTGCTTACTACCTGGGTTATTTCTATAACCCGCTCCGATTTATAAATATCTAAAAGTTCATTGTCATCCTTCCGTTGAATATTGCGGTGGGAAGTATGCAGAAGTGAGCTCATTTTATCCATCGTAATACCGAGGTACTGGCTTAACGGCTTTAATGAAGATTTACGTACGCCGTTCCGGGAAAGGCGAATAAGGTCCATATCATCAAAAGACGGAGCAGAAAGGATGTTGTTTCCACCTAAAACAACCCGCATGGTTTCATAATGAACCGCGGCTTCTTCCACAACGGATTCCGGAAATTCATTCTCTGTGATATGTTTTTTAGATTTTGCCATAATTACATCCAAATATACGACATTTTGATATTAAAAAATACTTTTTGTCGTTTTTTTAATCCGCACTTTGTCTGAATATTTTTGAGGAATTACTCAATTCGTATTACGTATTAAAGATGTAGTAGGTGAGTGCGTATATTACCTGGTTCCGGTAAGTTTTTCCAGCACGAAAAAAACAGCGGGGCAAAAAGTGGAATTCTTTAAAGTAATGCGGGCGCGATTGATGAGTACATCCTCATTGGTATAAGGAAACCGTTCACAGTCTGAAGGACGGATGGTATAAATGCTACAATGGTTATCATTGCCAAGAAAGGGACATGGTGTTTGCTTTACTACATAATCGCCTTCTTCGTCTAACCGGAGATAGGTATCAATAAACGCGCTTTCCTTCATTTTAAGATGCTTACTGATGCGTTTTATATCCGGCGTTTTAAAGCGGGGAGAATAATTTTTACAACAGGCGGCGCAATTCAGGCAATCAATTACGGAAAAAGCTTCTTCATGCAGAGCAGGTAACTGTTTTAATATCTTGTTCTTATTGGGTTTTTGCAGCATACGGGCGTAGGTTTTATATTGCGCAGCAGCTTTTTTTTGCCATTGCACATCTTTCCATTCACCCGATGTAAAAGCTGAAGTATCTTTTTTAATTTCTTTCATGCCTGCAATACAATTTGCCTCTCTGCCTGTTAAAGGACCAGGAAACGCAATGCAAGATACGGCACATTTAATCCACAATCGTTTGCTCCTTTCCACAATCCGATTTTGATCTCGGGCTTTCATCCTAAATTTGCACATCTTTGTAAAGGATCAATTCTATTATACGAATAAAAGGATCAATTCTGTTATATGAATATATTTGATATACAAACCAATGAATTCCGCTCCCGACATATCGGGCCCAATGAAACGGAAACAAGTCAAATGTTGAGGACCATCGGGGTTTCATCTTTGGATGAGCTCATTGAAAAAACGATCCCATCTTCTATCGTATCTAAAAAAACACCGGCGCTTCCCGGCGCACAAAATGAGTATGAGTACCTGCAGGAATTGAAAAAAATAGCAGAACAAAACAAAGTATTTAAGACCTATATCGGACAGGGATATTATGGAACAATAACGCCTTCCGTAATACTGAGAAACATTTTTGAAAACCCGGGATGGTACACTCAGTACACTCCTTACCAGGCCGAAATATCTCAGGGAAGGCTCGAGAGCCTGCTTAATTTTCAAACGGTGGTGGCAGACCTTACCGCTTTGCCCTTTTCCAATGCTTCATTGTTAGATGAGGCCACAGCCGCCGCTGAAGCCATGGCTATGCTGTTTCATCATGTAAACAAAGCAGGTACCATCCTCAAGCCTAAGTTTTTTGTAGATACCGCTTTATTTCCCCAAACCATTGATGTGCTCATTACCCGTGCAGTACCCATGGGTATTGAACTGGTATTTGGAGTTTACCAGGATATTTTTTTGGACGAGACTTTTTTTGGCGCTATTGTTCAATATCCGGACAACAACGGATCGGTAAATGATTACAGGCGCTTTATTAATGAAATACATAACATCAACGGTTATGTAGTAATGGCTACCGACCTGCTGGCACTTACCTTACTTACCGCTCCCGGCGAGCTGGGGGCCGATGTTGCAATTGGCTCAGCGCAACGCTTCGGCGTTCCTGCAGGCTATGGCGGACCGCATGCTGCTTTTTTTGCCACAAAAGAAGAATTTAAAAGAAATATGCCCGGCCGCATCATCGGCATAAGTATTGATGCACAGGAAAACAGGGCATTAAGAATGGCTTTACAAACAAGGGAACAACACATCAAGAGGGAAAAAGCTACTTCTAATATTTGTACCGCACAGGCATTGCTGGCCAATATGGCAGCTATGTATGCGGTTTATCACGGACCTGAAAAACTAAAACAGATTGCCACAAGGATAACGGTTTTGGCAAAAACTTTATCAGACGGGCTTAATGAATTGGGCTACATCAATGTTAACAGCTATTATTTTGATACGCTTAAAGTGCAGGTTCACAATGCCTCAAGAATAAAATCCGTAGCAGAAAAAAACGAGGTAAATTTCAGGTACTTCAACGATAAATATATTGGCATTTCTTTAGATGAAACCACTTCCCAGAAAGACGTGCTCAATATCCTGTATATTTTTGCAGAAGCTTCAGGTCACAGCGGTGTATCCATTACTTTCAGTGAAGACGACTTGCCCGATAATATTCCGGATTATGCCATGCGCCACTCCACATATTTGTCTCACCAGGTTTTCAATTCGCACCATAGTGAAACTGAAATGATGCGTTATATACGGTTGCTTGAAAACAAAGATCTTTCACTAATAACTTCCATGATTTCTTTGGGAAGTTGTACCATGAAGCTCAATGCAGCTACCGAAATGATGCCGGTAAGTTGGCCCGAATTTGCACATATTCATCCGTTTGCTCCTTCTTACCAGGTAAAAGGATATACGCGTATCATTAATGCATTGAGTGAATACCTGTGTGCCATTACCGGGTTCGATGCCTGTAGTTTGCAACCAAACAGCGGGGCACAGGGTGAATATGCCGGATTGCTTACCATTAAGCGCTATCATAAAGCCACAGGTAATGAAAACCGGAATGTGGTGCTTATTCCCATTTCAGCGCATGGCACCAACCCTGCTTCAGCCGTACTGGCAGGTATGAAAGTAGTGGTAGTGAAGAGCGATGAAGAAGGGCATATAGATGTTGCTGATCTGAAAACAAAAGCAGAGCAGCATTCACATACACTGGCTGCATTAATGGTTACCTACCCTTCTACCCACGGAGTGTTTGAAGAAAGCATTAAAGAGATATGCAGGATAATACACGACAATGGCGGACAGGTATATATGGATGGCGCCAATATGAACGCGCAATGTGGCTTAACCTCCCCCGGAACAATAGGCGCAGATATATGTCATCTTAACCTTCACAAAACCTTTGCCATTCCGCACGGAGGAGGAGGCCCCGGTATGGGTCCCATTTGCGCTAAAGAACATCTGGCTGCTTATCTGCCATCGCATATATTCAATGATACCAGCGAATTGGGCCTGGAATCTTTCCCCGGATCGCACGGAGCCGTGAGTGCAGCGCCTTATGGTTCTGCATCTATATTGCTCATCAGCTATGCTTATATCAGGTTGCTGGGTGCCGACGGAGTGAAAGCCGCAACAGAATATGCCATTTTGAATGCCAATTATATGAGGGCAAAGCTGGAAAAATACTTTGACATATTGTATCTCGGCGCTAATGGCACATGTGCCCATGAATTTATCGTTGATCTTCGTCCTTTTAAACCTGCCTCGGGCGTTGAGGCGGAAGATGTGGCCAAACGCCTGATGGATTACGGCTTTCATGCACCCACGATGAGCTTCCCCGTTGCCGGAACCATTATGATTGAGCCAACCGAAAGTGAAGATAAAGCAGAATTAGACCGCTTCTGCAATGCGCTGATCAGCATATATCATGAAATAAAGGCCATTGAGGAAGGGAAAATAAGCAAAACCGATAATCCCCTGAAAAATGCGCCACATACCATGCAAATTGTATGCGCCGATGAATGGAGCCACCCTTATAGCAGGCAGGAAGCTGCTTTCCCGCTTTCCTATATCACGCATAATAAATTTTGGCCGGCCGTTTCAAGGATCAACAATACGTATGGCGACAGAAACCTGGTTTGCACCTGCGAGCCGGTAGAAAGTTATATGGAGGCAGAGAAAAGCTAATGAATAAAAGAGCAAAAGTAAAGTTCACTGCATGAGCAGACAAAGACTGCTTTCCCCGAGTCTTTTTATGCTCTCCAAAGCCTTATCCGCGCTCCTCCCAAATCATTGCCAGGTGCACAATGGTTTCAACACTTTTTTGCATATCCTGCACACTCACGTATTCGTGTTTGCCGTGAAAAGCCATTTCTCCGGTAAAAATATTGGGACAGGGTAACCCTATAAATGAAAGGCGGGAGCCATCCGTGCCTCCCCTTGCGCTGCTTAGTACAGGTGGTATGCCCGCTCTGTTTAAGGCTTCAAGGGCATACTGGCTTACCTGCGGATGTTTATCAAGCACTTCCTTCATATTGCGGTATTGTTCTTTTACTTCAAATGTTGCCGTAACGCCCGGAAATTTTTTAATTGTTTCATTTAATTTTTGCTGCAGTAAGGCTTCATATTCCTGCAATTTTGCCGTAATAAAGTCGCGTACAATGAACTCTACATTTACTTTTTCCGCAATTCCGCTTATATGTACAGGATGAACAAAACCTTCCCTCCCATCAGTAGTTTCGGGAGAGAGTTCGTCTTTGGGGAGCGACTCAATAAAAGCAGACGCTGCCTTTATCGCGTTTACCAGCTTGCCTTTTGCATAACCCGGATGCCCGCTTATTCCATTAAAAGTGATGGTAACACCGTCTGCCGAAAAAGTTTCATCTTCAAATACGCCACGTTCACCCGCATCCAAAGTATAGCCGAAATCGGCGCCCAATTTTTTCAGATCAACCTTATTCACCCCTCTCCCGATTTCTTCGTCGGGCGTAAATAATATTTTAATTGTTCCATGTTCGATTTGAGGATGTGTTACAAAAAAATGAATCATATCCATTATTACGGCAATGCCGGCTTTATCATCAGCTCCCAGCAGTGTGGTGCCCGATGCAGTAATAATATCTTCTCCTGTTTTCTTCAGCAGGTAAGGATGCGCCGTGGTGCTGATTACCTGGCCTGGGTCATCCGGTAAAACAATATCCTTTCCATCATAATTGCGATGCAAAACAGGTTTCACGCCTTCACCCGTACAATCGGGAGAAGTATCTACATGCGAGCAAAAACAAATAACGGGTGTTTTTCTGCCGGTAGTAGACGGAAGCGTAGCATACACATATCCGTATGCATCCAGTTCGGCATCGGTAATCCCCATTTCCTGCAATTCCTTTACCAGCCCGCGCGAAAGGTTCTTTTGTTTTTCAGTGGAAGGAAATGAGTCTGAATGAGGGTCCGATTGTGTATCGGTTTGCGCATAACGCATAAACCTGTCTGTTACTGTAAAATCATAGCTGCTGAACATAGCAAGGATTTTTAATCATTAATATTTTCCCGTCATTTAAAAAATAACATTGCTGCAAAGATCAATAAACCAGCTCTTAAATTACTGTATCCCCTTCACCCCGTTTTTGATGTTGTTCCTATGTTACCAAATGCTTTACTGAATATTTGCTATATACAATAAACGGAATAACCAGCAATACAAACCAGACAACAACAATAATAATCTTTTCCCTGATGCCAATTTCGTTTTGTACAGGAGGAATCAATATTTTATTAAGATATGCCACAACATCTTCCTCGCCTGATGACACAATTTCAGGATTATATTGTTTCAACGCCTCAACGTGCTTTATCATTATTCTCCTGATTGCCACATATTCTTCATCGGTGAGTTCATTGTAATTTTTTTTATAACACAGATTGTCGTTATCCAGTGCATTCCGCACTTCATATATACTACTGATTTTCCGGTAACGGATAACTATGAGCCATACAAGAAATACGATAAAATAATTGTGTGTATATACTGCCAGGTAAAACAGGAGTATAGCCGATGCAATAAGAAAAGCAAGTTGTATTCTTCCGCCCGTACGTAAAAAAAGATTTTCAAGTAATTGTCCTCCATCCAATGGCGTAACCGGCAAAAGATTGAATGCATTGAGCATAACCAGCGCAAACGACAATTGATAGTAAAAAGATTGCTGGTTTTGCAGAAACAGTATAAAAAACAGCAGTCCTGCCAGCATACCCGGCAGCGGCCCGGCAAGAAGTGTTACAATGCGCTGCCGCTGCGACACGGTTTTGGGTTCCCCCGAAACAAAAGCGCCAAGAAAAGGAATAAAAAAAAGCCGTACATCTTTGTAGCCAAAGCCTTTCATGGCAATGAAATGACCGGCCTCATGCAAAAGAATAACGCCGGTGAGTATTACAAGCCATTTTAAATTATCCCGAAAAAAATAATAATATGCCGTTACATAAAGGATAAAGCTGATTATTGTTTTCAGTAAGGTGTGGCGGGACCGGACAAATGCTGTTTGTACAGGTTTTTTTTTATGTAATCCGGTCTCATCTCCTGAGGTAACATTTGTCATTCTGATATGTTTCTGCGCATATGCGTGTTAATCAAAAAATAAGTTATTATTTTGAATAATTAATAACAAAATTTCAGGCGGTGGTGTTTACCGTAAATTAATTGTATGAAAGAACGCCCATTATCAACCATCCAGGCCGTAACATTCTTTCTCGTTTTATCATTAATTTGGATACTAAGCACTGATTATCTCGTACTCCAGGCCTTTAGGGATAATATAAGGCTATATCATTACATGCAGAGCTTTAAAGGTGTGGCTTTTGTGGGCTTAACCGCAATAGTCATCTATCTCGTTATCCGGCGGAACAATAAATATTATAATCAAAAATACAATACCCTTGTTTTTAACCATACCGAACTTGAAGCTATTCTTCAGGAGACTGACCTGGGCATTGCACGCTTAAATGGCCAGGGACAGTTCCTTTATGCAAATCCCTTTTTTTGTACCCTCACGGGATACGGCAGCGCTGAACTGACACACCAGCACTATAGTTTAATTATAAAGGCTGAAGATAACATTGAACTGGAATATTGGGATATGATGCTAAAACAGGGTAAGCTTAACAGATTGAAAAACCTTGCAGCCATTACCGCCAAAAGCCAGGCAAAGCTTATTTGCAATGTATCTGTTAGAGAAGTGAAAGACAAAACCGGTACTCCTGTTTACATTCTTATTATTGAAAATATTACGAATAAAAGAAACGAAAAGAAAAAACTGGAGGAAAGTCTGAAACGGTATAATATTCTCAGTATGGCCACTATGGAAGGATTGTGGGACTGGCATATGCTGACGGGCCAAATTTATTATAATTCAAACATTAAACTGCTGTTCGGATATGATGATGCGGAATTGCAGCAGGGCTACAGTTGGTGGAAAACGAATATTCATCCGGAAGATAAAGATAAAATACTGGATAAAATGAATGCCGCGCTGCAAATCTCCCATGTTACAACACTCAATAACGAATACCGTTTTGCATGTAAAGACGGATCCTATAAAATTATAACAGACTGTTTTTCAATTTTGCGCAACAGTGAAGGCCGGGCTTTCAGGCTCATTGTGTCTATGCATGATGTTACAGAACAACGTAACCTGCAGCAGCAATTAGCCGAAAAAGAAATTGTATATCGCCGGCAGTTAGCCCGAACGGTTATGGATACGCAGGAAAGTGAACGCAGGAAGTTGGCCGAGGAGCTGCACGATAATGTAAATCAGTTGCTGGGGGTGGTAAAGTTGTATATTGAACATTCTATTGTTAATGATAAGATCAGGAATGGATTGCTTAAAAAAAGCAATGAATATATTGATAAGGTGATTGAAGAACTGAGGAATCTTTCCAAAAACCTTGCTCCGCCGCTGCTTGCCGAACTGGGACTTGAGCACTCGCTGATAAGTTTGGGTGAAGCTATAGAAGAAGTTCAACCGATTAATATCAGGGTAGATATAGAACACCTTGATGAGGCGAGGCTTATGGAAAGCCACAAACTGATGCTCTACCGCATTGTGCAGGAACAACTGAATAATATTGTAAAGCATGCACACGCCCATAATGTAACGGTGCACATAGAACAAATGGACGGAAAGGTATCACTTGTAATTACCGACGACGGCGTTGGCGCTGATCTTGCATCCGATAACGGACAGGGCATGGGGTTAAGAAATATCCGCAACAGAATTGAATTATACCAGGGTAAAATAAATATGGATACGGCTCCCGGGAAAGGATTTGTGCTGAACGTGGAATTTGAGATATAACATCCGTACCGTAAATTCAATCCGCGATCTCTAAATGCTTTCCATCATTTCGCTCAATTGAAGCCAGCGCATTTCTTTTTGATCCAGCAGTTGTGAAAGCTCTCCTATCCGGTTCGAAAATTGCTGCAATTGTTCGTAAGCCAGGGCACTGCTGTTGAGTTTGTCCGTAATTTCTTTTTTCTCTTTCTCGAGCGCTTCTATTTCCTTTTGCAGCAATTCAAATTCTCTCTTTTCTTTGTACGAAAGTTTCTTTTTTTCATTTTCCGGGTACTGTGCTTTTTCTGCTATGGGTAGAAGCACGTTGTTTGTTTGCCGCAATTTGTTTTCCGCAAGCTGCAACCTGCTCTCCTCTTCCTGTTCTTTTTTCCACAACCTGTATTGTGTATAATTTCCCGGAAAGTCTTTTATCTCACCATGTCCTTCAAAAACGAACAAGTGATCCGTAAGCCTGTCCATAAAATAACGGTCGTGCGAAACAATCAGCAGGCAACCCTGGTATTCACCCAAAAAATTTTCCAGCACACCCAGTGTAGGCAGATCAAGATCGTTGGTGGGTTCATCCAATATTAGAAAATTCGGATTTCGGAAAAGTATAGAAAGCAAGAGCAGCCTTTTCTTTTCGCCACCACTTAACTTCGATATAAAAGTGTATTGCTGATCCGGATCGAACAAAAAAAGTTGCAGAAACTGCGCGGCACTAAGCGATCCGCCATTGGCCAGCGGAAAGTTCTCAGCTATATTTTTTACGTATTCTATTACCCGCACATCCTCCTTTATTTGAAGTCCCTGCTGCGAGTAATAACCGAAAACAACAGTTTCACCAATATTTATTTTCCCGCTGTCGGCTTTTTCGATACCCTGGAGAATGTTCAGGAAGGTAGATTTGCCAGCCCCGTTTTTTCCAACAACACCTACCCGCTCACCTTTCGTGAATGTATAATCAAAACCTTTTAATATAACATGGCTTCCATATGCCTTATACACTTTTTTTAGTTCCGCTACTTTACCTCCAAGGCGGCTCATTTTTACCTGCAATTGTACCTGATTGTCCAGCATACGCTGTTTGGCCCTGGCTTCCACATCGCTGAATGCATCTATACGGCTTTTCGACTTGGTGGTTCTGGCTTTTGGCTGTTTTCGTATCCATTCCAGTTCTTTACGATAAAGATTTTTGGCCTTATCAATACCGGATGCCTGCTGTTCAAGCCGTGCAGCTTTCTTTTCTATATAATTCTCATAGTTTCCTTTATAAACAAATAATTCACTGCCATCCATTTCCCAAATTTCGTTGCATGCCGCGTCTAAAAAATAGCGGTCATGCGTAACCAGCAATAAGGTTACCTTCTCCTGGTTCAGATAATGCTCTAACCATTCCACTGTTTCAACATCCAGGTGGTTAGTGGGCTCGTCCATAATAAGGAGCACATGCTTATGTTCAAAACCAATATCAATTAAGGTTCGCGCAAGCGCCACCCGCTTGCGCTGACCACCAGAAAGCGTACCTGCTTTTTGCTGAAACTGGTGAATATTAAGTTTGCCCAGAATCTGTTTTACCTTACTGTCAAAATTCCAGGCATTCAGTTCATCCATTTTTATAATGGCATTGCCCAATGAAACCTCGTCGTCACTCTCGCTTGCAGCTTCATACGCTTTAATGGCATTAATAACCGGGTGATTATGGTGGAAGATATTATCAAGCACAGATAATTCATCAATGAAGGAGGGTTCCTGTTCAAAAAGAGCAACGGTTACATCCTTATGTATCCACAGCTTTCCATTTTCCGGCGTTTCTTTTCCGGCAATAATTTTAAGTAAAGTAGATTTTCCTGAGCCGTTGCGGGCTATTAACGCGATCTTATCGCCTTCTTCAATATGAAAATTCAGGTTTTTAAAAAGAGGTTTTACTCCGTAAGACTTTCCCAATCCTTCAGCAGATACATAATGCATAGGGCAAAGATAAAAAAGAGTTCAGAGAGTTCCGCAACAAGCTGCATTGTCTTTGTATTTTGCGGCGCCGTATAGAATAGAAACGTATTACCGGGGAAATGCCGTTGTTCATGAAACCGGAAATTCCTTCCGCCTAAGATTTTTGGCGCAATTACAGCCTCTTTATTTATTGGCGGGTTTGGCGCCATTTACCACATTTCTAAGTCCGCCATTCAAAAAGGTTTTTATATTTTCTGCAGCCTCTTTCAATAGCCTTTCCCGTGCCTCTTTTGTGGCCCATGCAATATGTGGTGTAACAATACAATGGGGAGCTTTTAAAAGAGGATTATCTGCCGGAGGTGGTTCTGCTGATAATACATCAAGCGCTGCTCCGGCTATCTGGCCTGCATGCAATGCAACTGCCAAATCAGGTTCATTTATTAGGCCGCCGCGTGCAGTATTTATTATATACGCTGAAGGCTTCATAAGCTGCAACAAATCCTTGTTTACCATTTGGCGTGTAGCTTCGGTAAGCGGACAATGCAGGCTGATAAAATCCGATTGTTTGAAACAATCCTCTGTACTTATAAAGTTTACACCAGCATTATCATATTTATCGGGATGGCGAACGGAAGCGATAATTTTCATTCCGAAAGCCATTCCTATCTTGGCAACCGCCGAACCAATTTGTCCCAGTCCAATAAGTCCCAGCGTTTTTCCCTGGAGTTCAAATAAACCTTCATGTCCAAAACAAAAATCCTTACTCCGGGTCCATGCGCCATTGTGCACTTCAACAGAACGCCGGTTAACATTATAAGTAAGTTCAAGTATTAATGCCCATGTTAATTGGGCAACCGATTGTGTACTGTAGCCGGGCACATTGCATACAGGAATGTTTCGTTTAGCGGCAGCCCGAATGTCTACATTGTCGTAACCGGTTGCCAGTTCACCTATATACCGCAGTTGAGGCAATGCACTGATTACATCGGCTGGAATTTTGGATTTATTGGTGAGCACAATTTCTGCATCAAATGACCGTTTCAAAACATCGCCGGGAGCAGTTCTGTCGTGGATGGTTAAGGTGCCGAATGTTTCCAGTAGCGACCAGCTTAAATCACCAGGGTTAATCGAATAACCGTCAAGTATTACAATGTTCATGCTTATAATTTATTGTATCTTAGTAACCCCGAAAATAAGCAGGATTATTTTAATCCCTCCGTTACGATGAAAAAAAATAAACGACCCTTAGGAAAATTTATCCTTGTTGCTTTGCTTGTTGTTCTCATATTGCCTGTGCTCACAGGCAAAAGCTATTTGTATAAAGCTGTGGTATATAATTTTGCAGGTATTGACGACTATACCATTTTTGATAACCATTCCATACCGGCATCCCAACCTGTTCCATGGCGCTTTTCCGCTCAATACGGTCAAATTAAGATACCGGATACGCTGGAACAATATCTTACATCATTAAAATCCATTGCTTTGCTGGTTGTGCAAAACAGG
Source organism: uncultured Sphingobacteriales bacterium (assembly GCA_937991535.1). Taxonomy (GTDB): domain Bacteria; phylum Bacteroidota; class Bacteroidia; order Chitinophagales; family Chitinophagaceae; genus Agriterribacter. The sequence goes on from CALKHN010000007.1 coordinate 60,021, forward strand.
GAAATCGTTGTTGAAAAATACTGGAATGGATATAGTGATAGTTCTCTTTCCAATTCTTTTTCAATTGCGAAGAGTATTTCCAGCCTGCTAATAGGCGCGGCTATACATGAGGGTAAGATCGGCTCGGTTAATGACCCCGTGGGTAAATACCTTCCTGGATTTGCCGAAGGCGGGAAAGCTAAAGTAAAAGTTGTTGATTTGCTAACGATGAGTAGTGGCAGCGACTGGAATGAAAGTTATGCAAATCCATTTTCAGTAACTACTGAATTGTACTATGGGGCTGACGTATACAAAACCGCGACTGGTATAAATATTATCAAAACCCCGGGTACGTATCATTCCTATAAAAGCGGCGATACGCAATTGCTGGGATTGATCGTTGAAAAAGCAACAGGAAAATCTTTAAGCGCTTATGCCGCCGAAAAACTATGGCAACCCCTTGGAGCGGAACACAACGCTTTGTGGAGTACAGATAAACAGGGAGGACATGAAAAAGCTTATTGTTGTTTTAACAGCAATGCACGCGATTTTGCACGCATAGGTCAACTGATGCTGGACAGCGGAAAAATAAATGGTATTCCAGTTATTGACAGATCTTATTTCCAAAGATCCATTACTCCCTGCTTAATTAAGGATGAGAGTAACAAACCGTGCAATTACTATGGTTATCAATGGTGGATTTTGCCGGATCAGCAAAATATATTTTATGCAAGAGGTATCCTGGGTCAGTACATCATTTGTATACCCTCAATTAATATGGTCATCGTTCGCTTAGGAGAAGAAAGAGATGAGAAAATAAATAATGTTCCCCGGGAAGTAAATGCGTTAATATCCTGGGCACAGGCACTTAAGTAAACTGCAATATTCCCCCGCACCCGTTGCATTCCTGTCAGTGCCTCCGGTTAACTTTTCATTTTTCACTTTACCTTTGCCGCTCACCCATTTGTTATTTAGATGAATAAAATTGTTTTTATTACCGGCGCCACTTCCGGATTTGGTGAGGCCTGTGCTTTACAGTTCGCGGAAGCTGGATATGATATTATTATTAACGGGCGAAGAGAAGACAGATTAAAACAGCTAAAAAAAGAGCTCGAAAAAAGGTTTTCCGTAAGGGTCTTGTCTCTTCCTTTTGATGTGAGCAACCGCAAGGCGGTTTTCAATGCGGTGGATAGCATCGCAGGCGACTGGCGAAAGATTAACATTCTTATCAATAACGCGGGTCTTGCACTCGGACGAGATTTTTTTGATGAAGCGGATTTGGATGAATGGGATACAATGATGGATACCAACGTGAAAGGGCTGTTATACGTTTCAAGGGCTGTTTTGCCGTTAATGATTTCACAAAATAGAGGGCACATCATCAATCTTGGTTCCGTAGCAGCAAAGGAAGTATATGAAAGAGGTAATGTATACTGTGCCAGTAAGTTTGCGGTAGATGCAATAAGTAAAAGCATGCGTATAGATTTGCTCAGGCACAACATAAAAGTAACTGCTGTTCATCCCGGGGCTGCGGAAACCGAATTTTCACTCGTGCGGTTTAAAGGAGATGCAGCCAAAGCCAATGCGGTATACGAGGGTTTTAAACCATTAACAGCCAGGGATGTTGCGGATGTTATCTTTTATTGTGCAACGGTTCCCGAGCATGTTTGCATTAATGATCTGGTTGTATGTCCCTCACAGCAGGCCGATGCCATTTATTTTCACAAAAAATAATTTAGGCAGCATATTTGCGTTGAATATTTTACGGGTGAATTAAAAAAATGACCTGGTCGGTAACAAGTTCACGCGATCCGGATCAACAAAGAGATATACAATCCACCGCCCTGTAAAATAATAAAAATGAAAAAACCATTTCTTTCAGCCGTATGCTCCCTGTTGTTGCTATTTAGTTTTTCATCATTTGCACAATCAGACAATGTCATTCGAGTAAGCCCCTGTGATAATCATTCCATTCAAAAACAGGCCGACAGTATAAAACATTTACTCGAAGATGGCGGTTTCTCCGTGTTGCGGGAAGCTTCTATTACTATGGAGAGCGAATACGAGATTCCCATTATTGTGCCCATGAGCGAAGGTACTTCCTACCAGTTTGTTTTTATCGGCGATTTGAAATCCAACATGTATGAGGTAAAAATGTACGATTATAATGAAAAACAGGTAGTATACCAGAAAAAAGGAGGCAACGACGCGAGTGGCAATATTATCAGTTATTCTTATATTCCTAAAATGTCGGAATACCATATGATAAAACCACTGCAGGTAAACAACAAACAAAAAAAGGATTTATGCGGCTATGTAATGCTGTTCAGAAAAACCGAAGTATCAGATAAAAAAGCCAGGAAATATTTATTATCAGCACGATTCAGATAGTGCAATGCACACAAAGGGTTTCAATGCTGATTCATTGAAACCCTTTGATTTTAGCCTCACGATTCCGTTATTTGATTTTTAGGTTGTTCTGTTTTCAAAAGAAAACAAACCTCGCTGGGGATATAATATTCAACTATTGCTATTTTTCTGACCTCTACCCTTTTTTTGCTTTTTTCATTTTAGATTTTGGCAATGCAGGCTGACGTAATTCTTTTTTTTCTCCGGAGATTGAATCGGCCAGTTTTACCGCTTCATACGCATTTACTATGCCGGCAGCGCGGCTAAGTTCCGACATGCTTACTTCTTCATCGGTTCCCGGCTTTTGTACTTTAATACCTTCCAGTTTGGTTGAAGACTTTTCAATAACAGACTTAATTTGCTGCACTGTAAGATCCGGATAATAAGACATCAGTAAAGCCGCCAGTCCGGCTACTACGGGGCTGGCCATACTGGTTCCCTGTAAATTTCCATACTGATTTCCTCCTGGTAAAGTAGAATATATTTTTACACCCGGCGCAAAAACATCCACTTTTGCTTTTCCATAGTTCGAGAACGAGCCAATAATACCGCCTGCTGCGGGATCACCGCTGGCGCCTACAGTAATCCAGTTGCTGGCGCGGGCTGTGGTATCATTTTTAAAATCGGCGCTGGGGAAATTATCATTGCTGTCAATATCCTTTGAGTCATTTCCTGCAGCATGTACCAGCAGCACACCTTTCGATTCGGCATACCGCACGGCATCGTCTACCCATTGCTTTTGGGGTGATATACTTTTGCCAAAGCTCATATTTATTACTTTGGCGCCATTGTCTACGGCATAGCGGATAGCATTAGCTACATCCTTATCGTGTTCATCACCATCCGGTACAGCTCTTACCGTCATAATCCGTACATTATCAGCAATACCATTCATTCCAATATTATTATTGCGTGAGGCGGCAATAATACCTGATACATGGGTTCCGTGCATAGGCGTTCCCGCCATCACATCATTGTTACCATAGTCTCGGTCGTTTATATCGTCATAATTATCCTGAACTATTTCCCCACGATAATCCTTTGGTTCTTTTACAATGGCTTCCGCTTTTGATTTTTCTCCATTATAAAACTCTTCCGTTATTTCAAGGAGCCTTTTATTGGTCATTTCACTGGCCTGGAAGCCAAGGAACAAAGCCATTATTGTACTTTTCGCCTTGCTTTCATCTGCTGAAACCGGCTTAAACTTTTGCAAATCATCGCCGCTGTATTCACTTCTTTTTAAACTGCTTTGAAGAATGCTATCAGCCCAGGGCATTTTTTCTACTATATTTTTTAAGAACATTACATTCAGTGAAGCTTCTTTGGCATCACCTTCGATCAGGTTTCTTACCTTTTTATACATCTTTATTTCATCCAACTCTTCCGGGCTTGCTGTAGTTTCATCGGGCTCTGTATCTCCAAATTTCTTCTTTAATTTGTAATACACTCTTGCAGCTTCATATGAGTCCTTATTTACATTTCTTCCATCTTTTCCACCTAAAAAATTCCAGCCATATATATCATCAATATATCCGTTGTTGTCATCGTCAATGCCGTTGCCCGGAATTTCACCCGGGTTATGCCATAAGACAGATTTTAAGTCTTCGTGGGTAGTGTCTACCCCTGAATCAATTACTGCTACCACTACCGGAACACTCTTTTTCCCCTTTAACAATTCGCTATAAGCTTTTTCAACGTCTATTCCATAAAATCCGTCTTTTTGCTTGTCGAGCATATGCCAGCCCTTAGGAACATCTTTTGCAGCGGTTTGCGCCAATCCGGAATGATATACCATCAATCCCACGAATGCGAGTAAAAAAGTTTTCTTCATGTATTATCGTTTATTTGGCAAATTTGGACAAAATATATTAATTTCTGTCCTGGTTAACATAATTTAAAAGAAAGAGACGATAAAAAAAAATGTCAGGGTTGCTTTTCCCTGACATTTTAAATGAATCTTAACGATTTAATACCTTATTTTAATTTGCACTACAGCACTCATTGCATTTAGCACTGCATCCATTGTGCTAATATTCAATTGTGAGTCCTTAACGCCCAGGTCTCTCAAATAACTTACAACAATATTAGCCTGTATTGCGGAACCTTTATCATTCGACTTGAACACATCAACTTTTGCTCCTGGATTATTTATTATTTTATCTGCCAACTGTAAAATTATATTGAAATCCTTATTTGATAAAACATCAGTTTCGTTAAATTTCACTACTGTTAAATACTCTGCGGCATCTGCGTGATCGTTGCTCAAATTATTTGTACCTAAATTGGTTACAATGCTTTCTGTTTCAGCGCAGCCTCCGTTCAAATCACTACCTTTCACAAAAGGGCACCTGTCTTCTTCATCGTTTACACCGTCTGCATCAGCATCAGGAACCAGACAGCCCTCAAATCGCGCAACACCGGCAACGCCAGGACATTTATCTTCAAAATTAAACATACCGTCATTATCGGTATCGGCAAATTGCATATTACCCTCATTGAACTGAGCTTTAACCTCAATATTCTTTGAGCTGCTTAATTCAACAAAGGAAGATGAAACACTTGTTACCGACAAAGATAAATTCGTTTCTTCAGCACGTACCAACGAAGGCGATTCAGAAAGAGCAATGGCTGCATCAAAAGGACCGGTCGTGCTGATACGAACCGCTGCATTGACATCATTATATTGTGACTCCGTTGCAACAGTTGTGGCAGCAGAATTTATTTTTGCTAACGCATGATAAGAAATATTTTTTTCTTTAGTTGAGGTGTAAGGGTTCAATTCCGTATTTTCCTGCGTAATCACATTTTCATTAATGGCGGGCAGGGGCAAAGGATCAGCCAGTTTATCTTCCGGGAAATCAGCTTCCTGTAAACCAACCCTTTCCATTATAAAAGAGTTGCTCATGCTTAAAATGTCACTATCTACCAGGGATTGGGCACTGTAATCGTAAAGTATCAGCGCAGACAGAAGTACCGCATCTAACTTTCTCATAAAATCATTTTTTAGTTTATAAAGGGCGGATAGGATTTCTGAATTATATAACGAAAAAACACTTAGTTGAATTGCAAAACTACTTAGCTTTTCATCGGAGATATTGTAGCGTTCATCGAAAGTAACTATAGAAGCAGCGTTTTTAAAAAGTGGACTGGTTTATAGAAAATGTAAAACGAAGTCCGGAGGAAACCCACAGGAGATATTGGTAGTACAAAGCTATAATAAGTTGCTGTCAAATACAACTGGTGAAAGGCGATATTATCTCATGATAAAACCAGATGCTGATTAAAAAAAATAAACATCTTTCCCGCGTGGAAAGATGTTTATTAAAATAGGTTATATGTTACCGTTAGTATTTTACTTTAAATGCCACACGCCTGTTTTTAGACCTGCCTTCTTCGGTATTGTTATCGGCTATAGGATGCTCGGAGCCGAAACCGGATGCAGTTAACCTTTCGGAAGCGATTCCTTTTTTAATAAGGTAGGTTTTTATAGCAAGGGCACGTCGTCCTGAAAGCACCTGGTTATGCCGCACAGAGCCTGTATTGTCTGTATGTCCTTCAATATCCAAATTCAGTTCGGCATCTGACCGCATAATTTCTGCCATCTTATCTAACGCACTAAATGAGGAAGTTTTGATATTATCGCTGTTTACATCAAACAGGATACTGCGTGCAGCTTTATTAATGTCTTCAAGCATATCTTTTGCAATATGCGGACAGCCATTGTTTTCTTTTGTTCCGGCTTTCAGCGGACATTTATCCGCATCATCATTAATACCATCATCATCGGTATCAGGCGCCGGGCAACCATTGTATTTAGCGGTGCCGGCAATAGCAGGACAATTGTCGTTATCGTCGTTTATGCCATCAGCGTCACTATCAGGTACCGTACAGCCATTGTATTTGGCAGTTCCGGCTACATCGGGACATTTATCTGTATCATCGGCAATGCCATCCTTGTCCCTATCCGGAGCAGGACATCCTAAATGTTTACTGATTCCGGCAATACCAGGACATTGATCTTCATTATCAGGTATGCTGTCACCGTCTTTATCCTGACAACCATTTGTTGCTGCAGTACCCATTTCAGTTGGGCATTTATCTAATTTATCGGTTACACCATCTCCATCACTGTCTTTATGATCTGCTTTAATTTTAGCTGTTTTGGATGGTGTGAGCCATATTACCACAGTACCTCCCCAAAGTTCATGCTTGAAAGAGCCAGTGTATTGAGCCGTATAAAAATCAGACATGCTCCGGCTATAATTTGCGGTAAGCATAAGACGGTCATTAAAATCAAACCCTGCCAGGGCATTGATACCCCAATTTAGCTTTTTGTATTTGTTAACCATATCGCCGGAAGCGAGTTTGTCATTAAAACTATTGCGCTCGCCTGAAGCATTCGTAATTTCATATGTGGCTTTACCCGTTAGTTGTAAGGCAATGTATGGGCCGCCGCCTATTATAAATCTAACTTTTGGAGTAATTGGCAGACGGTAAATAAAATTTACCGGAAGCTCGAGGTAGTTGATTTTCCATGAAGCATTGATAGCAGAAGTATCGTTAAGAAAAGATTTTGCGGAATCGTAGGATTTCGAAAATTTTCTTCCTTTGTTGGTATACAATAAAGCCGGCTGAACAGCCCAGTTTCCTTTTTTATCTAAGTTTATCTCCGAAAAAACGCCCGCATGAAAGCCACCAAGGGGAGAAAAGTTTCCTTTATATTGCTGATTCCAGTTTTGAATATCATTGGTTTCAATAACAGAAACGTTGTGCGGACCAGCACCCATACCCCATTTAATTTGGGCATACATTGCGTTAAAAAAAATCAGGTTGAAGGCTAACAGTAAATATGTTTTTTTCATGCTGACGGGTTATTTCCAAAGGATGAATTGAATGTATAATGATATTTAACGTGCAAATACCCTATAATATTATTGTGATTCAGGCGGTTCCATTTTTGCTATTGGACAATAACTACCGGCTAGCTCATTCAATGCATATGTTAACAGGCAAGCATAAAATGTTTGCGTGGGGAGGACAGGTGATCAGCCATGCAAACCACCTCCCGGATTAATACTGAAAAAAAAGGTTTTGCCAAAAAAAAGATATGCACGTTTCACGGGAAACATGTGGATAAGTTCCTCATTTATAATATCATTAACAGTAAAACTTAAATATTAAATGTGATCCCCTGCGCCAGCGGCAGGTTTGCCGACCAGTTGATGGTATTTGTTTGCCTCCGCATATAATTTTTCCATGCATCACTCCCGCTTTCCCGTCCTCCACCCGTTTCTTTTTCGCCTCCGAAAGCCCCTCCAATCTCTGCACCACTTGTGCCTATATTTACATTTGCAATTCCACAATCGCTTCCCGCTGCCGACAAAAACAATTCGGCTTCCCGTAAATTGAGGGTCATAACCGATGACGACAGTCCTTGCGGAACACTATTCTGAATGGCGATGGCCTCTTCCATGGTCTTGTATTTCATTAAATAAAGGATGGGCGCAAAGGTTTCTTTGTGAACGATGGGATAATGCGGCAACACCTCGGCAATACAGGGTTTTACATAGCATCCGCTCTCATAATTCGTTCCGGACAATACAGCTCCTTCAACAATGAAATTGCCACCCTCTTTTTTGCAGTTTTCTATCGCCCTCAGGTAATTTTTTACGGCATCGGTATCAATCAAGGGTCCAACATGATTTTCGGTGTTCAGCGGATCGCCAATCCTTAATTGCCGGTATGCATTTACCAGTTTATCCTTAAAAGCGTCATAAATATCTTCGTGAATTATCAAACGCCTGGTGCTGGTACATCGTTGGCCCGCAGTACCCACTGCTCCAAACACGCTGGCTATTACGGCTACATCAATATCGGCATCTTTTGATACTATGATGGCATTATTGCCGCCTAATTCCAATAAGGTTTTTCCCAACCGGGAAGCTACTGTGGTAGCCACAGCTTTTCCCATCTGTGTAGAGCCCGTCGCGGAAATGAGCGGGATCCTCGCATCATTGGCCATTTTTTCTCCAATATACTTGTCGCTAATCAAAATACAGCTAACTCCTTCAGGAACATTGTTTTGCACGAATACATCTGAAATTAAATTCTGGCACGCAATCGCACACAAAGGCGTTTTTTCAGAAGGCTTCCAGATACACGCATTGCCGCACATCCACGAAAGCATTGCGTTCCAGCTCCAAACTGCCACGGGAAAATTAAAAGCAGAAATAATACCCGTCACACCCAGGGGATGCCATTGTTCATACATGCGGTGTCCGGGGCGTTCACTGGGCATGGTTAATCCGTATAGTTGACGTGAAAGTCCTACGGCAAAATCGCAGATATCTATCATCTCCTGCACTTCACCGAAACCTTCCTGCAAGCTTTTGCCCATTTCGTAAGAAACCAATTTTCCAAGAGGTTCTTTATATTTCCGCAGTTTTTCCCCAATTTGCCTAACCACGTCACCTCTTTTTGGCGCAGGCCAGTTCCTCCAGGTTAAAAATGCTTCATTTGCTTTTCTTACCACGGTTTCATACCCATTGTCATCCGCAAGGTATACATTGGCTATCACGGCTCCGTCCACGGGGGAGTATGAAGGAAGGATGGCGCCGGATGACCCAATGTAGAATTGGCCTGTGGAAACACCCTGGTTCACAGAGCGGATTCCTAGCTTTTCAATAAAATTACTCATGGTTATTTTATTTTTTCACAATATACATATTGCCGGCGCAGTTGCATCCATTAATGTTACACTTACATGCGTAACGATACTTTAACTTTTTAAAAAAGTGGAAACAAACTGTAGCATATACTGTTCTGAACTGCCGTATGATATTGGTTTCCGTAAATTTTAAGTCATTTCATAACATCAGCATAAATGATCCCCGCCCTTTTTGTTTGATGTATGTTACTAAATCGGGTACAGTTCTTGATTTATCGGGTAATTGTTATGAGGTTTCGAAATTATTGATCTTTTTTGCATATTGTTACGCTTTTTTGTATCCGCAATGAGAAACCTGTAAGTACAGGTTTTTTTTATTTACTGCCTTCCCTCCAATATCCCCATTCAATGAAAAGCCTGGCGATTTTAATCGGGTTCCAACTTGTGTGAAACCGTGTATTGTTAACTTGATTAAATCAAAACAAATGGCAAATTTATTTCGTACCCGGTTTGGTAGTTTGTGTATTATTATTACCATGGCCACGTTATCGGCAAAAGCAAATGATGGAGCAGTTCAGCCTGAACAATTTAATTTGAATGCCTTTGTAAAAGCATCCGTTAGCATTTTAGACGGAAATGCTGCAAAAATAGAAGTGGCTTTAGACAAACTAAAGAATATGGAATCAGCCAGTATCTGTGTTTGCGAAATACTGGAACTTCAGAACAATAATTCAATATTTCCCAACGTGGCCATCTTTGCAGAGAAAACAAACAAAGGAAACATAGGGGATGGCTATAAAATTGCTGAGCGCATAATTGCGAAGGAAAAAAAGCAAATGAGGTCTATCTATTTTGATGCGGTAAAGATAAATACAAAGGTGGCGGTAGCATCCAATTGCTTGAGTTTGTATATGAAGTTGAAGGCAACAGCGCCGGGTTTGAAGCTTTATGATATTTTAGATGCAGACAGGTAATATCAATATCCAGTTAATTATGACATTGATAATGTGTTTGTTGCATTATTTATTTAAATATTTAATTTAAATTGACTCATTAGTATTGTTCGTTTTCATTTGGAAAGTCGCCATCCTTTACATCAATAATATATTTTTGAACCGCATGGGTTATAGCTTCATTCAGATTAAGATATTGCCTTAAAAAGCGAGGTTTAAATTCACTTGTAATACCCAGCATATCATGCATTACCAGTACTTGCCCGTCACAGTATCCCCCCGCTCCAATGCCAATAGTAGGAATATGGAGGCTTGCGCTTACCTGCTTGGCCAACAAAGCCGGAATTTTTTCCAGCACTATGGAAAAACACCCGGTTTCTTCCAAAAGCATGGCATCGCGCTGGAGCTTTTCGGCTTCCGCTTCCTCTTTAGCCCTTACAGTATAGGTGCCGAATTTATAAATAGACTGAGGCGTTAAACCCAAATGACCCATAACCGGAACACCTGCTGATATGATCCTTTTAACTGATTCTATCACTTCCTCGCCGCCTTCAAGCTTTACAGCATGCGCTCCCGTTTCTTTCATAATGCGGATTGTGGAGTTCAGTGCTTCTTTTGAATTACCCTGATAAGCACCAAAAGGAAGGTCCACCACAACCAGGCAACGTTTAGCTCCTCTTACTACCGATGAGGCGTGATAGATCATTTGATCCAAAGTTACCGGGAGTGTCGTTTCATGTCCTGCCATTACATTGCTGGCAGAGTCGCCCACCAGTAAAATATCTATTCCTGCTGCGTCAAATGTTTTGGCAAACGAATAATCATACGCTGTAAGCATGGCTATTTTTTCACCATTGCTTTTCATTTTCTGGAGGGTATTGGTAGTAATTCTTTTGATTTCTTTATTGATACTCATAAAATGATTATGGGCGTTTAAACCGTTGTTACTTCTTTATATAAATGCTGAATTAATCCGTCTGCAAGTCCTATTCGTGGAACATAAATCTCCTTCGCGTCTGTCCATCGCATTACGTTGATATAAATCAATAGGGCCGGAACAATAACATCAGCCCTGTCTTCCCTGAATTTATATATACGCATGCGCTCCTCCAGCGTAAAAGCGCTCAGCTCTTTATAATAGTCTTTCAGCAATTCAAAAGGCAAAGGCTTGCCATCCTTTTTTTTGGATAATGAAAATATTTTATTAATATTTCCTCCCGAACCAATTGCAATAACAGAGCGGTAGTCTTTCGTTTTGAATTTTATGTAATCTTTCATACTATCCCAATGCGCTTCTGTTACCATATTTTTTAATAATCGTATGGTTCCAATATTAAAAGATTCCTTAAACACCAGTTTTTCGTTACTGAAAAAAGTAAGCTCTGTACTTCCACCGCCTACATCCGTATAAAGATAAGCATCGTCTTTAGACATATTTTCGGCGATATGGTTTTCATATATAAAACTGGCTTCCGCCTCGCCGCTGATTACTTCAATGGTAATACCTGTTTCCAGTTTTATTTTCCTGATAATATCCTGCGCATTCCTGGCATCCCGCATAGCCGAAGTAGCGCAGGCCTTAACGTGGGTAACTCCATAAGCATTTATAAGATGCTTATATGCTTTCATGGTTTGCATAACCATGCCTGTTTTTTCTTTGGATATTTCGTTGTTTTCAAACACATCAAAACCCAATCTTAGCGGTACTCTTATAAGGTTTAGCTTATTGAAAACCGGTTCGCCGTTAGTGTTTATTTTCACTTCACTAAGCAGCAACCGGGCAGCGTTACTTCCAATATCAATAGCGGCTAATCTCAATATGGTATAATTGTATGAATGATTTTAGGCCTCAATATTATTAAATAATTACGGGTGCATAATATATAAAAATCCACAATTGTCAATAAACGCATTTGATATGCTTTAAACGGATGCATGATATTCAGTAAACCCGTCTTTAAACGCACACCTTTACTTATGGGCCCTGTTAAAAAGATAATTGTAGGTTTCTATCTGGGATCTTACTTTTTTTCCCGGAATTTTCACGTAGGTATTGCTTAATTCATTGTCTAACCAGCGGGCCTTCACATTATCTTTTAACTGTATGAGCAAAATATCTTTGAGCTCATTACAAATGGCAGGATCTTTAATGTATACTGCCGCTTCCACCCGGTGATCGAGATTACGCACCATCAGATCGGCCGATGAAATAAGCACTTTTTGTTGGCCACCGTTATGAAATATCATTACCCTTGCATGTTCAAGATACTCATCTACAATGCTAATAGCCTGCACTGCAATTTTAAATCTTTTATTCTCAGTAAGCATACAGCATATGCCTCTTATAACCATACGTATTTCCACCCCGCTTTCCGCGGCTTCATATAATTTATTGATCAGTGCTTCATCTGAGAGTGAATTCAGCTTCAGCAATATGCCGGCCCGTTTACCGTTTTTTGCATTTTTAATTTCGTGGTCAATAAGCGTAGTTATTTGCTTTCGCATAAATAAAGGACTGATCAGTAAATTTTGGCAGGCTTTAAGAAAATGTAAGCCCGTTTTTGGCTGTAGCAAATAATTAAAAATCCGGTTGATATCTGCCATAATACCGCGATCAGAGGTGAGCAGGCAATGGTCGCCATAAAGAGTAGCTGTTTTTTCATTCAGATTGCCGGTGCTTACAAAGCCATATTGAATAGTTTTGTTTCCCTGTCTCTTCTTAATAACGCATAATTTGGCATGTACTTTCATATTGGGCACACCCAGCAACACCAGCACTCCTTCGTCTTCCAAGCGTTCCTTCCATTCTAAATTGGCTTCTTCGTCAAAACGGGCGCGCAGTTCAAGCATAACTGTAACTTTTTTACCATTTCGCTGTGCATTGATCAAAGCGTTGGCGATTTTGGAATTAGACGCCAGCCGGTATGCAGTAATTTTTATTTCAAGTACCTGGGGATCCATTGCTGCTTCTCTTAAGAGGTCAATTACGGCATTGAATGAATGGTACGGAAAATGCAGCATTACATCCCCTTGTATAATAGTGTCGGTAACACGGTTTACATTTTTAAATGCCGGGTGGATGATGGTTTTTTTGCGTAGATTTTTTTGCGCGAAAACAGATTCAGGAAAATCCATGAAATGCCTGAAGTTATGTATTCTTCCGCCCGGTATTATAGCATCTTTACTTTTAAGGTGTAGCCGGCGAATAAGATATTCCAGTAAACCCGCATCAATTTCCTTATCATACAAAAACCGAACGGGTTTTCCTTTTTTTCGTGTTTTTAAACCCTTTTTTATTTTTTGCGTGTAAGGAATACTCATATCAGTATCAAGGTCAAACTCCGCATCACGGGTAACCTTTATTATATGAGCTGAATACTGATCATATCCCAGGAAAGAAAAAATATGCGGAACACAAAAGCGTATCACGTCCTCCAGCAAAATAAGGTGATGCTCTCCGGGTTTTGAGGGAAGACGCACAAACCGGGGCACCACTCTTGTAGGTACTTCAATCAGGGCATATTTTTTTTTGTATGCTGAATCGCTTTTTGATAATACTACGGCAAGCAAAATGGCTTTTTCACGAAGGGAGGGAAAGTTTTCTATGCTTTCTATCATCAATGGAATAATAGAGGACGATACTTCTTCATCATAAAAAGTGCGTACAAATTTTTGCTGCTCCCTGTTCAATTGTTTTTCGGTAACTAAAAAAATTTTCTGTCTTTTCAACTCATTGAAAATTGTTTTCCAGATCCTGTCAAATTCACTCCGCTGTTCCAAAACGGTAAGGTGTATCTGGTCTAATATTTTCTGAGGTTCCTGTTCAAGATGCATGCGGGCCTTTTTCCCCAACTCCTGCATTCTTTTTAAGGCAGCAACCCGTATCCTGAAAAACTCATCCAGGTTATTGGAAAATATACCAAGAAATTTTATTCGCTCTTTAAGCGGAACGGTAGGATCGGCCGCTTCCTGTAATACTCTTGCATTAAATGCCAGCCAACTGATATCCCGGACAATCGTTTTGCCTTTCTCCTTCGTCATATACGTATTTAACTTATTGGTAAAAATAAGTAAACGGGGTATGTAGCATATATTAAGTTTTGCTAAAAATGGTTACAGCTCCTGAATTTTCTGTATGAGTGCGGTGGTGGAATATCCTTTTACCAGCGGGATGATCTTTACTTCGCCTCCATTTTTGATCACATCCTCCGCTCCCACTATTTGTTCTATGGCGTAATCACCTCCTTTAATAAGGGTGTCGGGCTCAATAATCCTGATCAGTTCAAGGGGAGTTTCTTCATCAAACAATACAACAGCGTCTATCATGGTTAATGAGGCAAGCATCTGCGCTCTGAAGGACTCCTTATTAACTGGCCTATTCTCTCCTTTTAGCTTTTTTACGGAAGCATCTGTGTTAATGCCTACAACCAATATGTCCGCCAAAGTTGCAGCCTGTGATAATATCTCTATGTGTCCTTCGTGCAAAATATCGAAGCAGCCATTTGTGAATGCTATCTTTTTATCCAAAAGTCTCCAGCGTTTTACCTGGTGTTGGATACCGTTAAAGGTTAGAATTTTATTATTGCTTAAAGCTGGATATTTCATATTTGCCCCGGTTTATGACTGGTAATAAAAGTAAACAAAGTATCCCTGTAAATATAACAATTCCGGTTTGTGCTATCCATAAAATCCACCCAAACCCAAGCGCCGGTCCTTCAGCAACAGCATACAGCGGCAATAATTTCTGGATAGTGTACTGGTATGCGCCAATACCCCCCTGTGTGGCAAGCATGGCCAAACTTCCAAAGCTTAATATGGAAAAGCTTGCTTTAAGCCCCAGATGGCTAACCGCTTCCATAGTATAAAACCCAATATGGATGCTCAAAAGATAAAGTGTCCATATGGAAAAAGTATAGAGCAGAAAAAGCCATTTGTTTTCCAAATGCTTAATGCTGGTAATACCGGCCCATATACCTGTCAATATTTTTTTTATGGTTCGAATAAATTTTGACGCTGAAAATATTCTTGCGAGCCAGGTTAAAACAATAATAATTGCAGCCAGGATGCCAAAGATTGTGCCTATCTTATATATTTTGAACCTGCCCTGCCCGTCGTACAATAAACTGTTGATCTGCGTTGATGCATATTGATGAATGATATCAAATTGGATGAAAATTGTAATAATAATGATAAGGATAAGACATATGAAATCACAAATCCTTTCTGTTACCATAGTACCAATGAGGCTATCGGCCGGAATTTTTTCGTGTTTGGCCAAAATAGTGCATTTCATCACCTCACCTAAACGCGGAATCAAAAGGTTAAAAAAATATCCCAGTATGGTTGCAAAAAAAGTATTGATGACTGACGGACTGTACCCGAGCGGACGAATTAGTATTTTCCACCGCAGCGCCCTGATGTAATGACTGACCATCAATAGCAGCATTGCAGGTAAAATCAACCAGTAATTGGCATTATTCAATGCATTTTTCAAATGTTGCCTGTTGTCGGACGAAAGATTACGAGCACTTAACCATAACAGAAAAATACCCAAACCCAAAAAGAAAATATACTGGAGGGTATTTATCGTCTTTTTTTTCATATAGTGATGTAATACTGGTTAGAGTAACGAAGTGCCTCTTTTGAAAAAGAAGTCCAAAAAGATTGATCACTCCTTTCACGATCAGTGGAGTAAGTTTCCCTCTTTCGGAAAAACGATACTGGGTTTAAACTGCCTGGCTTCTTCAAAATCCATATTTGCGTACGATATAATGATAACAGTATCTCCTACCGCGCCCTGTCTGGCAGCAGGTCCGTTCAGACAGCATACGCCGGATCCTCTTTTGCCTTTAATTAGATAAGTTTCTATACGGGAACCATTGTTAACATTAACGATCTGTATTTTTTCATTTTCGATAAGATTAGCTGCCTCCATCAATTCTTCATCTAAAGTAAGGCTTCCAACGTAGTTTAAGTTGGCCTCTGTAATAACGGCTCTGTGTATTTTTGATTTCAGTATTTCAATTTCCATAGTTTGCAAAATTAAGCGGTAATATCATATTATCAATCAACCTTACGTTTCCCATAAAGGCAGCAATTAATGCTATTACTTTTGTTTGTCCGTCCCAAACATCAATAACCTGCAGATCCTGCTCCCTTGCTATTACCACATAATCCGCTGCCAGTTCTTGTTGAATGAGAAGATTACCGGCCTTTTCTATTATTTCTTTTACAGGGCCGGCTTTTACATGCTTGTTGATATATGATAATGCTTCAAATATCCCCCCCGCTTTCTGTTTTTCATCAGCACTGAGCCTCATGTTGCGGCTGCTCATGGCCAAGCCGTTTGATTCACGCAAGGTTGGGCAAATAACAATTTTAGCCGGTGAATGAATAAGCGTTAAAAGTTTTTTAATCACCAGGCATTGCTGATAGTCTTTTTGGCCTATGTAAAGTTGGTTGGGCCGAACAATTTCCACTAACCGGTGTACTACCTTGCATACACCCTGAAAATGACCGGGGCGGTATTTCCCTTCCAGAACAGATTCCAGATAACCCAATTCATATACCTGGGTTTGAGTTATGCCTGAAGGATAAATTTCTTCCACACTGGGTAGAAAAAGTACATCACATGCTTCTTTTTCCAGCAGGTAAATGTCATTTTCCAGGGTTTGGGGATAAAGCTCAAAATCTTTTGGATCATTGAATTGTGTGGGATTTACAAATATACTGCATACTACTATGCTACACTCCTCTCCTGCTTTTTTTATCAGTGAAAGATGTCCCTCGTGCAATGCGCCCATAGTGGGTACAAACCCAATTGTTTTTTTTGCCGACCGCTGTTTTTGCAGATATCCGGCGAGGTCTTTGGATTGCTTAATAATGAACATAATGGCGTTAAAAGTAGTAATTGCAAGCGTTTCCACCACAGTTTCGGCAAAAAAAGACTACCTTTGCACACCTTACACATTTCCTTAATACTAACTTAACATAAAAACGGAAGATGTCTACAAAGAAACGAATCCTGTTTATTGCCAATGAAATGTCCCCTTACCTGGAACTGACAGAGTTTTCAGAAATCGTAAATCACCTGGCGATAAAATCAAATGATAATGATTTTGAAGTTCGTTGCATTATGCCCCGTTTTGGTATTATTAATGAGAGAAGGCACAGGCTGCATGAAGTAGTCCGCCTTTCAGGGATAAATGTGTCTGTAGATAATGAAGATTTTCCTTTACAGATAAAAGTAGCGTCTTTGCCTAATGCCCGGTTACAGATTTATTTTCTTGAAAATGAGGATCTTTTCAAAAGGAAATTTGTATTTACCGACGAAAAGGAGAACTGGTTTGATGACAACTGGCTGCGCACTATTTTTTATTGTAAGGGCGCCCTGGAAACAGTAAAAAAATTCGGATGGCCTCCCGATATTATTCATTGCAGTGGCTGGATGACTGGTTTGATCCCTCTGTATCTCAAAACGGCATATAAAAAGGAACCTGTATTCAGCAACAGTAAAATTGTGTTTACTATTGGACAAAATACCTTCAAAGAAAAAATTAGTCCCGATTTCGTTAAGAAAATTGCCATACACCCTTCTATAAAAGATAAGGACCTTGAGCCTTTTAAAGAAAACAATAACACGGCCATGTTCCGGGGCGGAGCCACTTATGCAGATGCTATTACTTTTGGCGCCGCAAAAGTTGAGAAGAAATTGTTGGATGAATTTTCAAAAGTAAAAGGAAAAAAAATCCTTCCTTTTAAACCAGATTCAGATTTAACAGACTATTTACAATTGTATAACGACCTTGCGCAGAAGTAATAAGGGTGGAAGTGAAGGATTAAAAATAATCATTTTCTCCTTTGGCGTTAATACCTAAGTTCTATATCAAAATCCCTCTATTAAAAAATTACATCAGGTGAAGTTTAAATTTCTGTTCTTTTCAATCGGACTGGGAACACTTGCCATTGTACTAAATACGCACTGCACTAAAATTACACCAACCGATATAGGTACCGACCTTTTACCTGTGGTAGATAATGTACATACTTTTGAAACATCTTTAAGGGTATACGCCAACAACTACCTGATGAACGACTCCTCAAGAGTAAATTTTGCGGAAGATCATGCATTGGGTATCATAGCCAACGATCCTGAATTCGGTAAAACAGAAACCCAGGTTTATTTATCTGTTGTTCCCGCTTCTACCAGCCGCTATCCTTTCGTGAACAAGGATAGTATTATAGGTATGGATTCAGTGGTATTGAGCCTTGCTTATACCGGTGTATACGGAGACAGCAACGCTGTACAAAAAATAAATGTGTACGAAGTGAGTGATACTGCTTTTCAGGATTCTGTTGGATACCTGATCAGCCATCCTGAATTTAATACTACAGGTACTGAATTGGGCAACACTACAGTTGGTATCAGCACAATAAAAAATCCTAAAACCATTGTTGTAAAAAGCGACACACAGGTTGTGAGTAATCTGTTGCGGATACCTTTAGATCCGGGTTTGGGTATACGTTTTGCTTCATATGATACCAATACGGTTTATCGCTCTTCATCCAGGGATTCTGCTTTTCAAAAAGTTTTTAATGGTTTGGTCTTAAAAGCGGATGAAAGTTCTCCGCAGAATAATGTATTGTCTTATTATAATCTGTACGATAAAAACACAAAGCTTACCTGCTACTTCAGGGTTACAAACAATGGCGTTATAGATACCGTAGCTACTGATTTTGTATTGTATTTAACCAGTACAGCTACGGCTTACTCTGCCAACCTGGTAAAACGTACTCCTATGTACGGTTATGCGGGTCTTGATCAAACCAACGGCATTGCCGATGCCGAAAAGATATACCTTCAATCTTCGCCGGGATCCTATGCCATACTTAACATTCCTGGTTTGGATACACTGCCCAACAGTATTATTCACCGGGCAGAAATAGCGTTTGAACCTGTTTTGCTACCGGGTAATGAAATATATACTACCCCTGACCTTCTTTTTTTAGACCTGGTTGACAGTGCCAATAACAGGTTTGTAACTGTAGCTGATGATTTTAATTATTCCAGTTCTACCCAAAGCTATGATTACCGGTATTTTGGTGGCTATGTAAAAGATGCAAAATACTTTATTAACCTTACACGTTACGTACAAAAAACGGTTACCACCCAAAGTAAAAATTATGCTTTAAGGTTGTATGCCCCCAAAGATGCATATGCTTATTATGCCTTTCCCAAAGAAGCCGGATATGGAGTCACTAACGGCAGGGCCAGGTTTAGCATCAATTCGAAAATTGCAAAAGGCCGGGTGGTCGTTGGCGGCGGAAGCCATCCTTCTCAACCGATGAGGTTACGTATAATTTATTCCAAAATTTAATGACCAGCTTCTTATCTTTGCGCCACTCTAAAATACACAGGCTTATATTTTAGTGTTTTACATTTATTAAACATCCTTTAAAATGCCTTATTTATTTACTTCCGAAAGTGTATCTGAAGGACATCCCGATAAAGTTGCCGACCAGATCTCTGATGCGTTAATTGATCATTTTTTAGCCTTCGATCCCAACAGCAAGGTAGCATGCGAAACACTGGTAACTACCGGACAGGTAATATTAGCGGGCGAGGTAAAATCCAAAGCTTACCTTGATGTGCAGGACATTGCGCGTGGTGTGATTCGTAAAATTGGCTATACCAAAAGTGAGTATATGTTTGAAGCGCATTCCTGCGGCGTGTTATCAGCCATACATGAGCAATCTGCCGACATTAACCAGGGTGTCGACAGAAAAAAGAAAGAAGAACAGGGCGCCGGCGACCAGGGAATGATGTTTGGCTATGCCAGCAATGAAACAGAAAATTATATGCCGCTGGCTTTGGATTTGGCCCATAAAATACTGATTGAGCTATCCGCATTAAGAAAAGAAAACAAGCAGATAAAATACCTTCGTCCCGATGCAAAAAGCCAGGTAACATTAGAATACGATGACAATAATAAACCTGTACGGATAGACGCTATTGTTGTTTCTACCCAGCATGATGATTTTGATACTGAGCCCAAAATGCTGGATAAGATCAAAAACGATATAATCAACATTCTTATACCCCGTGTAAAAAAGAAATATAAAAAGTATTCGAAACTTTTCAATAACGATATCAAATATCATATTAATCCTACAGGAAAATTTGTGATAGGCGGGCCGCATGGCGATACGGGCTTAACCGGGCGGAAGATCATTGTAGATACCTATGGCGGAAAGGGAGCCCACGGGGGGGGTGCATTCAGTGGTAAAGATCCTTCGAAAGTAGACCGTTCTGCGGCCTATGCTACACGCCATATTGCCAAGAACCTGGTTGCAGCAGGCGTGGCAGATGAAGTGCTGGTACAGGTTTCGTATGCGATTGGTGTAGCCAAACCTACCAGTATAAATGTAAAAACTTTTGGCACTGCCAAAGTAAATTTAACGGATGGCGAAATGGGCAAAATTGTAGGGCAGATATTTGATATGCGTCCTTATTTTATTGAAAAACGTTTAAAGCTGCGCAATCCTATTTACAGTGAAACTGCAGCATATGGCCACATGGGACGTAAGCCCGAAACCGTTGCCAAAACCTTCGTTTCGCCGGATGGTAAAGTAAAGAAAGTTAATGTAGAATTGTTTACCTGGGAAAAATTAGATAAAGTGAAAGAAGTAAAAAAAGCATTTGGATTATAATACAGCAATGCTGTTTAATTAATAAGTTAATTGCAAATTATCTTAGCCCGCAGGTTTCAATACAATCTGCGGGTTTTGTTTTTTTGTATAATTTCACCCGGTTTTCTGTTTGTAATTTTTTATTGTTTATGAATGACCAGCACAATCCATGGCAAATCATTGATCAGAGGAATATTTATGATAATCCATGGATACAGGTAATAGAATATAATGTGATCAATCCGGGTGGCGGAAAAGGTATTTACGGCAAAGTGCATTTTAAGAACAATGCTATAGGCATTGTGCCCCTTGATGCAGAAGGCAATACCTGGCTGGTTGGCCAATATCGCTTTCCGCTTGATGCTTATAGCTGGGAAATTCCCGAAGGCGGCGGAGATTTACAAACAGACCCATTGGTTTCGGCAAACCGTGAATTACTGGAGGAAACAGGAATAAAAGCCCAAAAATGGACGAAGATCATGGATATGCATTTATCTAATTCTGTAACGAATGAAACAGCAGTTGTATATCTTGCACAGGAATTATCTTTTCATGCAGCAACGCCGGAAGAATCGGAACAACTGGCAATAAAAAAATTGCCTTTTAAAAAAGCTTTTGATATGGTTAATGCCGGAGAGATAACAGATTCGATATCTGTTGCTGCATTGCTTAAAGTAAATTACCTGTTAGCCAACAAACTGATATAATAATTTCAATTTTGAAAAAATCATCTTTTATTATAGGCCGCCAGCCCCTCATTGAAGCTTTTGAAAGCGGTAAAGCCATTGATAAGATATTCATGTATAAAAATATCAATGGTGAAAATATCCAGCATATCCGTCAACTGGCAAAAGATAACCATGTACCCATACAAATGGTGCCGGTTGAAAAGCTGAACAGCTTTACAAAAGCCAATCACCAGGGGGTTGTAGCTATTGCTGCCGTGGTACAGTATACCGGGCTGCAGCAGGTCATTGATCATACTGTAAGCAAAGGAGAACATCCTTTATTTATTATGCTGGATGGCGTAACCGATGTAAGAAATATCGGCGCCATTGCCCGCACTGCAGTATGCTGCGGCGCCCAGTGCATTATTATACCCGATAAGGGTGTGGGAGCGTTGAATGAAGAAACGATGAAATCATCGGCCGGCGCTTTGGAACTGGTATACATATCAAGGGTAACCAGCCTGGCGCATGCCGTTGACACCCTGCACTTAAATGGCATAAGGGTACTGGCCGCTGAAATGAAAACAGCCAAAAAGGTCTATGAAGTTGATTTTGTAACACCATGCTGTATAATTATGGGCAATGAAGAAAAAGGGATACAGCATTTTTTAAGTAAGGCTTCCGATGAGCATTTTACCATACCCATAGCCGGTAATTTCGATTCCTATAATGTGTCTGTGGCAGCAGGGATTATTTTGTATGAAGCGATGAAGCAACGAACCCTCACCCTCGTTCCCTCTCCCCAGGGGTAGAGGGACGGTTCTTTATAGCAATACCTGAGCATAGATTCTTCCATTTCAACTATTGAATAAAGGTGAACAATATTCAGCAATCAAATTGCAAAAATTAGACCTGCCGCATGGCGGATGAGTTGTAAAAGTTCGAAATCTAAAACCCGCGATCCGAAACGAGATGCCATCTCAAATTTTAAATCTCAAATCCTTCCTGCAACCTGTAACCTGTAACTGGTATCTATCTCAAATTTATCTGCTCCCGGCAAAAGTCATTGAATTCGGTTTCGCTTACATCATGTCTGATGATTTCTCTCTGGAGCACCTTGTTGTTTTTAAAATCCAATGTCAGTAAACCGTCTTTAAGCACTACGTTTGAAAATGCATTCCATTCGTAACGTTTCCTGAAAAAAGTATTGATCACTATCTTCTCATCTGATACGCCTATTTCCAAAGGGTGGCGTGACTGGTGGTCGAATAAAATAAATAGAATAAACAGAAGGGCAATCCATCGCAAACCGGGAACCAATAGCCACAGGCAGCCCGTTACAAAAAGCGGGTGTTTATATGTAATGGCTTTGTTGATCTTCTTTTTTACCCTGATCATCCATAACAGCACAACCGGAATGAGCCAGCTTGTCCAGAACAATACTGAAGAAAAGCTTCCCCGCGCATAGGTGTAATACAAAAAAAATATCCAGGAAATAAAACAAAGCAGGAAGCTGATATAATTGATATTCTCCGGCTTCTCTTTCTTCAGGATAAGTATGTACTGGAATAGTTCTATGTTTTTTTTCGACATAAGCATCAGTTGCTTGCAACCATGAGGTTACATAATTTGAACAACACTCTTGCACCCACATTTTCATCCCATTCATTACTGCTGATGCCAACTTCGCATAAATCGAAACCAATAAGCTGCCGGCCGCTTTCCAATATTTTCCGGAATAGATAAAATAGCTGTTCTGCTTCAAATCCTCCCGGAACCGGTGTGCCGGTATGAGGGCATAAGGTTCTGTTCAGTCCATCAATATCGAAACTAATATATACTTTCTGGGGAAGATGATTAATGATTTCATCTGCGAGGTACTGCCAGCTCAATCCTTCAAACTGGCGTTCCTTTATTTGCTTATCGAAATAAGTAACTACCCGGTTGCTGCTGTTACAAATGTAATCCCATTCACTCTGGCTGTAATCGCGAACGCCAACCTGCACCAGGCGGGTGAGCTGGGGTATTTCATTCAAAGCATTGTACATAATAGAAGCATGCGAGTATGTAAATTGCTGGTAAGCCTCGCGAAGATCACAATGGGCGTCAATTTGTAAAATGCCGAAATCGTCATATTTTTCGGAAATGGCCTTATAAAATCCTAAAGGTGTGCTATGGTCACCACCCAATAACCCAACAAGTTTACCTTTATCAAGCAAGGCTTTGGTTTGATCGTAAACCCATGCATTTAAAAAACCGCTTCCCTCGTTTACTTCTTTAAGCGCCTTGCACATAAACCGGTTCTCATCTATTTTTTGACCCTGGGAAATATAGTCAATAAAAAGCTCAGATTCTTTACGGAGGTAGTCGTTTTTAAACAGAATTTTCTTATCCGGCTCACGCAAAAAAAAGCCCTGTTTCCAGCCATCATTAACATCCGAATCGAAAAGATCAACATGCAAACTTGCTTTTTGTATGCGCTCAGGGGCTCTTGCCGTACCCGCCAGGTAACTTACGGTAACTTCCCAGGGCACCGGCAATACTACCAGCCTTGCCTCTTCTTCAGAAAAGGGCAAGCCAAAAATATTGAAATTGGGGTTACCCGAGCAATTGGGGTCAAACTTTGAAAGGTCCATGATTAAACAAAATGATAGATCAAAAAGCGGTGCAAGTTATAGCAGTTTTTTACAACAGCGAACTTAATAACGTTATAATTATAAATAAGGTTGCAGGGGAGAATTTATAATGTGAGAATTTGAAAATGAAAGCGGTCGGTACGCGACCAAAGAAGCGTCAGCACCGCGGGATAAATAAAAGCGGTCGGTACGCGACGAAAGGAGCGTCAGTACCGCGGCTTAACCGAAAACGGAATTGTTTATGAAAAGTTAAATACACCATAAGAACCTGCTGGGCGCATAAATCGCTTGTAATCAGAAAAACAATTAACAATCGCGTTGTTTTTTGACCTAATTTTGACCGTTGATAATACGTATTTTATTATGAAAAAAATTCATATCGTTGCGCTGGTCCTTATTGCTGCTGCCATTGCATATATGCTGATCACTTTATCCAAAGACCTTACCACGTACGATACCATCGCCTCTGCAAGGCAGAAGCAGGGGAAATTCATACATCTTATTGCCAAATTAGACAGAACGAAAGACATAGAATACAATCCTGTAACAGATCCTAATTTTCTTGCATTTTATGCGATTGATTCTTTGGGCGGACAAACCAAAGTAATTTACCACAATACCAAACCTCCTGAACTGGAAATGAGTGAAAGAATTGTAATGAAAGGTAAAATGAACGGTGAAGTATTTGAATGTAAAGAAATTTTGCTGAAATGTCCCTCTAAATACAAAGATGATCCGTTACAACAGGAAAAGGCTTTAGAACAAAAAATGCAGGATTAATTTAACATGATTTATCAGGGCGAACATTTATTTATAGGGCAACTCGGCCACTTTTGTGTATTGTTGTCTTTTGTGGCTTCTATTGTTGCAACTTTTGCATATTTCAAAGCAACCCAAACCTCCGCGGTGCTTAACGAGCACATGGCCTGGAAAAAGCTTGCCCGAACGGCGTTTATTATTGAAACCGTTGCGGTAATCGCCCTTTTTGTTACACTGTATACCATTATTTACAATCATTATTTTGAATATAAATATGCGCATCAGCACTCCAAACGCAGCCTGCCTACCAAATACCTGTTAAGTTGTTTGTGGGAAGGACAGGAAGGTAGCTTTATGCTGTGGAGTTTCTGGCATTGCATACTGGGCCTGGGTATTATGTTCAAAAGCGGGAAGTGGGAAGCCCCGGTAATGACCATTATTTCTTTGGCGCAAATATTTCTGGCTACATTTTTATTGGGCATTTATTTCTTCGATGTTAAAATAGGAAGCAATCCTTTTGTTTTGATGCGGAATGAATTTCCCGGCGCTCCGGTATTCCAGGATCCTTTGTATCTGCAAAAATACCTGCGTGATGGTAACGGGTTGAACGTGTTGCTTCAGAACTACTGGATGGTAATACATCCGCCTGTGCTATTTTTGGGATTCGCTTCCACCATTGTGCCTTTTGCTTTTGCGGTAGCCGGTCTTTGGAAGAAAGATTATACGGGCTGGATCAAAGCTGCTCTTCCATGGACTTTGTTCAGCGCCGCAATGTTAGGAATCGGTATTATGATGGGTGCTGCCTGGGCTTACGAATCGCTTACTTTTGGAGGCTACTGGGCATGGGACCCTGTAGAAAACGCATCTCTTGTACCCTGGCTGCTCGTGGTGGCCGGGCTCCACACCATGCTCATCAATAAATCAACCGGCTATTCTTCCAAATCGGTATACTGGTTTTTGTTTTTTGCTTATTTACTGCTGTTGTATTCAACTTTTTTAACGCGTACCGGCGTTTTGGGAGACACTTCCGTGCATTCTTTTACCGGAGAGGGGAGTTCGCTGTTCTGGCACCTGATTATAATGATGGCTGTATTTTCCGCTGTATTTCTAACCGCTTACTTTAAAAACAGAAGGCAAATTCCAGTAATTCATAAAGAAGAAGATGTTTCGTCCAGGGAATTCTGGATGTTCGTGGGAGCGCTGGTTTTTCTTATCTCCGCGGCTTATATAACGTTCTTTACTTCTTTACCGGTAATCAATAAAATTTTTGGAACGCATAAGGCCATCGGCGAAGATCCGGAGTATGTATACAACAGGGTAATGATCTTAATAGCGATAGTAATTGGGTTACTCACGGCTATAACGCAGTATCTTAAATATAAAAAAACACCCCGCTCTTTCTGGACAAAAAAAATCCTTACGCCCACCATTGTTTCATTTATCATTTCATTACTGATCAGCATTTTTGGAAATATAGATTATAACAAATACGGAATTGGCTACTTAGGGGCTATTCACCTGGCTATTTTTTCGGCTACTTATGCTGTGATCGCCAATGCGATGTATATATGGACGGGAGTCAAAGGTAAGTTGAGCCTGGCAGGCGGATCTGTTGCGCATTTGGGTTTTGGAATGGTACTCGTGGGTATTTTAATTTCCTCTTCCAAAAAAGAAGTGATTTCCATTAACCGTACAGGCATTATGATACCTGGACTTAAAGATCCCAAGGGGCGCGATGACAGTGGTTTGGAGAATATCACGCTTATTAAGGGTGTGCCTACTCCTATGGGTAAATACATGGTAACCTACGAGGGCGATTCTTCGCACCCGGCAGATGAAAAAATGTATTTTAAGGTAAATTATGTTCGCAAAGATACAGCCACAGGCAAGGTGCTTGAAGCTTTTGACCTTTATCCCAATGCTTTTTTAATGAAAGCGGATGAAGGGAAAACGGCTTTATCGGCCAACCCGGATTCGAGGCACTACTGGCATAAGGATGTGTTTACTTTTATTACGTCAATGCCCGACCCGGAAAGCATAAAAGATACGGCAACATTCAGGGATCATCCTGTACAGCAGGGCGATACGGTTTTTTATTCGAATGGGTATATTATTGTTGATCAGGTGATTGAAGCAAATAAGCATACCAATAAAGACCTTCCCTTAGTAGACAGCGCCTGGCTGGCTGATGTAACAGTGTACAGCAATAACGGCATAACCTACAAGGCCCAGCCCGCTTTGTTTTCTAAAGACAATGCACCCATTGCTAAAAGAGATACCGTAATGTCGCAAAACCTTGTGTTGCAGGTGAATAAGGTGGGAAGTGCCATTGCTTTGGGCGTAAAAGAGTCTAATGCGGTCATGAAATACATTACATTAAAGGCGTTTCAATTCCCCTTTATCAATATCCTTTGGCTGGGGATTCTTATCATGTCTGCAGGTTTCTTCATAAGCATGCGGCACCGGTTTAAAAAAGACAGTTAATTCCTCAACAATTTTTTAGCATACTGGCAGCGGTTGGGCCGGGTTTTCTGTCTACACGTATTATATGTGATGCAAAACCCGTTAATATAGTAATTTGCAGTTCATGGCTGGCCGCAGGCAACCATATTATTCATTAATTTTTTCCGTACTCTGCTGGGCATTATTGAGTTCAGTTGCCCAATCGCAAAACAGGTTCGGTATCAATGATACCATTGTTGTGCCTGCCATCGTTTACAACGGCGACACCCTGTCGTACAAAGAAATGCCTGAAGTAAATATTTACTTAGAGTTATCTGCCGCGGGAAAACGGGCATACCGGGAATGGACAAGGCTACGCAACGCGGTGTATGTTACTTATCCTTACGCGAAAAAAGCCGGCGCCGTATTTAATGATATCAATGCGCACTTAGCGAATATGCCGGATAAAGAAAAGAGAAAGGCTTATGTTAAAAGCCGTGAAAAGGATTTGCGCAATGAATTTACAAAGCCACTTACCAATTTATCGGTTTACCAGGGAAAGGTATTGATGAAACTCATAGCGCGGGAAACGGGTAATACCTGTTATGATATCATCCACGATTACAAGGGAAGCTTTTCCGCGGGGTTCTGGCAAAGCGTTGCCTGGATTTTTGGCAGCAGCCTGAAACAAACCTATAATGCGCGGAATGAGGATGCCCAAATTGAAGATATTGTAATAGAAGTAAGGCGGATGTACGGGCTGTATTAGTTTGGAAGTTTAGGGTTTGGGGTTTGATCGTAGCGAAGACAGATTCTTCCTGCGTTATAATGACAAATAGCTGTGCTTTATCATTTATAGTTTACCGTTTGGTCAAAATCTTAAATCTCAAATCATCATATCCACAAACTCATTCACCGGTAAATCAGCTAAGGTTTTATAATCTAACGATACCTGCAAAACGGTTTGCTGTTGCTTAACTGAAAATTTCCGGGCCAGGTTGGTTTTGAATTTTTCTACCAGTACCGGCATACCCTCTTCCCTGCGGCGCTTATGCCCTATCGGGTATTCAACCATCACTTCGGGTAAAACCGTTCCATCATTGAGTTCCAACGTTAAGGCATTGGCTATAGACCGCTTTTCGGGATCGTGGTAATCTTTGGTAAACTGAATATCTTCCACTGTCACCATTTTATCGCGCAATATATCAATGCGGGGATCAGCGGCAATATTGTCTTCATAATCGGCGGCGGTAAGACGTCCGAAAATCAATGGAACGGCTATCATGTATTGAAGACAGTGATCGCGGTCGGCGGGATTGTGTAACGGCCCTTTTTTATCAATAATGCGTATAGCCGCTTCATGTGTGCGGATGCTTATTTTTTTTATATCGTTTGTAGTTTTGCCAGACGATTGCAATTGTTTATGCAAACTCATTGCTGCCTCTACCGCTGTTTGAGAATGAAACTCGGCCGGGAAGGATATCTTGAACAATACATTTTCCATTACATAAGAACCATAATTCCGTTGGAACTTAAACGCATTGCCTTTAAACAGTACATCATAAAATCCCCAGGTTTTGGCAGTGAGTACGGACGGATAGCCCATTTCGCCGGTTTTGGCGATCAGTGCCAGGCGTACAGCCCGTGAAGTGGCATCACCCGCCGCCCATGATTTGCGGCTACCTGTGTTGGGTGAATGACGATAGGTGCGCAGGGAATGTCCGTCTACAAAAGCGAGGGAAATGGCGTTGATCAACTCATCGCGGGTTAAGCCGATAAGCTTACCCACCACCGCTGTGGAAGCTAATTTTACCAGCAGCACATGATCGAGCCCTACCCTGTTGAACGA
Source organism: uncultured Sphingobacteriales bacterium (assembly GCA_937991535.1). Lineage (GTDB taxonomy): Bacteria > Bacteroidota > Bacteroidia > Chitinophagales > Chitinophagaceae > Agriterribacter. The sequence goes on from CALKHN010000007.1 coordinate 89,072, forward strand.
ATTTTCCAGCGCCATTACACCCTGTATTTCGTGTGCACGGATCATCGCATCTAATACGGCTTTCATAGTTAAAGGCGATTTGCCATTGGCGATGGCTGTACGGGAAAGCCAGTCGGCAGTTGCCAATATACCACCTAAATTATCGGAAGGATGTCCCCATTCGGCTGCCAGCCAGGTATCATTAAAATCAAGCCACCTGATAATGGTGCCGATATTAAATGCGGCCTGTACAGGATCCAATTGAAAAGAGGTGCCGGGAACTTTAGCGCCGTTGGGCACAATAGTACCGGGCACAATGGGGCCCAGCAATTTTGCACATGCTGGATAAGTTAGCGCTTCCAGTCCGCAACCAAGTGTATCCAATAAACAATAATGTGCTGTTTTCCAAGCTACCTCATTTTTTATTTCATAGTTCAGCACATAGTCTGCAATGTCGGTAATTACTTTATCGGTTGGCGGACGTTCATTGGAGATGGAATACATAATGAATTTATGATTTCTGATTTGTTGATTTGTGATTTACTAATATGCTTTTATAGCAACAGTATCCGTATAAGAGACCAGAAAATTAAATGCTTATTTATTTTTGTTCTTTTTTGCCGTAATATCTGTCGCGTTAAAAATACTTACCAATTCGTTTGCTTCTTTCATTAAGACATCAATGCCAGAACCTGCCGGGACCAACACCGCTTCTTTTGCTACTTCCAGCCCATATAAAGACTCATCCGCTTCTTCAACAACAATTTCAATTTTATAAATAAAATCTGCTTTTGACTTCCCTCTGCAGGCAGCACGGTAATTAGCGCCTACTGACCCGGCCGATCTTATCAATTGTTTTGCTGTTTCAAAGCCCGCTGCATTTCTCGGAAAAACCCCGCACAATTTAATAACTGCAATGTGAAAATTTTTGGTGCGCAATTGAAGGTCTTGCTTATTCATAGCTTAGTTTTAGGTTAAAAGGAGATAAATCAATACATCTTCAAAGGTATAATACCTCCAGACTCTAATCAACCTAAAATTCTTTGATTGTTGACTGATGCTTTTTAAATTTATAAATCAGATATCAACAAATCAGAAATCAGCAATTACTTATCTTTTTTCTATCGGCACAAACTTCCTGTTCTCCGGGCCAATATAATTGGCGCCGGGACGTATGATCTTTCCATCCTGGCGCTGTTCAATAATATGTGCACTCCACCCGGTAACCCGGGCCACAACAAACAGTGGGGTAAAGAATAAAGTGGGCACACCCATTAAATGATAGGACACTGCGGAAAACCAATCCAGGTTAGGAAACATTTTCTTTTCATTCCACATCAGCGTTTCCAAACGCTCAGCAATATTAAATAGCTGCAAATCGTCTTCTTCTTCCGACAATTGGCGTGCAACTTTTTTTATCACCTGGTTTCTTGGATCAGACACGGTATATACAGGATGTCCGAATCCGATGATCACTTCTTTTTTCTCCAGCCTTGATTTAATATCAGCTTCCGCAGCTTCCGGTGAGGCATACCTGCTTTGAATATCAAAGGCTACCTCATTGGCGCCGCCATGTTTGGGTCCGCGCAAAGCGCCTATAGCGCCGGTAATGGCAGAGTACATATCAGAGCCGGTTCCTGCAATTACCCTGCCGGCGAAAGTAGAGGCATTAAATTCATGCTCAGCATATAAATTCAATGATATCTGCATCGCTTTCTGCCATGATTCCCTTGCTTTTTTTCCGTGAAGCAGGTGCAGGAAATGAGCGCCCACAGTTTCATCATCGGTTTCTACTTCAATACGGCGGCTGTTGTGCGAGAAATGATACCAGTACAACAGGGCAGAGCTGAAAGATGCCAGTAATTTATCGGCAATATCTCTTGCCCCGGTAAAATTGTGGTCATCTTTTTCAGGATGAACAGCGCCAGATACCGAAGCATAAGTACGTAAAACATCCATGGGATGTGCCGCAGCGGGCATCTGCTCCAATATATTCTTTGCAACGGAAGAAAGGCCGCGCAAGTTGATTAATTTTGTTTTATAGGCAGCCAGTTGAGCTGCATTTGGCAATTGCTCATGAATTAATAAATGGGCCACCTCCTCAAATTCCGCGTCTTCGGCAAGATCAAGAATATCATAGCCACGGTAATGCAGGTCATTGCCGCTTTTTCCAACGGTGCATAAGGCAGTATTGCCTGCGGCTACACCAGAAAGTGCTACGCTTTTCTTCGGCTTAAAGCCCTGTACCATATTATCCGCCATAGCCCTTATTTATTTTTTGAAAAAAGTTTATCTAATTTTTGCTCGTATCCGAAATAGCCGATGCTTTCATACAGTTCAGCACGTGTTTGCATGCTGCCGATCGTATTCTTTTGTGTGCCTTCGGTACGGATGCTGTGAAAAACATGCTGCGCCGCTTTATTGGCTGCGCGAAAGGCAGACAGGGGATATAAGATCATCTGCACGCCCGCATTTTTTAACTCTTCAACGGTCCATAACGGCGTCATACCAAATTCAGTAATATTTGCCAAAATTGGAATTCCGGCCGCCTCTGCAAATTTCCGGTACTGTGATAGTTCATTCACAGCTTCCGCAAAAATAAAATCAGCCCCGGCCTCCTTGTAAGCCACAGCACGCTCCAGCGCTTTATCTAAACCTTCATTTGCCAAAGCATCTGTTCTGGCGCCCAACACAAATTGATCATCGGTACGTGCATCGGCTGCAGCTTTAATTCGGTCTGCCATTTCCCCCAGGCTCACAATTTCCTTACCCGGACGATGACCGCAGCGTTTGGCTCCAACCTGGTCCTCTATGTGCAAAGCACCTGCACCTGCTTTTATCAATGACTTTACAGTACGCGATATATTGAATGCCGATGGTCCAAAACCGGTATCTACATCAACCAGTAACGGTGTATCGGTAACATTGGTAATGCGATAGATATCGGTAAGTACATCGTCGAGGGTGGTAATACCCAGATCCGGAATGCCCAGTGAACCTGCAGCTACGCCTCCACCCGATAAATAAATCGCTTTAAAACCTTCCTGTGTGGCCAACAAAGCATGATTGGCATTAATGGTTCCAACAATTTGCAAAGGATTTTCTGCTTCCATTGCCTGCCGGAAACGGCTTCCGGCTGATACAGTCCTGGATATTGTCATCATATTGATCTTTAAAAACCGGTGTAAAGCTCCGCTCCTGCCCGGTGGTACTTTTTTACCTGCCGAAAAGAAAAGTACCGTTATAAACCAGGCGCTCAATAACAATGTGCAAACCTACATGAAAATTGGCATTTAATTTTTCCGGGATTTGTTCCAAACGGAGTATTTCGTTTATCTGTCAAACACAAAGAATCATAGGTACATAGGTGCACATAGGGTTGCTTCTTCTTCTATTGTGCTTCTATGTTTCTACTGCGACTGTGTGTTCAAGCTTAGCGTACAGCCTGAAAATATGAAAATCTGAACTTCAATTCTCCTTTGCATTATTTTTGCAACTTATGAAATTAGATATACTTGCTGTTGCCGTGCATCCGGATGATGCAGAGCTTGGATGTGCCGGCACTTTAATGATGGAAAAGTTACAGAACAAAAAAGTGGGAGTGGTGGACCTCACCCGTGGTGAACTGGGTACAAGGGGCTCCGTAGCGATAAGAGCGGAAGAAGCAGCCAGGGCTGCTGCCATTATGCAGTTGGATGTGCGTGAAAATCTTGGTATGGCGGATGGCTTTTTTCAAAATGATGAGATGCACCAGCGCATACTTATTAAAGCCTTACGCAAATACCGTCCGGAGATTGTTTTGGCCAATGCATTACATGACAGGCACCCCGATCATGGAAGGGCTGGACATTTGATTAAAAACGCCTGTTTTTTGAGCGGGTTAAGGAAAATAGAAACACTGGATGACAATAGCCAGGCACAAGCGCACTGGCGCCCCAAATATATTTTCCATTATATACAGGACAGGTATTATGAACCTGATTTTGTATATGATATAAGTTCCGTTTTTGAAAGAAAACTGGAGTCTGTAAAAGCGTATTCCTCACAATTTCATTCCAGTGAATATGCCAATGATGAACCACAAACCTATATTTCAACTCCCGGTTTTTTAAATTCCATCATAGGACGGCATGCTATGTTCGGCAAAATGATTGGAGTACCCTATGCGGAAGGATTCATCACTGAAAAAATGATTGGTATAAACAGTTTTGACGCTTTTATACAAAAGGATACTTAGTTAGGTAGTTACAGGGAAGAATTTGAGATTTAAGATTTGAGATTTGAGATTGATTTCACTTCGGATTTCGAATTTATGGCTTCGGATTTAATTTGTGATTTGTTTTTTGATTCTTTTTATTTCTCCGGTTTGGGTGTTTGAAAGAAAGTTATTTTTATTCTCATCGTATAAGAAGCAAGGTTCCTTTTTTCTCAATTACTCTTCCCAGATAATCAGTTCCTCTTACCATCCATACAAAGGTATCGCTGGCCTGTTCTTTTCCTTTAAAAGTACCATCCCATCCTTCTTCCGATGTGTTTGAAGAGAACATAAGTTGCCCCCACCGGTTAAAAATTTTGATATAATCGAACTGTTTTATGCCAACAGGCATGGCTCTGAAAAAATCATTCAAACGATCATTGTTGGGCGTAAAAGCATCCGCAACAAATATATCCGGCGTTGTTCTGAATACTTTTACATTAACGGTGTCATAAGCGAAACATCCTTCTTTGGTACTTACTTTTACCACAAAGCTAATTTTATTATTGACTTCTGATACAAAGGTTGCCACCGGATCGGGAATGTCTGCATTGCTTAAATAGCTGGCGGGCGACCATTTATAAATTTCAGCACCCGTTGCCTGCATTTGCAAAGGTTGCTCCAGAACAACAGTAGTATCATTTCCCGCAAATGCCTGAACCGGCGGTATAACCGTTATTACCACATCTTTGAAAGATGGTTTTGGACAGCCTAGGGTATCTGTTACGCTAACAGTATATGTGGTGGTTGCCGGGGGTGAAACAAAAGGATCGGACACATTGTAATTACTTACCGAAAGTGCAGGCGACCAGCGATAATAGGCCCCTCCCTCTGCAAATAATTGTATACGCTCGCCATAGCAGATGGAAGAATCATTGATTACCCGAACATCCGGATAGGGTACAGTTCTAACCCGGATATTATCGGAAGTGGAGCATTTACCTATATATGCTGTAATGTTATAAACCGTAATTGCCGCATCCGGTGTTGCCACCGGTTGCTTTGCCTTGGGATCGTTCAGGGTTTCAGCCGGTGTCCACGCATAGGTTAACCCATCGCTCAAAGGATTGAACTGTACGCCGTCCGTAAGGCAAATGGTTGTATCTCTTCCGGCCTCAAGCGTAACAAAATTCACCACTTTTACCCGAACCGTATCAGTGGAAGTGCATCCCGGAACTGTAGTTAAGCTTACGGTATAGGTGGTGGTAACGTCCGGGCTCAGCAAGGCAGTTGAACCTAACGCCTGTATATTATATCCAGGTGACCACATATAGGTTCCGGGAGGGCCTGTGGCCGCAACGGCGATGGTATCAATACTGCACATCAAAGTATCGTGCGGCACACTCAGCAGTGGCTTATCTCGTATCACCAGGTCGGTTCTAACCGTGCTCACACAACCTTTACTGCTACTAACAGTAAGGGCTACCTGGTAAGTGCCCGATTCCGTGAAAGTAAATGGCGGATATTGCCCGCGCGAGGTATCGTTTGACACCGAAGGCACTCCAAAATCCCACAACCAGGAGTCTACAACGCCATATTTTGCTATGGTTGTGTCCCGGAAATGAATGGGCACATCCTTACACCCTTCGCTGAATGTAAACCCGGGGAAAAAGCCGGGATACACTTTAACCACGCTAAATGCTGTATCGGAACAATTGTCATTGCGGTTAGTGATGAGCATAATGCGGTAAATACCGGTATCAGGAAATGTAAATGAGGGGCGAGCAAGTGTAGAGGTGTCATCAGTTCTTCCTGGTATTCCGAAATCCCAGAATTGGGTCCGGATTAACGGGCTGCTGCTTCTGTTGCGAAAGTCAACGGTAAAACCATCACAGCTTATGTATTCCGGCTCAAGTGACGCGGCAGCCATTGAGCAGGAAGCTACCTTTATCTGGATATCTTTCCTGTGTACGTTAAACAATACACCATTTCTGTATTCACTTACGCACACGGTTACCACATATACACCTGACGCGGGTGCAATACCCGAAACAAGTCCTGTTTTTGTATTTAAAGTTACATTGGCGCCCATGGGGGAAGAAGCGCCAAATCCAAAGGCATAAGGAATATTGGCATAAGGAGGGGCAACTGCAGGATTGGGCTGGGGATTTCCGGGCGAACCACCTGTATAAGCGGCGCAAAAGCTATAAGATAAGGAATCACCATCTTTGTCCGCAGCCCCGAAATCGTACTGGAAAAAATTATCCTCGCATACAATAACCGTATCTTTAGTTGCAAAAACAGGACTGCTGTTTTTTGGAGCATCCTGTAAAATAAGTGTACCGGGTATTTCGGCTGTATAGGTTGCTCCAACCTGCCCTGAGGCGGCAACATTTGACATATTCTCAATTCGACAGCATCTTTGAAAAGAAATTATATAACCATAGGGTGACGCAGGCAGTACAACAGTAAAAATATATACACCCACTTCATAACATACCGCTGGTGGGTTATCAATGCATTCACCCGGGCTGCCAAGCGTGAGCACGTCTCTTCTTGACATACTGATATCATAATTCTGGTAGTATGTTGAACCGGAACCGTTTTTCTGATAAATGGTGATGGGTACAACCTGGTCTAGCTGGGCGCCGGTTGAAAAACAATCGCGGTATAATTTGAGGGTAATCTGGTATGTAAATTCGTTTCCTGATGAGCCGGTATTGATATAAGATAATTCTCCTCCGGTTATGTGCCTTGCCGTTAAAGCAGAACAAAGACTAAGACAGAGAATTGTCGTGAAAAAATATTTTATTACCTCAGGCATCGCTTACGTAATTTAGGAATTTCATAACGGTGTCATTGGTCTGGTCTTTCCGTTCCCACATTCCCATATGAGCTACGCCGGGCAGGATATTAATCTGAGTATTACCTGGGAGATAGCACTGTTTAAGGCTATCTTGTAAAGATACGCTTTTATCCTCCTCTCCTATAATAAACAAAACCGGATTTATACTTTTTTTCAGGGTTTCTGTTCTGTCTGGTCTTTCCATCATGGCTTCATAATATTGTACGAGCGCCGGCGCCGTAAAGTTGCCTGCATTAGCAATGAACGCTTCAATTTGATCGGGATGTTCACGGGTAAATTTTTCAGCAAACAAATTAGGAATAGATTGTTTCAAAAATTCCCCGGCCCCATATCGTTGTATAAATGCTATTCCCTTTTTTCGGGTGTTTTTCTTTTCGGCACTGTCTGCGAAAGCTGTTGAATGAACAAGTCCCACTCCATTTAACCGGTCTGAATTGTGCTGCGCAAAAGCCAGGGCTATATAACCGCCCATGCTATGCCCGAGCATTGTACATTTTTGAATGTTTTCCTGGTCAAGTATTTGTTTTATACAGGCAGCATACAGGTCAATAATAAAAGAATCGTTATTCGGGGAGATGGAGAGAAGTTCCGATTTTCCGCTACCGGGAAGATCGGGAATGATCAGGCGAAAATGGTCTTTTAAAAAAGCACGCTGGTACCGCCATACCGTGCCATCTTCTCCAAATCCATGAATCAATATAACCGGCAGGCCCTCTCCTTCCGTTTCATAATAAATGCGGCTTCCATTATGTGTGAGTAATTTTTCCCGCATTTTCTGATTGTTTAAATTGCCTCCAGCTTCGCCAGCCTAACAAAACAATTAAGGGGAGCAGATCTTTATTCAATTCCTGGGGCAGAGCAACCCATAAAGCCAGCAATAAGGCATATACTAAAACACATAAGGCCCAGTATTGATTTGCTCTTTTTGTTTTTCGGCTTAAAAAAAATGCTGCAACTGCATGAAAAGGAACCGCCCATAACAGGTTATGGTTATTACGGCACAGCGCATGGTCGGTGCCCAGCCACATAAATACAAGCAATATGCCCAACAGTCCGGCAAAAAGAAAGAGTAAAAAATCAAGGCCTGTTAACAGCTTTTTACTCCACTGCCTCCCTGTTAAACCCAGCAACACAAATACGATTAACCCGATAGCAAAAACAATAAAAGGTGTGAAAAAAGACTTATGGGTACCGGTTACAGAAGGTGCAGTATAAATATCTTTTTTTTCCCGAACCAAAGGCTTATTAGCACTGTAAGCACTGTCAAATCCTTTGAAAAGATAATCCGGTAAAAACATGCTCTGTTCATTTTGAGCCGCCTTGTCAAGTCCGCTTCCCAGTAAAATATCAATCCCGAGTTTACTCCAGTACATGTTGTTCTGGTTGAGATAGAAATGAATGAGCTCACGGAAACTTACACCGTTGTATGGAAGAATATTTCTTATAGTAAGTTCCTCTTCGGTATTGTTTCTAACGATATCGCGGATGCGCGTTGCGCAATTATCAAACAAAAAATCGTATTTATAGAATTTGTTCTCCGTTCTTGCATTGCTCTGCAAAGCCTGCTGCAATTGTAATTTTTCTTTGCCTGTAAGATTCAGTTCCTGCTCAATGATGCTCCGTTGTTCCTGCTGATAGCCATATATGAAATCAGGATATGTTTCTACGGAAAGATAATAGAGCAATTTTCCTCTGATGAATTTGGGATAAAAATCGGGATTGAAGTCAAAAGTGCCGTAATTGTATACCTTATCGGTAAGTGTTGCACTATCGGTAACCCTTAGCGCACTGTGTCCGAACGTTGAATATAATTCTTCACCAGGACTGCAGGTAAGCAGGGTAATGCGTAAGCGTGAAGAATCGGTTTGGGAAAAAGCAGTGATGAAAGAGAAAAAAGTGATAAAGAAAGTAAAATATATTTTTTTCACTCCATAAAATTTCCGACAAGTTCGGGAATTAAGTGTAATATTTGGGAAAGAACCAAAAAACAAATTGCAAATAAATACAGATGCTTCCTGCGTCAGCATGACAATACAAATACAAGAATACAAGGCTTGTCACCCGAAGGAAGGATCGCCTCCACTACAATCAGTACCGCTGCTTTAGTATTTGCTGTTCGGCCCTTTCGGGGTTGTATTGCTGATCTGTTCTGTGTTATAAACGTTTGGACCCCTAATAAAACGGTCGGCGCCAGACGCAGGAGGGTCAGACCGCTTTTGGAATAATATTTTCTTCCTATCCCGGAAGAATACAAAGTATAATATGAATGGTGAGAAACTCGTTGCCATGACAAGTAAAACCGCATAATTTTAAATGCCAAATCTCAAATCATCTCATCTTACCCTTCTTATAAATGGCTCTTTAGCTACAACTCTTTTTACCGGATCAAAGAATTTGACCAATAAAAATCCGGCGATAAACCCACCTATATGTGCAGCATATGCTACACCGCCACTCTGCTCCCCTCCCAGGATGCCCAAACCGCTGATCACCTGAAATGCAATCCATAGGCCCAATGCCAGCAGAGCGGGAATGGAAATCATATACCATAGGAGGATGGCATGTACTTTCCGGGTGGGATATAGTAAAAGATAACCACCCAAAACGCCGGAAATAGCGCCGGAAGCACCGAGGCTTGGAACAAGCGAACTTTGGTTGAGCACCAACGTTGAAAACACATGGCTCAATGATGCAATGATTCCGCATATGAAATAGAACAGCAGATAACGCCTGTGACCCAGCCTGTTTTCAATATTATCTCCAAAAATCCACAGATAAAGCATGTTGCCACCGAGGTGTGCCCAGCCGCTGTGCATGAACATGGAAGTAATGAGGGTAAAATATACAGGCACGGGTGTGACCTGCAAGCCAGGCAATTCAAATTGTTGACCGGTGTTGGGATCAAGAACGATTTGCGATGGTGTAATGAAATCTTTTCCAGTAATAATTTCTGCCGGAACAGTGGAAAAAGCATACGTGAATGCAATGTCAGTGCCCGCCCCCTGTAAAAAAATAAACACGAGGATATTGGCAGCGATCAGCAGGTAGTTGATATAGGGCGTAATGGTGCGATCCGAATTATCGTCTCCAACAGGTAATAGCATACGGCATGATTTGTTGTTTCAAGATATGAAATATCTGCGCAAGGACTATAATAATTTAAATCCGAAGCCGGAAATTCGAAATTTGAATGGAATACAAAGCGCGGAATCCGGTGCGAAAGCATCAAGAACCAAAATTCAAAAAACAAATAAATACAAATGGTTTGTGCCTCACCATGACAGGCAAGTTTCAAATCCGGAAACAAAATCCCAAAACATAAACACCCGGCGTCTTACAAAATCGTCTTTGTATCCGTCATAAATACCCTTGTACTCACGGTATAGGTTCCGCCGTTTACATCCTTATATTTGAGATCTACATAAAATGCACGATAACCCGATGCCGGTAACGCTTCTGTAATTTTAAGTTTTTTCTTTGCGGTTATATTGAGGTCGTTACTTGTCCATTTGTCATTGCGGAAATCTGTGTCGGGCGAATCGGCATGCCATACGATCACGTCTGCCAGTTCATCTTTGGTAGCTTTAATTTTCAGCTTTACACCTTTTTTACTTACCGAGGTTGTCCAGGAACAATCGGGGTAACCTGCATTCGTGAGCGTAGCGCCAAAAAAAGAACTTAGTGCACCAATAGCCTGTTTGCCATCTCCCAGGCTGTGTCCGGCATTGGGCACATAATGCAGCAAATTTTTGCCCGGGATGCTGTCCAGATAATTTTTAATATTATCCACCACCCAATATTCATCATTGGTACCCATGAAAATAAGTTTGGGCATGGTAAGTGTTTTGCGGTACGAATAGGGATCCACCATAGTTGTAACGGCCATCCCGCTTTCTGTTTTTGTACCCTGTGGAATACCCAGTTTTACATAATCTTCAATTTGCACGCTGTAATCACCCAATGCTTTAATCTGGTAGTCTAAACTCACAGGCATATTTAATACATCAATGACCATTGGCGCTATTGCCTGGGCGCGGCTGTCGGTGGCTCCTGTAAGCCAGGTTGTCCATCCGCGTTTAGAGGCCCCGGAAATCACAAAACGATTAACGGGATGGTTAAGTTGTTGTTTGGAAAACTCCTGTATGGCATCCATTGCCCTTACCGCACTTTTAACCATGGGGAACAATAACGGCCAGGTATAATCGCCGTCTTTTTTAAAATTGTGCAGCGTAAATGATATTAACTCATCTTCCGTAAGATCATTGTAAAGTGGTTGGTTGGGAGTTTGTTTTAATACGGCAACAATAGCATGATTTGTTGCCGCAACATCAGCCATGCCTATGTTGAATTTATCCTCGCGTCCGCTCCAGTTGGGCAAACCATTTTTTATGGAACCACCGGTAATAAACAAAAGAGCGCCATCATATTTGTTTTCTTTTGGAACCAGCAGCGTTAACTGGTGTGTCCAAACATGTTCACGCCATTGCTGTGATGTGAGCAATAATGCATAAGCTTTCACATCGCCAATATCGTAGGTATCCTTTACCTCCCATTTAAAAGTTTTATCGCCGTTGTGTAAATAACTTTGCAGGGCGGTTGATGGCGTAACCTGTGCCTGTACAAGGGTTACGAATGAAACAAGCAGTACGAATGCACTTAAATATTTTTTTTTCATATTCATTTACCGGTTTATAATTTGAATGATATGGACCCTTTCCCTATCCTTTCCGCTCTGACGGAAGATGCAACTTTTTTAGATCTCGAACCTTTGATTTTGGTTCCTGTCCGGGTGAGTCCGGGTAACAGTCTTGCGGTTTTCTTTTCGGATTTCGGATTTTTAATTTTGAATTTATTTTGAACTTATTATTTGGTTCTTGCTTTTTATTTATGGTTTTTATTCTCCAGACTTAAGAATTCCAAATCTATTTCATTTAACCGGCGCCGGACTTTCCTTTATCCACTTTAACACTTCATTGATATAGATATCACCTGTCATTTCCCCAAGGCTGGTACGGCTCACATAATCGTATCTTTTAAAGCTGTTGAAATCAACTTTGGTAAGGATGTAGCCAAAAGCATCATTGGTTAACCCAAAAAGAAACGGTTGTTTGGTAGGCATATGCCGTTTTACATAATAACCGATATTGGGCAGGGCTTCGCCGGGTATAGTGAGTATTTGCGCGGTTCCAATATTTAGCAGGTTAATTTGCGTGGTGGCCGAATTCGAATCGGCATTTTCACCCGCCAGCTTCAGGGGTGAGTGGCTGAGAATATATTTCATGATTTCCGAATCAATGGGAAACGTTATTTTCTTTGATGCGCAATAGATATCCGGGTTTGACTGCACCGGCGCATCGGCAACAATACGCAACGCTTCATCTGCCAGCAGTTCGCCAATGCGTATGCATTCCTGCCAGTCGTTGGCTTCGCCTTTTTCCAAACGGTTATCGGCGGTTACCATTCCGCCCTGGGCGCCGTTCATAAAGAGTGCAACGCCACCTGCTCTGGCTTCAATGCGATGATACAATGGTCCGCATAAATCAGGACTTAAAATGCCCTGTGATGAGCCTATTATTTCAGGATGCACTGCATAATTAACCAATGTAGCAATAGGTGTATTTTTGTTTTTCCCTGTAGTTGCAATTGCCTGTATAATGCCACAACGCGGATCATACAACTGGGGCGCATAATAATTGTAGGCGATCTTTCCTTTCGCTTCATCTACGGCGATCTTTAAAGACGCAGGTTCCAGCTTTTTTACCGCTTCATTTACTGCATCGGCTATTTGCTGAACACACCAGTCTAAATATTTCAGGTTGGCATGCGATTGTCCCTTTTCATCAGGAAACCCATAGGCATCGGGAGCGCTATGGGTATGGGTAGCGCCGATGAGTATGTTCTCAGGCGCGATACCTTTGATCAGTGCCCGTGATTTATTACCTAACACCGATGGCCACCCCAAGTTATCTATATTAACAATAGCGATGCGGGTATTGCCTTTTTCCAGCACCAGCGCACGGGCGTATAAATCGCCCTGTTTTGTGGTTGCCGGCTTTGGCGTACCAATTCCACCAGACACCGGCAGTAAAGGATCGGGTGTAATGATCCTTACTGCGGCGCCGGCTTTGAAGGTTTGGGAATAGGAACCAGGGATGAAACCAATTAAACAGAGAAAAAAAATGAGCACTCTTATATACATCTTCCAACCGATTATCTATCCAATTTAAAATACTGGTATAAGGCAGAAGGCGTAAGGTATGGATGAAGGCGTCTTACACCTCACACCCTATGCCTTACACCTTCTTCTCTCTACCATGGTTTCCCCGTTCCCTGCACGATCCAGGGTCTTGACCATGGGCTGTTTTGGGCGCCATTGCCACCAAAGTTAGAGTACGGGGTAGTTTCCAGTTTGGCATTGGCCGCTTCTACATTCGCATCATTCAGGTTTCTTTCTCCCAGTGGGTAATAAAAACGCAAAGGAAGCTCCGGTGCTTTGGTAAATCCAGCTACACCGTGCAATTCAGGATAACCTGTTCTGCGCCAGTCGAACCAGGCTTCAGCCGCCATAGTCCAGCTCGCCATCCATTTCTGCGTAATGATCTGCTCAATAGTGCCGGTATACGCCACTTCAGGCTGTGCAATATAAGCCGGGGCATCAGCGCCAAGTCCCCACACCGAGAAAGAAGCCGTAATTCCCTGATTATAGTGTGTTTCCGCATCACCCGCATTCCAGCCTTTTGCAGCGGCTTCTGCCAGAATAAAATGAACTTCAGCAGCAGTTATCAATCTTACTTTCGTTCCACCCGCATTTCCCTTTGCAAAATTTTTGTTCACCCACGACACATGTGTATTGTGAGATGCCTGCTGAACGTCGGGGCTGAGGTTATAAGTTTGCGGTGCATTTAATGCTACCGGTAACCCCACATAAAAAGGATGCTGATTGATATCGTTTATGGTTATTCCTTTTGCAGCAATATATTCGTTGGATATGATCATTACTCTTGGCCTTTGTACGCCATTGATTGTAGTATCATACACTACTTTACTTGTATTCCCGGAAAGATCCGGATCAACATATATAGATTCTGTAACAGGCTCAGCCCATGCCTTGATTCGCGGATCATTTTTACTCAACAACTCTTGTACCAGGGTGTTGCACATTTTGATCCTTATATAATTGGTGCTGTCTGACTGAGGAACAGCATATGCAGGCCAGGAATCCCCATCACTGTTTCCGGGGAAGCCCATTGTCGGTTCATCTGCAACAGCGGCAATAATGGGATATTTTGACGGATCCCCTGTTATTTTTTCAATTCCCTGCTGTGCAACCGAAGGGAGCTTTTCCGAAAGCCGCATATAATACCGCAGAGCAAGCGAATTGGCAAATTTTCTCCATTTCATTGCGTCTCCTCCGTAATAAATATCTGCCGGACCGGTAGAGCTGTTAAAGGAAGTTCCGTCTAAAAGCGTATTTGCTTTTTCAAGATCAGACAGGATATTATTATATATGCTTTCCTGAGTGTCGAATTTTGGAAAAGTGTTTTCAGCGCCTCCCAGGTTTCCTTTTAATGCATCGTTGTAGGGAGCATCACCCCACAAATCAGTTATCAAACCAAAAACAAGGCTTTTCATCACCAGCGTTATGCCCTGGTGCAATGGATAGCCGAGCTCTACGGCTTTGTCGTGTACAAACTGATTGTTTCTTAAAATACCGTAATACCCCTCCCAGTCATTTGAATTTCCCCAGTCATAGTTATTGTGTCCGCCTGCCCAGCCGTCTTTCTGTGTATGCTGCATTACGCCTGCTATATCAAGATAGCCCAGATTAACAAGCGCCCTTGCAGATTCTGTTAACACGGTAGACAGCACTAAATTCGGATTCGAAGTAGCGGGGTCAGCGCCGTTAGGGTTTTCGTTAAGTTCCACCAAATGCTTCTGACACGATAGTCCTGCGACGATGGATACTACCGTGAATAATATTATATAAATCTTTTTCATATAAAAAAGGTATAAATGTCTTAGAATGTTATATTAAGTTTCACTCCGATCGGTATAGACCATGGCGTTACATTGTATCGTTCAATACCCTGCTTAAATTGTATTCCACCCTGAACACCTGTTGTGGGTTGAAATGCATTTTCAGGGTCAATACCAATTTTAGCCTTGGTCCATAAAATCACGTTCCTGGTGTACACGCCAAAACTGGCATCCTGTATTCTCAATGATTTTACCAACGACTGCGGTAAGCCGTAGGTTAATGATAATTCTCTTAACTTAATATAGGAAGCCGAGAATAAAGTGGGTTCCATAAAATCCCAGGCATTACTTACTGCATAAAGCAGCGGAATTGTTTTTTTCGTCTTATCGTTAGGATCATCCATGCCCAGAATATTTTCTCCCAGGTTTTCTGTATAGCCTGTTGGGTTACCGTTAGCATCATAACCAGACGGATAAACTCCCGGGGCAATCAAACCACCATAAGGAAGATTAAAACCTGCTATGGATACAGGATAGCTTGCTCTTTCCGGTGAAGGCCAACCCACCCGTATAAATCTTTGACCATGAGGTATGATCAATTCATCTGCATGGGCAACTAAGTAATCCCTCAGTTCTTTACCACTCATAGTACCCGGATCCCAGAAATTATCAAATTGCAGTGCAGCCCTGCCGTCCTCAACGCCATAGCGATAGGTTTGAGAAACGAATTGTCCACCATTCCTCCAGTCAACCGTAGCACTCAGCGTCCAGCTTTTCCAGCTAATAGAAGTTTGTGCACCCAGTATGAAGCGGGGATTAAAATTTCCGATTTTGTTTCTGGATTGAAGTCCGTCCAACGCTACCCATTTAGCGCCATCCTCGTTATTTCCGTCTAATAGCGGCCATCCATAATACGGTGATGATTTATCTTCAACCACTCTTACTTTAGGTCCGTAAATATCTCCAACCTCTTCCCCCAAAAATGTATAAGCGCCTCCCTTAGCATCAGACCAATAAGTAAAATAAGGCATTTCATCGGCCAATTCCATTACTTTCGTACGGTTGCGGGTAAGATTAGCACTGATGTCCCAGCGCCAGTTCCGGCTTTGCAAGGGGGTACCTCCCACTGTAAGTTCATAGCCGTAACTACGGAGTAAACCGGCATTGATGTTTTTTGAACCATACCCCGTGGAGGATGGTAAACCTGTACTGAATATCTGGTTCTTATTATCTACCGAGTAATAGGTAGCTGCTAAGCGGAACCTGTTCCTGAACAGGTTTACATCAATGCCTGCTTCATAAGAAGTAGCCTGCTCCGGTTTAAGGTTTTCATTGAGCAAGGTTCCTGAGGTAGACAGCCTGGGCACATTTCCCCAGGTACCGGCATTGCCTAACACGCTGTATAACATATAAGGGCTGGCATCATTACCTGCCATAGCATAACCGCCTCTCAGCTTGATCAGGTTAATATCATCTGAAGTAATACCTAATATTTCATTAACCAGTACACTCAAAGAACCTGAGGGATAAAAATAAGGCTTAGCGCCCGGCAAGGTGCTCGACCAGTCATTGCGTCCGCTTACATCAAGATAAATCATATCCTTAAAGCCAACTGTTGCCATTGCGTACAAGCTGTTTACCCCCTTCTCAAAGCGATTGTTGTTATAGTTAAGATTGGCGGGGAGGATATTCTGGATAGTAAATACTCCCGGCACAATCAAACCTGTACCATTTTTAGTAGCTACACTTTCGGCGGAACCGTTCAGATAGCGTGCATTTCCTCCACCTGAAACGGAAAAATGAAATGCATTAATGTTTTTCTTATAAGTAAGAAGAAAATCCGCGTTACTTTCAAAATTCCTTATATTGGTTATACCGTAAGCACCCCGGGGATCTTTGGTATACCCATTTGATATTTTGGTTTCTCTCTTTTCATTAAAATTATCCAGGCCATAGCGGAGCATCAGGCTAAGATCCCGGGTGATCTCCCAGTCTGCCTTTAAATTACCATACACCCTGTCTCTGGTAAATGAATTGTTTACCTCATGGGCCAGAAAATAAGGGTTATCAGCCGAAGGATGTGTGGATACTACCGCCAGCCCCTCCTGCCCTGGTACCCAATAATTTTTCAAATCCCGGATATCATTATTGGGAGACACCGCATAAGCCCATTGCAAAGGATTAGCGCCTCTTTCACCGGCGGGGCGGTTATTCGATCTGTTTCTGCTGAAATCAAGGTTGGAACTCAGCCGGAAATTTTTGCTTACTTTAAATGAAGAATTAATATTTAATGTATTGCGAAAAAGGTCTGAATTAGGCACAATTCCCCGGTTACGCATATCCGACAGCGAAATACGGTAATTCATCTTTTCCGTATTATTGGCAACGGATACACCATTGGTTGTAGTTATTCCCGTTTGAACAAAGTTCTTCACATTGTTAGGGTGAGAAACCAAAGGAATCGCGATGGGGTTACCATTTTCATCTAAGGGGCTGTTCCACTGGATCGCATTGTACCCTCTGTCTAATTCCGGGCCTCCAGCGCCTCCCGATTCATCTATAATTACATAATCCGGGTTAAAACGCGGATTTGATACCCCGAGCGGATCAGTAAACAAATTACCCGATATGCTAACCGGAATGGCCGGGAAAATACCGCTTGCATATTTCGTTTGCCATTTTAAAAACTTATAAGGTTTTTCAAACACAGTATTGGAAATAAAGTTAACGGTGGTTTTTTCAAGACCCTTGCCGCTTTTGGTAGTGATCAGCACCACGCCATTGCCTGCTCTGGAGCCATACAGCGCGGCAGCACTGGGTCCTTTAAGAACGGTTACGCTTTCAATATCGTCAGGATTAAGACCGCCAATGGAATTACCATAGTCTACCCGGTTATCGTTACCCACCTGGCTTACATTATTGAGCGTATTGGCAATGGGTACGCCATCTACCACAAACAATGGCTGGTTGTCGCTGCTCAATGAGGTGGCGCCGCGGATCACCATGCTCACGGATGATCCCGCCGCCCCGGTTTGATTAATCGTAACACCGGCTACTTTTCCCGACATCGCATTCAGCACGTTTTCCTGTGCCACCCGGTTCATTTCTTTGCCAGCAACTTCTTCAACTGAATATCCCAGTGATTTCTTTTCCCGGGTAATACCCAGCGCTGTTACCACCACTCCGGAAAGTTCCTGTACCGCACTTTCAATGGTAGCATTCAGCATTGAGCGGCCCTGCACGGCTACTTCAGCCGTTTTATATCCCACGAACGTAAATACCAGAACACTATTGGCGTTTTTAACAGTAATGGCATAATTGCCATAATTATCAGTGGTGGTTGCGTTCGACGTGCCTTTCTCTGTAACGGTTACTCCCGCAACGGGCCCGTTTTCGTCTGTTACCGAACCACGCACCGGAAAGTCGGCCGCAACAGCAGCCACATTTAAAAATAATAGCAGGCTAAAAAAAAGTAACCTGGCCATAAAGCAGCTATTCCTCATAACAATTGATTGGTTTAATAAAAAGAATTTATTTTCAAAACTGGAATTCTGATACCGGCTATTGCTTTTCAAGTAATAGTTTCATCGGAACATCACCCAAACCGGGGAGAAACACAGATATGGCAAGATTCAACCTATTTGCCGTGATGCTATTGATCCAGTGAGGATCTCTCTTATCCTTTTCAGGGAATAAAACCAGCACCGAACTGTACACTTCGGTGTCCCAGGTGCCTGCTCCGCCAGCCAGCACATGAGTGCCACCACCAAAATCAACGATCCCGTCTACTTTATAACTCCCGTCACCATTGAAGCTATATTTATTATTACGGGTAAACACAAATGGATTTGCCCCGACTGCCGCTGTTAAAAGCGCATTTATGGTAGGATCATCCAGCATGCTCATGCCTTCTTTCAACTTAATTTTTCCACCACCGGGAAGAGGAACGCTGGTAGATACGCCCAGTTGTATATCTTTCTGGCTCCAGCTACCAGTTACCCATTCTTTTTTGGCCGTGGCCAGATCTGTTTTCGGCGATTCATCCTTTTTGCATGAAACAATAAAAAGAAGGGGAGCAATAAGCAGTGATAAGGTGTACACCTTTAAAGTTCTTTTCATGAGTAAACAGTTGTGTGATAAATGGGATTGGTTGTTTTGGTTTCACAAATTAAGATCAATTTTATCCAAATTCCGCAAACTAACAAATGTTAATTATTACGAAAAAAATAGCTTAAATTATTGTCGGTATTTTTACTTCCCTGTAAGTTTTTAACCTGCAGGGAAGTAAAATTTGTGAAATACGGGATAAGGGGCCGGGAGAGTGGGGTATAAAATATTACTCTCATAAAAGTGTTTAGCACATTTGCTTCCGGAGATTGATCATTGCCCGGAAGGCGAGATTGTTTACCGACTGGTAGTTCATACTAAGCTTTATAGCGATTTGCTCGTACGTAAGGCCTTCAAAGAACCGCAGCCGTACAACCTGCTTTTGCCGTGATGTGAGCTGTGCCAATGCTATATTTAAACGGCTTTTTTGTTCAGTGGTCCGTTCAGATGAAATGATGATCTCTTCGATATTCTCATCTTGCTGCAGCCGTTGTTCATTCTCATGCAGTTCATGTACAACTACTTTACGTTTAATTTTTTTCAGAATAATGCTCTTCAGCACTTTTACGAGATAGCTGTAAGAGTGATTAACATCACCGATGCTGGCCCTGTAGTGCCATATTTCAATGAATATTTCCTGCAGGGCATCTTTTGCCAGTTCCCGGTTGTCTGTCATTTTTAAAGCGGCATGAAATAACCTGTCAATATAAGTATCATACAGGTATCCCAGGGCTTCTGTATTCCCCTGCTTCAACTGTCGCCAGCAGGCAGTGTCGTTCTGGTAAATACATTCAGGCATAAGAGATAAAATATGCGATCAAAAAAATTAATGATCCGGTTTGCGTGTACAAATAAAAAGCGCTGTTTTTCGAAGCTCAATTTTATCTCTATTTTAAAAAATAGCCAATGTTAATTCTTATGAAAAAAATAGCAGAAATTATGATGGGGGAAAGGCAGGAGGTTTAAGGTGTGAGGTGTGAGGCTCACTTCCTTATACCCTATACCTGATCCTTTATCCAGTTCTGTGTAAATAAAAAACCGTGGTATGAAATGATTTCAAACCCACGGTTCATTGAAATGCTGTTTTATAACATTAAAAGGTATAACGTGCAGAGATGCCCGCATTGCCTGCGTAAAAGTTATTATAATATGAATAGGGCTTAACAATAGTAATAGTAGGACGTATGTCTGCGGATACATTTAAAGGGATATTACTGAACTTATAGTCAACCCCTCCCGTTGGGAAAATGCCCAAACCAAAACCTTTATAATAGTCATATCTGGAAAAAGTATTGAATGCAATAGCGCCGCCACCAATAAACCATCTGAACCCTTCAATACTTCCTATTGGGAAATGATGCTGATAGGATACCGATCCCGACAGGTTAAACCAACTATACCCCGTAATACCATAAGGACGAAAGCCTACATTTATTTCCAGGGCACCCGGAGTGGTTACAAACGTTTTAAATGATGCCGCAACCACATCATAATAGCCGCCACCGGCACGAAGTCCGATCCCGTTTTTATAGCTGCTTCCTTCCTGTGCCCGCAACGATGCTGCGGAGAAACTCAAAACAAATACAATACCGAATGTGCTCAGAAACCTTTTCATTATGTTCATGTTTAGTAATGGATAATACAAGCATAAAATATCCCGGCAAAAATAGCGGACAGCCTCTGGTTTCAGCAACTGGATTATTTTTCTTGCCTTATGTTAAATAACTGATTACTCAATCTGAAAGCGGATTGCCGATACCTGATCGCTCTCATTCAATTATACCGGCGGGCATAGAGTTCACCGATTGAAGTGATCAATGTCAGAAGCGACGTTTAGCTGAGAATTTATCCGATTTTTGCAGGTATGATCAATATCAAAGAAGCGGGTACAGCCGATATTCACCTGATCCGGAAATTAACCTTTGCCGTTTGGCCTCAAACCTATTCTCATATTTTAAGCAGGGAACAGTTGGAATATATGCTGGAGATGATGTACAGCGTGTCTTCCCTGCAACATCAGATCAGTGTCCGGTCTCATCGGTTTATTGTTGCCTTTGAAGGTGAAGAACCGGTGGGCTTCGCTTCCTGGTCATCTACTCCCGAAAAAGAAATATACAAACTCCATAAAATTTATGTGCTGCAAAATCAGCAGGGCAAAGGGACCGGTAAAAAATTAATTGAGCATATCATTGAAACCATCCGGCCTGCAGGCGCTATAATACTTGAATTAAATGTGAACCGTCAGAATAAGGCAAAGGCATTTTATTCCAGGCTGGGCTTTAAAACAGTGCGGGAAGAAGACATTGATATTGGTCACGGGTATTTCATGAACGATTATGTGATGCAAAAAATAATTGCGGAATAATTTATATAGTGAATAACATAGCAACCACATAGAGGCCTCGCTACAATTTCAGCGATCCGATCAAACCTTTAACCTTCTTTTTGAAGTTCTTTAATTCTGTTTGCTGCATGGCAATAAAGCTGTTATCTTCCAATCTCCCCCACACTTTATCCATTTCTTCCTTAGTATCAAAAATCATTGTTCGAAAGGGATTGGTATAATCTTTCGCCCTGGATTCGTAAATACCATCTGTTAACCATGTTTTGGTTTGTACAGACTGAAGTAATATTTGCTTAAAAATTGACGGGGTAAGTTCTGTAACGGAAATACCAAGCACCTCCAATAATGCCGCGAATGCGTGCTCAAATTTGTCGGCATCATATGCCTGGCCCTGCATGGTATAAAATGCATGTACATCATCCCAGCCTTTTATTTTACCGGCGCGAACGTGCTTCCTGAAATTTTCTACTTCGTCTGCAAGAATAAGCTGTCCGCCAACATTGATCCATTGATTGCGCTTGAGCACGGATGGCAGTTGTTTGATTAATTCAGTAAAATTTTTGTGATCGTTTTCAAGAAACTGCGCGATACATTGCACGGTTCCGTAATAAATAACCAGTTGCCTGAATATCGTATATGCCTGCTGCACCTTAATAATAACGGTTTTCCGGTCACTGTTCTCCAATCCATCCGCCACAACCTCCAGGTCATCAATAACTTTGTCTTCTGCTTCTAAAAGTCTTTTGCCGGTTTTAATGTATTCTTTATCGGTGATTTTCTTTCCGGGATTTTTCTTTTCCGAAAAAGCTTTTCCTGTGTATAGCGCCAATAGTTGCAGCGCATGTATCAATTCATTAACGGTATCCGGCGCCAAAGCATCAAATTCGATGCGTTGATCTTTTTCAATACGGGCATCACGGTCGCGGTATTTCCATTCGTTGCGTGCAATGGCGTACAGATTATACATAAACCAGTAAGCAGGCATCACAATCAACTTGTCTTCGGAAAGATCGTTGCTGATTAAAGCAAAGGGAAAGGGAATGTTTAATTCGTATGGATAATCGCCTTTGGCCAGGATATTAAACGAGGCAAATTTGGAATTGTGTTTAAGACTTACACACAGTCCGGGCCAAAAGCCACGACCGGCAACCAGTTCACCATCCGGGCTCCGTGAATTATGATTAGAGCCAATTGTTGCACCTGCGGCCATATTGCTTTGTCCCATTACGGTGGCCGCGCAAAGAAACGAGTTGTTGTGGTGCTGTTCGTGCGATGGAAAGATCAGTGAGTTTAAAACCTCGCAGCAGGAAATGGTAGAATTATTACCCAGATACGAATTGATCAGCCGTGCGCCGTATTTTAACTGCGAATGCGAAGCCATGATAAACCGAATGGCTTTAACGCCATAAAACGCTTTACATCCCAACCCTATAATGCCATTCACCATCTCACAACCCTCTCCTATTTGCGATGGCGCTTCAGAAGAGGAATTCACAGTAAGGTTTTTTAATTTATTGGCGCCTTTAATATAAGCACCAGAACCTATCCATACATCTTTTATAATACTCGTATTTTTAATAATGGTACGATCACCTATTTTGCCATAGTATCCTCTTTGTACATCATATTCCTTTTGTGTAAACCATTTGAATTTTTCAAGCATTACCTCATCATCCCGGTATTTAGACCACAACCAGGCATCGCCGGGAAGCATCCGGGTAAAAGGTATCACCTTTCTTCCCCCGTTTTCGTTGCATATTTCAAGCCAGATGCGAATATTTTCATTTTCGCCTTCTTTAATGATGCCATTACCGAATTTAGCTGCACTGGTTGTAGCCAGTTCATGAACATTTACCAATATTACCTCGCTGCCTATAATGTAATGAGAAAGATAATTTACATTATCCACTACTACGTTATCGCCGAAATCGCAACTGATGATTGTACTGTTGTATAAGCCAACAGGCATGCGAAGGTTGTGGTATTCGAGGTAGTATGCTTCTAATTTGCCAATGCGTACCAATCCGAAGAATTTACAGTTTTTTACGAGTTCAGGATTGAAAGCGTCTGATACCAGTATTTTATTCCAGTCGTCGGAAGCATTGCGGTTGCGTACCAGCACCTCAATTTCCCATGCCGTCAATCCCCTGTATTGAATACCGTTCCGGTTTTGAATATTCCGCAGATGATATTCGTCTTTTCCTTCCGGAAGGTATTCGGGAGCAATAAAATTATACCCTAATGAATCAATGGCTTTTTTGTTGATCTGGTTCATGAGGAGATTTGAAATTTGAGATCCGCCACGGCGGACAGGTTTGAAATTTGAGATTGGTGTCAGCCACTTACTACTTACCACTGTCCTCTTACCACTTCTTACTCATTCCACCGTTACACTTTTGGCAAGATTGCGGGGTTTGTCTACATCATATCCCCTGGCTACGCCTATATAATAGGAAAGCAACTGTAAAGGGATCGTACTGATGATGGGAGCTATCAGTTCATCTGCTTCCGGTATGGGCAGCACATCATCCGCCATTTCTGTAATGGTTTCGTCTCCTTCCGTAATTACAGCGATCACCTTTCCTTTGCGGGCCTTTATTTCCTGTATATTGCTGATGATCTTTTCGTGATAGGTATCTTTTGTGGCTACAAATACCACAGGCAAGGATTCATCTACCAGGGCAATAGGACCATGTTTCATTTCCGCGGCGGGGTATCCTTCGGCATGTATATAAGATATTTCCTTGAGCTTTAGCGCACCTTCCAATGCTATCGGGAAATTATACCCGCGTCCCAAAAACAGGGCATCCGATACATCTTTGTATTTTAATGCCACCGCCTTTATATGATCTGCACTTTCAAGAGCATGTTTTACTTTTTCGGGTACTTCATTTAATTCGTTGAGCAGATGGATATAACGGTCGTGGCTAATGGTATTTCTTTCTTTGGCGATCATCAGTGCAACCATGGTAAGCACGGTCAACTGTGCGGTAAATGCTTTTGTACTGGCCACTCCAATTTCGGGCCCCGCGTGAGTGTATGCGCCGGCGTGTGATATGCGCGAAATAGACGACCCTACCACATTTACAATACCCAGGATAACCGCGCCCTGTTCTTTGGCTCTTTCTATGGCTACCAGCGTATCTGCCGTTTCACCACTTTGCGAAATGGCAATGATCATGTCTCCTTTGTGTATGATGGGATTCCTGTACCTGAATTCAGAAGCATATTCTACTTCCACGGGTATGCGGCACAATTCTTCAATTACATATTCAGCCACCAATCCCGCATGCCAGGAAGTGCCGCACGCTATGATCAGTATTCGGTTCGCGTTTTTAATGAGCTCCATATTGTTCTGAATGCCCGACATGGTGATGGTTCCCCGGGCTACATCCAGCCTTCCTCTTAAACAATCGTAAATGGTGTGTGGCTGCTCAAAAATTTCCTTCAGCATAAAATGATCATACCCGCCCTTTTCTATAGCAGCCAGTTCAAGATCCAATTTTTGAATGAACGGCGTTTGTCTTTCGTTGCCCAGGTTTTTTAATATCAGTTCATCGGACTTAATGATCGCGATTTCGTAATCATTAACGTATACCACTTCCTTTGTGTATTCAATAATGGGTGAAGCGTCGCTCGCTAAAAAATGTTCTCCTTTTCCAATGCCTATTACCAGCGGACTGCCTTTTCTTGCGGCAATGAGCGTATCCGGATTGTCCTCGTCTATCAGCACAATAACATAAGCGCCTACAACCCGTTTTAAAGCAATACGCAGGGCCTCCTCCAGGCTGCTGCTGTTGTTTTTCTGAATGTCTTCAATAAAATTGAGCAACACCTCGGTGTCGGTATCACTGTGAAACTTATATCCTTTTTTTATCAGTTCCTGTTTAAGGGATGCATAATTTTCAATGATCCCATTATGGATCATGGCCAGTTTGCCATTAGCGGAGCGATGCGGATGTGCATTTCTGTCGCTGGGTTCGCCGTGTGTGGCCCAGCGGGTATGGCCGATTCCAATATGTCCTTCGAGATCCTGGCCTAAAGTTGATTCTTCAAGATTAGCTACTTTACCTTTCTTCTTATACAGTTTTAAGCCGTGATTTATCAGCGCTATTCCCGCGCTATCATAGCCCCGATATTCTAATCTCTTCAATCCTTTAACGATCACGGGGTAAGCCTGGCTGTGTCCGATATAAGCCACTATTCCACACATAATTAACTTTTAAAATATTTTAATGAATTGATAAGTATGATATTAACGCAAACGATTGCGCAATATTATAAAAAAAACGCCAGCTATTTGTATTGTGCGGTGGTATTTCACAATTACATATTGCTTAACGATTGCCAATAGGTTTTGCGAAAAAGATACCATAAGCAGTAAGTAGTTAATACAGCGTTTTTCTATATCTGGGATTTAGCATTGCTTGAATATGAAAAGGCTGTCAAAAGGGTTGTTCCCATTTGTTCCTGGCGCCGGAACAGTATTGAAGTTTCCAAACCACCGAAAAAGAATTTCGTCAAAAAACAATAATATGCTAAGTCAAGTCAATTATGTCTGTATGTTATCATTGAAAGTGAGAGGATAAAGGTCTCATGTATAAGAAAGGGTCCTGTAAAAGTGTAAAT
>CALKHN010000008.1 GCA_937991535.1 uncultured Sphingobacteriales bacterium
TGGAAACCTACTATAGCAATATAGCAAGGCGCCGGGTTCTTAGCCTACGCTTGAAGGCCCAGTACATCTGGTGGCTGGGGGCAGGTGTGATTGGTTTGCTGATTGTCTTTGCCATTTTATACATCATTGGAATTAACACCTTTATTTGCCTGGTGCTGGTGGGTGCAGGGGGAATATTCCTGTTTGTATATATCTACCGTCTCAGTGATACTTACGGGAAGGATGGCATGATGAAAAAAATAGCAAACCGCAACATCCCACCGGTGATAAAAAGCAATTCCCGGATAATGTTTATAAAGTTGAAGAAAATAAAATGAGGTGAAATGGAAAAATGGTTGCAGGATATGATACCGGTTAAGGGCGTGGAGCAGGATTGCATTCTGTCGAAGATGGGTGATATCACAGTCGTCTATAAGGCAACCCTTCCGGAAATATTTACCCTTTCGGACCAGGATTATGAAGCTTTTCACCAGGCGTGGGTAAAGGCGATAAAAGTGTTGCCTAAACATACCGTACTGCACAAACAGGACTGGTTTATGGAGGCCCACTATACACCTGATTTTTCAGGGGACAATACCAGTTTTTTATCGTCGAAGAGCGATAGGTTCTTTAACGAGCGGCCTTACCTGGATCATCATTGCTATATCATGCTAACCAAAAAACCAGCCAACCGGAAGGCGTCCAGTTCCCTGTTTTCTAGTTTGGTACGCAAGTCCATTGTTCCGGAACAAACCATTCAACCCCACCTTGCCCAGGATTTTATCAATAGTTGCAGCCAGTTCAAAAGTATACTGCAGGACAGTGGCTTTGTCAGCCTAAAGAGGCTAGCGGATTCGGAGTTGCAAAGTTCTGCCGACAAAGCAGGCTTGATAGAAAGGTACTGTTACCTGTCGAATAGTGAGCGCCAGTTGCTCATCAAAGACATTAGTTACAAAGACGGGATCAGCGTAGGTGCACAGCATTGCCTGTTATACAGCCTTTCTGACACTGCTGATCTTCCATCGCTCTGTGGATCAAGGATCAATTACGACAGATACAGCAGCGATAAATCTAAATTCTCAATTGGATTTGCTTCGACACTTGGACAATTGCTGGGGTGTAACCACATCTATAATCAGTATGTATTTATCGGCGACGGTGGGGAAACCATAAAAAAACTGGAACGAAAGCGGCTGAGATTGCAATCGCTGTCCGCTTACTCCCGCGAAAATGATATAAACAGAGATGCTACAAATGACTTTCTTAATGAAGCCATCAGCCAGCAGCGAATGCCGGTAAAAGCGCATTTCAATGTGTTGGTATGGACAGAAGAAAAAGAAAAACTCAAAGATTTGAAAAACCTTGTCTCGGGTGCTCTTGCCCAGATGGATGCTGTACCCAAACAAGAATTGAATGGTGCGCCGCAGATTCATTGGGCGGGCATACCGGGCAACGCAGCAGACTTTCCAATGAATGACAGCTTTGACACTTTTGTAGAACACGCGTGTTGCTTCCTGAACCTGGAAACCAATTATAAAAATTCCCTTAGCCCCCTGGGAATAAGGTTGGGCGAACGGCTAACCGGTAAACCTGTTCATGTAGATATCAGTGATGAACCCGTAAAACGTGGAATTTGCTCCAACAGGAACAAGTTCATTTTGGGACCATCGGGAAGTGGAAAAAGCTTTTTTACCAATCACATGGTGCGCAGTTATTATGAACAGGGAACCCATATCGTACTGGTTGATGTTGGTCATAGTTATAAAGGTCTGTGTGATATGGTGAAAGGCTACTATTTTACCTACTCTGAAAAAGATCCGATCAGGTTCAATCCCTTTTATATTGGTGAAGGTGATTCGCTGGATACAGAAAAAAAAGAGAGCATCAAAACGCTGCTTCTTGCACTCTGGAAAAAAGACAATGAAAATTTTGGCCGATCAGAATATGTGGCCTTATCCAACGCCCTGCAAGCCTATTACGACCACTTGAGCCGAAACCCTCAGTTGTTCCCCGGCTTTAACAGTTTTTATGAGTTCCTTCAGCATGAATTTGTTCAAATGCTCCAAAAAGATCAGGTAAAGGAAAAAGATTTTGACGTTACCAACTTCCTTTACGTATTGCGACCCTACTATAAAGGCGGTGAATTTGATTACCTATTAAATGCCAGCGAAAACCTTGATCTTTTGCAACAACGCTTTATTGTCTTTGAACTTGACAATATAAAAGATCATCCCATTTTATTCCCGGTCGTGACCCTTATAATCATTGAAGTGTTCATTTCAAAGATGCGAAAGCTAAAAGGCGTACGTAAGATGATACTAATCGAGGAGGCCTGGAAAGCGATAGCAAAAGAAGGAATGGCTGAATATATCAAATACCTGTTTAAAACGGTGCGCAAATTTTTTGGAGAAGCCATCGTGGTCACGCAGGACGTGGAAGACATTATTTCTTCACCTGTGGTCAAACAGGCGATTATCAACAACAGCGATTGTAAAATACTACTCGATCAAAGTAAGTTTCAAAATAAGTTTGATCAAATTCAGGAACTGCTGGGATTAACGGAGAAGGAAAAAACATTGGTGCTTTCAGTCAATAAAGCCAATGATCCACTAAAAAGATACAAGGAAGTTTTCATCAGTCTTGGAGGAGTACTCTCAAAGGTATATCGCACCGAAGTATCCCTGGAGGAATACCTGACCTATACAACCGAGGAGTCTGAAAAAATGAAGATGCAGGCTTATAGCAAAAAATACGGAAGTATTCAAAAGGGTATTGCCGCGCTGGCAGAAGAGATGCGAAGCAACTAAAACTTCAATATATGAAACCATTCATTATCTGTATCAGTTTAGCAACCGTTTTTCAAACGTGCGGAATTGTATCCACGAGAGATATACAAGCTGAAATTTCCGGAACCTATGTTGCCCAGTGGGAAAATGAGTACAGCATCGCAGCGGACACCATTGAACTGGGATGGGTTAAGGAAACTACCCGCTTTGATATTATCCGTAAAACAAGCTCTGTACAAACTATTGATAGTAAAATACTGCCCGCCCGATACAAAAAAGTACGATGGACAGGTGTTTACGACAAAGCCAGCCATACCATAAAGGTTAACAACAACGGCAGGATACTGACTATAGATTCCAAACAGAAGATACTCAAAATGGGGTCGGTAGTTTATCGGAAAATCATTAAATCAGCAGGATGAAAAAGTATGCGGTATTGATCATGATCGGGCTTACCACCACCTTTACCCTACTGCCCACTCAACGCTCTCATGCTATTGTCTGGGTAGTCATACAAGAAGCGTTGAAGGCTGTGATTCTTGCTATAGATGCACAAGTGCAAAGATTGCAAAATAAGACCATCGCTTTGCAGAACGCCCAGAAGGCAATAGAAAATGCACTTTCGAAACTGAAATTGAAGGAAATTTCAGAATGGGGTAAAAAGCAAAAGGAACTTTACGATAAATATTACAAGGAGTTGTGGAAGGTGAAAAATGCAATCAGCACATACAAGAAAGTAAAGTTAATTATAACAAACCAGTCCAGGATGGTAGCAGAATACAAGAAAGCCTTCAGTTTATTTAAGAAAGACCAACATTTTAGCGCTGATGAATTGGAATATATGGCACGGGTGTATGCCGGTATTCTGGAGGAGAGTATCAAAAATATTGAGGGCTTGCTCTTAGCTGTAAATGCATACGCCACCCAAATGAGTGACGCCCAGCGGTTGGCCATCATTGAGCGGGTTGCTCAAAATATTGATGAAAACATCAGTGATCTACGACGGTTTAATCATTCAAACATCCTGATCAGTGTGCAGCGCTCTAAAGATATCCATGAAATTGATGTAGTAAAAGCCCTGTACGGTATTGAGTAGATTGTGTGGTAAACATTTTTTGAAATAAAATGAGCAAAGGGTGCAGAGAATATTGATAATACTGATACTGGTTGGACTATGGCAGACCGCCCCGGCTCAAAACAAGTTCAAAGAACTGGTTGCCAGAATTGCACTGTTGAAGGTGTATTTAGGGTACCTGCAGAAAGGATACAGTACCGTAAAAGATGGTTTAACGCTAATTGGCGACATAAAACAAGGTGAGTTCAAATTGCACAGAAACTACTTCAATTCACTTAAGGAGGTCAAGATAAGAAGCTATTCAAAGATTGCGGAGGTTTTTTCTCTTCAAATTGAGGTTATGCAACAACATAAAAATTCAATTCTTCAGGCACAGGCCTGCGGACTTTTCGGTCCTGGTGAATTGGAATATATCCGCAATGTTTATAGCAGCCTGCTCAAAGAAATGGCCAAAGACGTGGAGTTATTGATCGCGGTCACCACCAACGGACAATTACAGATGAGGGATGATCAAAGATTGCAGCAGATAGAAAAGCTATACCGTCGGGTGCAGGAGCAAGGTATTTTCATACGGGCATTTGACAATGAACTGAAAACCCATTGCCTTCAACGGTTAAAAGAACTAAAAGATATCAGGGACATAAGAGCCCTCACTAAAAGGAAGTAATATGAAAAAACTTATCTTGATTACCACAATGAGTATTGCTTTTTGCGCCCCGGCAAGAGCACAGTACCAGGAAGCCATTCAACTCGCATTGAATATTCAGAAGTTACTGCAATTAAAGAAGATACTGGAAAACATGTATACGGGCTATAAAATTCTGACTGAAGGATATAACAAAGTTAAAAATATAGCTGAAGGCAATTATAAAGTTCATGAAGTATTCATGGATGGGCTAATGGCAGTTAATCCAAAGGTTAAAAGTTACAAGCGGGTACTTGACATCATAGAATATCAAAAAAAAATTATCAGGGAATATAAAATTGCTTACCAGCGGTTCAGCAAAAGCAAACAGTTTAACAGCGGGGAACTGGCGTATTTGTCCAGGGTTTATGGCAACCTTTCAGCGCGAAGTAGAGAAAACGTTAATGGCTTGGTTATGATCATAACGGCAAATAAATTACGTATGAACGACGGTGAGCGCCTGCAGCGAATTGACGCGTTGTTTGAGCAGGCACAAGAGCAGTTGACCTTCTTAAGGCAGTTCAA
Source organism: uncultured Sphingobacteriales bacterium (assembly GCA_937991535.1). Lineage (GTDB taxonomy): Bacteria > Bacteroidota > Bacteroidia > Chitinophagales > Chitinophagaceae > Agriterribacter. The sequence goes on from CALKHN010000008.1 coordinate 5,051, forward strand.
TAGCCAAACAGCCATTTTAGCACTCCAAAGGTATAGAGAACAAAATGATATTAATGTTATGAGGAAATTGCTCGAAGGTAATTAACAGCAGTTTTATTGGTAACAAATGTGTGGTATGAAACAGGGGATTAGGATTACACTTTGTATGGTGCTGTGTCTTGGCATTCACCATCACAGCAATGCGCAAGACTTGTCTGGCGATATCCAGGGCTTGCAGGCGGTACTGGATAAATTGTATGTGGAAATGCTTCCGCTATGCAGCCAATTGATTGGCGTTGGTCAGGGCCTGGCAGGCTTTGCCGCCCTATGGTATATTGCTTCAAGGGTATGGCGTCATCTTGCCAATGCAGAACCTATTGACTTTTACCCTTTGTTCCGGCCATTTGTACTTGGCTTTTGCATTCTGATATTCCCTTCGATTATAGCTTTGATCAACGCCATTATGCAACCGACAGTCAGAGGCAGCGCTGCCATGGTTGAGGGTTCCGATAAAGCAATTACAGAACTGCTGAAACAAAAAGAAGCGGCCATACAAAAGACAGAAGCCTGGCAAATCTATATAGGTGCGACGGGGAGTGGTGACAGAGATCGTTGGTACAAATACACCCACCCTGATGATGGTTCAAGTGATAGTGAAGGCATATGGGAATCTATTGGCGATGATCTGAAGTTTGCTATGGATAAGGCATCCTATAATTTCCGTAACGCCATCAAAGAATGGATGAGCGAGGTGCTTAAGGTCATATACCAGGCTGCCGCACTCTGCATTAATACCATCCGTACTTTCTATATGATTGTACTTGCAATTATCGGACCGCTGGTATTTGCTATATCCATTTTCGATGGTTTTCAATATACACTCACAGTTTACATTGCCCGCTATATCAATATATTCCTTTGGCTTCCTGTGGCAAACATCTTTGGAAGCATTATTGGAAAGATCCAGGAGAACATGCTTAAAATTGATATTCAGCAGGTGAATAGCTTCGGCGATACTTTCTTCAGTTCCACGGATACAGCCTATTTGATCTTTCTGCTGATTGGTATCATAGGATATTTCACGGTTCCATCAGTGGCTAACTACATTGTTCATGCAGGTGGCGTAAACGCCTTGCTTCATCGGGTAACAGGAGTTACCAATAGTTACGGAAGATCTTTGAGCAGCATGTCTCAATCGGGCAGTTCAATGGTAAAGGATGCTTTTGGCGACACAAAAAACATGGTAAGTAATGGCTTTACCAACGCAGCAAGCAGCAAAGGGTATTTTAACGACAAACTCTCTGGTAAATAATTAGTGATGTTCAGACAGATGAAAAATATAGATTCAGCTTTTAAGTATATCAGAAGTTTCACCGCAATAGTTGTTGCAGGATCTTTTTTTACGTGTTGTTATGTCATATATGAAAGTCATAAGCTGGTATCGTCCGGGAGATCCAAGATCTATATTCTTTCCAATGGAAAAATACTGGAGGCTTATGGTGCTGAAAGAAAGGATAATATTCCGGTCGAAGCCAGAGATCACATCAAAAATTTCCATCACTATTTTTTTACTCTTGATCCGGACGATAAGGTTATCCGCTCCAATATCACCAAAGCCCTGTACCTGGCAGATATTTCTGCAAAACAACAGTATGATAATCTCAGAGAAAACGGTTATTTCACCAACCTCATCAGTGCCAATATAAGTCAGCAGATTTCAATTGATAGTATCCAACTCAACCTGGATGTAATCCCTTATTACTTTAAGTGTTTCGCCACTCAGCATATCACACGCACCAGCAGTGTGGTGCATAGAAGCCTGATCACAGAAGGCTTTCTGAGAAGTGTAAGCAGAAGCGACAACAACCCGCATGGATTTCTTATTGAAAGATGGTTGACGCTTGAGAATAAAGATCTCAAAACCATTAACCGTTAAATGATGAAGCGACTGCTTGATTATATGAATGAATGGAGTGAAAAATTCACGCAAAAACAATTGAAGCTTTTTCTCATTTCGTTTTGCATTGTCTGGTTTACCGGCGCTCTGTATGTAATGCTGTACCCGTCATCTACCCTTTTTAAAATCTTCCCCGATCCCAGGCATCGTTACCTATTAAAAAGCGCTGTCAAAAGCAGGCAGCATACCATGGATTACCGAAAAGCATACCAAAGCATAAAACAGTACCAACTCATGCTTAACGATTCGTTGATCAAAGCAAGACCGGGATTGGTTGATACCCTGGATTTTCTGGAACAATATTATCAATCTAAAAAATAATTTATGGAACCCAAATCATCACGATATCTACGCAAAAGAAAGATGTTATTGATCTTACCGATTATCAGCCTTCCGTTTATTACACTTGCGTTCTGGGCGCTGGGTGGCGGAAAAATCAAAAATAAACCAGTCTTATCAAACAAGAAAGGCTTAAACATGGAATTGCCACCAGCCGTTTTTGGAAAACAAAAGGATCTGGATAAACTGGGCTATTACCAAAAAGCGGATTCAGACTCTGACAAGATAAAAGCCATGATCAGGAATGATCCGTTCGCAAAGGAATCCATTTCTCTGCTCTCCGATGATCCAAAATCGTATGACATTCATTCCGATCCGTTATTGGCTGCACCACCCTACAGTAGCCAGACAGCCATCGCTAAAAATGAAGCCGCACTCCTGGATAAACTGGACCAACTCAAAAAAGCATTACATGAAGTTGATAGCGTTGAAAAAGATGAAAATGAACACCCCGGAACAATGCCATTAGCTGATTATACAATTGAGGAGCAAATGAAGATAGACGAAATTGCAGCTTCCATACATGAAGATGACCCCAATGAAAATAAACAATTGGACCAGTTGAATGGAATGCTGGACAAGATACTGGCTATTCAACATCCCAACCGGCTGAAAAAAGATCAAGGCGCTTTCGAAAACGACCCCCAGGTTTATGTCGCTACTTTAGAGGATGGGTATACAAATAACACTGTACTGGACAATGATACAGTTGGTGCTTATGCAAAAGATAAAGTATTAAGCAACGGCTTTTATGCTATTGAAGTTAATAACAATGAACCGCAATTGCAAAACGCCATTGAAGCACAGGTCAGTAGCACCCAAACCCTCGTCAGTGGCGGGATAGTGAAGCTGCGATTGCTGAGTGGTATACATCTTAGTGGACGTTTCATTGCCAAAAACCGGTTTGTTTATGGAGTCGCCACGCTGTCTGGAGAACGATTATTGATTGATATAAAAAACATACGGTCGGCAAACAATATTTATCCGGTTAAACTGAAAGTTTACGATCTGGATGGAATCGAAGGAATATATATTCCGGGTACCATCACTACAAATGCACTTAAGCAATCCGCAGATCAAACCATTCAAACACTAGGCATCAACAGCATTAGCAACTCATTAAGTGTCCAGGCCGCAAGCGCCGGAATCGAAGCATTGAAAAATATGGTCAGCAAAAAAGTGAAGCTCATCAAAGTTACTGTTAAAGCAGGCTACAGGGTTTTACTATTAAATGAACCGTGAAAGAGATTGTTATCCGAAAGGCTGAAACGGATTTGAGATCAGGCATCTTGGTGAAGCCTTCACTATTAAGGTGCTGGTAATATAAATTTAGCTAAAGCATTGAAAATTGCAAAACCACTATTGAAATGATGCGGTCTCTAACAGAGCTACCTTAGGTATCGTGTGATAAAAAATTAGATCAAAATTAAAACGTGTGTATGAAAAGTGTGAATGTTTTATTAATGATGCTCTTGTTAGGTCTAACACTAAATGCCCAGATCACTGAAAGTCTACCAGAGACAGTGGTTATTCCATCGAGGTTGCTGCAGATCTCAAAAGAAAAGACAACGCACCTGATTTTTCCGTTCCGCATCTTAAGCGTTGACCGTGGAAGCAGGGATATACTTGTACGAAAAGCAGATGCTGTAGAAAATGTATTGCAAATTAAAGCCGCCAAAGAACAATTTAACCCAACCAATCTAACCGTAATTACCGGCGAGGGTAAACTGTATTCTTTTATGCTTCAATATTGTCCTGATCCCTGGCCGCTGACTTTAAGGTTAACGAAATCCGGGGACTCTGACAGGTTTGATTTATCCCTGGCATCTTTACAAGTGCCCGGCAATAATGAGGCCGTGATAAAGTCAACCAGCGCGAATGTAGCAGCATTTCGAAGAACCATTTGGGGAGTGGCTGATCAAAAATTGGGCATGGGCATAAAGCTGATAGGATTATACAGCAAGGAAAATTTATTATATGCACAACTGATGATCACCAACCATAGCCATATTTCCTATGAGGTTGACCAGATCAGGTTTTATATAAAAGACAGAAGGCAGGGACGCCGAACCGCCAGCCAGGAAACAGAACAGATTCCGCTATATTGCTATGGTAGTCCTTCAATCATTAAAGCGGACAGTTCTCAAAGAATGGTCGTTGCTCTTTCAAAGTTTACCATTCCGGATAAACGAATTTTCATTATTGAACTCACAGAAAAAAAAGGCGGCAGAAACCTGCGCCTAAAGGTAAATAATCACAGACTCATGCAATCAAGTATGCTTTAATTGAAATTATGGCAAAGAAGCACGTCATATCGGATGAGGCAATGATGGAAATTGCCAATGGTTTGTTACACAATGAACACTGGCTTGCCTATAATCTCAAAAGTTATTTTTTGGAAAACGGGGACGTCTATATGTTCGGTAAAAAGGATGAGGCAGATGAATTTGCCATGAACAATATCAGCGCCTATGATTCATTTGAGGTTATACAGGTGAATTCAATCCGAGATGCAATGGAGAAACTGACCTACGGAGAATCTTTAGAGAAACAAATGTCGTATTTCTTAACACAAAATGATACCATCATGAACGAGAAAAATTATGATTACCTGAGTAATCAGCTTAAGTACAGTGGTTTTGGCGATGAACTGAGTGAAAAGCTCAAAGACCAGATCAAACTCGGTGGATCCGAATTTAAATTGTTTCATAGCAAGAGCTTTGGCAAAGACGAAACCGTTGCCACCCTGCAGTTCAAAAAGCCTGATAACAGTGATATGTATTTTTTTAACCGTTATTCTCTGATGCTTAAAACACCCAAAATGGATGATCCGGTTACGCAGACATTTTTTATAAATAACAAGGAGGACAATATTACCCTCAAAGAAGGCTATAATCTTCTTAACGGGCGCGCGGTATATAAAGAACTCACTTCAAAGGATGGTCAAAAGAATAATGCATGGGTTCAGTTGAACTTTAAGGAAACCGATACGAACGGAAATTTCAGGGTAAAGTCGTTTTATGAAAATTACGGATTTAACCTGGGAAAAGAACTGGCAAAGCATCCGATAAAGGAATTGGGTAACGAGGAAAATAAACAAAACTTGCTGGCTTCACTTCAGAGAGGCAATCGCCAATCGGTTACGATCACCACAGGTGGCAAGGAAGATAAGGTCTTTGTGGAAGCGGCACCTCAATTTAAAGGGCTGAATTTTTATGACGAAAAGATGTACCGGTTAAAACCGGACCAACTTAGAAATCTTTCTTCCAAAGAGGTCAGCCAGGATACAAAGCAGGATATAAAAAAAGAACAAAAGCAAGGCGTGGCATCCGGTGACAGTGAACCTGAGGAGATGAAGCCTCAAAAAAAAAGCCGTAGAAAAGGGCAGAAGGTCTCTTAACGATGCAATGAATAAAATTTTGTAGCTATGCACCCGAACATTATGCACTCCAATGGTAACCCAGTGGAGCAGGATATTCTTGCCTGGAGGAAACAGGAAGCGGAGATTGGCCAGGTGTTTTCCGAGGCGCTCGTCAACAGCCGGGCATTCCTGTTGGAAAAGCTAAGACAATTGGATAACATTTATTACAGACATGCGGGTATGTCCGGCAAAGACGAAAGCTTGACGCTCAGGCTTCTTCATTTAGAGAGAAAACAATTGGAAAAACAATTGTTCCCGAATTTTCTCGACCGCATGTTTCACCGTTTGCGCATAAATGCAAAGGAAATGGTAGTTGTCCGGCAGCGGGACCAGCAACGCTCAGATCACGAACTTTTACTGCGAAATACCCTGATACAGGCAGGCTTTGGCAACATCAACTGGTTACAGTTTACGCAACTGGCCCATCGGGGAGAATCTTCGTTCTCCATCCACCAGGCGCAAAGCAATAGCTTAGGCAGTAAGCTGGAATTCGAGCTAATATTTTCCAGGGATCAGAGAGGTCTCTACAACTTTGATAAATATACCGCAGCACTTGCACCAGCCAAAAAAACGGATCAGGTAAGGGTGCACACCTTCTCGACTGAGTCAGGTGGGATGGTCGGTGCGACATAGGCGGCTAATCTGCTGGCTGGCCGTGTAGTGTTGCGGGAATACATCAATGCCAAAGGCAACAAAGTGGGTGAATGGCTGCAACTGGATTTTAATGATCGTGACAGCCAGGGGACCTTCAAGTTAAAGCAGTTTCATTCAGACATAGATATACCAAGAGTGTTACAGACGCTGCCCGTAAGGGAAAAAATGGACGATGAGAAGGTAGACAAGCTAGTTGAAGGACTACACAATGGCGAACCCCAATTGATCACCTTAGAAAAAAACGGCATTACCCAACAGGTTACTATCGCAGTCAATCCCCGACTGAAAACTTTGGATTTGCTTAGCAGCAAGGGTAAAAAGCTTAGCCTTACCGAAGCATTTGGGGGAAACAAGGAAAAATCTCAAGTCGTTGATTTTTTTCACGCGTTGAAAAATAGTGCATCCAGGAAATCCGGGTTGTCTGTGAAATAGGGTGAATGATTGAAAAACTTGTAATGACTATAAATAGTTATTACGGTCACCTGGTGGATATGCTTAATGCCTTCCTGGAAAGAGTTAGCCTTACAGAAGAATTGGAGGGAAACAGGGAAAAATCGCAGGTTGTTGATTTTTTTCACGCGTTGAAAAAAAGTGAATCCAGGAAATCCGGGTTGTCTGTGAGATAGGGCGAATGATTGAAAAACTTGTTATGGCTATAAATGCTTATTACGGTCAGCAGGTAGAAATGCTTAATGCCTTTTTGGAAAGGGTTAGCCTCACAGTAGTATTGGGAGGGGAAAGGGGAAAAATCGCAGGTCGCTGATTTTTTCACGCGTTGAAAAATAGTGCAGCCAGAAAATGCGGGTTGTCTGTGAGATAGGGCGAAGGATTGAAAAACTTGTTATGGCTATAAATGCTTATTACGGTCAGCAGGTAGAAATGCTGAATGCCTTCCTGGAAAGGGTTAAAGAAGACCCAAGGATCGGTACAACGCATATCAGCCTTTATGTATCGTTGATCGGGCTGTGGCAGGACAAAGGGTTTGAAAAACCATTATCTGTGTTCAGTCATGAGATGATGCCGAGATGCAAGATTTCCGGATCGGCAACATATCACAGGAATATAAGAGAGCTTCATGACTTCGGCTACATCAAATACATCCCGTCCTACAACCATTTCCTGGGAAGCCTGGTCTATTTTGTTCCTATTGGTTCCTGTCTATCCTTTACCAATAAACGAATTTAGAGGAGGTACTTGCTTTTGCGAGTTGGAGGCAACCGCGAAATCAAGAAGATCCTGTCCGTAAATACTGATGTTATAAGGCAGAGCAAAAAAAATGGGCTCAGCTACAAGTTCAGAAAGGAGAAGTACGTAAATACTGCTGCTCTGAGGAACAGCCAAACAGATGGAGGCAGGTAAAGATTAAAAAGGTGCAATCCGTAACTACTCCTGCTATGAGACAGTGCAAATAATTGGTGGCAACTGCAAGATCAAGAAACTGAAGTACGTAATTATTGTTACTATGAGTTAGTGCCAAAAAAATGGGGACAGCTAAAGTTCAGAAAGGCGAAATACGTAAATAATGCTGATATGAGACAGTGCAAAGAATTGGTGGCAACCACAAGATCAAGGAGGTGCGTCTGTAGATAACGTTGATATGTGGCAGAGCCAAACAGAGGGAGGCCGCTAAAGATCAAGAAGGTGCAGTCCAATGATATCGAATCTTTCCGCCGGCAACAAAGGAAAGGAGTTCTTATTTGAGAACCACTTGTGAAGACCCTTCGTGGGGTGGGATTGTCACAAGTGGATAATTTGTTCTTCTTGATTGTACAAATGGGACATAGTCTATTAGATTTACTAAGTTGTAATACAATAGAAATGCGATGGAAAAATTTAAGAAAAATTCGCCGATCACTCCCATGCTTTTTCCCTATGAACCCCAGGAGTATTGGGAAAAAATTCGGCAAATTGTACGGGAAGAAATTAAAGTAGCTGGAAAGATGAGTCCAGTTTCCGTTTCCTATGAGGTACCGGGTCTCACATATAAGCCCCTTTATAAAATTGAAGAAGTATGTTCGATATTTACAATCAGTCGGCCTACCGTGTATGACTGGGTGAAACATGGAAAATTGAAACCTTATAAAATTAGGTCAAGAGTCTATTTCTTATGGAATGATATAACTGAATTGTTGAAAGGATAGGTATAGTGAAATGCTATCTTGAATTTTTAGATAAAAGGTAGAACTAATATGTGAAATTCTACCTTTTTATCAACAACAGCCTCATATATGCAAATGACCTATTTGCAAAAACAAGCGTCAAATCCTCCTATGCTACGACACCCTTTTAAACCTGAAATTAAGCACTTGCATTTCACCACGCTCTTTCCAGATATCAGAAATAATCCGTGCTGCTTCCTCTGGTGTTATCCGTATATATCTATAAAAGTCTTTCACACTTTTATGACCGCTAATCTTCATTATCAACTCAACTGGAGTACCCGCCAGAAACTCGTTTGTACAAAATGATCTTCTGCAGGTGTGCGAGGTAATCCAGGCATATTTGGGCCTTACTTCTATTATCTTTCTATTGCCTTTTTTATACGAATGTTTTATCATCTGAGTAATACCTGCCATTTTCGCTAAGGTTTTTATGTGTCGGTTAAATTCAGGGTTCGTGTGTCGCTTAGGCTTGCCCGTAAAACGATCTTTTAAAATCTCAATGGCTTCGTTCCTTAATGGAATAACTACCCAGGTATTGGATTTTTGTTGTTTGATGCGGAGCCGGTCTTTTACGACATCAGTTTGCAATATGCCTGAAAAGTCAGAAAATCGTAGGCCAGTCAAACACCCCAGCACGAAATCTCTTTGATAAGGAATTAACCAAGGGATATCGGAGAGATCAAGATCGTATATAGCACTGACCTCTTCCCATGGCAGATATACTGTATCGACTTCTTCATTCAAAATTGTCCAGCCAGACAAATCCAATGAAGGAATAATTTTTTTGCGTATTCTGTTGTTGAGGAAAATACGTAATTGCTTCACTGTCTTGCCGATTGTATTTTTCTTTAATCCAATTAATCGCGTTCTTCGCCTCTTGTGTTCATAGTGGTAGCTCAGAAATTCGACAAGGTTTTCATAAAAATCAAAATTCAGATCGTTAAACGTAATGGGCGATTTCCGGAATTTTTCGAATTCTTTCAGGTGCAACTTCATATTCCGGTAAATATTTGGCATGAATTCAGACACTTTCAGTGTCTGTGATTTGATGTAGTCATCGATCTGGAAGAAAAAATCCAAGTTGGAATATGCTCCCTCGGCCACATCCCGTTTTTTAAGTAAATGGCTTTCAATTTCATTTATGGTGCAGGTAGAAGAAAAGTAGTCTTTCAACACTTGCAGCGAATCAGTTTCATATTTACGGGACAGCAATATGATATCCTCCGCCCTGCGGATCAATTGCATTAACTTCTCATTCATTTCTTGCGTGTTACCGTAGGAAGGGGGCAGTTTTACCGAAATACTACCTTGCTTTTTATTCCAATAGCTGGCGGGAATAAAAATTTCCGTTGGAAGGACCGTACGTTTCTCCGAACTGTAACAATATTGGATATTGATAGCATTCGTGCCATCTTTTCTAGGCCGGCGATCGCAGATCGCTTTAATAGGTAATAGCATACTATTCCTCCTTTTCACCGATTCAAAGCTGCCTGTTCGAGCCGGAATAGTCAAAACCGAGCTCGAAGGTCGCAGACATTTTTTGTCGATTTTTTTGTCGATTAAAGTAATGTCTACTGGTGTAAAGCTATTTTGAAGAATTGAGGAAATTTGTTGTATTAATCTGAAAATCAACCATCATTTATTAAATGATGTAAAAAGAAGAAAGGATTACCGGTGAAAGTAATCCTTTTGGTGATCCCGCTGGGACTCGAACCCAGGACCCATACATTAAAAGTGTATTGCTCTACCAACTGAGCTACGGAATCCTTTATCCTTATAACAAAGATAAACCCCTTTCTTTTTTGGGAGTGCAAAAATAAGGGAAAAAGGCATTCTGCCAAACTTTTAAAAAAATGATTGTCTTTTGCTTTTACATCGCCTTTGCACATCTGTCCCCCATGTTTCATTGCGTTAAACAATGTTTATTACGGGTACAGACTCTTATTTTTGCATGAATATAGTTGTACCATTGCTGATCACGCACATGCCCTTAATAACACTTACATCAGATATCGGACAAAAAGACTACCTGGCGGGAGCGATTAAAGGACAGTTGCTGCAAACGGTTCCCGGATGCACACTGGTGGACATCAGCCATGAACTCACACCGTTTAATTATCCGCAGGCGGCTTATGTGTGCCGCAATGCCATTAAAAATTTTCCAGACTTCACTTTTCACATTGTGCTGGTAAATCTTTTTGAAAACAAGCATGAACACCTGTTGCTGGCTTTTCACAACCGGCAATATATTTTATGCGCCGATAACGGGCTACTTACCATGATCGCAGAGGGAAAGCCGGAAATGGTGATTGGACTGCCCATGGATAAAACGGTGGCCAAAAACGCTTTGTACATCACACGCCTATTTGGCAAAGGCATACAAGCCATCGCCAGTGGAGAAAGCCTGAACACTATTGGCGCCCCCGACATACACATACTGGAAAAAAACCCGTTGCGGCCAATGCTTGGGGAAAACTGGATTGAAGGGCAAATTATTTTTATTGACCATTTCGAAAACGTGGTGATCAATATCACACGGGAAGCTTTTGAAGAACAACGGAAAGGACGTCGTTTTACCATTGCCTTTAAAAGAGATGAAGTGATCGAAAGGATCAGCGAAACCTATGCCGATGTGCCGGAAGGTGAAAAATTGTCGCTGTTTAACTCTGCGGGCTACCTCGAAATTGCCATTAACAAAGGAAATGCCGCCGGGCTGCTGGGACTGCAGGGATACTCTGAAAAACAATCGGCGCATCTGCAAAACCGGTTGTTTTACCAAACCATACGCATATTTTTTGAGTAGCCCCGGGGCATTCATTCTCTGCCATCCGATCACATGGTTTACTTTTTTAACTTTATATGATGAGCGCTGAAACGGGCAAATATATTATCGCAGCAGGAATACTGGTTGTTGTTGCGGGTATTGTAATTTATTTTTTCCACGACAAGCTCCACTGGATCGGCCGCCTGCCAGGAGATATTCGCATCGAAAAAGAAAATTTCCGCTTTTTCTTTCCCCTTACAACCATGGTCCTGTTTAGCATTGGGCTATCATTTATTATATGGTTGCTCAGAAAATTATAAAGCATTTACCTCTTTTCCTTAAACGCATAAAACCTTACCCAGTCAATTTCCATTTCAACAGGCAAATCTGCCGGATCAACGGCGCCAACCCAACTGCCGCCCAACTGCATATCCAGCAACAGGTAATACTTATACGTATCAAAGGGAAACTGTCCTTCTTTATCCGTTTCTATACGGGGATAAGAGAATGTTTTTTTATTGTTTATGAAAAAAACCAGGCTATCCGGATGCAACTCCACAACATAATTGTTAAAGCCATTGGGATTGATTACCCCGGTCGCTCCTTGTTTGGGCTCTTTTATTTTAAGGTTATAGGTATAATGAGAATGTACCGTTTGATAGGCGATAGCATCAAAGTTCAGTCTTTCCATAATATCTATTTCGCCACCATCCGGCCAGTTCATCCCCTGCGACAACAACCAGAAAGCCGGCCACGCGCCGCGTGCTCCATTCAGCTTTGCATAAATTTCGAGCCTGCCAAACCCAAAGCCCACTTTATCTTTTGTATATACGCCGCCTGTTAAATAACTGGCAGTATCGTACGGTAAGTTATTGTTGATTATACCACGCAATATCAGTTTACCGTCACGCATAGCATAGCAACTGTCAAAATCGCTCATGTACTTTTGCCAGTCCGAGGTTCCCCTCGGTATTTTCGACCACCGGGTAGTATCAAATGAGCTCTTCTGATCGAAGTTCTCCTCCCAGCTCAGCACCATTTTCTGAGCATGCCTTGTGCCGGCGCAGGAAACCAGCAGGATCGCTGAAAATAAAAGTGGGAATAAATGCTTATGCTTCATAAAACAAATATAGAATTAGCCATTTAAGTCCTGAAAATATTTATGCATTATGATTCTGTTTGAACAATTGTTTCTGGCGCTTTATGAAAGGTTGGAAACCTTGCTTCTCCATTAAGTTTCCATGGAATAATTTTCACCGCCAGCAGTCAGGCATCAGCTATACTCACCACTCACCACTGACTACTCACTACCCACTATTTACATCTTCTTCTGCACGCGGTCTGACGCTCTTTGGGTCGCGTACCGACCGCCTGCTACTTCCGCTCCGCTACCCATCTGTTCAGCATATTACCCGGCGTTTCAATCACTACTTTGTAAAACGAAGAAGGCAGTTTGCTTACGTCTATCATTGCTTCCTGCTTTGCAAGGGGCACAGTTGTATATAAAGTGTATTCATCTTTCCCTCCTTCTTTAAAATGGTTGGTTGTGCTCAGCCATATCTTTGCTTTTCCTTTCTTTTCAACCGCTTTCCATGTAACGCGCAGTTTATTGTCCAGCAGCGACATGTTTGCTGTGGTGGCATATAGTTTCCCGGTCAAAGGCACGCCATCAACTTCCATTAGCTGCTCACGTGGTATTGAGATGTTTAAAAACTGAGCAATGGAGGGCATAATATCCACAATGCCGGGAATACCGGTTTTAAAATAAGCATTCAACCCTTTGGCATTGGTTACAATCCAGGTGCTTCTTTCTCTGTCCGACTATCCGCCATGATGTTTTCCTGTTTGTGCATCGCGCCCATGATCTGTGGTAATATAAACCACCCAGTCTTCTTTAAAATTTTGCTCCCGGTATTGAATTGCCTGCCACAGCCTTCCTATCTGGTCATCCATCATGGTCACCGCTTTATAAAACTGCTTACTGTCGCCATACATATGCCCCATATCATCGGTATACTCAAGGTATACCCATGAAAGATCCGGCGCTTCATTTTTAATATGATCCACAGCATTATTTACAACGGCTTCATCTATACGATGCATAAAATCCCTGCCTTTATCGTGCGGATAATTTACAGTATCCAGTTCCAAACCGTCGAAATGATAATCTAATTTTATATTTCCTGTAGCTGGTAAACTTTCTCCCACCAATTTGGTACGGTTATCTTCCCAGCTCGAAAATATAGCTGTTTTCTTTTGAGGGTACTGTGTTTCAAAAAACCGGAAGATGGTGCGATAGTTATAATTGGGCGCGGCAATATCGTTATCCCAAACATTATGTTTGTTTACCCATGTGGCGGTAAGCAAGCTATTGTAGCCCACGGCTGAAATGGTAGGTGTTTCCGAATAGCCACCTTTTTCACCACCCACATGCGCCCGGGCATATCCGCCCTCTTTGGCAATTGCATCTAAAGCAGGCGTATTCAATTTTTCAATTACATCTGCTGATATGCCATCTACAATAACGAAAATGGCTTTTTTACCAGATTGTGCGAGGGCACAGGTGCAACAACTTATCAATATTAAAAATAAAAAATATTGCTTCATATCAACAAATTTAATGATTTGACCCTGAACTTTATATTGCAGAAGAAAGTTGTTAACCCGGAAGCCAGACTTTTTTGTACAATATATCACACAAAAGAAAGGATTTCGCGCCTGTTTTTTGACTGTATACCCCCGACGCTACCGGGCTTCAACAACAGCTCGGAGGGAATAAGCGTAGAAATAAGCTGGTAACGGAAATCCGAATTCGCAATTCCGAAATTCAATGGACATATAACGACAAATTGAAAATTGCACGGGCATCTCCCTGCAGCCTGTAACCTGTAACTGCACAAATGCAGCTTTTTCCGTATTTTTGCAGGCTAATTTGTAAGTGATTATGAGCCGTAAAGGAAAAGTTCTGGTGGCAATGAGCGGTGGTATAGACAGTACTGTTACGGCCCTCATGCTCAATGATGAGGGTTATGAAGTGGTTGGCATTACCATGAAAACATGGGATTACGCCAGCGCCGGTAGCAGTAAAAAGGAAACCGGCTGCTGCAATATAGACAGTTTCAACGATGCCCGTATGGCGGCGGTGGAGCATGGCTTTCCCCACTTTATACTGGATATCCGGAGCGAGTTCGGAGATGCCGTTATAGAAAATTTTGTAGAAGAGTACCTGGCAGGACGTACACCCAACCCCTGCGTAATGTGCAATACCCATATTAAATGGCGGGCGCTGCTAAAAAGAGCCGATGCATTGGATTGCGAATACATCGCTACCGGGCATTATGGCAATATTCACCAGCATACCAATGGACGATACTATATCAGCAAAGGCGCGGATGAAACCAAAGACCAGAGCTATGTGTTGTGGGGCCTGCAGCAGGATCTGCTAAGCCGAACCATGCTGCCGCTGGGCAAATACCGTAAAACGGAGATCAGGCAAATGGCTATGGATTATGGCTACCCCGAACTGGCTAAGAAAAGTGAAAGCTATGAAATTTGCTTTGTGCCCGATAATGATTACCGCGGCTTTCTGAAACGAAAAGTGGACGGACTGGAAGAGAGGGTAAACGGCGGAAATTTTGTAGATGTAACCGGAAAGATCATCGGGCAGCACAAGGGCTATCCGTTTTACACTATCGGTCAGCGAAAGGGGCTGGATATTGCACTGGGTAAACCCGCTTATGTAACACAGATCATACCCGAAACCAATACCGTTATTTTGGGTGACGAGGAAGATTTGAACCGCCAGGAAATGCTGGTGGGCAAGCTAAACTGGCTAAAGTACGACGGTATTACTGATGGAATGGAAGCGATAACCAAAATCAGGTATAAAGACAGCGGGGCCCTTTCTGCTTTACAAAACCACGAAAAAGGTATACAGGTTAGTTTTTATGATCATGTAAAGGGGATAGCCCCTGGTCAAAGTGCAGTATTTTACGAAGGTGAAGATGTAATCGGCGGAGGGGTGATTCTGAGGAGTGAGAAGTGAGAGGGTGAAAAGTGAAAAGTGAGAAGTGAGAAGTGAAAGGAGAGGAAGCCGGTTCTATCTTTGGTAGTTCGTAGCTGATAGCTGACTGCTGACTGCTGACTGCTGAAAGCTGACTGCTGAAAGCTGACTGCTGACTGCTAACCGCTGAAAGCCATCCTGCAATAAAAAGAAAGTTAAAACGTTAGCCATCGGAAAGTTTCTTTCCGATTTTTTATTTTTAACAGGTATGTGCAACCTTATGCCGGTTTGAATTGCCCTGTATTAAAGCTTTTTCCTAATCTTTGTGTATGAGCAAAAGCCGCAAATATATTTTTCTCATCCTCGCCGTGCCTGTTTTTTTAAGTCTGCAGTTTTGCAAAAAACAAACAGAACAGCTTCCTCTCACACCGGTTAGCGCATATTACCCAACGCAGGTTGGAAAATATATTGTTTACCAAATGGATTCTACTGTATTTACCAATTTTGAAACAACTCAGGAAATTCATAGCTATCAGTTAAAAGATATTATAGACGCTGAGGTGACGGATAATATGGGTCGTGCCAGTTTCCGCATTCGCAGAATGATCAGGGATTCAGCAGGTATAAACCCATGGACAGATATTGCTACGCTAATGGTAACCCCGCTGGCTAACTCCATAGAATATGTGGAAAATAATCTGCGCTACATAAAATTAAAAGCGCCTGTAAAAGAAAATTATTTCTGGCAGGGCAACAGCTATATTAACGCAGAGGGACCTTTAGACTATCTGAAACTGTGGGAGTACAATTATATCAATGTAGATGAGCCCTATAACATTGATAATACTCCTGTTAACAATACAGTAACTGTTTTACATATTGACGAATCAACAGGCGATCCATTGTTATCTCCAAACAATATTGCCTCAAAAAATTATAGTATGGAGATATATGGAAAAGATATAGGTCTTATTTATAAAGATCTTATTCATTGGCTGTATCAAAAAAACAATACACTGGGCAACTGCCGGGTAATAGTTGAAGGACAAGCCGACACGCCCTGCCCGTACAATTTAAACTGCGACTCGCTTGCCCAAACCATGAGCGGGTATATGAAATGCGATACTGTAGCCAGCCGCTATTCCTATGATGGCTATGGGATCAGGCTGAAGATGCTCGAACACAACTAACCTGCACCCTCAAATATTATCCATGAAAAGAATGACGCCCTTATTGATTTTTTTCCTGGCATTTACACTACAGAATATTCATGCTCAATCTTCAAGGTATATTATTGTTTTAAACAACAAGAACAACAATCCGTATACACTTACCAATCCTTCGCAATACTTATCACCCAAAGCCATCGAAAGAAGAACTAGGCAACAAATTGCTATTGATAGTTCCGACCTTCCCGTTAACCCGGCCTATCTCGACAGTATACGCCATGCAGGAGCGGTGAGCATACTGAATGTTTCCAAATGGCTGAACCAGGTATTGATACAGACTAACGATCCATCCGCATTACAAAATATAAACAGCTTTTCCTTTGTGCAGTCTGCTTCGGGTATCGCACCAAGAGTTTCGGGTTGGGAAAAGGATAAAGAAGATAAATTCAGCGAAATGATCTTTCCTGTAAAAAGGAGCCATATTGTTCAGGGTGGTAATGATTACTATAGTTACGGCAACATGTATGCGCAGGTAAATATTCATGAAGGAGAATTCTTACACAACAAAGGCTTCCGTGGTGAAGGCATGACCATTGCTATCTTAGATGCGGGCTTTTACCATTACGATACCAATCCCGCGTTCGACAGCGTGAGGCTGAACAACCAGGTATTGGGCGCCTGGGATTTTGTAGCCAATAAATCCAGTGTAACGGAAGAACACACCCATGGAATGGTTTGCTTTTCCACCATAGCCGCAAACCGGCCCGGCCTATTGGTAGGCACAGCGCCTAAAGCGAATTTTTATTTATTCAGAACAGAAGATGTTGCCACTGAATACCCGGTGGAAGAACAAAACTGGGTTGTCGCCGCCGAAAGGGCCGACAGCCTGGGCGTTGATCTTATTACCTCTTCTTTGGGGTACAATACTTTTACCAATCCATCCTTAAACCATAGCTATTCCGATATGAATGGCAGGTCTACCATTATTACAAAAGGCGCGGAAATGGCAGCAAAGAAAGGAATATTTGTTACCAACAGCGCAGGTAATTCCGGCAACGATAGCTGGCATTACCTTATAGCCCCTGCCGATGGCGAACATGTGCTTGCCATTGGCGCAGTAAATGCCAGTAAACAGGTGGCTGGTTTTTCAAGCTACGGACCTTCGTACGATGGAAGAATAAAGCCCAATGTTGCTTCCGTGGGCTGGGGAACCGTAATTGCAGGCACGGATGGCAATCCTGCCAGTGCAAGTGGCACTTCAGTAGCCAATCCCAACCTGGCGGGTTTAATTACATGCCTGTGGCAGGCATTCCCGGAGTTCAGCAATGCAACGATCTTCGACGCTGTACAAAGAAGCGCAGATAAATACAATACCCCTGATGACCGCGTGGGATACGGTATCCCTAATATGCGTATAGCATATGAAATATTGGAGAAGAAAAGGCAATTGCAAAATGCTGACCGTATTTTGAACAACGACTGGCTGAAAGCATACCCTGTTCCTTTCGTAAACGATTTTACCGTATTGTTGAAGCCAAAAGTAAATGGCAAAATTTCTTTTTCATTATACGACGCTACAGGTAAAAGACTATTGGTAAAAACAACGGATGCACAACCCGGCGTGGTTCAGTTTTTATCATTCAGCAGCCTGGCTTACCTGCAGCAGGGCGTTTACTGGCTCCATTACTCCGATGGAAAAAATAATCGCATTGTGCGGTTGGTGAAGTAGAAGAGGTCTCAGGTTACAGGGGTTCAGGTTGCAGGTTACAGGTTACAGGTTGCAGGGGATTTCCTACGAACAGCAGAATGAATATACTCCTTCGCTCAAAGCCCATAGCTGATCGCTGACAGCCCAATCTCAAATCTCAAATCTCAAATTAGCATGCCGGCACTGTTAACAAGGCAGCGAACAAGGTATCGGCCTTTTTGTCATACCCTTTCAGCACTTCCATCTTTAATAACTTCAGATTGAATCTTTTTTTTATTTCATCCACCATTGCTTCATTCTCCCTTTTAAAAACAGAACAGGTAATATACAGCAAATGGCCGCCGGGTTTTACAGAAGGAATAACATTGGAAAGAATTTTCCTTTGAAGCGTTGTGTAATAATCCAGGCTTTCTTCCTTCCAGTAATACAGTTGTTCTGGTGTTCTTGCCCAGGTACCGCTTCCGGAGCAGGGCGCGTCGCATATAATGAGATCAAAAAGGGGGGGATGAGAGGTGAGCGGTGAGAGGTGAGAGGTGAGTGACGGGCTGGTAAGATCAGCTACTTTGGCAGTGTACGCTTTTATGCCGGCGGCGGCAAAACGTTTTTCCAGGTTTATGAGTATTGATTTTCGTATATCCGATACCGTAAGCTGAATATCTTTAAGTGTATCTTTTGCCAGTATGGATTTTCCACCGCTGGCTGCACAACAGTCCCATACGCTAAGTTGCTGATCGCCCTGCAGTGGCTTCAAAAAGGCCGCCACCTGTTGCGAGCTATAATCCTGCACCACGGCTTCCCTGTCTGCTTCAATTACAGCATCCAGCTTTGTGGTGTTGCTAAACGCGATACAATTTTCATTAAGGAACCTGTAGGGTATTTTCCGGGCATCTAACTTTTGCTGCACTATTGCTTTATAACCCGGCCGAATACGGATAAACAGATCGGGCTGCGTAAAAAAAGAACGGCAAAAAAGCGAATGGTCTATTCCCTCACTCAGTGCTGATTTCCAGGGAAAGACATGCAGTAGAGATTGGTGATTGGTGATTGGTGATTGGTGAATTGTGAATTGTGAATAGGGAGTAGCGGGTGGCGGGTTATTTGCAGTATTATAACTTTTATTTACTATTTCACATTTCTCTTCTACTGAAAGATGCACCTTTTCATTCCACGCCGGCTTTAAATGCTGCAGCATTTCATCTGGCTGTGAACTGCATAAAAATAACCCTGCCAATATATGTGCATGTAAGGTATCGCTGTCCGCGGATATATTGGAGGCATGTATTGGACGCATTTCAGATTGCCACATGGTTTTCGTTACTGTGGGCGGTGAAGACACCGCCCACGGCGGACGGCCCCGGTTGGTGTCCCCACCAACCGGTGACAATTTGAACTTTCTCACCGAAGGTAAATGCACCCGGAACATTTTGCCGGTACGGTAATAGCAATAACATAAATGACTGATCTGCTTCCTGTCTTTCGATCCGTATTTTTTATCCGCAGCAAAAAAGCTTTTCAGGAAAGCAGCAAGAGGCTGATCACCATTGTAACGCCTTATGATACCGGCGGATGTGTTGAGGTAAGAATAATATCTGCTCACACTGCAAAAGTGAATAAATTAATGCGATACGAAAGCTATTGGTAAAAATAAGTCAGGTTGATTTTTTCCTGCGTCACGGCATTCCTGTATACGCCCTTTGCAGGCTTATTAAAATCATTAAAGTCATAGCCCATTTCCCAGGAAGCATCCGGCTCCGACGGATCATTCATACCTGAGAGGCAATAGGGGGAATTAAGCCCTTCTAAAGCAAACCCGTTCAACAATGCTTCATCCCCAAAATTCATCGGTGAAAGTTTGTCGTTGTACCAAAAACTGATTACTTGTGGAGGATCCTGTCCATTGGCACTAAATTTAATGGTCATCGTTGCAATATTCCCTTTCTCATCATGAGTATACATGGTGGTTTGCTCGCCCGTATACACATTGCTGTTGGAATCCATTCTAAAAATATTAACCAGCACTATCCGCCCTTTATCGTTATAGGAATAAGCAATACTGTCTCTTACCCAATCATCGGGTGAATTTAAAAAAGTTCTGATCGCATAAGCATATTGTCCGCCGGAAGTGAAATGCAGGTTGAGTACGATACTATCCTTTGACTGGAAATTACCATCCTCATCGTAAATGTCCCAAATATCAACCAGCCGTTCTATTAAACCTTTAGCACTCCGGTAATACCTTGATTCCTGTTCTATATATGGTTCATTTACATCCCCTTCAAATACATTTTTTAAATTGACCAGTCTTTTTTGGCTGTCGTACCCGAAAGTGGTCACAGCAGAATAGGATACACCCGTTGACTGCGAAATTACTTTTATCAACAGCGGGCCATTATTTTTATCATTATCAGCGTTTCTTTTTTCAAAAGATTTTTCTTTGCTGCAGGAAATAAAAAAAAGGGCGCCTGCCAGCAGGGCCAGTAAAAGTTTAGGGTTCATATGAAGGAGCAGGGTTTACAATCTTATAGTTCCAGCAAGGTTTTAACGGGATCTTTTCCAAACAGTAGCAATTCCGGGTTTTCAAGCAATTCTTTTACACGAACCAGGAAGCTCACCGATTCCCTGCCGTCAATAATACGGTGATCATAGCTCAATGCTATATACATCATGGGTTTTATTACTACCTGTCCATTTATAGCCATAGGTCTTTCCTGAATTTTATGCATGCCCAATATGGCCGCCTGGGGCAGATTAATAATTGGCGTACTCATTAATGAACCAAATACACCACCATTGGTAATGGTAAACGTTCCACCCTGTAACTCATCCATGCTTAATTTATTATCACGGGCTTTATTGGCCAGTTCTATCACTTTCTTTTCAATATCGGCCATACTCAGGCTTTCTACGTTTCGTATAACCGGAACAGTTAGCCCCCGCGGCGTGCTCACGGCAATGCTGATATCCGCATAGTCATGATATACAAGTTCCTCCCCGTCTAAATTGGCATTCACCGCAGGCCATTCTGCCAGTGCGATAGCACATGCTTTTGCAAAAAAGCTCATAAAGCCCAAACCTACACCGTGTGTCTCCTTAAACTTATCCTTAAATGCCTTCCGAACCTCCATAATACGAGTCATGTCTACCTCATTGAACGTGGTAAGCATGGCAGTGGTATTTTTTGATTCCACCAGCCGCCTGCTGATCGTTTTACGCAGGTTGGTCATTTTTTGAATGTGCACATTACGTGTAAACAGTTCCTGCCCGTCGAAAGCTTTTTTGCCCGGGTTGGCCAAAGCTGCCAGTACATCTCCTTTTACAATTCGACCGGCCGTTCCACTGGCCGTTATACTTTTAGGATCAATTTTTTTATCGGCTATTATAGCAGCCGCTACCGGCGTAGCTTTTACATCAGAGGAATGGGTTGCTGCAGGTTGATTAACCGCAGCTGGGGCAGCAGGTTTTGCTTCGGCAATTGCTGGTTTCTGTGCCAGTGCTTTTTGTTCAGTGGGTACCGCAATATCTGTGTCAATCGTAGCTATAACATCGCCTATTTTAATGGTATCGCCTTCTTTTACTGAAGCAGACAGCTTTCCTGCCTCTTCTGCATTGAGCTCAAAAGTGGCTTTTTCACTTTCCAGCTCTGCAATCACTTCATCACGCTTTACCAGATCGCCATCTTTTTTCGCCCATTTCAACAAAGTAACCTCACTTATTGATTCTCCTACCACGGGCACTTTTACCTGTATTTTACCCTTCCCTGCCGCTTTGGCTTCCTCAGTAGGTTTTGCAACCGCTGCAGACGCTGCTTTATCTTCAGTTTCACCATTTGTTGATGGAGCAGGAACTTCCCCAACTGCCGGTTTAGCAGCCGTTTCATCTATTTTAGCCAATACAGCGCCTATGGCAATGGTATCGCCTTCGTTTACCTGTGTTTTTAATATCCCTGCTTTTTCAGCATTCACTTCAAAAGTAGCTTTTTCACTTTCCAGCTCCGCGATCACTTCATCCCTTTCAACATATGCGCCATCGGGCTTAACCCATTTTAGTAAAGTAACTTCGCTTATAGATTCTCCTACTACCGGAACCTTGATGTCAATCATGTTTTTTCAGTTTATGCTGATTTATCCTGTTATAAAGTTAAATGGAAAATGCCGTTTCAATAATTTCCGCCTGCTCCTGTGCATGTATTTTAGTAAATCCTGATGCAGGTGAAGCACTGCTTTCCCTGCTGATTACCCCATAATTCATTTCAGGAAGTCCCAACTGCCTTAAACCGGTATTAAGATTCATTTGCAGGAAGGAGGCGGCGCCCATATTCAGCGGTTCCTCCTGTACCCAATACCATATCGCTTTATTATACTTACCATACAAAGCAGACAATTGCTTGTAAGGTAAGGGATACAATTGTTCTACCCGTATGAGTGCTACATCTTTTCTGCCATCTTTTTGTTGTTTGGCGGCAAGATCAAAATAAATTTTGCCCGAACAAAAAATAACTTTCTTCACTGCAGCAGCGTCTTCTGTAAAAGCATCATCAATTACTTCCCTGAACCTTCCGCTGGTAAATTCGTCAACAGAAGAATAGCTGCCCACATGGCGCAAATTGGCTTTAGGAGCAAAAACGATCAACGGCTTGCGGAAAGGCCACGCCACCTGCCTGCGCAATGCATGGAAGAAATTAGCGGCGGTAGAAATGTTGACAACTACCATATTTAACTCGGCACACATTTGTAAAAATCTTTCCATTCTGCCAGAGCTGTGCTCGGGTCCCTGCCCCTCATAGCCATGAGGTAACAGCATGGTTATGCCATTCATCCTGTTCCATTTTTCTTCGCCGGATGAAATGAACTGGTCAATCATGGGTTGCGCCACATTACAAAAATCGCCGAACTGCGCTTCCCATACCACCAGTGCGTTTGGATTAGCCAGTCCGAACCCATATTCAAAACCTAAAACACCATATTCACTTAAAAAAGAATTGAATATTCTGTATTTGCCTTTTGCGCCGGGTATGGCGCTAAGCCGGTTATAAGGTTCATCTGTATTTTCGTCCTGCAGAACGGCATGCCTGTGTGAGAAGGTTCCCCGGCATATATCCTGTCCGCTCATACGCACATCTTTGCCATCGAGCAAAATACTGCCATAAGCCAGCAATTCGCCGGTAGCCCAGTCTAATTTTTTCTCGTTATCGAATAGCTTTATTTTTTCGTTAATTATTTTCTCCACTTTGCGAAGCGGGGTAAAATTATCAGGCCACTTCATCATAGCATCAAAAATGGCTTTAAAGTTTTCTGCACTGATCCCGGTAACCGGCGACTGTTCAAAATCCTCATCTGTAGCTTTCCTCAATTGTTTCCACCACTTGTCTGGCTGCTGATAAGTATACGGCAATGGGTTTTGCTTTACCTCATCTAAGCGATCCTGCAAATCATCCCAAAACTTCTTTTCCATGCCCTTTGCCAGTTCCTGAGCTTCCCGCTCTCCATGCTCCAGCAGGTATTTTACGTATACTTCCCGTGGATTAGGATGCTTGTCAATTAAGGCATACAAAGTGGGTTGGGTAAACTTAGGGTCATCGCCCTCATTATGGCCGTGTTTGCGGTAGCATACCATATCTATAAATACATCAGACTGAAATTCTTTGCGGTACCGGGCGGCTATTTCAGCGCACTTTACCACAGCTTCGGGGTCGTCTCCATTTACATGCAACACAGGCGCCTGCACCATAGCTGCCAGTGATGTACAGTAATCTGAACTGCGTGCATCATCAAAATCGGTAGTAAACCCTATCTGATTATTTATTACAAAATGGATGGTTCCCCCGGTATAATACCCTTCCAATTTACACATCTGCAGTACTTCATATACAATGCCCTGTCCTGCTATAGAGGCGTCGCCATGGATAAGAATAGGCAATACTTTTTCATAATCAGCTTCATGCAAAATATTGGCTCTTCCCCTGGCAAAGCCAACCACCACAGGATCTACAGCCTCAAGATGCGATGGGTTCGGCATGAGCTTTACATACATCACTTTATCACCAGGCGTTTTTACTTCACTGCCAAAGCCAAGGTGGTATTTCACATCCCCGCTTCCCATCGTTTGGTCAACCTTACCTGTGCCCTCAAACTCACTAAATATCTGCTCATAGGTTTTACCCATTATATTTGCCAAAATATTCAAACGACCCCGGTGGGCCATTCCAATAACTACTTCCTGCACACCAAATTCGGCTGCCTTATTAATAATAGCGTCTAATGCCGGAATAGTGGTTTCACCCCCTTCCAATGAAAACCTTTTTTGACCTATGTATTTGGTGTGAAGAAACTTTTCAAACATCACACCCTGGTTGATTTTCTCTAATATTCTTTCTTTTTGTTTGAGTGAAAGCGGCTGGATGAAATTCCTTTCCATTTCAGTGGTCAGCCAGTCTACTTTTTTTTGATCGCTGATGTATTTGAATTCTATACCCACGTGTCCAGCATAGCAGGCCTGCAAATGCTCCAATATTTTTCGTAAAGAAGTGGTGCCCAGCCCTATAAGATTACCGGCAAAAAAATGCTTATCCATGTCTTCCTCGCTGAACCCAAAGAAACCAAGATTAAGATTAGCACCCCTGTCCTTTCGTTTACGTATAGGATTGGTGTTGGCAATAAGATGTCCTTTATTGCGATAGCCCAGGATAAGCCGGTAGGCGCCTAATTCTTTTTTCCAGTTCACCCCATCGGTGGTAGTGTAAGACTGTGCCTGTTTATCGGTCGTTCCATATGCGGCGTTTCCATTTACCGCCGCCTTATTACTGGCAACGGCGAAATCGAATCCCTCAAAAAACTTTTTAAAATCCGGATCCACACTTTCCGGATCCTTCACAAAGTCATTATATAAATTTTCTATGTATGCGGGATCTGAGCTGGTTATATACGAAAAATCCTTCATGAGGTTATCTTTTGAAAACAGACACAAACCTACGTGATTTTGACGATATGACGACTTAAAACAGAGGTCAAAACAGGTGGTTGCATACTAATTTTGTATCTTTTTGAATTGGTATAAGCACGTTATCAATCAACATTCATTTTTCCGGATCCGGAAAACGCCCAATTGACTTTATGAATCTGTAAAACCTTTTTTGATATATAAAATTTGGATTTGATTGGATATCCGCCTACCTTTGCCGTCCAAAATTTTTTAAAATGGCCAATCATCAAGCTACGAAAAAGGATATGCGGCAGGCCGCAAAACGCAGGGACAGGAACCGTTATTATGGTAAGACCACGCGTAACGCCATACGCGATCTGAAAGTAATCACTGATCAAAAAGGAGCAAAAGAAGCAATTCCCTCTGTAGAAAGCATGATAGATAAGTTGGCCAAACGTGGTATTATTCATAAAAACAAGGCCGCTAATCTTAAAAGTAAGTTAGCCAAAAGAGTAAATTCCCTGGCATCGGCCTGAGTAGCTGATCATATATTTTTTTGACTGCATTCTGTAAAAGAATGCATTTTTTTTGCCCATCCATAAATTTGGCTTCTGCAATTCTTCGGGTTGTATCTTGTGGTGAGAATTGTTCCTTTTCAAAATGATCACTGTGAAAAAAAACCTTTCCCTTACATTGATTTCCTTTTTTTTTTATTTTCAAAATATAGCCCAGGATATTTTTAAAGGCTATGAACACCTCTTTACGCCGCCGCTTCATTACACAGCTTACCGGATCAGCGATGGGCTGCGCATTGATGGAGAAATAGATGAAATAGCCTGGGAAAAAGCGCCCTGGTCGGTATATTTCACCAATATTGAAGGAGATCAAAAGCCTCATCCTGCTTTTAATACCCGTTTTAAAATGCTGTGGAACAGCAGCCATTTGTATATTGCCGCCGAATTGGAAGAGCCACATGTATGGGCTACATTAACACAGCACGACCAGGTAATATTCCACGACAATGATTTTGAAGTGTTTATTGATCCGGACGGCGACACCCATGATTATTTTGAAATAGAGGTTAATGCCCTGAGTACCATTTTTGATCTCTTTCTATCAAAGCCGTACCGCAACAGGGGTGTTGTATCCACCGCGTGGAATGCGGCGGATTTAAAAACGGCGGTTCACGTAGAAGGAACGCTTAATGACCCTGGTGACAAAGATAAAAAATGGACTGTGGAAATGGCCATCCCATTCGCCGCGCTTCAAAACAATAATGCACCTCCTGACCCCAAAATAAACGCGTTGTGGCGTGTTAATTTTTCGAGGGTACAATGGGACACTGAAATAGCTGAAGGAAAATATAAGAAAAAGATCAACCCCGCTACCGGTAAGCCTTTTCCTGAACACAACTGGGTGTGGTCTCCGCAGGGTGTAATCAACATGCACTACCCCGAAAGATGGGGTTATCTTCGTTTTGCAAATGAGGCAAAAACCGGGCATGATGATTTTGCATTGCCTCCGGAGGAGCAATCAAAGAAATACCTCTGGCTGCTCTACTACAAGCAGAAGGAATACCTGAGAAACAATGGTAAATATGCCGGCAGCCTTTCGCAGCTTGAATTGCCGCCAAAAGTTACCGCGGTAAAGGCAAATGACTGTACCTTGCGGTTATCGTCGGGCGGTATGCATTTTAATGCTACCCTTGCCTGCGAAGGACAGGAAGCAGGATGGCAAATTGACCAGGAGGGTAAAATCATTCCTTTAAAGTAACGATCATGAATAAACGAAAATTTATAAAATCAGCGCTGGTTGCTGGTGCAGCAACACTTTCGTTACCCATACCGTCGTATGGCTCCCAAACGCCAACAGCAGGCAAAAGAAAAGCAAAATACAAACACTGGGTATGGATAAACCCTAACCCTGCCGACAACGAAGAAGACCTGCAAGCCTTGTATGCGGCATACCATGACGCAGGCATAAGAGGTATTTTTTTTGAGGCAGACAGTGAAAAGCATTATCGCATTGCAAAAAGTAAAAAATTAGAAGCCCACCGGTGGATGTGGATCATGAACAGGGGAGAAAAAGAACTGCTGCAAACCCATCCGGAATGGTATTCCCGGAACAGGAACGGGGATTCCTGTGCAGATAAACCTCCCTACGTAAATTATTACCGCTGGCTTTGTCCTTCCAGGGAGGAAGTTAAAACCTATCTGGAAGATCAGGTAAAAGCCACCCTGGCAAAAGATTACGTGGATGGCATTCACTTAGACTATATCCGTTACTGCGATGTGATATTGCCGGTTAACCTGTGGAGCAATTATGGTATTGAACAAAACAAAGAATTACCGGAATATGATTTTTGTTATTGTGAAGTGTGCAGGAATAATTTCAAATCATTAAAGGGTATAGATCCGCTCGACATGCAATACCCCGACCAGAGTCCTTCGTGGAGAAAATTCCGGTACGACAATATAACCACAGTGGTTAACCGCTTATCTGCTGTAGCGCATGCCTATAAAAAAGATATTACCGCTGCGGTATTCCCTACTCCCGAAATAGCCAAACGAATCGTACGCCAGGACTGGGTAAACTGGAACTTAGACGGGATTTGCCCGATGATCTATCATGGATTTTACAAAGAAAATACAGCCTGGATCGGTGACGCGGTAGATGAAGGCGTAAAAGGATTAAAGGGCCGGTTTCCCTTATACGCAGGGCTGTTCCTTCCCGATTTTAAAAATGATGACGATCTCAAAACGGGCATTCAGTATGCATTGAATAATGGCGCTGCCGGCGTTTCCTTTTTTGGCAAAGTAGATGAAAAAATACTTTCTCTGCTTAAAAGCATTCCTGTATAATACCAGCAACAAGGGCTGACAACCTTTATAACGCTCACTTCTTTGTAAAGGCTACCAACCCTTGTGTCTGGCGATTGTTATCAGGGTTTTGGAGCTTCGGAAGCGTCTTTCACCATCACCGGCCAAACACCCGGCATGGGTACGCTTACCCCTTTATTCAGTCCTCTTTGCATATTATCTGCACCAAAATAATACAGCGGCCATCCTTTATAAGTTAGTTGCTTCCGGCCAAATACATTTATGGCTGTAAACATCGTTTTGTCTAATACGGAAGGCACAACCACCTGGTCTGTTTCATAGATCGGCCATACGGGATTGTTAGAAAAATCTGCTTTTGTAAATTTATTTATATTAAAACTGTCAACGGCAAAACCATACAACGTAACGCCGTTGGGGTCTGAAAAGTATAATGTTTTGCCTGTGCCTTCGGTATAGTCGCTCTTGTACGTTTTACCGTCGTTGCCGGTTAACTGCGCGTTTACGAGCATGATACTATAATCCGGCTTAGCTACGAACCACACATTACCAAAGGCCTCTCCTTTTGTTTCGCCCGGCGCTTCGCGAACATTTGCACCACCAACCACAGGAGCATAATAGTATAAAGGCCAGGTTTTATAAGTGGTTTGTTTTCCTGCGGGTGTTGTTATGGTTCCAAAATCTGCAATATCAAGTCCCGATACCAAACCGGCCTGTGTAAGGTTATCACCGGCATAGTAAATCGGCCAAAGAGCAAGACATCCCCCCGCACAATTGGATTGCCCGTTAAAGTCATTGGAAAAATAATAGAGTGTGTTACCCAATGTGTCTGTGAGGTAAGCGCCCAAAGCGGTACTTGCAGCAAGTTGAACAGTGGGCTTTTTTTCGGGTGGTACAGGCTCGCTGTCCTTGCTGCACGAAACAGCAAATATTGCACATGAAAATAAAATTATGGCAAGGTTTACCGGCTTCATAGCAAAAAGGTTTGAAGCCCGTTTTGTGTACAACATATACAAATCAGGTTTAAAAATGAAATGATGACTTTTAGTTCCAACCGGGAGTAGCGCTGAATAATATACACTTCGCAATTAAAGGATTAAAGGTTGCCTGGCGGAGAAAATAAAAAGATGTTATTGTGGCTACACCTATTTCCGCATTCACCCCTTTATCGTGATCCGCTTCTTTTGGGTGCGTTTCAAATTTTCGCTTAAGCACCACTTTCCGGTCGGTGAGACACCGACCGGTAGCGGAACCGGGAGTAGCGCTGAATAATATACACTTCGCAATTAGAGGATTAAAGGTTGCCTGGGTGGGAAAATAAAAAGATGTTATTGCTGGTAAATATATTTCTGCATTCACCCCTTTATCGTGATCCGCTTCTTTTGGGTGCGTTTCAAATTTTCGCTTAAGCACCACTTTCCGGTCGGTGAGACACCGACCGGTAGCGGACTCTACAGGCGGGTGTCACCACCCGCCTGCGAAAATTTGAAATGCACCCCTTCTTTTCCTGTGGTACTTCCATTTTATATATTTTTACAGCATGAAGACATGCATGCTTTCTTTTTTAATTTTACTTTCCTTTCGCGGCCATAGCCAGGATACCATAGCCTGCTATTTTGATGAAGAACTTTCGTTAACCAGCGAAAAAAAAGGCATATACCAGGGAACAATTACAGCGCATGAAAATGGCTGGGAGGCTGTTGCATTTTACAGTAACGGCAATGCTTTAATGCGTGGCATGTTTAAAGACAAGCGGTTAAAAACCAAACAGGGATATTATAAGCTCTACTATCCAAATGGCAGCCGCAGGGCTTTTACATATTTCAACAACAATACCGTGGATAGCACTTTTATGGGATGGCATGCAAACGGACAACTAAGCGATTCGGGGTTAATGCATCAACAACTGCGAACCGGTATGTGGAAAACCTGGTATCCCAGCGGACTGCTGGAATCATCGGGTAATTTTGTTAATGGAGCACCCGATGGCATATGGCATTGGTATCATAATAATGGCAAACCGGCAACCATAGAAACCTATCACAATTACAAATTGCATGATCTTACCTGCTTTGACACGCTGGGTGTTGCAACCGGCAGCAATTGCCGCATAGAAAAAAAACCATGTCCTAAAAATGCGTACGATTTTGAAACTTTCATTGTAGAAAATTTATTATACCCAAAGGATGCTTTAAAAAAAGGCATTGAAGGCGAGGTGGCTTTTGAGTTTTTTATTACTAAAGACGGAAAGCTTACTAAGATCAATTTTACCAATGAAGCTAATGCATTACTGCAGGAGGAAGTGGTGAGGCTGTTAAAGTCTGTTAAAGAGTGGGAACCGGCTGTTTCGCATAACCGGAATATAGATTATCTGCATACCTATACGGTTCCTTTTTATTTACCGGAATAAGAAAATGATTTATGGTTTACGGTTTGCAGTTTTTTGGATTCTGCTTCGCGTTCCGAATTCCGGGCTTCAGATCTGAACAATAAAGTCACGCTGGAACTATTGTGATAGCGAACTACAGCCGATTGTTATTACGTCAGCCAGCATAGCACAAACCGAATGTAAGCGGTAGTTTATTTCTCGTCAATTAATTTCTCCAACCGGTTTAAAAAAGTTTCATCATCATAGCCAATAAATTTTTCTACAATTAGTCCCTCTTTATTAATTAAAAAGGAAGTAGGTATTGCCTGAACATCATACAGTGTCTTTATCTTGCCATTTAAGGTTTTGGCATCAAAGTCAATAAATCGTTTTCCTTTTCCTGCAAGCTCATCATTTAAAAAAATGTACAACGCTTGCGCCCTGGTAGTTGATTTGAGTTCCCTGCTTATATGTGAAAGAAGAGTTTTAATAGTATCTTTTCCAATCCTTTGCCTGTTTCTGTAGATGATATCCAATCCCAAATAGGAGTTGGGATGGCGTTTGCCGAATTCTATATATAAGTCTTGCGAAGTAGCTTGAGCTTCATTAAGTATTTTTATCAACCGGTTTTTGTCAGCATCGTTAGAGAATAGCTTTTTTGTAAGACTGTCATAAGCGGTGATGGAAATCTTTTCAAATGGGTTTTGTTTTAAAGTTAATTCATTTTATAAATCTTGCTCTTTACCGCCTTTAATAATAGCATTTAACTGCATACGATTAATAGCTGATTCAAATACCATTTGTGACGTGGTTTGTCCGTCTAAGTCATACAAATATACTTTTGTTCCATTTTCTATTCCGTCAATGTGCCCTTTAATTTCAAAGTCTTTTGAATTATATTGTTGTGCAAACGAAAGAAACGAACAGCAAGTTAAAAGGGTCGCAAAACCAAATATTTTTAAACTAATGATGTTTTTTTTAATTACCGCCTACTTCTTGTATTGCCCGCTCATAGCTGATTGCTGACAGCCTCCGTCGAATTTCGGATTTCCTGTCTTTGGGTTTGGGCTACGAGCTATCAGCCGTTAGCTATTGCTCAATTTTCTTGAATACTTGAAATGGAAGAATCTATTGTTTGGTATAATTCCATAGCACCGTCCCTGTACACAGTGTGGAGAGGGAAAGTGGGTGAGGCTAAAACAATCCATACAACTGCGTATCAATTTTATGTATGATCTCGCCCAGGTGCTCTTCATTTTCGGGAAATTTATTTTTGTCAATATCAATTACCAGCAGCGCGCCTTCTTTGTAACCATCAATCCATTTATTATAAAATTCATTCAGGCGCTTCAGGTAATCCAACCGGATGTTCTCTTCGTATTCTCTTCCCCGTTTTTGTATTTGCCCCACCAGGGTAGGTACCGACGCCTGCAGGTAAATAAGCAGATCAGGCGGGTTAACCATTGTTTTGAGAGTTTCAAAGAAGCCGAAATAATTTTCAAAATCGCGTTTGCTCATCAGTCCCATCTCATGAAGATTGGGAGCAAAAATATGTGCGTCTTCATATATGGTTCTATCCTGTATAACCGTTTCGTTTCCTTTTTGGATTTCAAGCAGGTTCCTGAGCCGGGTATTTAAAAAATAGATCTGGAGATTAAAACTCCATCGGGGCATATCTTCATAAAAATCGTAGAGGTAAGGATTGTGATCCACATCTTCAAACTGGGGTATCCAGCGGTAATGCTTGCTCAGCATTTCCGTAAGCGTAGTTTTTCCGGCGCCAATATTTCCTGCTACGGCAATGTGTTTGGGTTTTTTAGTTTTCGCCATTACGATTGTGTTCAAATTTGAAATGTAGGATAGCAGATAAAAGAGAATATCAAGATAAATAAATTTAACTGCTTTAAAACCCCCGCACTATGTTTTTCTTAAAAATATTTTATCCCTATCGCTTCCCGCGTCAGTTGCATGGTTTTTTCAGCGCTTTCGCGCGCTTTGGCAGCGCCTTTCTCCATCACCTCTTTCATATAGGCTTCATTTTCACGGATAGCTTTCGCTTTTTCACGAATGGGGGCAATGAACCGTATCATATCTTCCGTTAATTGTTTTTTCAAATCGCCATAGCGAATGGTGCAGTTATTATAATCCGATTCAAATTTTTCATACACATCGCGT
Organism: uncultured Sphingobacteriales bacterium; assembly: GCA_937991535.1. Taxonomy (GTDB): domain Bacteria; phylum Bacteroidota; class Bacteroidia; order Chitinophagales; family Chitinophagaceae; genus Agriterribacter. The sequence goes on from CALKHN010000008.1 coordinate 37,505, forward strand.
GTGCTGGTAAGCCCCAGCAGTTGAAATATGTTTTCAATATAGTCGGGCATAGGCGAATGTGGCGCTTTGGGACCTTCATCCGTTTTTGCCTTCATTATTTTTTTGCGGATGAGTTCGTCGTCATCCGAAAGGTATAAAGTGGCGTTTTGATTTTCACTCTTGCTCATTTTGCCTGCACCGTCTAAGCTGGGCACTTTAACGAGTTCCTTTCCGAAATTAAAGGCCACCGGCTCAGGAAAAATTTCTCCATAGCGATGATTGAACCGGCTGGCAAAATTTCTTGCCATCTCCAGGTGTTGTTCCTGGTCTTTACCAACGGGAACGTACAATGCACGGTGCAACAATATATCGGCCGCCATTAAAGAAGGGTAAGTAAGTAAGGCTGCATTGATATTTTGTGGTTGCAGGCGGGCTTTGTCTTTAAAGGTGGTGGTTTTTTCCAGTTCGCCTTTATAAGCCAGGGTATTCAGGTACAAATAGAGTTCAGAAGTTTGGTATACCGCACTCTGGCAATACAATGCAGCCTTATCCGGATCGAGCCCGCAGGCCAGGTATTCCGAAATTACATGCAACACATTTGCTCTTAAACTTTTGGTATCGGGATGTGTGGTGAGTGAATGCAGGTCGGCCACCATAAAATAACATTCATATTCATTTTGCATGCGCACATAATTCTGCAGTGCGCCAAAATAACTGCCCAGGTGCAATATCCCCGTAGGACGGATACCACTCATTACGATAGGTTTCTTTGCGCTTTTTTCCATGGCGGCGAAGATACAGAATTTAGATGTTGGCGATTATCAATAAAGAATGCCGAAATTTGGGGTAGCAAACTTTACCCGCATCATCTAATACAATATGATCATGAATACTTTTAAAGATGCTACAACAGACGAGATCAATGCCGTAATGGAGCAATCATGGAGCGCATTTGAGACCTACAGAACATTTCCGCTCCGGCAAAGAGCCGGCTTTATGCATGCTATCGCCGCGGAACTCAGTACCATAAGCGAAGCAGTTGTTGCCATAGCCATGAAAGAAACAAATCTTCCTGAAGCACGGTTAAAGAATGAATTAAACCGAACTATATTTCAACTCAACAGTTATGCCGAAGCCTGTGAACAGGGCAACTGGATAGAGGCCCGCATTGATACGGCAATTGCCGAACGCAATCCTCCAAAGCCTGATCTGCGGAAAATGCTTGTGCCCTTAGGACCCGTTGTGGTTTTTGGCGCCAGCAATTTTCCGTTTGCTTATTCTACAGCAGGAGGCGATACCGCCTGCGCGCTGGCTGCCGGGTGCCCGGTTATTGTTAAAGCCCATCCGGCTCATGGGCAAACATCCGAAATGGTGGCCAACGCTATTGGAAAAGTTGCCCGCGAACACAATATGCCCCAGGGCATATTCGCGCATGTGCATGGCGCAGGCTTTGAAGTGGGAAAATCTTTGGTAATGCACCCTCATACCAAAGCAGTGGGCTTCACCGGCTCTTATGGAGGTGGTAAAGCCCTGTTCGACTGGGCAGCGCAACGCAAAGAGCCCATACCTGTTTTCGCGGAAATGGGCAGCATCAACCCGGTTTATCTCTTCCCCGAAAAATTAAAGCAATCGCCGGTTGACCTGGCCAAATTGTATGCCGGTTCCATTACCCTCAGCACGGGACAGTTTTGCACCAACCCGGGACTAATCATTGGTATTGATAGCGAAGATCTTCAAAAATTTATAACAGCGCTGGGCAAAGCAATTGAACAGATCGCTCCTTCCACCATGCTGCATCCCGGCATTGCCAAAGCCTTTGTAGCCAACCGCAACAAAGCATTGATGCAGGAAGATGTAGAAACGATTGCGGTTGCCCAACAGCAGCCCGGTGAAAACCAGGGCGTTCCCACCATTGCGTCGGCTACTGCACAGGCCTTTTTAAACAACCCCGTACTCCACCAGGAAGTGTTTGGCCCGTATTCGCTTGTAATACGGTGCAGCGATATGAATGAAATGCTGGCTATAGCAGCCCGTATGGAAGGACAGTTGACTTCCGCACTAATGGCAACGGAAACGGATATGCGCAATTATGATTCGCTGGTGGAAAAGGTTAAAAACAGTTGCGGCAGGATCATCGTAAATGGTGTGCCTACCGGAGTGGAAGTATGCCTGAGTATGCAGCATGGCGGTCCCTTTCCCGCTACCACCGATGCCAGGTTTACTTCTGTTGGGGCAGATGGTATTAAACGCTTTGCCCGGCCTTTGTGCTTTCAAAACTGGCCAAACAGCCTGCTGCCCGATGAACTGAAAGACGCCAACCCGCTGGGAATATGGCGAACGGTGAATAACGAGTTGACGAAGGGATTAAGATTTGAAATTTGAAATTTAAGATTTAAAATAAATTATAATGCTTTATCCATGTGTTGACAATAAGAAGGCAATAAAGAAAGGATAGCTGAAATCACAGTAGTACAAAAGTGACATCAGGGCTCCTTCCCGAAAACAGGCAGTAATCGTTTTCGGGCGGCTTTTTTGGTTACTTTTTTTCCGCAAAAAAAGTAACAACAGAATTGACATCATTACAGATTGCGGCAGAAGCCGGTCAGTGAAACTTGAAATTTGAGATTTGGTACAAGCCTCCGTTATGGATTTGGCAAAAGTTTATTGTTATACTTCTCTTGAACATTTATTATTATTTTTAGCCAGGAACCCGCCCCCGCCAGAATGGCTTCATCGGGCTGGCGTGCCGGTAGGGACGGGGAACTCCCATAAAAATTTTTCATTCATCCTTTATGTTTTATGAATGAAAAATTTCATGTACGTTTGACAAAGGTTCTATATGCTTTTCAATTTGATATTAAATATCAAAATGTATTTATAAACTATAAACCATTCTGAACATGAAACCTTCTTTATTATGCGCCGTTCTTTTCAGCTTCATTCTGCTGTACGGCACAGCACAGTCGCAGGAAAAACAACTGGTAAAAAAATGGGAAACCGATACCATTTTAAAAGTTCCTGAATCGGTAAAATTTGATGGCGTCAATAAAGTGCTGTATACCGCCAATATTGACGGAGAACCATGGGGAAAAGACGGCAAGGGCTCTATAGGAAAAGTGGGATTAGACGGTAAGATCATTGCATCGGAATGGGTTACCGGCTTAAACGCGCCCAAGGGCATGGGTATTCATGCGGGCAAATTATACGTAGCCGATATAGATGCTGTTGCGGTAATTGATATTGCAAAAGGAAAGATTATACAGCGGATCGCGGTAGAGGGCGCACAGGGATTGAACGATGTTAGCATTGACCCCAAAGGAGCGATCTATGTTTCGGACTCAAAAACCAAAAAAATACACCGTATTGTAAAAGGAAAATCAACCGTGGTACAGGAAAACCTGAAAGGACCGAACGGAGTGCTGGCAGTGGGCTCCGATTTGTACTTAACAGATGCGGGCGGATTGTACAAGGCAGAGAAAACAGGCGCATTAACATTGATCGCCGATGGCATGGAAGGCGGAACGGATGGTATTGAAGCAGTGGGTAACGGTGATTTTATTGTTTCGTGCTGGGCAGGCTCTGTATGGTACGTTTATGCTAACGGAAAAAAAGATCATTTGCTGGATACCAGGGAGCAAAAGATCAATTCCGCGGACATTGGTTACGATCCGGCAACAAAAACAGTGTATGTGCCCACTTTCTTTAAGAACAACGTGGTGGCCTATACCCTGAAGTAAACGGTATCTTTTATCGTAACAAATTGTCCAAAGATCGAAGGAATGGCGCCCGCTGACGAATAAAATTTTAAAAGCGGGATTGCTGAAGCATCTTTACATCAGCAAGCAAATAGCAAAAGTTCTAAGCAAATAGGTAAAACAAATCCAGTATTCAAAAAACAAGAGGTTGTTCAACACTTCGCCAACATTTCCTGGTTAAAACACAGGAATTACCATCCATCAAAGATATTGCCGGTTGTACATCAACCGGCTTTATTTTTTGCAACAGGGTTCGCTAACCATTTCATCTAAATCCTCTTTTAGTCTTCAGTTGCACTATTTCAATACCTGGCTATAAATGAAACCATATATCACTATGCCGTGTGCAAGGTAAGGGGGCTTGGTTTAGCCCTGCTGTGGGAATAAGCGGAATTGCTTATGACTAAAATCATGTCTGTTTGCTTTAAAATTGATTAATATTATTGCCTGTAAACCTTGTTATATGAAGTACACACCTTTTTTATTCCTGCTTTTCTTTCTCGCCGCCGTCTCCTGCAAAAAAGACAGGCTCACCAAAGAAACCCAAAAGGGCGCTAATACATTTTCTTGCTTAATTGATGGTAAAGTTTACAAGCCCTGTTCCCACCGGGGAATAATAGGTGGCCCAAATGCTCCTTCCCTCAACGGGGGGGGTATATAGTTCAGGCAATGGCATGTCGGCATCTGTGAGTGCTGACGGCTGCGGGGAATCCGGGGCATGGGATAAGAATGTTTACATTGAAATAGGTAACCTTACCGGTGCGGGCACTTATTTGCTTTCTGACCTGTCTAACAGATTACAGTACACTGTTCGCGAAAACAATACAACAAGGGTATATTCTTCGCTAAATACAAAATCAGGGCGGGTAATTATCACCAAAGACGACAGGGCAAGCAAAATTTTATCCGGCACATTTGAGTTTGAAGGAGTGGATAATAATGATCCCGGGAAAATTGTCAAAATTACTTCCGGCCGCTTTGACCTTAACTATAAAAAGTAAAACAAAAGAAAGAATCAACCGTAAATTCTCAAATCAGCATCACCCTGTCATCCACTATGGCAAAAATCTTGTCATGCCGATCCTGTTGTATTCCGGCTACGCCTGTAAACCGGCTAAAGGCGGGCAAAGTACAGCAGTTTGCGGCAAAGTGAAAACAGGGCAGTCTCAACCCCTGCTTTGACAGGCCCTTTATATAAACGCCGGGATGAAGATGTCCTGAGAAAATATATTTCTCCGTAAGGTTCTGCTTATGCATGCCATTGTAATCATGACAAAAAACAAATTCCTCCATTGTTAATTCATCCGGATGAACAGTAATATCCACGTTTTCATACCACTGATCCTTCAAAATATCGTGGTTGCCTTTGATGAGCTGAACGGCAAGAGAAGAGAAATCGCTTCGCCACCGGCAGAACAATTCTAATTCCTTATTGCTTTCACTGTGAAACATATCACCCACAACAACCAGTTGTTCGGGCTTAAAAAATTGGATGAGGCTAACCAGGCGCTGCATGTCTTCCTTAAAAACCGTTTGTGGCACGCCAATACCCCACTTGCGGAAATGCCCCGTTTTACCGAGGTGCAGATCGGCAAGGATAAGCGATTTCCGCTCTTCCCAAAAAACAGAACGGTCTGCACTCAGCCATAAGGTTTGTCCGGAAACGCTATGTTTTAACGGAGGATACATGGTGAGGGGTGCAAGTTACAGGTTTCAGGTTAGTTACAGGTTACAGGTTTCAGGGTGGTTTTCGTGGGCACAATGCTGATAGCCCATAGCTGACAGCCGATACCAACAATCAATGAAAATACCGCTCTGCCTGTTCAATGGCTTCCGGTTTGCCCACATCAATCAGTATATCGCCTGAATGGTCAAAACCCATAACCGAATGACGCTGCGACAAACGGAGATACAGATCCACCAAAGAAAATTTTCCTTCTTCCGTGATCAATTCAAAAATGGCCGGGTCAATAATATGAATACCGCTGAACGCTTTGGATATATTATTCGTTGCCGGGATAGAAATTTTTTCCTCGCCTGAAACATTGTTCCGCCACCCGCACAACTGATCGCTGTCACTGAACAAAAAAGAACGCGAAGCTTTTCTATCGGTTACAGCCAATGTAACCAGGGGCTTGTGCCGGTTGTGAAATTGCAGCATGGCATTGATATCGAGATTGGTTAAAATATCTGCATTGATCACAAAAAAAGGATCATAAGGTTGTAAAAACCATGCGGCTTTTTTTAATCCGCCACCCGTTTCTAATGGTTCCTCTATTTCATGCGAAACAGCGATGTTACAGTTGAAATGATCATGTGCTTTTAAAAATTCGATCACCTGGTCAGCAAAATGATGTACATTAATGATCAGGTTCGTAATACCAAATCCCTTCAGGTATTCAATATTGCGCTGCAGCAATGGCTTGCCGTTCACTACAGCCAATGCCTTGGGATGGCGATCCGTCCACGGCTTTAATCTTGTACCCAACCCTGCGGCAAAGATCATGGCCGCAGTTAAGCTGATTTCTGATAGTATAAAATTTTCGCCGTTAGCACTTATCATATTAACCAAAATCATTACTTTAAAAATATTTTCACCTCACACCTCTCACCTCACACCTCTCACCTCACACCTCTCACCTCTCACCTCTCACCTCACTCTCCAGCTTACCACTTTCCGCCCTCAACCATTCACCCAATTTTTTTCCTCCTGTACCAAATGATGCACATTTACCTTTACGGCGAATTTTTCCTGCAGGTGTTTGGCCAAACTGTCGGCCGCAAACACGCTGCGGTGTTGCCCGCCGGTACAGCCAAAGTTCACCACCAGGCTTTGAAAATTACGCCGGAGATAATCACTTACTGAAATATCCACTATGCCATACACGTACTGCAAAAACGAAGGCATTTCGCTTTTATGGAGCAAAAATTCCTGCACTTCCTTATCGCGGCCCGTAAGTTTTTTGTATTCTTCAAAACGACCCGGATTAAAAATACCGCGGCAGTCAAACACAAATCCGCCTCCATTTTCAGCATTGGTTTCGGGTATGCCATTGCGATAGGAGAAGCTGTTGATATGCACTATCAATGAGCTGTCTGCCGCCGCTTTTACCGTTTCATAACGGTCAATGATTGAATCGTCTACTATATGCCATAATACTTTCTGCAGTTCGGGCAGCCGGATGGGTATCTTCTTATTTTCCAAAAACCAGCGCAATTGTTTCAATGCAAAAGGAATGCTGGTAATAAAATGCTGCTTCCGCTCAAAAAGTCCCCTGAAACCATAAGCGCCGAGTGTTTGTAACATCCGTATCAGCACAAACCCATCATAGCTGTCTAAAAAATCCTTTTTATTGAGCCTGTTGCCCAACAATTCATTTACTTTTTCAAAGTAGTAGCCCACCAGTTCTTCTTTCCATTCGTGCGGCAATGCAGCTCTTGCCTGCCACAGCATGGAAGCGGCATCGTATTGCAACGCGCCCTGCATGCCGCCCTGGAAGTCTATAAAATATACCCGCTCATCTTTGACCATCACGTTGCGGCTCTGGCAATCGCGGTGCATGAAATATTTAGCTTCTTCCTGCATGAGGTAGCTGCTCAGCAATTCAAAATCGTTCAGCAATAAATTTTTATCGTAGGGCAAATCGAGTGCCCGCACAAAATAATAGAGGAAATACAAAAGATCGGAATAAATGGCCTGCTTATCGAAAGACTTGGTGGCAATACAATTATTATAATCCAGTCCTTCCCCGCCCTGCACCTGCAACCTTGCCAATTGTGCAAAGGCTTTACGGTAAAGTTCTTTTACCCTTGCGCTATAGCCTTCCTGTTTAATTACATCAAAAAGCGAAATATCGCCAAAGTCGGTTTGGATATACATCGTTTTTTCTCCGTTGGCAAAAAGTATTTCGGGTACTGCAAGTTGCTTGCTGTAAAAATGTTTGGCAAACGCAATAAAAGCATTGTTTTCGGAAATGTTATTGGGATTGCTGGTAACGATGAAAGACCTGGCGCCGGTTGCCGCACGGAAATATTGCCGGTTGCTGCCGGCCTGCCGGAGTGTAAGCAGGTCGTGTACAGGCTGTTTTGCCCATTGCTCAAAAAAATGTTTTACTTCGTTTATAGTATCTGCCATGATAGCATTTTAGCGGTCAAAGATAAGATATCGGTGTTATGACCAGGTTCTGCTGATTTGGACAAATTCCAAATTGTGGCATTGCCTGGTTTTATGTGGCGGTAAAGATACCATTCCGGCTTTGAGAGAGAGACATCACCGGCGACATATATATGCATCCTGCCGGCTAATGTACCTGTTTCTCAATAAAATTGATAATATCGGCTTTATCGCCCGGGGCAAACCAATGAATGGCTTCATCTCTTTTAAACCATGTCATTTGTCTTTTTGCATAATGCCGGGTATTTTTCTTAATGGCATCAACCGCTTCCTGCAATGTAAGCTTTCCATCTATGTAATCAAACAGTTCGCTATACCCTACGGTTTGCAAAGCGTTGATGTTTCGATAGGGGTAAAGGCTTTTTGCTTCTTCCAATAGTCCCTGCTCCATCATTGCATCTACCCTTTGATTGATATTGTGGTATATCTCTTTTCGGGGGAGTTCAATCCCTATTTTGACAATGGAAAAATCTCTTTGCTTTTGCGGTAACGAGTGCCATTTTAAAATAGAAGTGCCCGACGACAATTTTATTTCCAGCGCCCTCATCATTCTTTGAGGATTTTGCATTTCTCCTTTTGCATAAAATAACGGATCATGCTGTTGCAGCATTTCCTGCAACCAGCTTATGCCAAGCGTATGGTATTGCTTTCTCACCAACTGCCTAACCTCTTCTTTAACCTCCGGTATGGCGTCCATTCCGTAACAAAATGCTTTTATATACAGCCCCGTGCCCCCCGCCATGACAGCCTTATCATGCTTATCAAAAATTTCATGTACAGCCTGCAATGCATAGGTTTCAAATACACCTGCATTTACCACATCGTGTATGCTGTGCGAACTGATGAAATAATGTTTGATTTTTTGCAGGTCAGCAGCAGATGGTTTGGCAACGCCAATATCCAGTTCCCGGTAGCATTGCCGTGAATCCGCAGAAATAATAGCTGTATTAAAATATTCGGCTAATTGCAGAGACAGCTTTGTTTTACCTGCTGCCGTAGGACCAATGATTATTATGCAGGTTTTACCGGGCATCAAAAGAAGTGGTAAGTGCCCGCCCGGCTGAACGCCGTTCGGACGGGGTAAGTAGTAAGTGATAAGTGCTAATCATACTTCTTCCTTATCATCTGTACCGTTTTCTTCCGCCGAAGTATCATCTGTTGCATCATCATCATCTCCCTCTTCACTAAAGCCGTCCACTCCTTTGGTGAGATCGTATTTTTCTTCCACATCTACAAAACGGTCGCCGAGTATGCTTTTCGTTCCATACTGGCTGGGGGCTATTCCCTCGCTGCGTATAATGGCAGGATAGGTTAATTTGGGATTTTCATCCTTAGATACACTGATCAATTCTACCAGGAAAGTCCAGCCCCGCGCAAAATCATACACATAAATGAATTTTTCGTTGGGATTGCGTATTTCAGAACCAACGGTGGTTACCGACATAATAAGCGGTTCAGCCTTGTAGGGCTTATCGTATTTCTCAATACTGATTTCACGCCCCCGTTGCCATTTATCATTACTCCGGTAAAAGGTAGCCTGGTGTTTATTGTCGAATTCAAAACTTTTTAGAATAATAAAGTGCAAATCCAAAAAAGATTGTGTGTGCTTAACAGCAATATCCCTGTAAATACTATCATCTTCTTCAAAATATGCCCTGAATTTTAAAATGGCCATGTGTATCTTTTAGGTGTTGAATATCGTACAAAATTTGTCAAAAGTAAAATAATTCCCCGAGTTAACATGTAAGCCTTTTCCCTTGTATGTTTTACCTGACGGGTGCAAGATTCAATTCCAGCGCTTTTTTGAGCATATAGTCATATGCCGCGTCGTAATTGTTTTCAATTTCTCCGTCTAATATCGCATCTTTTATTGCGTTTTTAATATCGCCTACTTTTTTACAGGGAGCAATACCAAAAATATCCATGATCATTTCGCCGGTAATGGGCGGTTGCCAGTTGCGTATTCTGTCTTTTTCTTCTACCTCATGCAAGCGCTGCCGCACCATTTCAAAATTACCGATATACTGTTTTACTTTTTGTTTGTTTTTTGAAGTAATATCCGCTTTACATAAAGTCATTAACGCTTCTATATCGTTGCCCGCATCAAATAAAAGGCGGCGTATAGCAGAATCCGTAATATTTTCTTTGGTAAGGCTGATAGGGCGCAAATGCAGTTCTACCATTTTCTTTACGAAGCGCATTTTATTGTCCTGCGGAAGACGCAACCTGGTAAATATTTTAGGAACCATTCGTCCCCCCACCACTTCGTGCCCATGAAAGGTCCAGCCATGTCCTTCTTCAAATTTTTTTGTTGCGGGCTTGCCAATATCATGCAGCACAGCGGCCCATCTCAACCACAGGTCATCCGTATGTTCTGAAATATTATCCACAACCTGGAGTGTGTGATAGAAATTATCTTTGTGCCCCATCCCATCAATATATTCTGCTCCTGCAAGGTCAACCATTTGAGGAAAAACCAGGTGCAGTAACCCAGACTTGTACAGTAAATCCAGTCCAACCGAAGGCTTTTTACTCAGCAATATCTTATTCAGCTCATCGGTTATTCTTTCCTGAGATATAATGTGTATTCGTTCCACATTGTCCCTGATTCCCTGCCATGTAGCATCGTCAATAGTAAATTGCAACTGGCAGGCAAAACGAATGGCCCGCATCATACGCAAAGGATCATCACTAAAGGTTTGAATGGGATCAAGCGGTGTTTTAACGATCTTACTTTTTATATCAATTGTTCCCCCAAAAGGATCAATAAGATCACCATAGTTTTCTTTATTCAGGCTTACAGCCAGGGTATTGATCGTGAAGTCTCTTCTGTTTTGATCATCCTGCAGGGTGCCGGGTACTACTTCAGGATTGCGGGAATGATAGCGATAGCTTTCCCGTCTGGCCCCCACAAACTCTATATCAAGTCCATCTATCCGGATATGCGCTGTTCCGTAATTTTTAAAAAAAGAAACTTTAGGAGATGGAGTAAACTGGGCCGCAGTGTGTTTTGCCAGGGCAATGCCATCGCCTACGCAAACAATATCGGCATCGTTGGTTTCCCGCCCAATAAGTTTATCCCGCACAAATCCGCCAATAATATAGCAATCCATATTCAGCGCTTCCGCTGCATGGGCTATCTTTTTAAAAATGAATCTTTCTTTTTCAGTACAATTCGCAAACATATAAATACAAAAATAAGAAAGGTTTAAGGTGTTTGGATTTGCTTTGTTCAAAGATATTACAGCAAGGCAATTCCCTTGCCCGGTTTGCTCACCGGTTATCCCATTGTTCCGGGAAAACATAATTGCTTTTACCTTTTTAAAAATTGTTATCCTGTTTATTAAAATGGTATCTTAGTTGCATTGTTCACCTAAAAAAACAAATGTATGGAAGACAACAAAGCTACAGGGGCCGGCCAGCCTGAAGCGAACTGGAAAGACAAAATAAGTGATAAGGCAGAAAAAATAAAAGACAAGGCAGAGGATGTATGGGACAATGCAGAAGACAAAGCGGAAGAAGCGTGGAAAGATGCTAAGGAAAAAGCGGAGGAATGGAAAGAAATAGCAGAAGATAAATTGGATGATTTAAAAGACGGCGCAAAAAAATTGTGGGGAAAGATCACAGATAAATTTGATGGTGACGACAGTACACCTGAACCGGAAAAGCAAGCCTAAAACAACATCAGCTTATTTACTCAAACTGCTTCAAACCATTTGAAGCAGTTTTTAATTATTTTCCTTAATCTTTCAGCAGGTCTAAGCCCCGGGCTGCAGTTTCTTTTGCAGAAAAGTATCAATAATTCCCTTTACATTTATCGTCTGTCTTTTATGGTCAATGCGGTTGGCAATTACGGGATTTACTGAATTCATTACCTGGTAACTTTGGTGAATAAGAGCCTCTATAACTTTTGCACCATCTTCAGATAAGCCGGCTTCCAACACTGCATTTTCTTCCTGCTGCTCAAAATCCGGCTGAATATCCTCGAGGTCGTCAACGATAAGATAATATGTGATCAAAGCATACCAGGCATCTACCAGCTTCTTTTTTAATACATCATCAAACTCAAAATAACAGAGGCTAAACAGGTAGGCGTCGGCCCGGGTAAGAGATTTGAATGGCGTGCCCAGCGCTACGCCGGCCTTTTCTTTTTCGCCGGAAAAATAATACATAAGATCCTGCAGAAAGGAAGGATTTTTACAATAAGGTTTTGTCAGGTCAATACATTCCGCAATATGTGCTTCGAAATTAATTTCTTTATGCTCGAGTTTTGCTGCGCTGTGCAGGATGTTTTCCAGCAACTGCAGGTGCGGTTCCGAAAGCAACCCTGATTTCGGAAGCCCTAATCTCAATTGCAGATCTATATACAGCGGAATAAACAAATAGCCAGGCATAGGTATTATATACAACAGCCTGTTCTTCCAGTATAAATTATCAGCAGGCACTTTGCGGTCAGTTAAAAACTTGCCTATTTCCATATCTACACCATATCCTAACTTAAGATCATCCTTGCTTGTAAACATTCGTAAAAAAAATTTCTTTTGTATGATAGACCGCTGAATGTACCATTACTGCCGGATATAAAAAATCTTCCCGCTCATGACTGCATGATCATTACCATACCCATCAATTTGGCATTTGGTATACTTCATTTCTTTTTCGCTGAGCCCTGGCATTTAAGGAATCCATCATTGTTTTAAAAATACCGGGATGAGACCTGTAAAAATCATAGCTCTCTTTAAACTGCGCTTCTGTTACCTCATGCAACAAGAAAATCTTCTGGTATTCTTTTTGAATCTCCACTTCTTTATTTTTAGAAGAATCCTTCGCCACATAGGCGTTTACAAACTCTTCCGCCATTGATATCTCAAACAGCATATTTCCCATTTCATGTGGCTGTATAACATCAGCCGGTATTCTGTTACCCGAACAGCCTGTTAACAAAAAGGCAGCCAGCATCACGATATATAAACCGGTTCTCATTTTAATTCCTGTTTGTATTGACCGGCATTTGAGATATCTAATCTTTGCAGCAGTTCTGATGCTCTCACTCTTTCCTGCGGCGGCGACTTTTTAAACAGCTTCGACAACTCTTCACTTCTTCCCAAAAAGAAAAATTGCAGCGCCATAAGATTACGGTTATCGGTACTTAACGTATTTAACTGATTAAGTCCATTGAGGATCTGCCGCCTTGCCTCATTTTGATCTTCATACATTTTATCCATACCTAACCGGTAATAGGTATAATAGGCATCATGCAGCAATGAATACTTACTGTTGTTGAAGTTTTCAGCAAGCCAATACCTGTTGCGTTGTCCGTCAAAGGCTTTCCAGCCGGTAATATTACGGCCATCCGGGGCATTGCTTACTATATTCTGAGCTCTTTTAAAATACGGATCGCCGCCTCTTGGTGAAAAAGAATCGTAATCCAGTCCAAGTATCATGTAAACATAATATGCAAAGATGGCGGTAAGATTAGCGGCGGCCGGGTCTGTGCCCATAACATTGCTCTCATTAAATTCCACCTGCTGAAATTCAATATATTTAAAGGTTACATCATTATCCTGGAAGTTAATAAGCGGTGAAACATAGCCGCTGTTGTATACCGGCCTGCCCGCCTGTATTGTTAACACAGCCCTGTATACATTAGGCTCAATATCCTGGGTAAGATTTAAAAGGAAATTACAAACGATTTTCTCCTGTTGCTGATAAGTATCATTTGTCCATTTTCTGTTGTTGAGAAAGTTGGTTAGTGCCGTTTGCAAAGTTTGAAATGCCTTTTTATCAACCGAGCTTTTAATTTGACCGGCCATTACAGACACTTTAGCATTCAATTCCTGCGCTGAAACGCAGCAGGAGAGCAGCAATCCAACCATTAAAATTGAAATCTTATGCATGGATATATTCAATTATATAATCAACAATATCTTTCGCTACAGCGGTTTTGGATTTTAGGTCAAAGTTTTTTTCTCCCCCCTTTCTGTCAAAAATAGTCACCTTGTTTGTATCCTTTCCAAAACCTGCATCTTTATCCCGAAGTGAGTTGAGCACAATAATATCGGCATTCTTTTGCTGTAGTTTGGCTAAAGCGTTTTCACGTTCATTACTGGTTTCGAGCGCAAAGCCGGCCAACACCTGCTTTTCTTGTTTCTTTTGTCCCAGGCTTTTTAAGATATCAGGTGTTTTTTTCAACGCCACCGACCAGTTTTCTTCTTTCTTCTTTATTTTTTCACTGGCTACAGTAATGGGCGAGTAATCCGCTACTGCAGCCGCCATAATGGCTATATCTGTTTCGCCAAAAACCTGGTGGCAGGCATCATACATTTCGTTGGCGCTTTGCACCCTTATTACATTTAATCCGTTTAATTGTAATACGCCTGGCGCCGGGCCCAGTACTAAAGTAACTGCTGCCCCACTGTTTAAAAATTCCCTCGCTATGGCTACTCCCATTTTTCCGCTGGAATGATTGCCAATAAAACGTACAGGGTCAATATGTTCATAGGTTGGGCCGGCCGTAACCAATACTTTTTTGCCATTTAACCTTCCGGCTATTTTGAAATGCTGAAGCAGATATTCCATTATCGTTTCCGGCTCAGCCATTCTTCCTTCGCCAAATAAACCACTTGCCAGTTCGCCACTGGCTACCGGTATAATACTATTGCCATAAGATACAAGAGTTTGGAGGTTTTGCCGGGTAGATGGGTGCTTCCACATATCTTCATCCATGGCAGGTGCAAGCATTACCGGACAGGTGGCCGAAAGGTAAACAGACAACAATAAACTATCGCAAAGCCCTGCAGCCATTTTGGCAAGGGTATTACAACTCAATGGCGCCACCAGCATTATATCGGCCCAGCGGCCCAGCATTACATGATTGGCCCAGGTATCTTCTTTAAAGATATCAATCAGCACAGGGTTTTTTGAGAGTGTTGACAGGGTAAGCGGTGATATAAAATCCTTAGCGGCCGGTGTCATCAGCACCTTTACTTCCGCGCCTGCTTGTATAAGGCTTCGCACCAGGAGCACGGCTTTATAAGCTGCAATACTGCCCGTAATACCCAATACAATTTTTTTTCCCTTTAGCATTTTAAAGTTTTCTGTTGATCAAGCACTAAATGAAGCCTACCCCTAAAAATACAAAAGCGGCAGGTATTAATTGCCGCAAAAGAGTTGAAAAGCTATCACCCGAAGAAATTTTAACTGAACAGGTCGTTATCGCTTTTGCGATAATAAATCTTATCATCAAAAAACTCCTGAGTAGCCAGTAATGCCGGGTTAGGCATCCTTTCATAAGCCTTGGATATCTCTATCTGTTCTTTATTTTCGTGAATTTCTTCCAGGCTGTCTGTATGACTGGCAAATTCTTCTAATTTATTATGGAGTTCTTCTTTTAGAGCAATATTGATCTGGTTAGCTCTTTTGCCAATAATAGCAATAGATTCATATAAATTACCTGTCTTATTCTTAATGTCAACCACATTCTTCGTTTCTACTACATTGGCGGTAGTATTTGCTCCCCATTGTTTTCTTAATCTGCTCATTGAGAAATAGTTTTTATATTATTTTGCGACAAAGTTAAGTAACGTTCTGCTTCTTTCAATAGTTTACTTTCGGGAAACCTGTCCTGGAAATCCTGTGCTTCCTCAATTGCCTGTACGTAACGCTCATTTTGCTTATCCGGTATGCTCATAGCAGCATATCTATAATAAGATTTTACTACCCAAAGCTTAAACTCATCGGCATTGGGTGCGTCAGGATAACTATTCAGCAATGTGGAAAAAGATATAGCTGCTGCCTTATACTGACCTAGATTATAATACAATTCTGCACTGCTATAGTCCTTGGTTATCAACTTATTATAGCATTGAGCAATAATTTCCTGGGCTTCCTTGTTGCGTTCAGATCCAGGATGTGTATTAATAAATGTTTGCATTTGTCCCATAGCTTTTATAGTATTGGTTTGGTCCAATTCAGGCCTGGGTGATTGTTTAAAATAGCAGAAAGCATGCATATAATCCACTTCTTCTGCTTTAGCACTATTGGGGAAATATTCAAGAAAGCTTTTAAAAAGGTTTTCAGCACTGATGTAATCCTTTAGATAGTAAGCGCAATAAGCAAACTTATAATGAATATCTTCAAATTTGTTGGAGCCCTTGAAAACAGGAAACAAATCTTCGTACAACTGCTGTGCAAAACGATACTTTTTCTTTACAAAGTACTGATCCGCCATTCTGAGTTTATACTCATAGTCCTTACTTTTCATTACTTTAGAAAATCTAGAGCAGGATGATAGGACACAAACTGCGCCAACCAGCAAAAAAAGGTATTTGATTATTCTCATAAAAGGCGGGCAAAAATAATTGTTTTATAATACAATCTGAGAGAATAAATGTAAACTTCTGATATTTAGCAACACGTTAAGGTATTGATAAAAAAGCTGGCTGCAGCTTATTTGCTGAGCCAGCTTTTAAAATTTATGATTAACCATTGAAAACCAACTTATTAACCTCTCCTCCTCAGGTTAGGATGTGGTGCAGGAACAGTATTCGGACCTTCATCGCTCACATCTGCCGCTCTAAGATCTACTGTATTACAATCTCCACCAGTTTCACCATATTTGAATATCAAGCGGTCTGAACTGATGCCTTGCTTTTCTACCAGGTAATTGATCACCACATTTACCCTATCCCAACTCAATTGCTGTGAAGATTTTGAGGGCTCACAGGTATAGCTTGTTACTACTACCCTGCAATTAGGGTTTTGACGAAGCCTGTCTGCTACGTTAGCCAGCACGGCTTCAGCATCCTGAGAAATTTTAAAGGCTTTAGCATTAAAAGAAATACTGGGTAAATCGCCTATCCCGCAATCGCCGCCACCTCTTTTAGCAACATAACCTTCAAAGCAAGACTCATCAGGACAAGGACACTTACCTACGCCATCTGCATCAACAGGTTGGCAAACTGTAGGGGTTATCAACTCTTTATCCTTGTAATCAGGTACACCATCACCGTCTGTATCCCTGCTCACACCATGCGTATCAACTGATGCACCGGCAGGCGTATTGGGTTCCATATCAAACTGGTCAGAAACACCATCACCGTCAGCATCATCCAATACAGGTTTGGGTATTTTCATATGCTTGGGAGAGTTTAACTCGCTGTACGCATAATCCAATGGATTGAGCCACCACAAAGGTTGAACAGATTTTGAGCCTATATTGATATTTAATCCTAAACTGGCAAAATTATACATATCATTGCTGGGGGTAAGCACCCTGCCTGTATTGGGATTGCCCGGATCACTTACATTCTGCCAGCGAACACCATCCAGCAGGTCGTCGCCTGTAAAAGTTAACCTGTCTTCTATTGCCAGGTTTAACCTGTCGCTCAATTTAATGGCAACACCTACTCCTACCGTCCTGGAAAAACGAAGTGTTTTTCCGAAAAGCTTTGCTCTTGCATTGCCTTCATTTTCAGCAAGGGTATTGTAGCTTCCGGCATCTAAAAGATTTTTAACGTCCTTAATGGTTTGCCTTCTCTCTTTATAAACATTGTTAACTCCTATAGTGCTGAAATTATATAATGCATTGGCATCCGATACAACGTTGGTTTTTGTTTCATATACTGTAGCGCCTATACCTGCCAGTGCATATACAACAAAACCAGTTTTACCTTTATGGAAACGGATGTTATTGAAAGTAAATACTCCCTGCAAAGACAGGTCCTGCACATTGGCTTTATAGTTATCGAAAACGGTTTGTCCAACACCATAGCCTGCATTGCGCCAATGATCAGCAAAACCACTGGTTCTTTCTTTCCAGTTTACACCTCTTGCCATACCATATACGTATTCAGCACGTACAGAGAACAGGTAACCCAGCGCTTTTCTTACGTGTACACCAAAACCTGGCGTAGGGAACTGTGATGCCACATCTCCCAATATATTAAACGTACCTACTTTTAAACCCAGTTCCCACTGACTTCTTGGCTTTGCAGGAAAATTATACTGGTTATTCAAAAACTCGTTATGTTGTCCCAGTCTTTTGGAAGGAATTAAAGAAGAATCTCTCCAATCGTAGCTACCGGTAGTTTCCTGGGCAAACAGGACTGTGGTTAGCAATGTAAAAATCCCCAGCAGCAAGAAAATCCTTTTGGTTGCCATAATGTCTAAAATATTAGTGAATGAATACGGTGATCTTATAAAAAAGTTATATGCAAAAGTATTGATTGAGTATCAAATACCAAATTTTTTAGAAATAATAAATTACACAGTTAACTTGCAGTGTTTTATATCAGACAGCAAACTGAATTCATTAGTTGCAACATTTATGCCTTTTTTATGAAGATGAATACAGCAAAGAGAATTATATCGGATGAACTGGCAATCTTCGAATCAAAATTCAAGGCATCAGTTAAAAGCAATGTTCCTTTGCTCGACAGGATAATGCAATACATTGTAAAGCGGAAAGGGAAACAACTCAGGCCCATGTTTGTTTTGCTTTCGGCCAAGCTTGCCGGCGGCATCAATGATTCAACTTACCGGGCTGCTTCCCTGGTAGAATTGTTACATACTGCTACCCTGGTACATGATGATGTTGTGGATGAATCGTATGAAAGGAGGGGATTTTTTTCTACATATGCGTTGTGGAAAACCAAGGTTTCTGTTCTGGTGGGCGATTATTTGCTCAGCAAAGGGCTGCTCTTATCCCTGAACGGGCAGGACTATCGCATATTGCATATTCTTTCCGATGCAGTGCGTCAAATGAGCGAAGGAGAACTTTTACAAATTGAAAAAGCGCGGGGGCTGAATTTAAACGAAGATATTTATTTTGAAATCATCAAAACAAAAACGGCTTCTTTACTGGCATCTGCTTGTGCTGCAGGAGGCTGGTCCGGATCTGAAAATGAAGATATTACCGAAAAACTGAGGCAATTTGGAGAATATACAGGAATAGCTTTTCAAATAAAAGACGATCTTTTTGATTATGGAACCGACAGCATTGGTAAACCCACCGGCAACGATATTAAAGAAAAGAAACTTACGCTCCCTTTAATATATACACTAAATCATACTACTTCATCAAAACGGAGAGAGCTTATATATATAATAAAGAACCAGAATCGCAGAAAAGAAAAGGTGAATTATGTGATAGAAAACGTAAAACAAACCGGGGGAATTCAATATGGAGAGCAAAAGATGCTGGAGTACAGGGAAAAGGCACTTTCAGTGTTGCATGAATTTCCTCCATCAGAAATTCGCAATGCATTGGAAGAAATGCTAAATTACACAACAGACAGAAAGCATTAGCCAAACAAACACCAATGGAAAAAAGATGGCATATACTGGAGGCTCCGGAAAATAAAGCGGAGCAATTATCCCATGAGCTCACCATACATCCGGCGCTTTGTAAAATATTGGTGCAAAGAGGAATTGAAACTTACGAAGAGGCTAAAAATTATTTCCGCCCTCAATTGTCCGATCTGCATAACCCCATGCTAATGAAAGATATGGATAAGGCGGTGCAAAGGTTAGTCGCTGCTTTTGAAAACAAAGAAAATATCCTTGTATTTGGAGATTATGATGTAGATGGTACTACGGCAGTATCATGTATGTTCCGTTTTCTGCAAAAAGTTTACATTCCGGAAAATATCCAGTTTTATATCCCCCATCGCTATCGCGAGGGTTATGGGGTTTCCAAAGACGGTATTGACTTCGCTCTTAAAAATAAGATTACACTAATTATAGCTTTGGATTGTGGCATTAAATCGATAGAACTTGTGCGGTATGCCAGGTCTGTTGGTATTGATTTTATTATTTGCGATCATCATTTGCCCGATGAGGAACTTCCTCCGGCAGTTGCCATTTTAAATCCCAAACAAAAGGATTGCCCCTATCCGTACAAAGAACTATGCGGTTGCGGTGTTGGATTTAAACTCATTTGTGCATTAAGCCACCATTTGGGACTTGAAAAAAAAGAATGCTTTAATTACCTGGATCTGGTTGCAACTGCCATTGCAGCAGACATTGTTCCAATGACGGGGGAAAACAGGATACTTGCCTATTATGGCGTAAAGCAGGTAAACGAAAATCCTTCACCCGGCATAAAGGCTCTTATTGAGTTAAGCGGACTTCAAAAGTCAGTGGTTCATATTAACAACCTTGTTTTTGTTATTGCCCCCCGTATAAATGCTGCCGGACGTATGGATGATGCCCGCAAAGCCGTTCAGTTGTTTATTGAAGAAGACTACGCGAAAGCTATTGAATATGCGGGAATGCTGCACTCCGACAATGACGAAAGAAAAGAGGCCGACAGCAGCATTACAGGGCAGGCCCTGAGTATGATTGAAAATGATGAAATACTGATACAGAGAAAAACAACCGTAGTTTATCAACCACACTGGCATAAAGGGGTGGTAGGTATTGTGGCTTCCAGGCTTATTGAAAAATATTACCGTCCCACCGTAGTATTAACCCAAAGCGGGGAAATAGTGGCCGGTAGCGCCCGGAGTGTGCCCGGCTTCAATTTATATGAGGCTATTCATGCCTGCAGGCAACATTTATTAGGTTATGGCGGCCATTTCGCTGCGGCGGGCATGACGATGCTTCCTGAACATGTGGAAGCTTTCAGCAATAAATTTGAAGAAGTGGTTACCGCCCAAATCGAGCCGGCTCAATTAATTCCTGTGCTTTTTATTGACGGAGCAATTGAACTTGCCGATATTAAACCGGTTTTTTATAAGATCATCTGCCAAATGGAGCCTTTCGGTCCCGAAAACCTGCGCCCGGTTTTTGTATGCAGAAATGTTACAGATACAGGCTATTCCAGGATTGTGAAAGAACAACATATTAAATTTTCAATAAAGCAGGACAATACGGTAATAAGCGGCATCGGTTTTAATCTGGCACAACATTTCAACCTACTGGAATCCAAACAACCCGTTGATATTGTTTTTACGATTGACGAAAATGAATGGAACGGTGAAAAAAATCTGCAATTAAAAGTGATTGATTTCAGACGAAGTGACAATTGAAAAAATGGCTTAATTATATAAAACTTTATGGGTATTTCGCTATCAACTGGAACCCCGTTCTTGCCAGTTTTATTTTAATGCATGAAATAAAAGGGGAAAAAAAATTTGGAGTTGACACTTCGAAGCCCCTTGAATTAACACAGCTTACGATTGGCAACGTAGACATCTCGCATTCATCAAGGTACGAAGGGGTAAACTTTTATATACTGGAGGCATTGCTAAAGCGCCTGTGCGAAATTTGCGATGACAGGTCTTTCACAGATCTTGGCTGCGGAAAAGGCAGAGCAATGGTAGTGGCGGCCCATTACGGATTTACAACAATCAGAGGTGTAGACTTTGCGCAGGAAGTATGCAGCATTGCGGAGCAGCACATGCAAAAGACCAACGTTCAATTTCCTCAAATGAGCTACCAGGTTTTATGCAAAAACGTACTGGAATATGATATCCATCCGGATGAATCTGTTTTCTTTATGTTCAATCCTTTTAGCGATGATACGATTGCCAGGTTCCTCGAAAAAGTAAATGTTTCGGTAAAACAAAATCCCCGCACGGTTTATTTTTTATATGTCAGCCCCAGGTACATAGAAACCTTTTTTGAGTTTGAATATGAACCGGTATACCGCAAAAGAAAATTGAAATGGCTGGATGGCGTTATACTGAAAAAAGATGTTACAGCATAATACCGTGCACTAAAAAAAGCAACAGCCCGGATAATGACCCGGGCAATTGCTTTTAGTAAATATGAACGATACTTATTATCAGCTCTCAAGAATAATCTTACTTTTCTGCGTTCCACTCATCAGCTCTACGCTGCGGTTAATAAAATCAGTAAGATTATTTCCTTTCAATAACCCTTGCGACAATAGAGCCAGGTCGGCCAGGTTGTGAACAGCCTTTTCTTTTTTTGTTGTATCGGTTTCATGTAATATGGTTTGAAATACCGGGTGATTGCCGTTTACTGTAAGCGTTACATCATCCGGCATGCTGGCATAAAATCCCGCCATAGGTCCGCCTGCAAGAGCCATATCCTTCATGCGCCGCATAAATTCCGGACGGGTGGCAACCACCGGAGGAGCTTCAGCACCCAGCCCTTTCACTTCAACAGACATATTAACGTCCGGACGCTGCACATTAAACAAATCTTTTAATGCATCGGCTTCTTCCTTGCTGAGAACGGTTTCCCCGGCTTCCTGTTTATCAACCAGGTTATCGGCAATGTCGGCATCGACACGGGTAAAATGAACATTCTCCCATTTGTTTTCTACCTGGCTTATAAACGCGGCATCTACCAGGGTTTCCATTTTTACAACCTTGTATCCCCTTGCTTTTGCCTGCTGAATATAGGCATCCTGCTGTACCGGATTAGTAGTATACAATATAACCAGCTTGCCGTCTTTGTTCTTTTGCAAGGGTTCTGCGGCGGCTCTGTATTCTTCAAGCGTATAAAATTTTCCGCCTTCTACGTCTTCAAATACATGAAACCTGTTGGCTCTTTCCAGAAATTTATCGTCAGTCATCATTCCATACTTCACGAACAAGCCAATATGTTCCCATTTTTCTTCAAACGCTTTCCTGTCCTTGTTGAATATCTCCTCCAGCTTGTCGGCAACTTTCTTAGTAATATGATTGTTGATCTTCCTCACATTGGGATCACCCTGCAAATAGCTACGGCTTACATTAAGGGGAATATCCGGAGAATCAATTACGCCCTGCAGCAACATCAAAAATTCGGGCACAATGTCTTTTACTTCTTCAGTAACAAATACCTGGTTGCTGTACAACTGAATTTTATCCTTCTGTATTTCATAACTCTGCTTTATTTTGGGAAAATACAGGATGCCGGTCAGGTTGAAAGGATAGTCTACATTAAGATGAATCCAGAAAAGCGGTGTTTCGTTAAAAGGATATAGCTCTTTATAGAAATTCTGATAATCTTCTGTAGTTAATTCAGAAGGTTTTTTTGTCCATGCAGGGTTGGTATTATTGATCTGCTTGTCTTCAAAAAAAATAGGAATGGGTAAAAACCGGCAAAATTTTTCAAGTATTTGTCTTATTCTTCCTGCTTCTAAAAATTCTTTACTTTCTTCATTAATATGAAGTACAATGTCGGTACCCCTGTCCGGCTTCTCTGTTTCTTCCAGTGTAAATGCCGGGCTGCCGTCGCACTCCCACTTTACAGCAGGTTTATCCTGCAGGTACGATTTTGTTATAACTTCAACTTTATCGCTCACCATAAAGGAAGAATAAAACCCCAGCCCGAAATGACCTATAATATTGCTTTCATTTTGTCCTTTATACTTCTCTAAAAATTCCTCTGCACCACTAAACGCTACCTGGTTAAGGTATTTATCCACTTCTTCGGCGGTCATGCCCACCCCTTTGTCAGAAATAGTGAGAGTTTTGGTTTCGGCATCTAATTTCACATCTATCCGTAATTCGCCCAATTCGCCTTTGGCTTCTCCTATAGAAGATAAGGTTTTTATTTTTTGAGTGGCATCCACGGCATTACTAACCAGTTCCCGTAAAAAGATATCATGTTCGCTGTAAAGAAATTTTTTAATGATAGGGAATATGTTCTCCGTTTGTACCCTTATGTTTCCTTTTTGCATAATGCTTGATTCAATTAAGTTATAAATGGCAACAACCTGCGGCAAATAAAATGCCATTGGAGGAATTACTGACAGGTTGGCAAATGGGCGTTTTAAATTTTTGGTTTATAGTTTATGAAAATATGATAAAAAAAACTACCTTTGCACCCCATATTTTTTTTAAACCAAAATTCAGGGTAATGAACAATTATGAATTGATGGTGATTTTTACCCCTGTTCTGAGCGATGAAGAGTTTAAAGCAGCTCAGAAAAAGTATACAGATCTTGTTACCGGAGCCGGCGGCGAGATTGTGTATTCTAACCCCTGGGGGTTGAAATCACTGGCGTATCCCGTCCAGAAAAAGACCACTGGTATTTACTGGGTTGTGGAATTTATTGCGCCATCCACCTTCAATGAAACTTTGAAGATTCAACTGCTGCGTGACGAGCAGGTATTGCGTCACATGGTTACAAAACTCGATAAATACGCCGTCGGGTACAATGCCAGAAAGAGAAGTGGTGTAAGTTACAAGAACGAAAAAGCGGAGGCTGAATAGTATGGCAAAAGCTAATGAAATCAAATACCTTACGGCTATCAAAACAGAAAAGCCTAAGAAGAAGTTCTGCCGCTTCAAGAAGTACGGTATCAAGTACATTGATTACAAAGACGTTGAGTTTTTAAAGAAATTCCTCAATGAACAGGGTAAAATGTTACCCCGCCGTATTTCAGGCAATTCGCTTAAATACCAGCGGAAGGTATCAGAGGCGATAAAGAAAGCCCGTCAAATGGCACTATTGCCGTATGTAACTGATCTTTTAAAGTAAGGAGGCAATCATGGAAGTAATCTTAATACAAGACGTAGATAACTTAGGTTCGGCCAACGAAAAAGTAAAGGTAAGGAGCGGTTATGCACGCAACTATCTGATTCCTCAAAAATTTGCTATTGAAGCTTCTCCCTCTAACCTTAAACAGTTGGAAGAAAAGCTTAAGCAGCTTAAGAAGAAGGAAGAAAAATTACTGGCTGAAATTAACCTGGTCATTAGCAAACTTAATGAAAGTCCATTGCATATTGGCGCAAAAACGGGCACTTCAGGCAAAATTTTCGGTAGTGTTACTACCGTTCAGATTGCCCGCGCCATCCGCGATCAGAAAGGTTATGAAATAGACCGTCGTCGCATTCATATTCTGGATGAAGTGAAGGAACTTGGCACACACAAGGCTAAAATCGACTTTGGCAACGGAAACGAAACCGAGCTAAGCTTTGAAGTAATAGCTGAATAATAAAGAAAGAGGTTGACGATTTAGCAACCTCTTTTTATATATTCTTTATTTCATATTTCGGTTTTTGCCTACCGATAGAATTAATATAAATATATTCCATTTTATATGGTATTATTTTGGAAAACATTATCTTCACAATGCAGTAATGCACCATTAGTTCCTATTCTGGCTGGTTTTACGGCTAACCTCCGGTTCTCAGATCATTGTAGCGACTAAGTTTCCATTACTATTTTTTCAATTTTCACTTTTTAAATTTTAGTTACAATGAACCTGTACGTAGGCAACCTCTCCTGGACCATGACAGAGGACGACCTTAGAAATCTATTTGAACAGTATGGTACTGTTACTTCAATCAAAATTGTTAAAGACCGCGAAACCGGAAGAAGCAAGGGATTTGGCTTTGTAGAAATGGAAAATGATACTGAAGCACAAAATGCACTCAGTAGCCTGTATGACAAAGAGATTCTGGGAAGGAAAATCGTTATCAACGAAGCTCAGGAAAGACCAGCTAAACCAGGCGGTGGCGGTGGTTTTAAAAAGAGAAGCTTTGGTGGCGGCGGCGGTGGTGGCTACAACAAAAGTGGTGGCGGTGGCTACCGTGATCGTGATCGCGGTGGTTATAACAAAAGAGATTATAATAACGAATATTAAAAATATTACCTGTTCATGTAATTTAAAAATCCCGGAATCTCCGGGATTTTTTATTTTATATCAATTAAAAGTAAACCTGCATCTGGTATTCTGAACTTATACTTACTACCCCAGTTGACACATGTAAAATAATAAGAGATTTATAATTTGGGGTATGCCTTTTGATTTACATCGCTGTTAAGAAACCTGGCTGTGGCCCGCTGTGTTTGTATTTTACATAAACGTATAAAACGAAAGAAGATTTAATGGTTACTGTTATCATCCCAACGCTGAACGAAGCAAAAACGATTGGTAATATTGTTCGTTTTTTCCTGGAAACCCCACTTGCAAGTGAGGTGATTGTTGCAGATGACAATTCCTGAGTATAGCATGATCTATATATCCATATCTGAATGAAAACTTTTATAAACCAAAAAACCTTTTCTATGCAAAACAAACTGTACAACATTCTGGTTCCGGTTGATTTTACAGCCAAAAATAAATGGGCCATCGCCAAAGCTATTGAGCTGGCCAATAGCTTCAATTGCAATATTCATCTGGTTCATGTGGTATTTAAACCCATTTTCCCATTTTTACCGATTGATGCCAGCCGGTTTACTCCTTATGCATCGCATATTAATATGCAAACCTGCCGTGAAAAACTCGCCAGCCTAAAAGCAGCCTATAAAAATCAATTGTGCGGCGAAGGAGAAATTGAGATAAGTCTTTTACAGGGGCACCCCCAGGCGCAGCTCAAACAATATATAGAGTCGTACAAGATGGACATGGTGGTATTGGGGTTATCTAAATTTAACCTATTGCAACGTATCATTTCTTCTATTTCAACCAGCATGTTAGCCCGAAAAACCAATATCCCCATTCTGGCAGTCAGGTCGGGTGGCCTGGTAAGTCATTTCAGGAAGATCGTACTGCCCCTGTACAATGATATACCGGTAGAACGGATTAAACTGGCTACGATGCTGGCCCGCTCTTTTAAATCAACTGTGTACACGAATCAATGCAGATCTTATCCTTGGGCAGTCCATAAAAGAATTTCGCCTGCCGGGCTTATGGAACAGAATCACCAACAGGCTATTGTCGTACGCTTCAAAAATTCCAGTATTAACTTTTGATAAAACCACCGAACAGGCATAATTAAATGTTGCTGAATAAACATAACATGTGCTATGACTTGTTGCTGTTCGTACCCAATTCAATTACTTCGCAATCCTTCATGGTGTTGCCATCTATTACAAGACGTACCACCGTTCTTACCTTATGCCATCCCTGCCTGCCCGCAGCCCCGGGATTGATATGCAGGCAATTGAGCTGATCATCGTATATTATTTTTAAAATATGCGAATGCCCGCTAATAAATAATGCCGCGTGGTTATTTATAATTTCATTCTTTACCCCCGGCGCATACCTTCCCGGATACCCACCAATATGCTGCATAAAAACTTGTACCTGCTCCGTTGCAAAATGAAGTTTTTCGGGATAAATACTTCTTATATCACTCGAATCAATATTGCCATATACGGCTTTCAGAGGCTTAAAGGTTTTAAGCGCATCTGCAACAGCATGATCGCCGAAGTCGCCTGCATGCCATATTTCATCACAATGTTCAAAATATTTGAAAACACTTTCATCAAGGTAGCCGTGGGTATCTGATATTAAACCAACTTTCGTCATTTGTGCGGCAGATTGTTTCGGTAAATGCAGGTGGCCTTACTTAATATTGCCCCCTACGCTCAGCCCACTGGGCACAGCATCCGGAATCTTTCTATCATATTTATCATCATTGAGCGTATTTAAAAATTCAACTATTCGCGGAATATTTTTGAATGCTACCCGGGTTTGTATAGCAAGCGTATCCAGTTGTTCCTTTTTAACGTTCGCATTAGGTAAAGGTTTACCATGCAAGTCTTCATAAAAGGTTAATACCTGCTCCAGTGTTTTTAATTTACCGCTATGCATATAAGGAGCCGAGAAACGAAGATTTCTTAATGTTGGTGTACGAAATGCAAAACTATTGCTGATTCCTGAGTCAATGATTCCTGTTTTTTCATTATCAGCAACACCCAGTACATGCGGTTTAAAATCGGAAAGCATAGGCCCATTATGGCAACGTGCACATCCTGATTCCAGGAACAATTGCATCCCTTCCTTTTCCGATGGGGTTAATGCAGCAGGATTTCCGCGCATAAATTCATCAAACCTTGAGTTGTTAGCTACCAATGTGCGTTGAAAGCTGGCTAATGCCTTGCCTAAATTTGTTTCAGTAATGGCATTCTCTTCATTAAAAGCTTTTGTAAATAATCGTTTGTATTCCGGAATAGCTCGTAACCTTTTAATGATCACATTTAACATATCATGCTCCTCTATATCACGCCCACGCATTTCTTCAAGTTGCTTAATCGGATTCATCGCCTGTTCTTCAAGGCTTTTGGCCCGCATATCCCAAAACATTGGCGCATCTTCGGGCTTATAATTACCATGTATATCAATACCATTAAACGCAGTATTGAGTAATCCCGGCGAATTTCGCTTCGTAAACGGGATATCATTGGGCTGAATAAATTGCCGGTTAGAGCCAAATCCTTTGCCATTCACCCCAATTGATAATTCCAGGCTTTCTGCGTATCCAAATTCCGGATGATGGCAGGACGCGCAGGACACATCTTTATTACCCGATAGAATAGGATCATAAAAAAGCAATCGCCCCAGTTCAACTTTTTCCTCTGTTATGGGATTGTTTTCAGGTGCGTTGTATGTTAGTGGCAGCGCTGCAACAGATCCCAAATCGGCCGGCTTTTCCCTGGCTACCGGTATTATTTCGCTTTCATTATTGCGGTGGGCGCAACTTTGTATAAATAATATACCCAGCCCAGTAAACAACAGAATAATAAAAATGATATTACGCCCCCCCACTCTAAATATTTTTACATAAAGCTACCAATAATAAAGGACAAATATATCCTCTATTCATAAAAAAATGTACGCAATATTCCGTATTCAATATATATTTTTAGGGATACGCGATAAAAAAACCTCTGAAAATTCAGAGGTTCTTCAAATTAAATTTATAAGCTATCTATTTTACTTCTTCAAATTCGGCATCAGTTACATTGTCGCCATCCGCTTTAGCGCCTTGCTGTTCCTGCTGAGCGCCTCCATCATTGGAAGCAGTAGCTCCTGTTTGCTGTGCTTTATATATTTCCTCGGAGGCTGCTGTCCAGGCAGTATTTAATTCTGCCATGGCGGCATCTATGCCGGCAATATCCTGTTGTTTATGGGCCTCTTTCAATTTATTCAATCCTGCTTCAATAGGCGCCTTTTTGTCTGCAGGTATTTTTTCGCCAAATTCCTTTATTTGCTTTTCTGTTTGAAAGATAAGGCTGTCGGCCTGGTTCACTTTATCTACTTTTTCACGTGCTTCCTTGTCAGAAGATTCATTGGCTTTAGCTTCTGCTTTCATTTTTTCCACTTCGTCTTTACTCAATCCACTACCCGCTTCAATGCGTATATTTTGTTCTTTGCCGGTACCTTTATCTTTTGCGGTAACATTTAAAATGCCATTGGCGTCAATATCAAATATTACTTCAACCTGGGGAACGCCACGTGGCGCCGGGGGTATACCATCAAGGTTAAACATACCCAGGCTTTTATTCTGCGAAGCCATTGGTCTTTCACCCTGCAACACATGGATCTGAACGCCGGGCTGGTTGTCGGAAGCGGTTGAAAAAACTTCTGATTTTTTTGTAGGTATCGTTGTATTGGATTCGATGAGGCGGGTCATTACGCCACCCATGGTTTCAATACCCAGCGAAAGCGGGGTTACATCAAGTAACAATACATCCTTTACTTCACCCGTTAATACGGCGCCCTGAACAGCCGCACCTAAGGCAACAACCTCATCGGGGTTTACTCCTTTATTAGGCTTTTTACCAAAGAATTTTTCAACGATTTCCTGAACTTTGGGAATACGTGTGCTCCCCCCCACCAATATCACTTCATCTATTTGATTGGTATTTAAACCTGCGTCTTTCAAAGCCTGTTCACAGGGCCGCAAACATCTTTCCAGCAATTTATCCGCCAGTTGTTCGAATTTGGCCCTGGTTAGTTTTTTTACAAGGTGTTTTGGAACACCATCTGCCGCAGTAATATAGGGCAGATTTATTTCGGTTTCGCTGGAAGAAGATAATTCGACCTTGGCTTTTTCGGACGCCTCTTTTAAGCGTTGCAAAGCCATGGGATCCTTCCTCAGGTCAATATTTTCATCTTTTTTAAACTCATCAGCTAACCAGTCAATAATTACTTTATCAAAATCATCTCCACCCAAATGGGTATCGCCGTTGGTAGATTTTACTTCAAATACGCCATCTCCCAATTCCAGGATAGAAATATCGAAAGTACCTCCACCCAGGTCGAACACCGCAATTTTTTCGTCTTTATGCTTTTTGTCCAAGCCATAAGCCAACGCTGCAGCAGTTGGTTCATTTACAATGCGGCGAACAGTAAGCCCTGCAATTTCACCAGCTTCTTTTGTGGCCTGGCGCTGGGCATCATTAAAATAAGCCGGAACGGTAATAACGGCCTCATTTACTTCCTGTCCCAGATAATCCTCAGCCGTTTTCTTCATTTTCTGCAATGTCATTGCGGAAATTTCCTGAGGTGTGTACAATCTGCCATCTATGTCTATCCGAACAGTATTATTGTCACCCTTTACTACCTTATAGCTCCAGTGTTTAATTTCTTCTCCCACTTCGTCATACCGGCGACCCATAAAGCGCTTAACTGACATTATGGTATTGATGGGGTTGGTAATTGCCTGCCGTTTAGCCGGGTCCCCCACTTTGCGTTCCCCGTTTTTCATAAAAGCAATAACAGAAGGTGTAGTGCGGCGACCTTCATCATTAGCTATAACCACCGGTTCATTGCCTTCCATAACGGCAACGCAACTATTGGTTGTACCTAAATCAATTCCTATTATTTTTCCCATAGTATTACGTCCTCCTTTTAAAGTTAAAAGTTATAAGCTAACTGGCAAGCATTATGCCATCAAAAGCAAAAATGCAAAAATGGCAGTTGTTCCTCCAAAATTTTTCCTGCGCACAAACAAGACTTCAGCAGGAAATTGGTATTCGGGTTGCCTAATGAGCCGGATAAGCCTTCAGCGGCGCACCGGCTTCTGTGGACGCCGGATTACTACAGACCCCAAAATAATATAAAATGATATTACGGTATTGAACTGACGATTGCCGCAGGCGTTTTTGAGCAAAGGAAGCTTTATATATCTTTATTGCTAATCTTGTAATTAATGAAACCACGGCATCTGTTCTTTTTTCCCGTTTTTGCTGTCTTTTTCTTTATTTCCTGCTCAAAAAAAATTATTCCGGACAAACCGGTATTAAGCAAAACGAGTTTTACCACAGACAGTTTGCCTGTGAGTGAAATTGATATTCCGCTTCTGATCAATCTTAAACCATTGTATGACATTGCCAATAAAAATGTACAAACCATATACAGCTCACCGGGATGGCCTCACGAGTTTGAAGTAGACGACTGCGACACGCGTTACATGTACCGCTTTAAAAGGGGGCCGCTTGCAATAGCAGCCTATCGCAACAACGTTAACTTTAATTTCACCGGTAACTATATTATAGCGGGTTCACAAAGAATATGTACCGGATCGGGAAGCAACCGGGTGCCATTAACACCGTGGACGCCTACCTGCACCTGCGGGTTAAATGAAGGCGAACGAAGGGTAAACATTGGCTTTAAAGCCATGATCAGCCTCAAGAACAATTATGATGTAGCTGCAGCCTTGCAACGACTGGAGCCACAACCACTTGATAAATGCACGGTGTGTTTTTGGAGACAGGATATAACGCCTACTGTTATGGAACAATTAAAATTGCAGTTAGACGACGCGGGAGAAACCATCAGGGATTCGCTGAACCGGCTGAACTTCCGGCCCCGGTTTCAACAACTATGGGACATACTCAACACCAGCATCAGGATGTACGACCTCGGTTATTTGCAGATCAACCCCGAAAAATTGAGGCTGAGTACATTCTATGCACAAAATGACACGCTCCATGTTTCAATAGGCCTTTCCGCCCGGCCTCTTATTAGCTTGTCCAGGCCCATAGACCATAGAACAGTTGTTCCCGATATCAGTGATTTTAGCCAGAGGAAAGGATTCAGCATTTTTGTTGATGCCGTGATGAATTATGACTCACTAAGCAATTTATTAACCCGGCAATTGTATCACAAACGCATTGATGTGGATAGAATAGGAAAATATATTATTATTAAACGCTGCGAAATATATGGCGCAGACAATGAAAAGCTCATTCTAAAAGTTGAATTTTCAGGTTCCGATAAAGGAACCATGTATCTTACCGGCAAACCCTATTTTGACAAACAAAAGAACGAGATTAAAATAAAAGATATTGACTACGATATCCGTACAAGGGATATGCTGATCAAAACCGCAAAATGGCTGTTTAACCGGAGAATAACCAATACATTAGACCAATATTCCACTTTTAATATTACCACTTATGCAGATACATTAGTATCAAAAGTTAACCTTCAACTCAACAGGCAATGGCATAAATCTGTACTTTTCTCAGGTGCAGTTAACAACCTGGAGGTAATAGATATATACCCTTTTACCAACAATCTTATCCTCCGATGCAACCTAAGAGGTGAATTATCTATAAGAATAAACTCCTTTGATTTTTGATTATATCTCGAAAATTCCGTTTTTTATGGCATACATTACCAACCCAACTCTTGACCGGATTTTCAACTTTTCAAATAATGCATTCCTGTGGTCTTCCACACGACGGGAGCTTACAAACATTTTCTCAGCAATTTCTTTATATGACAATTCAGAACAGGCAAGCTTTAAAAATTCCATCTCTCTTGCAGTAAGAACAACCTGCTCATCGGGCTGCTCCATATTTTTATTCAGTCCGCC
The DNA here is from genome assembly GCA_937991535.1 of uncultured Sphingobacteriales bacterium. Lineage (GTDB taxonomy): Bacteria > Bacteroidota > Bacteroidia > Chitinophagales > Chitinophagaceae > Agriterribacter. Next base: position 69,935 of record CALKHN010000008.1, read on the forward strand.
AACAATTTTCCCGGTAATATAATCTGAGAGATAAAAGTTCTTCAGCATAACTGAAGTTAACGCAAGGTGAAGTTCTTCCGGTTCGGCCGTTTTCATGATATAGCCTTTGGCGCCCAGTTTTAGCATACGGATTATAGTGTTCTCATCGCTAAACATAGATAAAGCCAGTATCTTGATCTGCGGATGATTTTTGAATAACCATTCAGCTGTTTCAAAGCCATTCATACCGGGCATATTCACATCAAGCAGTATTATTTCAGGGATGAGTTTTTTTCGTAATTTTTCTTTTAGCTCCTCACCGTTTTGGGCTTCAAAAAATACAGAGAAATTATCAAACGAATCAATAAGCTTAGCTAAAGCATTGCGTAAAAGTGTGTGATCGTCTACTACCGCCACCTGTATTTTATTGCTGCTGTCTGCCATAATTAATTAATCATTTTCCCGATTGCGGAGTACCGGCAATTCCATATGCACAAAGGTGCCCTTTCCCGGTTCTGAAGTAAATATCATTGTGGCTCCTATCAGTTTAGCTCTGTTTCGCATACTTTTTAATCCAACTCCATTTAACGGAGAAAGGGAATTCTTTTTTTCCTGCATATTAAATCCAACTCCATTATCCCTTACCGAAAAAACAAAAACCTCATCGGATAAATAATCTAGTAAGATTGCGATCTCAGTAGCCTTTGCATGTTTCAGAATATTGTTAACCAATTCCTGAAAAATACGAAAAATAAAAATTTCTTTTTGCTCACCAAGGCGATATTCTTCTCCCTGAAGTTCAAGGTTAACCTGCATTAACCCTGTTTTGCGGAGCGTTTCCAGGTCAAAGCGAACAGATTCCACCAATCCAATCTGAGCTATGCGGTCTGTATGTAAGCTCTTGGTAAGGTCTGCAAGATCATAAACGGCCTTATTTAATACTTCCCGTATGTGCTGAAGCGGCGTATAAGCCTGGTGCTCCTTTTCGAGTGGTAAAACAGCTAACGATAATTTTACTACTGACAGTACCTGCCCGATATTATCATGCAATTCCTGGGCTATGGACTTTAAAGTAGTTTCCTGGATTTCCAATTGTGATTTTAGCACTTCCTGGTCATATTCCTCTTTTACCCTTGCCAGTTCCTGTTCCTGGCGGTATTGTTTGCGCTGGTATAAAAAGAGAATGGTAACAATGAAACCTACCAGCAACAGGGCCAACAGCCCACCTATAACAACTAAGAAAAGGATTTCCTGATTCTGATCCTGCATAATGAGGCAATGATAAAAGATGAATATAGTAAAATATTCACAACGGCGAAAACGAAGGCTATGCTCTTAATGATAATGCTGGAAGGATCCTGAAAAAAATTAATAAGCGCGTACACCGGGAAAGTGCAGGCATAAAAAAACAACAATCCTGAACATATCCAAAAGGGTGGCTCACGGGTAAGGTTAACCGGTTTGTTTAGCTGGAACAGCTCAAAGAAATAGGTTATAGTGGCCATTACTATAAGACCCCCCCCAATGCTAAATGTTATTGTGTGAAATTGCGGACCTTTCTGCAAAAAAAGCTTATTCAAAGTTACCAGTATCGGATAAAGCCATAAACTATGCAGTAAAACTTTTTTCGCAAACCAGTTTTTGATCATGTACCGAAGCATCCAGAAGTAAAAAACAAATTCTATGGTAGTAAACACATTGTAAAGAGATACGGTTGTTAACCCTTTATCACTTCGCCACCCTCCAATGAATTCAATTATAAATGTTGTTAACAGATAGAGCGGGAAAGCTCTGAGAAAAACCGGCATTCCTTTTTTAAAATATGCAAATGCACCGGTAAGGCTTCCCAGCAAAATAAGCCATATATAAATATTCCAGTTCATTTTTGCTGCAAGGTAACTGGCAGCAGTGAGAAAATATAAAGAAAAACCCCTTTTGTAAAAGGGGTTAAATTAAGTGATGTATGATAATGCGCCTATATAACGGTCAAACCCTTTTCTCCCCTGTCTACAATAGTAACGCCAATACCGCCCCAATCATCGCCTGAAACACCAGTTCCCGGTTTTGTTCCGCAAATTGGAGGGCAAATACTTCCGGCGTTATAAGCCAATATTTTTACTCCTTCTTCGCCTTTAATATATATATCCTTATTTGTTACACCAGTTTCCAACTCCTTTGTTTTGGTAGCTACCAGTACCAGTGTTTGGCGACCGGCAAATTCAGGACGTTCGGTATAGTTTTCCGGGTAAGCCGAAAAGTAGAATTTAATACCATCGCCCCCGTGCGCTTTGGAGCGTGAAAGGAACTCTTCTAATTCTTCAATGCTGTACCAAACGCTTAATGAATCTTCTTTTCCAAGGCGTTCTGAATTGTGTACCCACCTTTCTTGTTTATAGGTGCGGATAACAGTGTCTGCGTGTTCTGTACTAACGTACTTTCCAACTTTTAGTGATTTCTTCTCAATTGTAAGCATGATTTAAATGGTTTAAAGTGAATGAACAATTAATTCACAGTAAAACTACCAGAAGAAGAAATACAAACACGCTTACATATATTTGCAATTCAATTAATTACAAATTAAAATTATTTATATCGTTAAGATACCCAATAACAAATGATAATTTCCGGTTAAAAAAACCGTTGATTATAGGTAAAAATACCGTTAAAAAACGGCAGCAAAAGTACCGTTAAAAAACGGTAGCAAAACCACCGCCAAAAAACGGTAGTATTTCCCGTTTTAAATTTATATGGGTTGGTTCATATTTTTTGGATATTTAACACGGTTTCGCTTTTAGCTTGAATCGTCAGTTTATTTTAATCACTACTAAGCCAAAAGAATAAAAGTTCAGATTGCTATTATGCAGTTCTACAAATAAACCTTATCCTTTTTTTGTTCTGGCTGTTGCTATCCTAACACCACTTTTCCTGTGAATAAACCTATGTAAGGAATAATTTACTTAGGCCGGGGTACACATAAATAAGCTAAGCGAAAAGCACCGCTCCTTATTTTCTCTTTTATCCCGAAAAAGTAAAAGACGACGGCTTAAGTATTTTATTCCGTTTTTTGCCCGGTTTTAAATGTAAAATTTCGTTGTGCCAGGTAGCTGAATGAAATTACAATAGCGGTGGTACATATTTTAGCAACGGTTGGGTAAAAATGAAATTCTTCTACAAACAGCTTAATAAAAATATAATTAAGGACCACACATACTACTACGAGCATAAAATACCTGAATAACTGTACTCTTCCCCTCAAAGACGATCCCGGGAATACAATATTCCGCATTAAAAAAAAACCTGTAGGAAATGTTATCAGAAATGATATGATAAAAGCGGCAATATACGGACTGATGCTGATAAGCGATGTATGAACGATTTGTTTTTGAAGAATAAAATTGTAAGTAATAAAGTAAATCACAATATCCATTAAAGTATTGCCGCCGCCACAGGCAATATACCGGAAGGTTTGCCTGTCCATTATTTTTTGAAACGGAACATAAAAAAAATCAAGAACAGCGATAATAAATTTCTTCAAAACACTTTATTATTCTTAAACGGCAGGCGCAAAACTAATAAAAAGTATGCTATTTACCTGCTATCCTGCTTAATTGTATTGCCATTTTCTGCCTGGCTTACATCATTACAAAACAGAACACCATTTATGGGCAGGTACCGGCGTTTTAATCAATCCTTTTCTTAACATAACGAAGTATCCGAGCCGGCACTACCAAAGGAAAATGTTTCATTTTTTTTATAAACAAATGACTTATTATGCCATAAGCATACTCGTTATAAGTTCTTACTGTTTAATATATTGCACTTCAATTATCATTTTCACTTCATCGCTTACCACTATACCACCTGCTTCGGTTACCGCATTCCAGTTTAAGCTATAATCCTTACGGTTTATTTTTCCTGTTACAGAAAAACCTGCCTTCGTTTGTCCATATCCGTCTACTACTATACCGCCAGCTTCTACATTCAATTTTATAATTTTAGTTACATCTCGAATGGTAAGTTTGCCTTCCAACTCGTATTCGTCATCATTCTTTTTCTTTACTCCTGTAGATTCAAATTTAATTTCCGGATACTTTTCAGCATTAAAAAAGTCGTCACTTTTTAAATGCGCATCCCTTTGCTCGTTATCCGTTGTAATAGATGCTGTTTCGACAGTAAAAATTACTTTAGCTTTGCTGAAATCATCACCATCGGTTTCAGCTTCTGAACTAAATTTACCAAAGCTTCCTGTCACATTTGCGATCATCAGGTGCCTTATCTTAAAGGTTACTTCAGTATGTGCGGGATCTAATACCCATTTTGTTAAAGCCATAATATTTAGATTTAATTGTTTGTTTATTGCCTTTTTAATAAAAACCCAATTGCCGGGATACTAACAATTTTCCATTTTTGATGTTTAAACATTGATCAATAATTGTGCCATCCTGATAACTGACAGATTGACGCTCAAAGGTAGTTTATCTTTAGAATACTAAATTCCTGTTTTTAATTTAATCCTGCGCAAAAAAGATTAAAAATTGTTACCTTGGATCATTAAAAAACATAAAAGCGAATGCTATGATCAAGCTACAAGTAATTGGAAATTTAGGTAAAGATTGTATTACCAACACAGTAAATGGTAAATCAGTTATTAATTTCAGCGTTGCCCATACCGAAAAATTCCGCGATTCTTCGGGTCAGCAAAAGGAAAAAACCACATGGGTAGAATGTGCCTACTGGACCGATAAAACCGGTATTGCACCTTATCTGAAAAAGGGCACGCAGGTATATGCGGAAGGCACACCTGAAGTAAGGAATTTTACCCGGAATGATGGAACCGCAGGCGCCTCCCTAACAATGCGGGTATTTAGTGTTCAGCTTTTAGGTGGCGGAAACCGAAATGAACAGTCGGAAACAAGTACTGTTTACAACGAACCTGCTTCTAACCAGGCAACATCTTCCGGAGAGATTCCGGCAGCAGTAGATGATTTGCCATTTTAATTGTTTTTAATTTAACGCAAGGTGAAACATGAATAAAGCAAGTGCTTACATGTTTCACTTTTTTGTTTCTTATCCTTTGGCTCTTTGTCTTTGTCCTGTATTTTTCCCATTATCTTTGCACGCTAAAATTAAAAAATAAAGAGGCAGATCATGAAAATCATGAAGTTTGGAGGCACTTCCGTAGGAAGGCCTGAAAGGATGGAACAGGTAGCGAAACTAATAACCTCGGATAATGAACCGAAGATTGTGGTATTAAGTGCATTGAGCGGCACCACCAATGCACTGGTTGCTATTGGTGAAGCATTGGCAAAAGGCGATAAGCAGCATGCCAAGCAAATAATAGACACACTGGAAGCGCATTATCGTGTTTTCATTAAAGATTTGCTGAAAAAAGAAGCCACCCTTAAAAAGGGAGAAGCTATTGTTACGGAGCATTTTGATTTCCTGAATATTATTCTGAAAATATCTTTTAACGAAGCGCTGAACAAAGATATACTGGCCCAGGGGGAACTTATGAGCACAAAAATATTCAGCGTATACCTGGAGGAAAAAAACATTGATCATGCACTGTTGCCAGCTCTGGATTTTATGCAGATTGACATAAATGACGAGCCTTATTTTGATGCGATCCGGGTTAAACTGAATCGCATTCTGCATCAGCAGCCGGATACAAAATTGTTTGTTACCCAGGGTTATATCTGCCGCAATTCAAAAGGAGAAGTTGATAACCTGAAGCGTGGCGGAAGTGATTATACCGCTTCCCTGATAGCCGCTGCCGTTAATGCCGGCGTGTGCGAAATATGGACCGATATAGACGGTATGCACAACAACGACCCCCGCATCGTAAATAAAACAAAACCAATTGTACAACTGAGCTTCGACGAAGCAGCGGAACTGGCTTATTTTGGCGCAAAAATTTTGCATCCTACCTGTATTTGGCCTGCGCAGCAGGAAAAAGTTCCCGTAAAACTGCTCAATACCATGCAACCCGATGCACCAGGCACTACTATTATGCAGGAGGCCGGATCAGTGGGTGTAAAAGCGGTAGCAGCAAAAGACGGCATTATTGCCATTAAAATTAAAAGCACCCGCATGCTGCTTGCTTATGGATTTTTAAGAAAAATATTTGAGGTATTCGAAAAGTACAAAACACCTATTGATATGGTTACTACTTCAGAAGTAGCTGTATCGGTTACCATAGATAATGATGCGCATCTTGGCCAGATATTAAAAGAGCTGGAACCATTTGGTACCGTAGTGATAGACAAAGACCAGACGATTGTTTCCATTGTAGGAAACCAGATCGCCCAAACGCCGGATGTGTTAAGTAAGCTGTTTGATTCATTGTCGCAGGTGCCGGTTCGGATGGTAAGCTATGGCGGCAGCAGCCATAACATTTCGGTACTGGTTCCGTCAGCATATAAAATACAAACCCTGCAATTGCTCAATAAAGGCGTATTTGGTTTAGATTGATCACTTTTTTGCGCAATAAGCATTTAAAATACAAACGGCTCCCAGGCTGGGAGCCGTTTATAATATTCGGATTTAATATTGCTGATCATATTATTCTAAAACCCTTTCAAATATTCTACCCGATTTCTTTTCTTTTAGTATTAGTTTTTTTGCACCGTAATGTGTCACTTCTTCTTTCACCAAATAGTGATCCTTATCATACTCCACCAAATGGCTGTCTTTCGTTACACCGGTTTTGCCGCGCCATATGTCTAATTGCACGGGCTCCCATAATTTGGTTTTGGCCGAACGGTAAGCGGCGTCCAGAATACAATTCACCACATAGCCATCATAAAAGGTCTCTTTTGGGTCTTTGCCCTGCTCCAGGGAATTAAACATATCCATAAACATATGGTTATAGCCGAGTTCATTGAGCTCATCACCCACCGGGAATAACCATCCACTATTGCTTTCTGCCTTTTCGGCTACATAGTCGGCGCCTTTACCCGTGGTGAACATTTCGAACCCTGTACGCAAAAAGCTATTGGTCCAAATGGTTCCCTCCGTTCCCATTACTTCGTCGCGCAGATCAAGTCCGCCACGGAAGGTCCAGCTCACTTCAAACTGGGCAATAGCACCGTTCTCGTATTTGATCAGGGCAATGCCATGATCCTCGGCATCAATAGGCTTCACCTGTGTATCGGCCCAGCACATCACTTCCACCGGTTTAATATCTTTACCGATATAGCTTCGGGTAATTTCCACGCAGTGGCAACCCAGGTCGAGTATACACCCGCCTCCTGCCTGTTCCATATCCCAGAACCAGTCGCTGTGCGGGCCGGGATGTGTTTCTCTTGACTTGGCCCATAGTATTCTTCCCAGCGCTCCGTTCTTAACACTTTCATAAGCTTTAATGAACTTGGGCGTATACACAAGATCTTCGAGATAGCCATTAAAGATGCCGGCCTTTTCCACTGCTTCCAGCATACGTTTAGCTTCCTCCGCGTTGCGGCCCAGGGGCTTGGTGGTAATCACCGCCTTTTTATGCCTGCAACAAAGCAACACAGCTTCTTCATGCAAATTATTCGGCAAAGAAATACACACCACATCTACTTCGGGCCGGGCAATGGCTTCTTCCATATTGATTGTCCAATGCTGTACATTATAATCCTGGGCAAATTTTTTAGCGCTTTCTTCACGGCGGGAATAAATGCTAACAATTTTGTCTTTATTACGATACCCCTGCAGTGAGTCTGCATAAAATCTTCCGATAAAACCGGAACCGAGCATAGCAATTTTTTGCATGATAATATTGGTTTGAGATGTGATTAATCAGTGGTAAGAGGTAAGGGGTAAGTAGCTAAGCCTATTCACTATTTAATTTTTTCATTGAAAGCCGCTACAAAAAATAATAAAACCCCACCTGCAAAAGCCGCTGGTATCCACCAAAACTGCTGCCATTGCATTAATGAAAGAGAAACCCCTTCCCCAAGGAAGCTATTGTACAGTTCACCTGCAATTTGAGTACCGATAAGCATTCCTACACCATAAGTTATAAATATCATTAATCCCTGGGCTTGTGCCCTTATTTCCAAACTTGCTTTTTTATCCATATAAATTTGCCCGGTTACAAAAAAGAAATCATAGCATATGCCATGCAAGGCAATACCGGCCATAATCATCCATGTGGTTGTTTCGGGTGCGGCTGCAGCAAAAAGAGCATATCGCAAAACCCACGCAAGCATCCCTACGGCAAGCATCCATTTCACGCCAAGTCTTCTAAAAAACAGCGGCATCAAAAGCATGAATATCATTTCAGAAGCCTGCCCTATGGTTTGCGTTGCCGCAATGTTTTCAAACTGCGAATTTTCAAGGAACAACTGCGTGTAATTATAGTATACGGCCAAAGGAATACATATCAGCAAAGAACTGGCCAAAAACACATAAAAAGAGCGGCTGCCTAATTTCTTAAATGCATCTATTCCAATAATTGTTCGTGCTCTTACTTTTTTACCAGCCGCCGGAGGTGGTGTATGCGGCAGGGAGAAACTGTATAAACCCAGCAGGAGGCTGCTGCCTGCTGTAAGATACAAAGGAAGTGCGGTAGCTTCAGGCTTCATATCCTGCTGCACAAAACCAACCAGTATAAAACTAATGGTTAAGCCTGCTGCTATCCAGCCAATGGTACCAAATACCCTGATAGACGGAAACTGCTTTTCCTGCTGCGTCATTTGGTGAAAGGCCAGTGTATTGGCAAGGCTCATGGTGGGCATATAACAAATATTATAAGCCAGCAGCGATAAAATAAACAACAAAGGATTATCGGTTAAAGAAGGCGTAATGAACATAAAAAGCGCTCCCAGTATATGCAGCGTACCCAACACTTTTTGTGTAGCAAAATAACGATCGGCTATAAGCCCTACAAAAAAAGGGGCAATAATAGCGGCAACAGCATTTACCGTAAAGGGCCAATGTGTTAAGCTCTTCATGCCGTTGGATGACATATATACCGCTATAGCGCTATACCATGCTCCCCATATAAAAAACTCAAGGAACATCATCAGCGATAGCTGAAACCGCACTTTGGCTCTCATAATAAAAATTTTGACAAATTGATCACAATTCCACTGTTCCGGCATTGTTTGTGCCAGATCAAACATATCCATTCAAAAAAAGGAAATTACAAAAAGATTGATTGCCCGCACTAAAAAAATAAAATGATTTTTTGATGAGCGGTACCGCACAAATTTTGAAATCCAGCACGAATGATTATTTTTAAACCTCTTCAATTGAACGCATTATGAAAATGTAACCAGGCTCCGGGGAGCCTTCTTCTTATAACAAGCCCATCTTAATTATGCTTCCCGGGAGCTAAGCGGTTTTACTTTTCAATTATAAATTTTTTAGCCCTCAATTTTTTTATCATGACTGAAACAGGCAACAGGCGGCAAGTTTCTGCCTGGGCTTTAATAAAAGAAGCTATAAGCGGACAGGAACAGGACTATACCACCGGGAGTATACGCAAAGCAGTGATATTGCTGGCTATTCCAATGATGCTTGAAATGAGCATGGAAAGTGTATTTGCTGTTGTTGATATATTTTTTGTAAGCCATCTGGGCAAACATGCCACTTCAACTGTGGGATTAACGGAATCGGTAATTACTATTGTGTATTCTTTGGCTATGGGCATAAGCATGGCGGCAAGTGCAATGGTGGCAAGGCGTATTGGCGAAAAAAACAAACCGGGGGCTTCACGTGCAGCCGGACAATCTATAATATTATCCGTTGCCATTACCGTTGTAATAAGTGTATTGGGAGTAGTATTTGCGGCAGATATTCTGCGCACGATGGGAGCAGAGGAAGCAGCGATAGCGGAAGGTACAACCTATACCCGTATTATTATGGGAGGAAGCGTGGTAATCATGCTGCTTTTCCTGATCAACGGTATATTCAGGGGAGCAGGCAATCCTATGATCGCCATGAAAAGCCTATGGCTGGCCAATATCTGCAATATTATTTTATGTCCTATACTGATAAGGGGGTGGGGACCTGTTCCTGCTTTCGGATTAACGGGCGCCGCTATAGCCACTACCACCGGAAGGGGCATTGGTGTATTGTACCAGTTGTATCATTTATTTAATGGTAAGGGCGTTATACAACTTGCGTTGCAGCATTTTAAGCCGGCATGGAGCATACTGCGCTCGCTTGCCAATATTGCATGGCCGGGGGCCTTCCAGTTCCTTATCGGATCCGGAAGTTGGATTGTACTGGCGGCTATAGTAGCGCATACAGGGCATAGCGAGGCCTCCGCGGGCTACCAGATTGCACTGCGGATTGTAATGTTTTTTATACTGCCTGCCTGGGGCATGAGCAATGCCGCAGCCACATTGGTAGGACAAAACCTCGGTGCAAATTTACCCCGGCGTGCACAGGAATCGGTAGCAAAAACTGTAAAATACAATGCCCTGTTCATGGGCGTTGTTTCCTTCATCTTCCTGTTGTTTGCAGACCGGATCGTTTCCTTTTTTACACAGGAAGCCGATGTAAAAACCTATGCCGTGCTGGCTATGCGTATCATCAGCGCCGGCTATATTTTTTATGGCATTGGTATGGTGATCTCCAACGCGTTTAACGGTGCAGGTGATACACGTACGCCCACATGGGTAAATCTTTTTGGATTTTGGTTTTTTCAGATTCCCATAGCATGGTTAATGGCAAATACTTTTGGTTGGGGGCCGGCAGGGGTTTTTACCGCTATACCGGTAGCCGAAACAGCCATTACCGTTGTTTCTTTCCTGATTTTCAGAAAAGAAAAATGGAAGCTGGTGAAGATATGAGGAGGATAGTGTGTAAGGTATCAGGTATGAGCATGCGAAATTTATGGCTGATAGCCGGTAACCGGTAAAACCAATGATAAGCAATTAAAGGCGGAGTATACCTACTTCGCCTTAATCATTTTGAAGATTTGCTTCTTTAAACAAGCAGCAGTGCAAATACCGTAATCGTTGAAAAGAAGGCCCATGCTATAATGTATGCCTGTATTTCTTCTGCATGCTGGGTAGTAAATAACTTTTTCATAGACACTGTTTTTTTAGGGTTAAAAATGACAGGGCCGGATCAAATTCCTTTAAGCTGAAGTTTTCAGGGAGGTATACGGAGTAAACAGGATATCAGTTTTCAAAACGGGGTGTAGCTTATTAACGATAAAGGTGCTGTGGTATTGTGTTTGGGAGATGCAGGTTGCAGGTTACAGGTTGCAGGTTACAGGGGCGTAAGGTGTGTTCAAATTTTGGATTTTCTTGTTAGGGTCCACCACAGCGGACAGGTTTGGAATTTGATTTTTCTTTGTGATTGGGTTCCTGTGATTTGTTTTTTGGTGCTTTGCGTTAGATGCGGGCTTACCCTCCTTCGCCAGATGCCGGCCGCATCTTCAGATTTCGGATCTCAGACTTCGGGCTTCACGTCTGCTGTTATTTATTCTTCTCCTCTAACTCCAGCAGCTTTTCAAAAGCTTGTTCATAGGCACTATTAGCGGCAGCAAGCGCTTCGCTGTTTTTTTGATAGTTCGATTCTGCGGCCAAAAACTTATTCTTATCCGAATAAATATCAGGAGAAGCCAACTGTGCCTCGAGTGTTGTTTTCTGTTGCGTAAGTGTGGCAATTCTTTCTTCGAGCTGCTGCAGGTTTTTTTGCTGCTTCTGCAACTCTCTTTTTAATTCTTTATCAATCGGTGCTTTCGTTAAATGTTTAACAGGAGCTGGGGGTTGTTGTCTTTCAAATGTTTTCTTTTCTTCCGGCAAAGTCTTTTTTTCCTGCTGTTTTACAGCCACACTGTTTGTTTTTGCAGCCTCCGCTTTTTTCCGTTCTTTCCATTCCATCCATTCCCCGTACCCCCCGGCAAAATCTTTGATCTCATAATTTTCAATCTCCCAAATCCGGTTGGCCGTTTTTGAAATAAAATGCCTGTCGTGACTTACCATGATGAGGCTGCCCTGGTAGCGGTTCAGCGCTTCAATCAACAGGTCAATAGAAAGCAGGTCCAGGTGGTTGGTGGGCTCATCCAATATTAAAAAATTGGCTTTACTTACCATGGTTTTTGCCAGCGCCACTCTTGCTTTTTCGCCTCCGCTCAATACTTTAATCTTCTTCTCTACATCATCACCACTAAATAAAAAGCACCCCAGCAGGGTTCTCAATTCCTGTTCTGTTTTCTGGCTGCCGCAATTTTTCATCTCTTCCAGGATGGTTTGCTGCACATTAAGCGCTTCTAACTGGTGCTGGGCATAAAAGCTTTCTTCCACATTATGTCCCCAAATTCTTTCCCCTTTAAAAGACTCCGTTCCCGCCACGATCCTGAGCAGGGTGGATTTTCCTTTACCGTTTGCGCCGATCAATGCAATTTTATCGCCCCGGTTAATTTCGGCGGATGTATTTTCAACAATCTTTATATCGCCAAAACTTTTACTCAGGTGCTTTAAAGTGCAGATTATTTTCCCGGGCACTTTATCCAACTGGAAGTTGATCTTTATTTCAGGACGGTCAACGGATACATCTTCTATACGGTCTAATTTGTCCAGCCTTTTCATAGCACTTTGAGCGGCCGCTGCTTTGGTGGCTTTTGCACGAAACCGTTCTATAAATCTTTCCTGCTGCCGGATGTATTCCTGCTGGTTCTCAAAAGCCCGCTGCTGCAATTCCAGCCGCATTGCTTTCTCTGTTTCGTAAAAGTCGAAATTGCCGTTGTAAAAATGCAGTTGCTGCTGGTACAATTCCACGATCTTAGTAACCATGCGGTTCAAAAAGTATTTATCGTGGCTTACAATTACAACGGACCCTTTGTAATGCAGGAGATATTTTTCCAGCCATTCAATAGACGGAAGATCGAGGTGGTTGGTAGGTTCATCTAAAAGCAGCAGGTCGGGTTGCTGCAATATCATTTTAGCGAGCAGCACCCGCATGCGCCATCCCCCGCTGAACTCTTTATAAGGCCGTTGCAGATCGCTGTTGGCAAAGCCCAACCCCTGCAATACTTCTTCTGTTTGATGATGGATATTATAGCCACCCAGCATTTCCAGTTCATGCAGCTTGTCCGAATATTCGTGCAACAGGGCTTCATCTTCATGTTCCTTTTCGAGCCGGTTGCCCAATACCTCAATCTCTTTTTCCAGCAACAATATCTTTTCAAAGGCGCTGAGTGCAACCTGCAATATAGACTCATTGGTATCAAAGCTCAGCAGATCCTGGTGCAGGTAACCAATAGTAGTGCCCCTGCCCCTTTCCACCGTGCCGGATGAAGGAAGATATTCGCCTACCAATACTTTCAGTAAGGTTGATTTTCCTGTGCCGTTATAACCGATCAACCCTATTCTTTCGCCGGGCTGTATATGCCAGGTGGCATCCCGTACAATGGTTCTTGCGCCAAATTCAAAAGTCACATCCTGCAATCCTGCCAGCATAGTTCCAAAGAATAAACTTTATTTTTTTATAGAATCATCCGGATTGGTTCCGGAACTGTCTGTTTTAATGATAGCCGGTGTTTCGGGATTAACAGCAGGTTCTTTGTATTTGCTTTCAACAAAACCAAGATAATTCTGCACCCTGAAGGTCTGGTCAATCTCACTGTACAAGGTTCGCTGCTTTGCGCTTAGCCCTTCCGGATCCTGCAGATGCTGCGTCATTTCCTGAACCGACATGTTTCCCAGGGCCGCATAATAATTCAACTGCTGGTCAATATCTTTTTTCAGATCTTTCAACACCCTGTCGCCTAACTCTTTATAATCGGCCTCGTACGCCGCTTCCATTACAGAGATACCGATAATATTGTGCTGGTTGCCACGGCTTACCATGGCATAGGGCATATTAACCACGTTGATTCCCTTGTCGCTTTTTTCGAGTAACTTTTTTGCCTCTTCCTTTCTGCCTTCCCTGGCCATACTTTCAGCGGCATTGGCATAGGCCTGGCGTATGGTTAATAAATGGCGGCGGTTCTCTTCATCAAAGTATACGCCCGGCAGGTTGGCATTGCCGAATGCAAACTTTTTCATCATATTTTCAAAAGCCACATCGTTGTTTACATTGTTGTTTGCATTATCCTGTTTGGGCTGAACCGGCACCAGGCGATAGCTCATTCCATCGGACCGCAAATACTGCGAAAACCCAAGTTCATTAAACGGAGCGGTAAAATATATCGGCCGTTTCCAATCATTAGCGGCAATTACATTTAAAACAGCAAGATCATTCTTCATCAGCGCGTTTTTCCCCTCGGGCAAATCAAACCGCAATTCATCTACAAGTGCATCGTTAGGATTCACTGTTCCGTTTTTGCGCACCAGTGCACTGTCAACCGGTACACTGAATTTTCTTACCGGGAAAGTATTGAATGTATTGTCTGCACCATAGGTTATGGTATAAGCAGGGTCATCACTGCCAATAATTTTGGTTAATACTTCTCCAAGATATACATACTGATTTTGCGGAATATTCGGTTTGGCTTCAAAGTATACCACATTGCGTTTATCGCCTTCTGTTTTTTCGGGACCCCACAACAAATCTATAGGCGCACTGTCATTTACTTTATAGCGCATCTGGTTAATGTACCAGTCAATGCCCAGCAGGCTGTAATTCACTACCCTTATATCGCGCCGTATGCCTTCCACTTCCTGGGCATACCAGAGCGGGTAAGTGTCATTATCACCAAATGTAAAAAGTATAGCGTTGGGGGCGCAGCTTTCAAGATAATCTTTTGCCAGGTCGCGGGCCAATTCCTTTTTACTCCTGTCGTGGTCGTCCCATTCCTGGAAACCCATTATAACGGGAACGGCCAGCGTACAGATCACCGCCGCGGCATAACCCGCCAGCCTGGCATTCATTACTTTTTCAAACCACTGCTTTACCATCATCACCCCAATACCAATCCATATGGCAAACGCGTAATAGGAACCGGCAAACGCGTAATCGCGTTCGCGGGGCTGAGGACCGGCCGCATTCAGGTAAAACACAATGGCAAAACCCGTAAAGAAGAACAATAAAAAACTTACCAAAAAATCTTCGCGGTGGTGACGGTAATGGAAAAACAAACCGATAAGACCTAATATAAAAGGCAGGGCAAACAGCTTGTTATTGGCTTTATTGTCTTTAATGCTGTCGGGCAGCTTCGACTGGTCGCCCAAAAACAAATTGTCTATAAAAGAAATGCCTGTAATGGTATTGCCGTCTCTTACATTGCCGGTTCCCTGCAAATCGTTTTGCTTACCAATAAAATTCCATCCAAAATAACGAAGGTACATCCATCCGATCTGGTAGCCGAAAGCCCATCTGATATTGTCCATATAGGTGGGCTTTTCATCCTTACCCAATCCCAGCCAGCTCCTGTAGTAATTGGCATGACCCTGGTCGTTGCTGGCATCCCATATACGGGGCAGAAACATCATGTCAGCAGGTTCATATTCATATTCAAAGTTCTTGCCGATATTGATGTATTTTTTATCGCCTTTTTGCCAGCGGTACCCTTTTTCTTTGATCATTGGAGTGCCGTCGGGATTTCTTTTTACCTCGGCGGCAAAGGTTTGACCATAAATTAATGGAAAATCGCCGTATTGCTCGCGGCCTACATAACCCACCAAACTCATTGGATTATCTACATTATACATATCCACCGAAGGATTGGCCGCAGAGCGGATCATGGTAGTAAGATAAGTAGAGTAACCAATAAGTATAAACGCGAAGCACCAGAGTCCCAGTTTAAGAAAATTCAGTATTTTAACCCTGCTGTGGTACGCTGCATATACCACCAGCGCTGTGCCTCCTATAAACAACAGGAAAGACAGGAAAGAGGTAATGTAAGGAAACGAAAACAGGAAAATAAACACCGAAAGCCATACAGCGAACCCCGTGAAGTTATTGATCAGTTTGTCTGCCTTGCGAATGCCTATTACAATAACAGCAGCCAGTAAAATAAAATACGTGGCAAAGCCCGTAAAAAAGGGCAGTCCGAGCCCGTTCACAAACCAGCGGTCAAATATGCCGGAGCCGGTGATGGTATATTGTATCACAAATTTTTGTACAAATCCTGTAATGATACAGCCTACTATAAAAGCCCAGAAAATTCCCCAGGGCGTGGTTTTGTAACGGCGGAAATAATATACCATTACAATGGCAGGGATTGTAAGCAGGTTAAGCAGGTGGATGCCTATGGATAACCCGATAACAAAGAACAGCAGTACGATCCACCTGTCGGCGCCGGGCTCATCGGCATTGTGCTCCCATTTTAAGATCATCCAGAATACCAGGGCTGTTAAAAAAGAGGAAAAAGCATACACTTCACCTTCTACAGCGCTGTACCACATGGAATCGCTGAAGGTAAAGGCCAATGCACCCACTACGCCGGCAGCCATAATGGTAAAAATCTTTTCAGCGCTCAATGTGGCATGTGCTTTCTGGTATATTTTACGGGTAAAATGAGTGATCGTCCAAAAAAGAAACAGTATGGTAAAGCCGCTGGCTAATGCACTCATAATGTTCACTGCTTTGGCCGCGGTAAGCGGGTTATCGCCAAACAATACTATAAAAATACGCCCGATGATAACGAACAGTGGCGCTCCCGGGGGATGGGGTATTTGCAGCTTAAAGCAACTGCTCACAAATTCACCGCAATCCCAGAGGCTTCCCCCTGCTTCTGCCGTTAAAATATATACGGCGCAGGCAATGATGCAAACAATCCATCCGGCAATGTTATTAACCTTGTTGAAATTCATATTAGTACTGTCTTTTATAAGATTGGCAAACCTACACGAATTTTAATAAGCTACAAAAACCGCTGTAATGAATTTGGCTATCCTTATCACATTTTTACCACGGGAGCCGGTAGCGAGAGGTATTTTTAAATTGGCGATCAGCTATCGGCTTTCAGCAGTCAGCAGTCAGCTAATGCTCATAGCTAATGCTCATAGCTGATGGCTCATGGCTGTGAATGGTGAATAGTGAAACGCGTAAGATGGAATTCTGTGTATTCCTTCGGATTTCGTTCCTCGCGTTCAGAATATTACTTTGGATTTGATCTTAACAACATTAATTGATACAATATTTGCATCATTGTTTCATTTTTTATATACCTTTGCCGCGCTACTTTTATACATTGTGGTTAAACTGGTTACATCATATCGCTTATGTATTGCGCTGCTGCTGCTTCTCAGCTTTTCGGCAACGCAATTTCCTTTTGAGCTTTTTCACAATCATAGCGCCGCAGTTGTTTGCAGTGATTATAGCCAGGGAACAGATATATGTCAGCACAAATCACATCTTGCCGCCAAAAAAGATCACTGCCTGGCGTGCAACATCCATGTAAACAAAGTTTTCCTGTTCACCTCCCCCCTTGCGGAAAATAATACCCGCAATAGTTTCCTGATCTGTCATTTTTCTTCCCCTATAATACATTCCAACACAGCGGAACATACAGCGCTGCGGGGTCCCCCACCTTTTATAGCATAGGTAATATCAACCCCCGTCATCTTCTTTTAAACGGATCAATAAAGCACTGCATCATTGTTATTATTTACACAAAGGCACATTGATACGGTCTTTTACCAAAAGGTGATTTTTGTTTACACTGTTTAACAGGAGCATTCCTCATCATTCAAATATATTATTTTGAAATTCAAATATATCTGGCATTCCTTCCTTTCATTTCTTTTATTACTGCAGTACTCCGGCTTTGCACAAACGCAAAGCATTTTAGATGAACCTGCAACGATTAACCAGTTCTATAGTGTGAAAGTATCTCTTTCAGGCAGAGTTAGCGATGCCCTCACCGGAGAGCCGTTGCCGGGAGCTTCCGTATATTTTGCCGACGCTAAAACAGGAGCCATTACCAATGCAAACGGCGAATACACGATAAGGAATATTGCGGCCGGAAGCTATCTTATTGAAGTTTCCTTTGTTGGGTACAGCAGCATTACAGAACACATAAGGCTTGCCGGAGATCTGCAAAAAGATTTTGCATTATCTCCCGCGGTTCTCGAAAACGAAGGCATAACCGTTACCGGCGTTTCTACAGCCACTAAAATTAAAAGAACCCCCACACCGGTAACCATTGTAAGCAAAAGAGAGCTTACCCGGGTAACTGCAACCAACCTTATTGACGCACTGAGTAAAAACCCGGGCGTAGCTGAGGTATCCACCGGCCCGTCCATTTCAAAACCCATTATAAGGGGGCTCGGTTATAACCGGGTAGTTGTGCTTAATGATGGCATCCGGCAGGAAGGCCAACAATGGGGCGATGAACATGGCATTGAAATAGATGAATACAGTGTACAGAAGGTGGAGATATTAAAAGGGCCGGCCTCTCTTATTTACGGAAGCGATGCCATGGCCGGAGTGATCAATATATTAACCAATGTGCCTGCAGCAGAAGGAACGATAAAAGGAAATGTAATAGCGAATTACCAAACCAACAGCCGCCTCCGTGGCTTTGGCGCCAACCTGGCGGGCAACAAAAACGGGCTGAACTGGAATGCATACGGATCATTTAAAGGAGCGCAGGATTATAAAAACAAATACGACGGCTATGTATTCAATTCAAAGTTTAATGAAAAGAACCTGGGAGGATACATTGGTTATAACGGGAGCTGGGGATACAGTCATATTATTATTAGCAGTTTTAACCAGGAGCCCGGGCTTATAGAAGGCGACCGTGATGCCCTTACCGGAAAATTCATCCGTGAAATAAACAACAATGGCACAGCGGAAACAAGAATAGCGGAAAGTGGTGACTTTTCAGGTATTCATCCAGACATGCCCCGGCAGCATATTCAGCATTTTAAAGTTGCCGCCGATAACCGCTTCAATATTGGAAACGGAAAGCTCTCTGTTAATATCGGTTTTCAAAACAACAAAAGAAAAGAGTTTGCGGATGTACTTGATCCAAACACGCCCGAATTGTATTTTGATCTTAACACGTTTACCTATAATGTGCAGTACCACCTGCCAGACAACAACAAATGGAAAACCGCTACCGGCATTACGGGCATGCAGCAAAGCAACAAAAACAAGGCAGACGAGGTACTGATCCCCGAATATCATTTATTTGACGTGGGCGCTTTTGTATACACACAACGAAATTACGATCGCTTTACCATTAGCGGGGGAGTACGTTTTGATAACAGAACCGTTGATTCAAAAAAACTGGAGGAAAACAATGCAACAAAATTTGAAGGTTTTACCAGGTCCTTCAGTAATGTTTCGGGAAGCGCCGGCATTAGTTATGAAGCCAGTAAGGCTACTACGCTCAAGCTGAATATAGCAAGAGGATTTCGTGCGCCGGGTATTGCCGAACTGGCTTCCAATGGCACACATGAAGGTACCAACCGGTACGAATACGGCGACCGGCACTTACGGTCGGAAACCAGCCTGCAGGCCGATCTGGGCGCGGAGATCAACACAGAACATCTTTCTTTAAATGCAACAGGTTTTATCAACAACATTGATCATTTTATTTTTTACAGGAAGCTTTCCAATATCAATGGCGGAGATTCGCTGGTAAATGTGGATGGGGAAGATATAACCGCTTTCACATTCGACCAGGCAAAAGCATTGTTGTATGGAGCGGAATTGTATATTGATGTGCATCCCCACCCGCTGGACTGGCTGCATTTTGAAAATACCTTTTCTTATGTGAGAGGCGTATTTGACCAACCATTGGAAGGGGTAAAGAACATCCCATTTATACCTGCCGCAAGGCTTATCACACAACTAAAAGTTGAATTCCTGAAGAAAGGAAAACGGATCAGCAACCTTTCCATCAGTACTGAACTGGATAATACGTTCAGGCAAAGCAAAGCGTTTACCGCTTATGATACGGAAACGCCTACAAGCGGCTATTCGTTGTGGAATGCCTTTATTGGGGCAGATATCATGCATCATAAAAGAACGCTGTTTTCCCTTTACCTTTCGGGCAATAATCTCGCCAACACTGCTTATCAAAGTCATTTAAGCAGGTTAAAGTATACGGCTGTAAACAATGTTACCGGCCGGCAGGGCGTATACAATATGGGAAGGAATTTTAGTGTGAAGCTCAATGTACCGTTGTCGTTTTAGCGCATGTGCTAAATTTCTGATTACCCACTGCAGTATTTCAAAGCATTCCTGGTGATGGTACGTGGAGACACCAATGCCGTCAACTTAAGGTGTTTTAGAGGATGGAACTGCGATCTCGCCCTTTCTTGAAGAGCGAAGTGCTAAATACAGCACGCTGCCAGGTATTTCTTTGTTACTTTTTACGGAAAAAGTAACCAACGGCAATGGTGGAGACACATGCCGGAAAGCGGATCTACTATCAGCATCACCAATGAAGCAAAGGCCGCTTATACAGCGGCTTTTTTGCTAAAGTAGATCCCATGAGCTAAGCGAAGATAGATTCCTTCAAAGTCGGAATGACAGGCTGCGAGTTTACTATGGGTCTGCAAGAAAAATACCCGCAGTATTCAATTGATGAGGTTTGAAAGCCCCTTATGCACTATACCAGTAACTTAGTTAAAGTAAATTCGCAGATAATTATTTCCGTACTATGTTCAAGGTAGGCTACAGTATATTTTTTACGAAACGTTGCACACCTGTACGTTAATTTTCTCCAGGCAGGGTATGTACAGGGGCGGTGTACGATCCTTTCATCGGCAAGCTTATCAAAAAAGGAAAATGCATCATTCACAAACCTTTTAGCTGTTTCAGGTAAGCCTTTCCCTTCTACAAAGAATGAAACTTTTGCTACTTCATTTACAGCAGTATCCCAAATGGTTACTTTTCTTTTGCCCATTCATCAATGAGTTTATAGGCAAGTTTTTTCCCTTGTGCCAAAGAGAGTTTTTTTGCAGGAGGGGTTTTACTGGCAGCCTTTACCACCAAATGTTCATATTCCTTTTTGGGAACAATAATATAATCTTTCTTATCAATCGTAAGCACATTCATAACCTGTCATTTTACACGAATTTATCATTTTTCCGGGAGATTTTATACCGGGTAATATCCATGCCGGTAAAACCGGTACCTGGTCAATATTCGAAAGTTGGTCTACTATCAGCATCACCAATGAAATAAAGGCCGCTTATACAGCGGCTTTTTTTGCTAAAATAGAGCCTATAAGCAAAGCGAAGATAGATTCCCCCAAAGTAGGAATGACAGGCTGCGGCGCTGCTATGGAAAAATGTTTCGCGCGAACACGAACCAGGGCATCGGGGTCTTGTAATGAGCTTATGAAAGGTTAATATTTTACAAAAAACAGAATCCACTATCTTTATTTATATGATGAGCAGTGTTTCCATCCGGTCTTTTAAGAGAACAGAAAAAAATGACAGCTTATTTTCTATTCTCATTCCATCGTGGAATAATCTTAGCTATCTAAAATTATGCGTCAGCAGCATTCAAAAAAACTCAACCTACCCCCACCAGATCATTGTGCATATTAATGAAGGGAATGACGGCTCTTTAGAATGGATTGAACAACAAACCCAATTGGATTATACATATAGTAAAGAAAATGTTGGCGTTTGTTATGCTTTAAATGCCTGCAGTCAACTGGCAAACACCGATTACATATTATACATGAATGATGATATGTATGCATGTCCCGGCTGGGACGCTGCGCTCTGGGAAGATATCAAAATCATCGGCAATCCTTACTTCTTTTTATCTGCTACGGCAATCGAACCCGTAGCGCAAAGCAATTGTTCAATATCTAAAAACTATGGAACAGCAATAAGCAATTTTGATGAGCAGCAACTGCTCCGGGAGTACGCTGAACTGCCGATGTCGAATTGGATGGGCGCTACATGGTCACCCAACATTGTACATAGAAGCATTTGGAACCAGGTGGGGGGCTATAGTATTGAGTTTTCGCCGGGCATGTATTCCGATCCGGATTTTTCTATGAAGCTATGGCAAATGGGTATACGTCTTTTTAAAGGGCTTGCAGTAAGCAGGGTTTATCATTTTGGTTCTGTTTCTGTAAAAAAAATTAAAAAAAATAAAGGTTATTACCAATTTATAGGTAAATGGGGAATGACATCCAGCACCTTTTCAAAAAAATTTATTCGCAGGGGAGAAGTTTTTGATGGTGCATGCGGGGAAGTACAATTACCCGTAATACTCAAATTCAAAAACCTGGTAAAAAGATTAAGCAGTGCTTTTGTAAATAAATCTCTGCAATGATATCATTTTAAAGATTATCCAATGTTTGGATATTACAACGACGCCCTTAGCGTAAGTTTAAAAGGTATTTCCACATGTTCTTTGGAAGAAGACAGGATCAGTTCAGCGGCTTTTACACCCATTTGGTGAAAGTCGGTTGAAATGGTAGTTATACCATTCAGTATTATTTTTTTAAGTGGTGTTTCGTTATAGGAAATAACACCAATATGCTTGCCTATTTTATATTTCATGGTAATAAGCCTTTCAATGAGTATTACAAGATCGGCCTCCATAACATTGATGTATACCTCGCCGCTATTGATGGGTTCTTTTGCAATATCGTGTACCACTTTATGCGTAAAGGCATATTCCTGGCAAAAACGATTGAAGCCTTTTAATATCCCTTTGGGATAGTAACTTTTTTCAGGGAAAATAATCTTTAGGGTATGGTATTTGGCCAACTGCTTCAATGCCTGTTCCAGTGCATTGTAAATATCATTTTCAAAATTTTCATATACGGCGCCATATTCGCCATTTACGCCGGATATTTTTTTATCCAAAAGTATCAGTTTATGCCTGGGAATGGTATTGATGATTTCGTGCGCATTTTCGCCGCCTTCAATAAAATGCGGGATGATCACAAAATGCGAATAGTCTTCCCTGGCATTTCCTAATAATTTTTTAAACAGGGCAAAATCATTGTTATAAATATAAAAATCAATGGCCACATGCTCACCCAGTGTTTCCACAAAGCCATCGTATATGATCTTTTTATGGGCGCTCAGTTTATTAAACAAAAGCATTACATGCTGGGTTTGTTTAATATCATCATTAACAATATAATATCCTTTACCAGGAACGGATCCCAGCACGCCCATTTTTTTAAGATGCTTATATCCTTTTTCGGCAGTATCTCTCGATATCTCCAGTTCAAAACTGAGTTCATTGATGGACGGAACCAGGTCGTCTTTTTTTAATTTTCCTGCTTCTATCGCATTCAATATAGAGTGGGTTAGCTGCAGGTACTTGGGCGTAGCGGAAAATTCATCAACGTGCACATGTTCAAAAAAATGACTGAATTTCATCCTATATTTTATGTTTCCACAAATATAAAGTATGCGCCTGTTATATGGGTTAACAGTATAAAAGCATTAAAGTCTGCATAGTGCTACTTTTTGGATTGTTCTGGTTTTTCCAATTCTTCCAGCGTCCAGGGATCCCATCTTCTCCCAACCACCTCACGCACTTTTTTTATCTCTGCAGGCTGTATGATTGAAGCTGAATTGCCAAGATTGGTGCGAATATAACTGAGTACGGCAGCCAGCCATTCATCATCGCTGTTTAACATGGGTGGCATAATACTGGGATAATCCTTTCCATCCACGGGGCCGGTTAAACCACTCAAAACAATGCGGATCAGCTTTCCGGGATCACCATTCACCCGTTTTGACCCCGCTAACGGTGGCGCTATCATTGCAGATCCGCCGAACTGGAGGCCTTTGCCATTGGCTCCATGACAGGAAGAACAAAGCGATTTATAATTTTCTGCACCGTTCAGCACCAAAGCCCTGTCGGCCTGCTTAAGATGATCGGTTTGTACGTCTACCGGCAGGCTTGTAGTAAGATATCCAATGGTCATTTGCGCGGCCTGGTAAACCATCCCTTTCCGGTTGCTGTCTGTTTTGATCATTACCTCAAGCATAGGCTTTGCTTTTTCGGGCGTGCTGTAGCGCAGTGATTGTGCCAGTTGGGTGCGAACATCTGTATCGGGATCGTTGATCAGCCTGGTTAAATGCAAATACACATCCTGCCCTTTGTTTTTAATATAGGCCTCGCTGATCCATACAGCCATGCGCCTCAGTTCCGGCGACTTATCCTTCATCACCTGCCATAAAAGCGCTCTGTCTACAGCCTGCAATCCTTCCAGCGTCCATAAAGCATGTATACGGCCCAGCAGCGAAGGCTTATCCTTCCAGAACATAAGATCATCCCAAAAAGAAGGTTCATCCAGCACTATTTGTTTTAATGCCGGAACAACAGATTGTTCATTACGCACAATCAGTAATTTCTGTGCATTGTCGCGCCACCATCCATTGGGGTGTGACAGGTATTTTACCAATTGCGCCGCCGTTGCATTCAGCATGTTTGGTTTTCGTGTATCAGGCGGAATAGCTTCATGCACAACCCGGTATATTCGTCCCCTGCCAATATTCTTATCGAGTCCCAAACGTTGTATCTGCGGCCGAAGGTATGATTTGGGGCCTGTCCAGTTCCCTTCCTGTATAATGCCCCTGTACATGTCAACTATATACAGGCAGCCATCGGGGCCGGTTGTCATGTTTACCGGCCGGAAATTCATGTCGGAGGAGGCTATAAATTCAGCTTTATCGTATGCATTTTTCACTATCCGCATTCCATCTTTGTTCAGCACTTTCGCACGACGGATCAGCCTGCCCACAGGTTCGCAGATAAAGAGATCGCCATTCATGCCCTGCGGGAGCCTGTCGCCCCGGAAAATGGTTTGTCCGCAAGTAGCCGTAAAATGATTCAGTGTATTGTTCTCACGCAAACGTTTTGCGCCCCCTTCCACATCGGGGGTAGCTATTATAGGCCAGGGAGAGTGAAAATCGCCTTCATACTGATCGTTTTCAAAATCAAGCTCACCATAAGCTGGCATTTGCTGAAAACCCAATGCTGCCACTTCACCACCGGCAGAAGAAAGGAATAACCTGCCATAATCATCGTTGCCCAATCCCCATTGCCCGCCGGGTACGTCGGTAAGACTGTCAATTTTTAACTGGTCACCCATCCATTTATACCTGATTTGCCGGCTGGTATAGATCCAGTTATCAAGGTTCCATACCAGTCCGCTTTTCTGGTGTTCAAGGTTACGGGTATCGGGAGTATCGTTGTGGTATACCCGAAGTTTTTCATCGGCTATACCATCATTGTTGGTATCCCTGTAAGTGTATAAATTGTTTGAATACGTTTCCTGTACGATCAGCCGGTCATCTAATGGAAGCATCATGCGCGGCAATACCAGGCTGTCAATGAATACTGTTCTTTTATCCATTTTGCCATCGCCGTTTGTATCCTCCAGGCGAACAATCCGGCTCAGCGGTTCATTTTCATTGGTAGCCTCAATATCCTGCATGTAGGTAAGCATTTCGGCCACATACATTCGTCCATTGGCATCCCAAACAATAGCAACCGGTTCTTCAACCATAGGTTCGCCGGCTACCAGTTCCATGCGGTAGCCCTCCGGAAGATGCATGGTTTTCATGCTCTCTTCCGGGGTAAGTGCTACCGGTGAAGGATTTTGGATAACGGGCGGTTGCAGTACAGGTTTTTCAGGAATATTCTTATTTATATTTTTACAATTGAAAGCTGTGCCTATCAATAAAAAAATAAAAACAGATTTTATTTTATTCATTCGGGAAGGGGTGAAATTTATACGAACTATCTCCGGAGATAATATATGCTACAAAATACATAAAAACCGCTTAACCTGCATCCTGCACCTCCATGTAAATTTTATACTGGTCATTTTTCTTATTTACGCCGGTACACTACCCTTCCTTTGATCATTGTCATTTCAACGCATATATTCTTATCAAATAAAACGATATCAGCATCTTTACCAGCCTCCAGGGCGCCTTTCTTATTTTGCAGTCCCATAATCCGCGCAGGTGTAGCAGTAATCATTTGTATGGCTTTTTCCAGGGGCAGTTCCGCCATATTGATCATCGTTCTTACCAGGCGGTCGGCTGTTGCCACACTGCCTGCAAATGAAGTGCGGTCGGGCAGTTTTGCTACTCCATCTTCCACAATTACTTTTAGGCCATCGTTAATATTGCCCAGCACACTCTCACCTTCAGGCATACCCGCAGCACGCATGGCATCCGTAATCAATGCCGTTCGGCCGGCGCCTTTAATTTTATATACCAGCTTCAGCAGGGGCGCAGGCAGGTGAACACCATCGGCAATGATCTCCACGTCCATATCATCGGTGAGAAAAGCAGTTTCAATTACGCCTGCATAACGATACGCATTACGCCTGGTAACGCCCGACATGGCAGAGTACAGGTGTGTAGCCAGTGAATAACCCGCTTTAAACGCTTCATATGCTTCCTCATATATGGCATCGGTATGCGCCATGGCAGGCAGTATACCTTTGGTTTGGATAAATCGCCCAAATTCAATGGCTCCTTTTAATTCCGGCGCCGCACTCCATCTTTTGACGGAAGAAGAACGGGCAAGAATTTCTTTATATTCCTCCGGGTCGGGATTGCGTATATAGCGCGGGTCCTGCGCGCCCCGCTGGTTCATGGCAAAATAAGGGCCTTCAAGATGCATCCCCATAAACTGCGCACCATTGATATTTTTATCTTTTGCCGCTTCATACGTATCAAGCGTTTGAAGAATACCTTCTTTGTTACTGGTAAGACTGGTTGGCCACATGGCGGTAGTTCCATAGCGGGCATGTGTTTCGGCAATGGCCAAAAAGGCTTCCACACTGTTATCCATGAAGTCGTACCCACCGCCGCCATGCACATGTATATCAATAAATCCCGGTGAAACATACAAGCCCTCCGCATTTATTGGCGTCACGTTATCCGCTTCAACGTTACCTTCGCCAACAGCAGTGATCGTGTCTCCTGTAATCAATACCGAACCGTTATTAATAATTCCCGCGGGTGTTATTATTTTACCGTTGTATATTTTGAACCTTTGCATGACCCTGTTCTTAATATTTAAAAAATAGCAGATCTTTTTATAATGACCACTTTTTTATGCGGTGCCCGTAAAAAGCATAAAATACAAGGTACAAATAGCAGGGAAACAATACCCAGTAAGCTGTACGTACATCGTAAACGTCGGCCATCCATCCATAAAAAAGCGGCAGAATAGCATTCCCGCACAAGCCCATGATGAGCACTGAAGCCCCCAGTTTTGTAAACCTTCCCAGTCCATCTAATGCCAGCGGCCATATGCCCGCCCATACCAGGGAGTTGGCCAAACCAAGCAGCACCACAAACCATATGGAAACATCGGCAGTATGCCCCAACATTGTAACCTGACCGTTTACAAAAACGATAAGCAAAGTCAATGTCAGTCCCAGCAGGGTGCACAATTTCAGTACCGTTACCTGGCTGATGTATCTGGGAATGCAAATAATGCCCAGTATATAGCCACAAATGGTAGCAAATAAAGTGTAGGAAGGAAAAACTTTGGCTTCCAGTAGATCAATGTTCATGGAACCGGCGTAGCCGATGATGGTATCAATAGCGATAACCTGTGTGCCCACATGCAAAAAAATGGCCACTGCACCAAGAATAAGATATGGAAACTGAAATATGCTTTTCTTACCAGCGTTAGCCGCGGCCACCGCGGTACTTTCCTGTTCCGTATTGATTTCCGGTAATGGCGAATACCGTACCACCAGTCCCAGGATCAGTAACACCGTACCCACAGCGGCATAAGGCACAATTACCCGCCTGATGAGCTCATCCAGCGCGGCATTTTTTTCTATTTCACTCATCGTGCCTAAGGCATTGAACAATTCCGTATCTGTTGCTTTTAATACTACCGCGGCAAAAAGCAGCGGGGCCAAAATACCGGCGCCCTTATTGCAAATACCCATAATGCTGATGCGTTGGGCCGCGCTTTCTTTAGGGCCTAAAACCGTGATATACGGGTTGGCTGCTGTTTGCAGAATGGAAAGTCCTGTACCAATGGTAAACAATCCTATAAGAAATATTTCATAGGTTCTGCTCATTGCCGCCGGCAAAAAAATAAACGCTCCTGCCGCCATTACCCAAAACCCCACCATGATACCTTTCTTGAATCCTATTCTTTTTAACAGGAAAGACGATGGTACCGACATTACCAGGTAAGAAATATAAAAAGCAAATGCAACAAGGTAAGATTCAAAGTTTGTGAGCTCGCAGGCTATTTTAAAATAAGGAATAAGGATAGCGTTGACCCACGAAACGAATCCGAAAATAAAGAACAGCAGCCCGATGATCAATATGGAAATAACCGTATCGCGTTTGGTTAAATGGCTAACATCTACGGTTTTGGTTAAAGCAGTACTCATGAAATAAATAGTAACAATTCTTTAAAAAGGGTTAATTGCTGTTGGAAAGAAGCGCTCCCGACATCCTGTCTAAATACAAGGTACAGCCAGCATGCGTTTGCAATATGCTTGCGGGGTATATATTACTTATCTTTTGTTCTACTGTATTTCTTACCGCGGCGGCTTTGCGGCTGTCGGGCACCGAACAAATAATATGTTTTGATTTTAATATCTGCTTCACAGACATGCTGATGGCCTGCTTTGGCACGTCTTCAACAGAAGCAAACCACCCCTCTCCCATTTGTTGTTTGCGGCACAATTCATCTAATTCAACAAT
Source organism: uncultured Sphingobacteriales bacterium (assembly GCA_937991535.1). Lineage (GTDB taxonomy): Bacteria > Bacteroidota > Bacteroidia > Chitinophagales > Chitinophagaceae > Agriterribacter. The sequence goes on from CALKHN010000008.1 coordinate 98,455, forward strand.
AATATAAGGTTCCTCTGTTTCAAAATCGGCAGGCGGATCGTTGAACGCAAGATGCCCGTTTTCTCCAATTCCTGCGAGAGCCACGTCAATGGGATGTTTTTTGATCAGTTCACCAAGGCGTGCACATTCAGTTGCCGGATCTGTTTCACCATTTACCAAATATGCAGCTTTAAGTGGCGGCGCCTTAGCCAGAAATCTTTCCTGCAAATATTTTCTGAAACTGGCGTTGTGCGTTACCGGTAGCCCAATATACTCATCAAGGTGAAACATAACCACTTTACTCCAGTCAATACTTTTTTCTGCTATCAATTGATGAAGCGTTTCAAACTGGCTGGCGCCTGTGGCAAGAATGATATTGGCGGCATCGTTTTTTTCAATTGCTTCGCGAATAAGGGCTGCAGCATCTTTACCGGCTGCTTCGCCTAATTGTTTTGGGTCGTTGAATATTTTTATTTCCATTATGCAAGTTAAGTTATAACAATTAATCCTATGAAAGAGGTTATACTTTCAACCACCGGTCGAACCAGTCAAAAGCATCTCCCTGCATTTGCCTGTCAAATTTATGCGGACCGGGATAATAAGCACATTTATAACGGTCTTGTGCACCTGCTTTTGAGTATACTTCCTGCAATATCTCATCCGCTCTTTTCATCCCGGGCAGGGTATAGAGCTCGTCTTCATTGTCGTTTAAAACCATGGTGGGAAGCGGCGCCCTCAGCCCCAGAATTTCAGGGAAATCCAGTTCATTGGGCAGCAGGGGCACATAGGTCATCCAGGTATGGGTAAATGATTTATGCAAAAGAAAATCTTTCCAGGTAGTCATAAAACCAACACAAACCGCGCATTTGATCCTTTCATCTAACCCGCCCATGAATACGGTACGCATGCCGCCACCCGATAATCCGCCGCAGCCGATGCGGCTGGCATCCACATCTTTTCGTGCACACAATACATCCAATGCTTTCTGATCCTCTGCAAAGAACACGCCCGGCCAGGTAGTACCGGCGCTGAATAATGATTTGGCCATGATATGCTCGTGCTCCCCGGCCCATTGGTTATACGCTTCGATGTTTTCGGGTTTTTCCGGGTCATTGTCATTTAAACCATTGCGCAACCGCTCAGGAACATCCTGCAGCATTACCCTTCGGCTCGCAAAAGGAAAGGCATCCGGTACCATTACCACATAGCCTCTTTTAGCCACTTCATTTGCCCAGGCCAGGCCTTCATAGGATTCCTGCTGATGCGCAACGTCTAAGGGATGGCGCTTATCAGAAGTTCGGGTTATTTTGCGGGCGCCGAAATATTTATTGCCCCCGTGGTCGTGAAACGCCAGGATACCGGGCAGGCGCCCTTTTTGGTTCAGGGGCTTTAACACGATGGCGTCTGTTGGCCTGCCATAAGGCAATTGCCAGCTTATTTCCTCAATATGCAAACCATCATACGCATATTGCTTTTTTACATGCACTGCAGGCGCCCCTTCAATAACAGGGATGGCTAACCGCTCCCGCAACCGCGTACGTGCAGCCATTCTCCATTCATCCATATTCTTCCATTGCTTTTTGCGGAATGAAAAAGCAGGCAGCTTGTTTTGTGTTAAACCGGCAGCCCAGGAGCCATAGATGCCGATCATACTCAGTTGCGTTTCATTGAACGCGTTATTTTTTTCAGCAGACATTGTATTGGTATTTAAAAAAGACGGGGTAAGCTGGTCAGAAAGTCGCCCAGGGCCGGCAAATCCTTTTAACAGGCCACTTCCTGCAATGCCCAGGCCCGTAAGCCCGGTTAATTTTAAAAATTTCCTGCGTTTGTTTTGCATAGTCCTGACTGAGTAATGAAATTAAGCATTCCGCCGCTTATCCGGCCGCTCTATTTTTATTAGGCCACTACATTTTCTGAAGGATCAAAAAGCTTTGTAAAATCAATATATCTCCGCCCCTGCCTGGTGTTGTCACCAGCGGGATAATTATTGGTTGAGTATTTCTGATTTTTGATTTGTTGATTTCTGATTTTTTAGATTTCTGCTATCGCCCCTGCCTGGTGTTGTCATAATGTCCGTTAACTTAAGGTGTTTTAGAGAATGGAACTGCAACCTTACACTTTCCGCCACGTGTAGACACATGCCGGGGCAACCGTATTTCTTTGTTACTTTTTACGGAAAAAGTAACCAAAAGCCCCGCCCGAACAACGTTCAGTCGGGCAGGCGTCCGAAAACCCCGCCTGAACGGACGGGCAGGGAATACGGCCCGTTTTCGGATGGGAGCCCTGATATAGCTTTTGCACTACTGTAACCTCAACTTCATTTCGCTGCTGCTTTCTCTTTTCTGACAATCGCCCTGGTACCTACCGGTCTCACAAAACCTTAATACCTCACTATACCATTTACATTACCCCATTCCATACCAGTCAGCAACCGCTCTGGTGAATTTCTCCGCCCCGGCGTGACAGGCTTGGTTTTTGTTTTTTGTGATTTGGTTCTTCTGCTATCGTCCCTGCCTGGTGTTGTCACCAGCGGGATAAAATTCTGCTTTAAGGAAATCCCCGCTTCTTCCATATCTCCGCCGGATAAAATATCACCTCTTGTTGCCCGCCCGCCTGCCCGACCTGAGCCATTCAGGTGGGGATGACCCAGTCGGACGGGTTGGTATGCTCCGCACATCCCACCCCTACATACACAACAACGGCGATGCGGGAACACCAACATGTAAAAAATCTTTTTTTGTGAAATGGTTATAACTGGTAGGGTTAAACGCATATAGTTTTAAATGATTGTTGTCCGGTAAAAGTAGTAAAATCCTTTAGCAGCCTATTTTGCCTCACCCCAATCCCTCTCCGTCCGGAGAGGGGCTAAAATACTCTCCTGTATTGGCTTTCATTTAACTTTCAAAAATTTTATCCGGACAATAATGGTTTTAAATGATTTTTTACGGTAAACGGACAAATAACCAGGATTTTTATTTGTCCGTAGTCACAGACATACAGACAGCAGTACTTTTTTATTTGAACATACTAAGAATAGCTGGGCGGGGCTGTGAGGGAGACGTTGTGGCGACGAAGAATCTTATTTGATCATGACATCAAAATCAGACTCAAGGTAATCTTTGGGCTGAGAAATAATTTGAACACTTTTCCCCTATCGGTGTGTGTCTTCACACACCGAAACACGCACTCCTTATAATGTGTCAGGAAACCAAATTTTGTTCTAATATTTTTATCGTACTTAACGGAATAGCCAGAGGGTCACGTTTCCAGAACTGATACTGGCGATCGTTTTTGCCTGATAAATAATTTAATAATTGCGGTGGATTATTTGTTTGCAGATATCTTTTTATTTGATGTGCAGGATGATAATAAGCTTTATGCTATCATCTTCTAACAAATGCTTAAAGTCAATGACAGTGTCGGTATAAAAATATACATTCTGCAATTCCATTTGACCTTGTCTTTTGTGTCGTATGTTCATAGGTGCAATGTTTAGAGAAATATTCTTGCAAGTTATGCTGGTGGGTGAAGACACCCACCAGTAGGAAAAATGTTTTTCAGTTATCAACGATATAGACGTGTGTCAGCGTGAGCTAAAGTAATTCATGAAGGAACTCTTTGTGAGAATCATTCAACAAAGTTTTAACTCCATCTTTTTCGTAAATAAGAGTTAGTTCACCCTTATCATCATTTTCAATCGCCCTAACACCATCTAACACACAAAAAAAGCCCCAAACTCCAGTTCGTACAGATTCTTTTACAATCTGAATAATTAAACTCTTATCGCTGTCATTTAAACTATTATAGAATTTTGATGCAAGAATTAACATCTCCATCGGTTTTCTTCCTGGAGGATTAATAAGATTTGATTGTATAGATTTTATTGATTCATCAATAACAACATCTTTAATAATATCAACAAACTCTTCTTGATTCATATTTAACGTGGTGGTTTTATAAATGAATTAGGAAACATACTTTTATTAAGATTTATTAATTCTACCAGCTTAGCATTAGGAGCATTTGTATTGTTCCGCCCCGGCGTGACAGGCTTGGTTTTTGTTTTTGGTGATTTGGTTCTTCTACTATCGCCCCCGCCTGGTGTTGTCACCAGCGGGATAAAATTCTGCTTTAAGGAAATCCCCGCTTCTTTCATATCCCTATTTAACCAAATATCACCTCTTGTTGTTGGTGACGCCCACACACATTGCCCATCCACGAACACCAACAACGGCGGTAACGGCGGTAAAAAATCCGCTGCTGAGGGATCCAGCACACCGCTGCTGATGAGCGCCGTTGCCGTGCCATGCACAACACCTACCCCACATACACAATTTATCTGCCGCAGGCATGACAACGGCGGTGCAGGAACACCAACATGTAAAAAAAAGTTTCTCACTTTCAACCTCCCTGAATACTCCCAGATAAATATTTGTTCGTTAAACACTATGCTGCAAATCAATTTTTTTGCTGGTGGGTGAAACACCCACCAGTAGAGGAATGAATGATCGCTTTAGCTGGTGGGCAAAGATGCTCGTTGGTACGGAGAAAACCGGATGACTGTTTCCCTCTTTTCCTGAAAGCTGTTTGTGATGACGGGGATCTGTTTTTCTTTGCCGGGCTGCAAAAGCTGATCATATTTCCCTTTTCATGTACCGTAATGCCCGCTTTGCGGATCTCCGAATATACCTGTTGCCGGGAAGCCTGGTAGCATATAGAAGTATTGATGCGCAAGTGCCCGGGGATGCAGTTAAGGTTCTCCACCGTAAATCCGCACCAACGGCTCATATCCGCTACAAACTGCCGCAGTGAAACGTTCCGGTAGTTACGGGTCGCTTTTGTCCAGACCAGCGCTTCTTCAACATTGCTGTTGCGTTTAAAAAATATGGAATCAGCTATAGCATCATTGGCTTTATTATAGCTTTTAACAACAGCCTGGTTGCCGGTGCAGTCCATATCTTTTTTGTGAATGCCCTGCCTGGTGAATGTTACAAGATTACCACTGATAAGCGTGGCTTTGGTATAACCGGGAAGAGCGAACAGGGCAAAATTACCACCTACGGTTTGCAACTGGCTGTTGGAAGTTTCCACTATCAGTCTTCCAGGCTTTCCTTTATCGTGCATTTCAATATAGGCGCCCCCGCTGATCTGCACATAACAGGTATCCTGATCTGTGCTGATAAAGGGGAGTCTCATGGAAGAGCCTGCATCAAGATGGATGACGATGCCGCCCTGCAGCTTAACGATATACTGCCGGCGTGGTGCTGTAAGCACTTCCACAAACTGACCACGCGTCGTATCCACAGGTATTATTGCCATCAAACGGGTCAATGCAAGTACGCCCGGGGCTTCCTGGCGGATCCCGAAATTGCCGGTGCGCATAACCAGTCCCGTGGTACCGCTGTCAACAGTTATAACAGAAGTATTGCCCCACCGGATAGCGCAGCCAAATTCCGATCTCGGTATTTCACTCCGGGAAGGTATCTCCGCGCAGACACCTGTTGTATTGCGACCCGGCCATTTTTCGGTAATAAAATGATTGACCGCCATCACCAGCAGCAGCAACAGGCAGGCGGCTCCGGCCAGCTTACCGTATACCAACATTTTTTTTTTGTGTTGCATGCTTTGCGCGTTGTTGATGATCCTTGCAAAATCAGGTTCCCAGCCTTCCAAAGCATCGTACGGCGCCTGCTTCCCTGCGGCATACAATACTTCCGCGGTCATGCCGAGCAGTTCATCTTCTTCATATATTTTCCAGCAGGCTTTCAGCCGCTCAAGCTCAACGCCCGTTATAGAGCCCTCTATATATTTTTTGATAAGTTGTTTAACGTAACCGGCTTGGTGGATCATTGTAATTGCTTTTAACATCCTCAAATAAAAAAGCTGCTTAAGGCATCTTCCATATAGCGTCTTATCTTTTTCAAAGACCGGTTCAACTGGTTTTTTACTGTTTGTACGGATACCCCGAATTGTAAAGCGATCTGCCTGTGCGGCAGTTCTTCTATTTTGCTCAGCAACAGTATGTTTCTTTCCTGTGGAGGCAGCTTTTCCACAGCTTTCCTGAAAAAAGCCTCCAGTTCTTTGCGCTCTGTTTCTCTTGCTGTATAGTCGTTCCCGGGTAGGGAAAGATGGTTTTCCAACGGCTCCGTATAATATTTCTTTTGCGCTCTTATTTTATCAATAGCTATATGGTGGGCAATGGTCAGCAACCAGGACAAAGGTTTTTCTTTTTGGGCTGCTTCCTTCCGTTGCGTCCACAATACCAGCATGGTTTCTGCAATAACATCTTTAATAAGATCATCGTTGTTACGGATGTAGTTTTTGATGTACAGGACAAGCGTGGTTTTGAAAACCTTATAAATAGCCGCCAGCGCCGCTTCAGCCGATCCGGAATGTGTTCCCAACTGCCTGAAAAGATTGAAGTCCTCATATTTTAGTATTTCCTCCATAACATGCTGTTAGCCCATGATAGCCCGGGAGAAAAGGGGTTGTCTAAAAAGTAAGTTTCGCCACGAAGGCCTCAAAAAAAGTTCAAAAAAAGTCGTTTTTCAGATGGTACGAAACCTGTTTTTTTTCGAGTCTATATATTAGGAGGATGATATAAACGCAGTAACAGTAGCAGGTACTGCCAAGGTAGAAAGAATGTTTCAAAAATAAAAGCAATTGTTCGAAAATGCCCAAATAAAAATAAGAAGGGGTGTTACGGGGAGGTATTGGCTAAGTAACGCCTATTGCGCTTAACAGTAAGTTTATGACAGTAAAAAAGTGGTTATATGAGTGTATTTGTTTCGTTTTGCTCCTGAATTTCTTTTATGAAGGCATTCAAAAGCTGGCGTATTCAGAAGTGTACAGTTTTTGGATAAGCCATGCTCCTATAATAAAAAAATCCGGAGCAGCGCTTCAATATGCTGTACCTATCGTTGAAATGGCTATAGCTGCTTTGCTGTTAATACCCCGTTACAGAAGCATCGCATTCATAGCGGTGATAATCGCAGAAACCGGGTTCATTTTTTGGGTGATGGGTGTTTATTTATTTACCGGCTACCTGTTCTGGCCCTATCATGCTTTATGGGATAATCCGACCTGGATGCAAAAAATGGTCTTTAGTTTGATGCTGGCATGGCTGGCCTTTGCCGCAATATTCTATACTGGAAAAAAAGAAACTGAACATAAAAAACTATTGCGCAATACATCCGCGAATGTTAACTAAGGCGGAAAGGGGAACCGAAAACCTTTAACAGAGTAGGGATTTTTTAAACCATTTAAATTTTATTTTATGAACAGATTAAAACTGATCGTTCTGTCATCAGCCTTATCGCTGATCACTATTGGGGTGTTCGCAGGAAGAGCCAAATTTGTAAATTCAACGATCTATGCCTGGGATGGCACAAATTTGCATCAATTAACTGGTAGTGCACCACTTGTTGATCTTATGACAGGAGGTACAAACCAGATTATTACAGCCACAGGAGCAAGCGGTACTTACACGCTCTATTCCGACGCATCCCATACGACACCGATCCGGTCAGCGAATGGGTTCTAAATTTATGAAGCCGGCAGCATAATTTGTGAATTATGGTTTTAGCATTTGAAGATTCAATTTATGTTGTCGGCCTTTTCTATCTTTATAGAAATTATTCAATACCCTGGATTTTGAGAAAGATTCGGGTCTGTTTTTATATCATTTAATGGAATGGGATACAATACTGCATAACTATTCCAGTTTGATTTGATCGGGGACAATACGGCATTAGCTTTCTCCATTCGTTTTAAATCCAACCAACGATGTCCCCACTCAGCGAAAAGCTCAATTTTTCTTTCTTGTTCAACAGCAGAAAGTACTTGTTCTTTGGTGAGAGTAAACGGCAAATCGGGTAAGCCTGCTCTATTCCGTATTTCATTTAAGTCTGCAATTGCCTCATTTAAGAGATTTTGATTGGCTTTTGCTTCTGCCCTAATTAAATAAACTTCGGCTAAGCGAAGTACGATATAATACTCTTTGTACGGGTTGTTAGGCGCTGCTTGCGACGAGCCCTCCTTATACTTTTTGGGGTAGAAATATTTCATTCCGTTATAAACTACACTATCTATCCAAAAATATTTTCTTAAGTCGTCAGGTTCAAAAGAATTTAATAACGCACTATTCAAATAGCAAAAAGGGTTTGCGGTTATTGATCTCGGTATTAGTAAATATCCTTCCGGAGTGGCATTATATGTATTGGTTGAATTGCTCTGCTTTAATTGCCAGATAGCTTCTTTACTGTTATATAAGAACGTATTACCTATGTTGGTTTCTAAGTTAAATCTATTTGTTTCATTTATTATTTTTGAAGCATTTTCATCTGCGCTGCTCCAATTTTTTAAATAGAGATATGTTCTTGCTAATAAAGCATCTGCCGCCCATTTTGTAGGAATTATTCTTTCATTGCTTCCCACTAAAAAATCTGACGATAATAAATTGCTTGCATCTTTTAAATCTGAGATGATTGATTTATATACTTCTGAAGTTGATGATCGCGACAACAGGCTTGTGCTGTGCCAATTTAAAGAAGTGACTAATGGTATATCTCCGAACAAATTAGTCAGATAAAAATTGCAAAAAGCTCTTATAAATTTTGCTTCACCAAGTAATTCTTTTTTTAAAGAATCATTAACTAAGGTTGAGTTATTTATCTGATCAATTATTGCATTAGCATTATAGATTGCTGAATAGGCATTTTTCCAGAAGTTATTATACACCATATTATTTGTGGAAAGCAATTTGTTGCTCATAAACTGGGCATATAATGAAGTGGCAGTTTGGTCAAAAGGGAGTAGTTCATCAGAACTCATGCCGCACAAAACGGTCATAGAAGAACTTGCAAAACCTGAGCTTGAGTTTATTGCACCTGTGTTTATTAGGTTGTAGTATAAGTTTGCAGTAGCTGCAGTAGCCTGATCATTTGTGCTAAAGACTTGTGCTGTAGTAATCGATCCGACTGGCGGTTTTATTTCAACTATTTTTTTGCAAGAAAAAACAGATAAGAATACTAAAAAAGACAGGCTAAATATTATAGCCTTATAGATATCAAAAGACGTCCTTGTTGTGCTAATTTTCGAATCAGATGGCATGATATGGAAGTTGTATTTATTGAAGTGCTGCATACAGGTAAATATTTTAAAGGTTACAGGAAACTCCTGCTGTAATAATTCTTGGTAAAGGAATTACCGTAAAATTCTGGATTTCGGGGTCTAAGCCATTGTAATTGCTTATTATAAAAAGATTATTGCCCTGCAGGAATATCTTCAAATTTGACAGTCTTGCTTTTTTCAGAATTTTTTTTGGAAAATAATATGCAAGGGAGAGGTTTTGAAGACGTGTGAACGAAGCATTTGTATAAGCAGCGTCTGAGAATAGTTGATAATTTATGAAAGAGTTATTTGCATATGGATTTGTGGTAAAAAACGAAATACCAGTTATATCATTTGGCTTTTGCCATCTTTTTAGAACTGAAATAGGTTGGTTTGAATTATCGCCTGGTGCGTTTAGTGCGCTTATAGCATTTAAGCCTATCTGTTTTTTAAAATAAAAAAATACTGAAAGCTCCCAATTCTTAAATTTAATTGTATTGGTGAATCCCCCTTGATACTTTGGACTTAAATCATATGGATACTGATCGTCTGACATTCTACCGCTGTTATCAATAGTTATTTGACCATCTTTATTCTTGTCTTCAAACATATATAGCCCAGTTTGTGAGTCAACCCCTAAGTAATGTAGTGACTTTCGAATGTTTAATGATTTGCCTATTACGTACATACTCATATAGGGGGATTGATCGAAATTGGGATAAGAAAGAAGCTTATTCCGGTTGATGCCGATGTTAAAATTTGTTGACCATGTGAAGGTCTTATTTTCAATTACTTTTCCATTTAATACAAATTCTAATCCTGTATTTTGAACATTTGCCGGGCTATTTGAGACTACTATTGGAAACCCTGTCAAAATTGGGGTAGGGAAAGGGACTAATTGGTTGTTACATCTATTCCTGTACCAGGAGACATCAAATGTAATTTTGTCGTTTAGAAATCCTAAGAGCAAACTGATCTCCAACTTTCTGTTGACTTCCCAATGTAAAAGTGAATCGTTATGACCAATAGGATTTAAAGGCAGTATATTATTATAAGTATAACGCTGATACGCCCAACGGCTCAGATATTGATAATCTGCAATTTGATCGCCACCGGTGCTTCCATAACTGACTTTCAGTTTTCCTATGCTTAGAAACCTCAGGTTTTGTTTCAACCAATTCTCTTCACTGAATAACCAGGCGGCCCCTATTGATCCAAAATTTCCGAATTGACGACCTGGGCCGAATTTTGATGATCCATCTCTCCGGAAGTTTGCATTAAGAATGTACTCATTTTTTAAGGTATAGTTAAGTCTTGCGAATACTGCACCATATTTATATTCTCCTTCGCTATTGCTCGCAGATCGAACGGGAGCATTAGTAACTGATGTGAGTAGCGCATCATTTGTAAACCCTTCTCCATACAAACTGGCTGAACTTGTTTTATTCACTTGAAAAGATCCTCCAATCATTGAAGATAATTTTCCCTTTCCTACAAATGTTTCATATTCAACCTGTGGCTCAATTATTAGATTAGTTACAAATGAATATCCAATTGAAGAACTTCCCTTGGGATTGTAGGTAGGATTTTGAGAAGAAATTGGAATTATATAAGATTGCTCTGTTTGAATATTATTATAGCCAATATTTGTTTTAAGTTTTAATCCTTTTACAATTTCAAGCCCTGCTGTTAAACTGCTATTGAGAAATTTGGTGGAGAAGCTATAAGGCTGTTTAAGGTTGCTAAATGGGTAAGAATAATCTAAAGGAGCCCATCCGGAGAAATTCAGGTTCCCGTTATTGTCGAAGACACTTGGAGCATTAGGAGGCAGGTTTATGGCTCCGGGAATAAATATCATGTTACTTGAAACCACTGAGTAACTTCCAGAAAAGCCAATATCGAACTTTTGATTGAGTGTTTTATGATTTAAGTTAACTGCAGTTGAAAATCTCTTATTTGCTCCGCTTGCAGTTAAAATTTCTTTTTGGATTTTATACCCAGAAGTTATTCTGAATGTTGTACGGGAATCTCCACCAGCTAATCCTATTTGAGCATCTGTTACTTTTCCGATACCACCCCATAAGTATTTTTGCCAATTAGTATAGCGTGTCGTATCCCATATTGTCAAATCCGGAGCATTGTTTACATCAGCATCTAACCCGTCGTTAAACAGAGCTTCTTTGCGCATTAAAATGTACTGTTGTGTATTAAGCATATTATAATATCTAGGCGTCTCACTGATACCTGTGTTAATATTTATCTCAAATTTTGTTTTTCCTGATCGTCCTTTTTTTGTTGTAATTAATACAACACCATTACTTGCGCGAGATCCATATATGGCAGTGGCGTCGGCATCTTTGAGGACTTCAATGCTTTCGATATCGGATGGATTAATACTAAAGAAGGGGCTTTGACCTTTAGCCGGACTTAAAATTCCTGTTTGAATCACTCCTTGTGAACCGTATAAATAGTTGTCATTACCTTGCAAATCTAGGATAGTAACAGGTACACCGTCTACAATATATAAAGGATCAGACGGCACATTGGGATTAATTGTGTTTCTTCCCCTAACTTCAACTTTTAGTGTGCCACTTGCAAATCCACTTACATTTGTTACTATTACACCGGCCACTTGGCCTTTCAGCGCTTCGATTGGATTCATAACTGGCTGCCTGCCTATATCTTCACTTGTAATTTTTCCAATATTTCCTGTTGATAGTCTCTTGCTTGTTGTTCCATATCCCTGCACAACCACCTTGTCTAATTCGTTTTCTGCCTGCTTTAGCACAATGTTAAAAACAGATTGATCCTTTACAGCTATAGCCTGGCTGCTGTAGCCTACAAAGCTGATCTGCAGAATGTCGTTAGGCCTTACATTTTTCAGAAGGAACTGTCCCCGGGCATTGGTAATGGTTCCCCTGCCATTTTTAATTGAAACATTAGCGTTGGCGAGCGGTTCACCCCTGTGGTTTATGACAGTTCCCGATACGGTTTTTACAGTTGGGGTAATTTGTTGGGCAAAAGTGCTGAATGTGCACAAAAGGGGTATCCACAAGCAATAGTTGAGTATTTTCATTGCAGTAGTTGGGTTAATGAAGAAATTGGTTGAACAGTAAAATACCGGCCGGCAAAAGGCTGCCATGAGAAAACAGCCCCGCCGCCGGTTAATGGGCAACAGGCTTGTTACACCGGGTTCTTGGGCTTACAGGCAAATAGCAGGATATAGGAATGATAAAAAGCGGGCAAACGTACAGGCGGGCAGACTGCACCATTATTTGTATATGGCGCAGGAAATAAAAATGCTATAGCAGCTATGCGGCGCACGAGGGTTTTAATGCCCTGGGAAGCATTAAAAATACATGCAGCTTTGGTAACGCAGTTCTCCATCCGTGTAAATGTTGGATGAGCCCGGCTGATCGCCCTGGCTTCTTAATCTGCTGGTATATGAGATTCCGGCAAATAAAAAGCGCGGGACTCAACTTATCGCTTTGAGGCCCTCGGAGAACCCAACCACAAATAAGCAGGTACCCACGCCTAGGACGTGGGCATTACACTTATCATCCCGTGGTTGTTTGAAATTTCCGAGGTTTCAAAGCGAGACTCAAAGCGAATGCTTCAATATATTTTTATGAAGTCTTCGCAAAAATAATTACCGGTAAGCAAGATAATAAAAACATTTTATATTACGGTATACCGTAAGGAAAAAAATATTTTTTTCCTGTTGATTACAGCATGGGAAAAAATGACGGAAATGATTTTACCAGATTTAAGGTGGCCTACGCGCTGAATAAACTGCTGCAAAAAAATAAGAGGACGTATGAGCGTAACAGGAAACTGGGAATTGAAGATATGCTTTTGGATCACAGCTTCGACCGGATAGCTTCGAGAACAGGATTGAGAATAGCCACCATTTCCGAAATTTTCAACGGGAAAGTAGATCCAAAATTTTCTACCGTCAGTTTAATACTTCAGTCTCTCGGGGTCAATTATTCCGGCTTTGGTAAGTTAATGGATAGTGTAAGCGAAGCCGAAGCCAAAGCATATATGGATACCAAACCGCTGTCAAAGAAAATAAAGACCAGGTAAAATAACATAGTCTAAGTAATTTTCCGCATGCGTAGTAACGATTATTACAGCGTGGCAACTGCTGTCATGACAAAACAATAGTATAAGGTTCTATTGTATGAACGCCCGGATGGCCGTTACTTTGTGTAACAAATCCAATAAATCCTGGTTAATCCCAAAACCCTGAAAACACCGAAGCCTTAACCCAAACCGTACCCTGAAACCCCTGAACTACACCCTTAACCCAGGGAAATCCAATGCAATGTCCTAAAAACCAACAAAGACATTGATCAAAGCAACGGCAGCGCAACAACTGTTGTTGCTTTGTGCTTTTTTGCAGGTGGGTGAGACACCCACCAGTAGGGGAAAAAAGCATTCCATTCTGTACATGAATTCAGACACTTCCTTCGTCAGTGTGACAGGCTGCAAGTTGGCTGCAAGTTGTTTGACCAGCCCTGGTTGCAGGCGCCTCGCAATGTTACCACTGTTGCCGCCGGCACTACGGAAACACTTACAGCAGCATGCAATGACACAACGACCAATTATAATAAGCTGCACACCCTGCACCCTGCACCCTGTAACCTGCAACCTGCAACCTGCAACCGCTACACTTTTATCAGCAAATCTTCTACTATTTTCCCTTCTCCATCCGGAGTGGTATAAAAAGGTCTTTTTTCCACCTCGTAATTGGTATCGGGCGGAATGCCCAGGGCGTGGTAAATGGTTTGATGGATCTGGTCTATTTTTACGGGATTCTCAATTGTTTTGCAGGGGCGTTCATCAGCGGTTTTGCCGTATACGAATCCTTTTTTAATACCGCCGCCAAACATCAGGATGGAACAACCATCTGTAAAATGGCGGTGCATGCCGTAAAATTTCATATCGTTCAAAATATCAGGTTGGTTCACCTGTTCCTTCACTTTTGCATCCGGCCGTCCTTCCACCATCATATCCCTGCTGAACTCGCTGGCTACGATAATCATAGTGCGATCCAGGTGGCCGCTCTTATCTAAATCTTTTACCAGTTGCGCTATCGGTCCGTCTACCATTTTTTTCATGCCCACCATACGCGTATGACCATTCTCGTGCGTATCAAATCCCATAAACGGCTCATATTCGGTGGTAACACTTATGAACCTTGCTCCCTGTTCGGTAAGCCGTTTTGCCAGCAAACAGCCCAATCCGAAACGGCCGGTATTGTACACATCGTACACTTCTTTGGGTTCCAGGCTCAGATCGAAAGCCTTTGCTTCCGGCGAATTGAGCAGCATATAGGCCTGCTCCATGGATCTTTTAAGCGATTCTTTCTGGTAGTCGCTTCCAAGGTCGCCGATTGCGCTTTTGCTTATGAGATCGTTATACAACTGGTTGCGCCTTTCGAAACGTTTGGCGTCCATGCCTACAGGCGGACGAACGCTTTCAAGGCCCTGGCTGGGGTCGGGGATTAAAAACGGACCAAATTCATTGCCTAAAAATCCGGCAGTATGAAAAGCTTTCAACTCTTCTGATTCGCCAACAGTCATCCGTTGTCCAATATCAATAAAGGCCGGGATCACCTGGTTTTTGGGGCCCAGTTCTTTGGCGATCCATGCACCAATATGCGGCGCAGCAACCGTTTGTGGCGGCTCATAGCAGGTATGCCAGTGGTACTGATGCCTGGAATGAAGAATATGCCCCATATCGGCGGCAACGTACGACCTGATCAGGGTGCCCTTATCCATTACACTGCCTATGGATTGCAGCCCATCGGAAAACTGAATGCCATCTAAAACAGTTGGTAAAGATTTGAATGTACTTAACACCCGGTTTCCTTCGAGCCCGTTTTCATAGGGCGTATACCGTTTGGGATCAAAAGTTTCTGTATGCGCCATTCCACCGGCTAACCATAACAATATTACGGTATCGGCAGAAGTATCAGCAGCAATCTTTTTGCCTTTACCACATCCACTCAGTAAACCCGCCACAGGTGCGCCCGCTGCCAAAGCCGCGAGTGTGGCTGCACTGGATTTTTTAATAAAATCTCTTCTGTTCCAATTGGCTTTCATGATCTGCGTATTTGAAATGAACTACTAATATTGTTAAATAAATCGCGGTTTGCGTTCTCAAAAAATAATTTCTCCTAATAGATCAACTGAAATTCGGGGTGTAAGGTCATAGCCCATAAAAAATCCTGCACAGCAGCTTCGGTGGGCGCTTTGCCCAGCGCTTTCAGCGCAACGGACTGTTCACCGGAAGCTGGCGGTCTTCCCAATGTACTCCTGTATATTTCAGTTACCATTTTTTGCGGATCGGGGTATTCCTGTTTCCATTTTACCGCGGCCCGCGTTACCGCATTGTTGAAGCGGTCGCCATTGGTAAGTTCAAGCGCCTGCAGCAAATTGGCCTGCGAGAGGCGGCTGGTAGAAACGGTTTCGCGGTTGGGTCGCCCAAGTGCTGTAAGGTAAGCATCGTTTTTAACAAGCGACGCCCGCGGGAACCGTATGTCCGTTTTAATATCTTCAGGAAATAATTTATATACTATAGCACTATCGCCATAAACCGGCTGAATAGCTTTACTTACCGCATCGGTAAATTGTTCCGCGGTTAGCCGCCGGCGCAGCATGCCTGTAAATACATAATCGGGGGCAACAATTAATTCAGCTTCTTTTATGCCTACTGATGGCAGTTGATAGGTTTTTGAAGTGAGTATTTTATAGATGAGCTTTTTCACATCGTAACCTGTTGCCACAAAGTCGGATGCCAGCCAGTCCAGCAGATCCTGGCTCCAGGGTTCATTGTCCATAACATCTACAGGCTCTACAATACCACGTCCCATCAGTTGGGCCCACACACGGTTAACCAGGGTGCGGTACAATCTGCCGTCTTTAGGCTGCACTAAGTATTCGGCCAATTGCTTCAATTTCTCCTGCGGAATAGCATTGGAATCTATTTCTCCCAACTGTTTATACAACATGCGGGTGGGCGCCATTTTGCCGGTGGGTTTATCGCAGCGGTTAATCTCCAGTGCGCTATCGGCAAACACGTTGGCAAAGGCATATGCATCTTCTAATTTCCAGTCGCTCACAAAACTATCATGGCAGGAAGCGCATTTTAAATTGAGTCCCAAAAAAACCTGGGATACATTCTGGGCCGCCTGCATTTCTGTTCGCTGGCTGGAATTAATGGCGCCGCGCCATTTAATACCGGATATAAAACCTTTTGATTCCTCGGTAGGGCTGATCAATTCTTTTACAAAAATGTTATATGGCTTGTTGTCACGCAGTGAACTGTATAACCACTCTGTAATGTCGTAACGCCCGCCTGTTATATAACCCGTTCCGCTGTAGTCATTGCGTAACGCATCATTCCAGAAGGTGAGCCAATGCTGGGCATAATCGCTATTGCGGCTGAGCAGGTTGCTCACCAATATTTCACGTTTATCGGAACGGGTGTCGTTTATAAAAGCATCTATGGTATCTGCGGCAGGTACCAAACCAATTACATCCAAATATACCCTGCGTATGTAAGTGCGGTCATCTACCTTTTTATCCCATTCAACCTTATGTTTTTTAAAATAGTCGTTCACAAAAAGATCAACAGGGCTTACTATGTCGCCGGTGGCGGCCGGAATCTCAGGCATGCGGGGCTCTAATGCCGCCACACGGAAAATGCTTTTCAGTTCGCCGGTGGGCCATGGGGCGCCTTGCTTAACCCAGTATTCAATCGTGGCTATTTCCTGCGGGGTTAATCCCTTTCCTTTGGAAGGCATGGCCTCCTTATGATTGCGGGGTAATTTAATTCTCCTTACCAGTTCGCTGGTTTCAGGGCTGCCGGCTACCAGTGCAGGACCATCCTCCCCACCCTTTAAAATAGCTTCTTTTGAATCGAGCCTTAAATCTCCTTTTTGTTTGGCTTCTCCATGACAATTGGTACAGCTATGTGCAAAAATGGTACGAATCTGAAGGTTCAGTTCCTGCACCTGTGTTTCATTCAGGGGACCGGTTTGATTGGCCAACACAAACGTGGGCATATTGATGGCAACATCCTGTTCCTGAGCATAGGGCAACACGCTTGTAAGATAATCTTCACCATGGGTTAACGATGCACCATAGTGACCGGCAACGTTTATACCTGCCACGGTTAGTGTAAGCAATAGCTTTTGCATCCGCCGCGACTTCCGGTAATAAGCATAAGTAGTAATAGCTGCCAGTACCATTGTGGCGATACCTGTCCATTGGTGAACAGGCAATATGTCTCCGCCATATTCTTCCGTATTGATTAACAACAATCCGAACACAACAGCGATAACCGATGAAATGGTTCCGATAACCATTAATACCCTGAGGGCGGGGCCAAAATCATTCGATTTTCTTTTCCAAACCAATAGCTCCATTAACCAGGCCACAACAAGCAGTGCGATTGGAAAATGCACAATTAAAGGATGCAATCTTCCCAGGAAAGACCACACCCAAAAGGGGGTACCGGCGGCAATTTCCGTATCCTTACCAATAACGGGCTTTACAATCGCGGTTATAAGTAGCAATAAAAAGGCTAATCCTATGTTGCGGGTTGTAAGAAATCGGGTTGTTTTCTTTTTTATGGCATTCTTTCGCTTCATGATCGTTGTTGTTCAATCGTTGCTTTATTCAATAATAATTTCTTAGTAGAATAAGCGGGTTGTTCTGAAAGGTTTGTAATCGCTCTCCTGTGGCAAAGAAACCAGTCACCATTTTGTAACCATTAAAACACATCAGCCAACTCCTTCATTTAAAGGCAAATTACATTTTACTGCGTTATAGTATGTCCTGTTCCATCCTGCTTTACAATATGAAAAACATTTTATGCAATACCGGAGAAGCCGGTTCAATAACGAATAGCGGGTTTACAAATCAACCTTCCTGTAAAGTTAAACAATAGTTTTATGCCTCTGCAGAAATAGCGGGGCCCCGCTGCTCATCCCCCACTCCGCTTCCCTAAAGGGTTTTGGAGATAACACCCATATGCTTAAAAAAAAACGGCAGTGGAATTTCTTACTTTAACAGGTGAGTACAGGATGAAGGAGTGGATTTATGTAACTAATTTAGATGTAAATACTTAATTCAGCCAAGATTTCAAGGTTCATCCTTGTGCGGCAAAATTACTGTCAATAACGAAAACATTGCAAATGAGAACAACTCTTACGTTAACGACGTCTACGGTTATTGGGTTAAATAAATAGGATTAGGTATTATAAACGCAAATAGCTTTTAGTGTTGAATATGGATGCGGA
>CALKHN010000009.1 GCA_937991535.1 uncultured Sphingobacteriales bacterium
TCCCCAAAGTAAAAGTAAAAATTGCTATTCGTTTCCGGGTTTGCGAAATTTGGGCTAATACCGATTGGTTGGGCTTGGTAACTAGAAATACATATTCAAATAATGCTGACCTTTCCGTTCAGGGAGGAGGTTCTTCTTCCAGATATTACACTTCCATATCCTATAATAGTACCCCTGGTGTAGTTAAGGGAACAGACTATCAAAGAGTTTCAGGAAAACTAAATATTGAGAATGAAATTGGAAGTCATTTCAAGTTTATTACAAATATCAATTTAGGTTATGTTAATCAGAATATTACAAATGGAGCCTATGGTCAGGCACTAAGAGCAAGACCCGATTATGCCCCTTATGATTCTACAGGCAATTTTACCAGCTTTGCAAAGGTAGGAGCCAGTTATCTGGGTTTCCAAAACCCATTAGCGCAGATTACTGCGATCAACAATTCCAAGACACTTTCTTTATTGGGATCTATCTCAGGGTTATATGATTTCAATTCCAACCTTCAATTCAAAAGTTCGGTTTCACTGAATATGCAAAACTACAGGCAGCGAAATTATACGCCTAGCTACTTAAGCATTGGCAGCTTTTATGGGAATGTGAATAACAATGGCGGAATAGGTGGAAACTCAAACAGTGAACTTAATAATTGGTTTTTTGAAAATACATTGACTTATAATAATGTATTTAAACAAAAACATGCACTGAATGTGTTGTTTGGTACTTCCTATGAAACCCGAAAAAGCAGTTTTTTTAGTGCAACAGCTACGGGTTATCCAAATGATAATGTACTTAACAATCTTTCTTCGGCTACAACCCCTTTGTTATCAAAGGGGGATAATCCTGCTAAACCACAGAGTTATTTACTATCATTTTATGCCAGGGCCAATTATACTTATTTGGATAAATACCTTTTCACTTTTACTGGGAGAGCAGATGGGTCTTCTAAATTTGGGCCTAATAATAAATTCGGATACTTCCCTTCCGGCGCAATCGCCTGGAGAATCTCAAAAGAGAATTTTCTGAAAAATTCACCGTGGATTGATGATATAAAAATAAGAGGTAGTTATGGCTTAACGGGAACACAAAATATTGGTGATCAAATGCACAGAACCTTATATAGTCCATACTCCTATGCTGGCACCAGCGCTTTAATCCCAACACAATTGGGTAATCCCGGAATTAAATGGGAGACTACCAAAGAAACAGATGCGGGATTAGATTTTTCCTTTTTCGGAAATAGGTTGCAGGGAACTATGGATTATTACCATAAAAAAACCAATGGTGTTCTCCTTTCTCTTCCTGTAGCTCCCAGCAGTTCTTATAGTTCTCTATTAAACAATATCGCAGACATTAAAAATACTGGCTATGAACTTTCTGTACAGGGAGATATTATAAGAAGCAAGAATTTTCGTTGGAAGGCTTCTGTGAATGTAACCTGGCCAAAATCTCTGGTTACTAAATTAAGCGCCAACGCTGATCTGGGCCAGATCGGTGACCTAACCGGTTTGGAAGATGGCAATACCTCGCTGATTGAGGGTAAGCCACTCGGTTTGATAAACGGATTAAAAATTACTGGTATCATTAGGAACCAAAAAGAATTGGATGATTACAAAGCTCAGTTGGGTGGGTGGGCCAATATTATTTTTGGTGCTCTATCAATCGGTGATCCTATGTTTTTACTGGATACTGCAGTAAGAGCTGGTTTAGGACATTATCCATTATTTAACCAGATTATTGGTCACGGAGCGCCTAAATATTATGGTGGTTTCACCCAGGAATTCACTTATAAAAACTTTGGGCTTGCATTTTACTTTACCTTTTCTCATGGTGGCCAGTTGATGTGGGGTGATAATGTGTCAAGCCTGACCTTCGTTGGTACTTCCAATGCGAATGCAGTTATGCTTAACAGGTGGACACCTGAAAACCCTAACAGCAATCAGCCTAGGTTAGTCTGGAAAGACCAGGCATTGATGTACAATACAAGTCTGAGCATTTTTAATTCATCGTATTTAAAATTAAGAACTCTTACACTGAATTATCGTTTTAATAAATCTGGTTGGATGAAAAGAGCAGGAATTATAAATATCTCAATATTTGGATCGGCCACAAATGTTTTTACAATTACCAAATATCCGGGCAATGACCCTGAAACATCCGATGATCCATACAGTGTTGGAGGTGGATATTTTGACGTAAGCAATTTCCCGCCAGTGAGAAGTTTTTCTCTTGGACTAAAAGTGGGCTTCTAATTTTTGATTTCTAAAATTTATTCAAATGAAACTCTATAATAGCAGAATATTTCTTTTAGCATTTACTTCTTGTGTTTTTTTTGCTGCATGCAAGAAACAGCTAAATGTATTACCGACTTCATCTGAGGTAGATGGGAATATTATTACAGATATCCAAAGTGCAAAGACAGCTTTGAATGGTGTTTACTATCGTTTTGCAAATGCCGGAGTAGATTACAACAGTATTCCAATTACAGAATGGTATAGTGTAAATGAAGGATTCCCATCCCAGTTAGCCGGGCTGGCTACATATCCTTTTGGAGGAAGTGCAATAACCGATCACAGTTTTACTGCTGCCCATTATGGCATAGGTATGATCTGGAATTATGGATATAATCTTGTGAATGCAGCTAATAGTTTTATGAAGAATTTAGAGTCTGCAAGCAATATCCCTTCTGAACAAAAAAAGGAAATGATGGGAGAAGCTAAATTTCTCAGGGCATTTGCCAATGCAACTTTATTACTCTATTATGGCCAGTATTCTGATGTTTCAAGTCAGTATGGCATTATTTTGAGGAATGATTTTGTTACAGCCGGTGAGATAAATCTACCCAGAAGTAGTGTAGCAGAAACTTACACCTCTATTTTGTCCGATCTTGATGATGCTATTGCGTCCTTGCCGGATCAAAATTCTCAAATTTACTATGCTAACGTATGGGCTGCAAAATTATTGAAAGCACGTGTTTTGATCAACCGGGGCGGAATGGATGATTATTCATCAGTTATTACCTTGACGAAGGATATTATTACGAATAGTCCATTTTCATTAGAAGCTAATACCAAGGATATTTTTCGAAGTAAAGCTCTTAAAAGTAAAGAAGTAATGCTGGGAATTCAACCTTACAATAAAGGGGGAAATGGAAAGTATGCCGAGTACCTGTATTACACGGATTATGTATGCTCAGATGAATTAAAGACACTTCTTGAAAATGATCCACGTAGTGAATGGTATTACTATCCTATTTCTAAATATGGATATGATGTAAATTTAATTACAAAATACTATCCCGGTTCAGTGGATGCTCTGGCCCCCAATCCAATTGCGAACTATAGTTATGCCTTTCGTCTAACAGAAGCCTATTTACTTGAAGCGGAAGCATTGACTGCGTCCAGTGGGAGTTTGGATGATGCCAAAGAATTACTTAAAACAATAATGGGGCATGCAGGCATTACCGATTTTTCAGAAGTAGATGCAGAATCTACCAGGCCGGGATTACAATTGATGATTATTAAAGAGGAAATGAAAAGCTTTTTTGCTGAGGGTGGCCAGGATTGGTTGGCTGTTCGCAGGCTTCCTTTTACAACACTCCAGACCCTGGTGCCCGCTATAAAGACTAAAGATCAATTATTATTGCCTATTCCTCAAACTGAAATAACAAGTAATGGAAAAATAGCCGGGCAGCAAAATCCGGGGTATTAAGAATAATTTATTTAATAGATAAATTAAGAAAAGTAATGCTCATAAGAGTAAAAAATTAATTCTATCAATGTCCTTTTTAATTGCAAATGTTTATGGTCAATGGACTGATTAAATTAAATAACAAATGAAAAAGATTCTTTCAACTTTAACCGGATTCATATTCTTATTATCGGCATGTAATAGTTCTGGAACAAAAAATCAGGATGCGGGATATATTCTTAAGGGTAGTATAAAAGGAATAGATTCTGGGACGGTAAAATTAGTATCCCATAATGAAGATGACCGGACTTCAAAAACGATTGATAGCGCTTCTGTTAGGAACGGAACTTTTGAATTAAAGGGACAAGCACCGGCGCAGTTGGTAACACTTATGGTTGAACCCGGCAACTGGTCAACACAGATTTTTATCGAAGACACCGTAATAAAAGTTACCGTTGATACTACCGGAGCACAACATTATGATTACACGATGTATGGGGGTGACCAAGGTGCTCAGTTGAAAAATGTAACCGAGATCGGCTCTAAAAATTATGATGCGTGGATGGTTTATCAAAACGTTCAGGAATTTAAAAAATATGATCCGTTTTTTAATTCATTGAGTGAGAAGGTTCGAGTAACCAAAGATATTGACCAGCAATATAAATTCAGAGACCAGATTGATTCCTTAAGTAAGATAGTTAACAGTATGAAGGAAGATTATATAAAAAATTATATCAGTAAAAATCCAACTTCAGTTGCTGGCGCATATATGTTGCGCGATTTATATAATTGGTACTCGGACCTGCCTTTTGATGATATGCGAAATATGGTAGCGAGTTTTACCGGAGAGGCAAAAGATTCAAAATACTATAAAAGTCTGAAAGATATTCTTGCAAAAAGAAAAGCGGTAATGCCTGGGAGTGTAGCGCCTGATTTTACTTTAATGAAAAGAGATAGTTCAAAGTTTACGCTGTCTTCTTCAAGAGGGAAATATGTGATGATAGATTTTTGGGCAAGCTGGTGCCATCCATGCCGCAAAGCTATTCCGCATTGGAAAGAAGTATATAATAAATATCACAATAAAGGGTTTGATATTGTAAGTGTTTCTGATGATAGCAGATGGAAAGATTGGTTCAAAGCCATGGACCAGGAAAAAATGCCGTGGACACAGGTTTGCGATGAGTTTCCCGTAAAAAATATGCCTGCCAGAGTCGGCTCACTGTATATGACCACTTACATTCCATTTTATGTATTGATGGACGAAGATGGAAAGATATTGGTGTATTCGGGTGATGAACATAAAATCGATGATAAATTAAAAGAGATTTTCGGTAGCTAAATAGTTCTTAAAATAAGCTCATCGGATCTAATAAAACTGCAGGAGTTGTAATCATTAATCTGTTAATTAAAACAGTTGGACTTTACAAAATGCTCAATGAAAAACAAGAAGATTATGTTTAAAAAAGCAAAGTATATTATCATTGGCCTGATATTATCGGCTATTGTCCCGTTTGCTCAAACAGTAAAAGTTTTTGGCAACATCTCAGGACTGACCGAAAGGCAATTGTTAATCTTCCATTATGTAGGAGATAGCACGAAAACTGATACCGTAAAAGTAAAAGACGGAAAATTTACATGGGTAGCAAAAATGTCGCAACCTCAGAAAGTTATGGTCATGTTCCCAAGCAGGTATGTGGAATTCTTTGCAGAAAGCGGCAACATCAAAATAACAGGAACCGCAGATTCATTAGATAAATTAATGATTATCGGTTCTAAATCCCAAGATGAATTGGATGATTATAATAATTCCTTACAGGATATTTCAGATCAGGAACCGCCTCTTTATGAAAAGTGGGGAAAAGGGAGTAAAGAAGAACAGGCCGCATTGGAAGCGAAATTAGATGATTTGAGAATGCAAAGAAGAGCAAGGGCAAATCAATATATTGCGGTGCATCCTAACAGCCCCGTGAGCCTGAGTCTTGTTTCTGACAGAGCAATGATAGGAGATTATAGCGACGTAAAACCACTTTTTGAAAAGTTGGGTAAAGGATTGCAACAATCACCGGAAGGCAAGCGAATTTCTGAAAGATTGGTTTTGCTAAAACGAAGCGATTTAGGGCAGCCAATGTTGGATTTTACACAAAACAATATGGAAGGACATCCTGTTAAATTTTCAGATTTTATAGGCAAGTATGTATTGGTAGATTTTTGGGCAAGTTGGTGTGGCCCGTGCCGGGCAGAAAACCCAAACGTTTTGAAGGCTTATAATCAGTACAAGGATAAAAACTTCACAGTCATAGGCATATCGCTTGATGATAATGGCGACAAGTGGAAAAAGGCGGTTAAGGATGATCATATGCCGTGGACCGAATTGTCTGATTTAAAGGGGTGGAAAAATGAAATTGCTGCGTATTACGGTATTCAGGCAATTCCCTGTACTTATTTGATAAATCCTGAAGGTAAAATTATTGCCACCTATCTACGAGGTGAGGCGCTG
This sequence comes from uncultured Sphingobacteriales bacterium, assembly GCA_937991535.1. Lineage (GTDB taxonomy): Bacteria > Bacteroidota > Bacteroidia > Chitinophagales > Chitinophagaceae > Agriterribacter. The sequence goes on from CALKHN010000009.1 coordinate 6,185, forward strand.
CATCAAAAACTTGCGGAATTATTAAATTAAGCCCTATCAAACCAAAAATCATTACAATGACCAAACAAATATTAAGCATTCTCATTTTGACAAGCTTCACTGCAGGTGCACAGCAAAAGCCAGCCAGTCATTTTGTTTTAAACGGCACATTGAAAGGAGAAAATACGGGTATGATGTATCTCTATTATTCTAACATGACTAATGCCAGAGTAAAAGACAGTGCTGTAATAAGCAACGGAAAATTTTCCTTCAGGGGAAAAATTAATGAACCCACAATGGCTAATCTCGCATTGAAAGAAGAAACAAGGAATCAAAATAATTCCACAAGCTTTTTTATAGAGCCCACTGTAATGACCATTACATTGCCACTTAATAAATTCAGCAGTGCAAAGTTTACAGGTTCCGAGGCACAAAAAGAATTCTCTGTCGTGCAAACAAAAAAACAAAAGATGCAGAACCGCTGGCAAGTAGTAATGGATACACTTTCTGCGGTAAATAAAAGAAGCAATGTGGAGTTCCAGAAATTAAAAGATTGGGTGTTGACACCTTACGAAGCAGAAGCAAATGAAATTGATTATGCTTTTTTTGCTGAGCATCCTCAATCGCCGGTCACCGCATACATGCTTCGCTTCCACGTAAACAACCTTCCCTTAGATTCTCTACAGATGTTTTATGATAAATTAGGCAAGAAGGTGCAACAAACGAATGATGGGAAAAATTTGGCAAATGAGATTCAAAATTTGCGTGGCGGATCTCCAGGGAGTATTGCAAAGGATTTCACCACCACGGATATCAATGGCAATAAACTGAGCCTGTCAGACTTTAAAGGTAAATATGTACTTCTCGATTTTTGGGCAAGCTGGTGCGTTCCATGCCGGGCAGGGAATCCGCATCTGAAAGAACTGTATGCAAAATACAAGGAAAAAGGAATTGAATTCATTGGCGTTTCAGATGATGATTCCAAACCGGAAGCATGGCATAAGGCAGTG
>CALKHN010000010.1 GCA_937991535.1 uncultured Sphingobacteriales bacterium
CGAAGACCCCTACCTGAAAATCGGAGAAGAAAACAACCGCGAGGTCATCGGCAACTCTGAATATGTGTGGGCACTGCGCGACATCAATTTTGATGTGCAGCAGGGCGAAGTACTCGGCATTATCGGCCGCAATGGCGCGGGCAAAAGCACTTTGCTGAAAATCCTCAGCCGCACCACCGGTCCCACCACGGGCAGCATCAAAATCAAAGGCCGTGTGGCCAGTCTGCTGGAAGTAGGCACCGGCTTTCATCCCGAACTGACGGGCCGTGAAAACATCTTTCTCAATGGCGCCATCCTCGGCATGACGAAAGATGAGATACGCCGCAAGTTTGATGAGATCGTCGCCTTCGCCGGCATAGAACGTTATGTGGATACACCCGTCAAGCGCTACAGCTCGGGCATGTATGTGCGCCTGGCCTTTGCTGTGGCCGCCCACCTGGAACCGGAGATTCTGATCGTGGACGAAGTGCTGGCTGTGGGCGACGCTGAATTCCAGAAAAAAGCATTAGGCAAGATGAAGGACGTTAGTAGCGGGCAGGGTAGGACAGTGCTGTTTGTAAGTCATAATATGGCGGCGGTGGAGACTCTTTGTAACAGAACTATCTTCTTGGAAAATGGTCGGGTGTTTGATATTGGAAATACTTCACTGATGGTGCAGAAGTATATCAGTCGCAATTCAGAGATAAAAAGGAAATACATAGAAAATAACCAGAAGGAGAGGTTAGGTAATAAAAATATTACTTTAAAATATGTTGGAATTGAGAATGCATCTTCAAAGGACAAGGACGAGGTTATTGATTTGGGATGCGATATTGATTTGCGAATATCTTTTATTAATCACACTTCTATCGAACGAATTTCTGTCGGTTTTGATTTAAGGACACTAAAAGGGGATACAATCTTTGGTTCAGCGAAGAAGTTTGATTGTTCGATTGGTAAAATTTCAGAAATTGTTTGCCGAATACCTGGGAATTTTCTGAATAGTGAAACGTATCAGATTTTCCTATACTTTCACACGAATAGCATGGATGGATTGTTTTCGGTTCGTGATTTATTGACTTTTGAGATTAAGGATATGGAGAGAGATTCTGGTTATCTGGGCAAAGTGAATGGCTTTATAAGACCTATACTCAGTTGGTCTTTGAAATGAAATTCAAAATACTTTCATGGGATTCTAAATCTTTTGGATTTAAGGTTGCCCGAATAAAACAATATTCTCTAAATAGACAACTGTTACAAGATTTGAAAAGGGAGGGTATTGAACTTTGTTATTTCTTTACTGAATATCCACTGAAAGAAATAAATAATCCTTTTTATGAAATTAACCTTGTGGATAAGAAAGTTACTTATTCAAAGGTTCCCCAGCATTATAGTGATGATTCTTCTATTTTATCCTATCCCAAAGGAGCGATAGATAAGGCACTTTTCAATTTGACCCTGCGAAGTGGTAAATATTCGAGATTCAACCTGGACAAAAGAATAGGAAAGCAAAAATTTGAACTTCTGTATGAAACTTGGATTGAAAGATCTGTTAGCAGAGAAATTGCTGATGAAGTATTTGTTTATTATTTAGATAATAAAATTGTCGGATTTGTAACTGTTAGATATAAAAATGAAAACGCTGAAATCGGAATTATCGCAGTTGATGAAAACTTTACAAAAATGGGAATTGGAAAAGCACTAATGGAAAAGGCTGAGTCCAGTAGAAAAGCGAATTGCTCCAAAATTAAAGTTGTAACTCAATTGGACAATATTCCTGCATGTAGATTATATGAAAGTTGCAGTTATGTTGTGGAGAAGATTGAATATGTTTATCACCTGTGGAGAAAATAAAATCAGATTTGAAAACTATCCCATTTAATAAACCTTTTCTGACTGGAAAGGAAACAGAATATATTAAACAGGCTGTTGAATCAGGAAAGATATCTGGTAATGGTATGTTTACAAAGAAGTGTCAGACCTATTTTGAAGAAAGGTATGGATTCAAAAAATGTCTGCTAACCACCTCCTGCACAGATGCACTGGAAATGGCTGCTATTCTTCTTGATATCAATCCGGAAGATGAGGTTATTATGCCATCTTTCACTTTTGTAAGTACAGCCAATGCCTTTGTTTTAAGAGGAGCTAAAATCGTATTTGCGGACTCTATGAAAGGTCATCCAAATATTGATGCGGATTTAATCGAACCTTTAATTACTCCCAGGACTAAGGCTATAGTTGTTGTGCATTATGCAGGAGTTGCATGCGATATGAATAAAATTATGGCTATTGCTTCAAAGCATAAATTGTTTGTGGTGGAAGATGCCGCGCAGGCAATAGATAGCTTTTATACAGGATCTGATGGAGGCAGACGTCCGTTGGGTTCTATAGGGCATTTGGCTGCGTTTTCTTTTCACGAGACTAAAAATATTATTTCAGGCGAAGGGGGCATGTTGGTTATTAATGATGATAAGTTTATAGGACGTTGTGAAATAGTATGGGAAAAGGGTACCAACAGAGCCGCTTTTTTCCGTGGAGAAATAGATAAATATGGTTGGGTAGATATAGGTAGTTCTTTTCTCCCTTCAGAAATTGTTTCTGCTTTCTTATTTGCACAATTAGAACACCTTGATCAAATTCAGAAAAAGAGATTGCAATTATGGAATTTGTATTATGAACTATTAAAGCCTTTGGAGATATCTGGTTTATTTAAACTGCCAATTATTCCGCTCTACTCTACAAATAATGCGCATATATTTTATATGGTCTGTAAATCAAATGAAGTAAGGCAAAAAATAATCGCGGTTCTGAAACAAAATAATATCCTTTCAGTTTTCCATTATCTAAGTCTCCACAAAAGTCCTTATTACTGTAAAAATCATGATGGAAGAGTACTTCAGAACTCAGACAAGTATTCTGATTGTCTTTTGAGATTGCCGATGTATTATGAGTTAACATATGAAGATGTAAGAAGAATTACAGGTTTCATCAATTTCGCTTTGAATGGATAAAAAGAAATTCTTATGGGTGGTTTTTGACTTTGTGCAGGCAGGAGGGCAACGATATGTATATGAAATTACCAAAGCACTTAGTAAGGAAGAATATGAAATAAGTTTTTTGAAAGTTACGCCTATGAATTCAGATAAAAATTGGAGTAATGAATATTATTATCAACCAACACTAAATTTGAACTGTGAGGTCTATTTTCTTGAAGACTTCTTTCCTAAATCTAATCGTAAATCCAAGAAAAGGACTTTCTGGGTAAGGGGTCTGAGATTTTTCTTCAAGAAATTCGGGGTTGATAATTTATTAAAGAGGGATAGAGAAATAAACCTACAGCATAGAAACAAAAAAATAGATCAATTTATCAGCCAGTTTGACTTAGTAAATTTTTCTGGCGTTTCCGTCTATAATTATGTTAGCAACATTGAAAAGATAAATGTAAGAAATGCATATATCCATATCCTATCTTTTGGCTTTCAACATAAAAATATGTACGATGGTTATAATAAGACACAATATTATAATTTTATAACACCTGTTACCCCAGATGCTGCAAAAAAGGATCTGAAAGGATTTATAAACTATGATCTTACCTATTTCCCTCTTTGTTTTGAAACTGAACCATATGATATATTAACGAGAGAAGGTAGAGATGTTTTTGAAATTGCCATCTTCACGAGACTATCTTCAATGAAACCACTTGACCCTTTTTTTTATGCTTTTAAACTATTACTTGAAAAAGGAATTAAAGCAAAATTGAACATTTATGGATCAGGCGATCCAGATGCACTAGGATTGTTGAAGCAATTGGATTATATGTATATACGCTCTAACGTAATATTTCACGGACATGTTGAATCGATTGAAAATACTTTGAAAGATACCATTCCTGATTTAATCTGGTATCAATCGGCTAATAAGGAGCCTGGTGGATATGCTGCGATGGAAATTGCAATGAGCGGGATTCCACAAACGTTTTGGGATTTTATGGATATTGGAGAATCAAGACCGATTGAAAAGACTTTTCCGAGTTTTACAAATATTTCATCCTTTGTAGAGTTTAACTACGCACTAATATTATCTCCCCCAAAACGAAAAGAATTAGGGATAATGCAAAGGGAGTATGTATTGAAGCATTATTCAATAAAGGATCATATCCACATTTTGGAGGATATTTTCACATAAATTTTTATTTTGCAACCTTCAGATAACTTTATAAAAGTTCCTTTTTCAAAAGAAAATTTAGACAGGTATTTTGTACGCAACAGTATTTTAAACGCGCTTTCTATTTCGACTACTCAATTAAGAGGAAACCTTCTTGACATCGGTTGTGGTAAAATGCCCTACAAACAATACATTCTTGAAAATTCCAAGGTGATAAACTATACCGGGTTGGATATTGAAAACGCATTGGAATATGATGCAGCTGTAAAACCCGATTTTACCTGGGATGGTATAACTATGCCTTTTGAAAATGATAGTTTTGAAACTGCTTTTGGGACGGAAGTATTGGAACACTGCCCAAAGCCTGAAATAGTTTTAAACGAAGTTTACAGGGTATTAAAACCAAGTGGATGTTTCTTTTTCACAGTTCCTTTTTTATGGCCGTTGCATGAGGTGCCACATGATGAATACAGATATACTCCCTGGGCATTGGAAAGGTATTTGCAAAGTGCCGGATTCAGGGAAATAGAATTGAAACCTCTCGGTGGCTGGCACGCATCTATGGCGCAAATGCTCGGGCTTTGGGTGCGAAGAGCGCCGATGACTGATAGGAAAAGAAATTTTCTGTCAAAGATGATTAAGCCGGTGATGAAGAAATTAATAAAACTGGACAGATTTTCTAAAGTTGAATTTAACGAAAGCCAGATGATTACCGGACTATATGGAATTGCAAGGAAATAATGAAACCCATTCTCGCCATACTCTCCCCCAACCAAAACTCCTATTCCGAAACCTTCATTCAGGCACACAGGCAATTGCCGTTTGATATCCGGTTTTATTATGGCGGATGGATTCCGTATTGGCTGGAAGGGAAAAGCATGATGACCCTGCCATGGAAATTGAGGATAGAAAAGAAATTACAGAAAGGATTTTCTCCGGCTGAGAAAAAATTGATGTATAGCCTGAAAAACGAACAGGTGCAGGTGGTACTTGCAGAGTACGGACCGGCTGCTGCTGAATGTCTGCCTGTGATTCAATTTCTGAAATTGCCCTTAATTGTTCATTTTCACGGGCATGATGCCAGTGTGAATAGTTTGGTGAATGGATATAGGGATAGATACAAAGAAGTTTTTGAATATGCCTATGCAGTGGTTGCGGTTTCACAAAAAATGAAAAATGATTTGGAGGAAATGGGGTGCCCCGCTCCAAAACTGATATTGAATCCTTATGGCCCTAATCCGGAGTTCTTTAGATTAAATCCGCAATATTCAAATCAGCAATTTTTAGCCATTGGCCGGTTTGTAGAAAAGAAAGCGCCTCATCTTACGCTGTTGGCATTTCACAAAGCGCTTCAACAATTTCCGGATGCACGTCTGAAAATGATTGGTGACGGTCCACTGTGGCAGGTTTGCAAAGATTTGGTGATTCATTTGGGAATGGAAAATCGTGTAGAGCTGTTGGGTGTGCAACCGCCGGCACAGATTCAAATGGAGATGGAACAATCGCTGGCTTTTGTGCAACATTCCGTCACAGCCGCAGATGGCGATTCGGAAGGAACACCGGTAGCCGTGCTTGAAGCTCAGGCAGCGGCTTTACCTGTTATCGCCACCCTTCACGCCGGTATTCCTGATGTAGTGTCAGATGGCCGGACAGGCCTTCTTTGTAAAGAACATGATGGGGATGCTATGGCAGAAAATATGATGAAGGTGTTGGGAGATAAACTGCTCGCCCGGCAATTGGGCGGGGCCGGCAGAGATAGAGTACGAGAGCATTTTACGATGGAGAGGCATTTGAGGATGTTGGCGGAGGTATTGCAGAGGGCTTTTTAGATTCCTTCTCCCCGAGCTTCAAAACGCTTCAAGGTTTTGCCGCCCGCCTGGCCTTTGCGCGAAATGCTTGAAGGTTTTGGCATCCGCAAACCTTCGGGCGTTTGCAGCCCTGGCCTGAAGCTAAGCAGAACCCCGAAGCGTTTGCAGCTCCCCGAAGCGTTTGCAGCTTCCCCAAAGCGTTTGCAGCCTCGCCCCCCGAAGCGTTTGCGGCCCTCAGAAGAATCGAAATGAAAAGGCCCCGAAGGCTTGTCCGGTTGTGTACCCCGGCTAAACCTTCAAGGCCTTAAGCAGAAAACTTACTGCGCATGAACAGATGCAATCTGGCTGTAGGCGATTTCATCCGCGCGGATGGCGCCCACCCGGAACCAGTACTTCGTTCCCGGCTGCAGGTTTAAATGAGTGTAAGAACTCTTCGACGAGCGCGTGGACGTCCATTGAGCCGTACTACCCGGGGCAGTGGAGGTGATTTCGTGAGAGTACAATCCGGCATACTTTACCGGCTTTACTCTGCAGACCAGTTGCCCGCTGATGTTGCCATTCCTGACTTTGATGTCTTCCGGATGGGTCAGGTAGCCCGGTTCGGGAGTTTTACTCATTGGAAAGCCGCTGCTATTGAGGGCGGCCTCATCATCTGGTGTTGTCCCCATGACATAAAGGCCCAGGCTTCTCAACACGCTCAGGAGATCTTTGCGGCTTTTGTTTTTTTCGGCAATGAGGATTTTGTCTTTGCCGGAAGCCGCAACTACATCCGCGGTGAACTTGTTGAGAGCCGTTTGCACATCGGTGAGCGATGGCAACGGGGTCGGATAATGGGGATTGCCAGTCATGCAGGTTACAATGTAATCTGCCTTGGTAATCAGGTTTGTGTCTGAAAGCCTGATTAGGTTGATCTTAATGCTTGTTCGCATAAGTAATTGATTTTATAAAACTCCACAAAATCGTGGATTGCTTTTATAACAACCTTTCGTATCCTGAAAGTATATGTTTTCGCCTGCTGGGTAACTATAGGTTACAATAGGTCATTGCAGGCGACTTTAGGTGATTACAGGTATCAATGGGCAACTTTGGGTAACAACAGGCAACTTTGGGGCACTATTTACCACTTTGCTGGGCAGATTTTGCCAAATGTCAATTGGCAAATGAGAAAAGTCAATTGACAAATGAGAAAAGTCAATTGACAAATGAGAAAA
>CALKHN010000011.1 GCA_937991535.1 uncultured Sphingobacteriales bacterium
TCGGCGGTTCTTCGGAACCGCTTTTTTTATGTTATTTTAGTCGGACAATAGTGATCTAAAATATGGTAAAATTATGTTCCGTTACAAAGATAAATATTTAATAGCTAAGGGATAAAGCATACACGGATATGGGGAAACGTTGTTGAATGCAATGGCAAAACACAACAAATGGAAAAACTCATGATTTCCTGCGTTTCAATTCTTTTTTGATCAGGCCCAGTTCCCTGCCTGTTTGCCCTGCTATGGAACTGTTTTCCTGAGCCCGCCGCATAAGGTAAGGCGCCACATCTTTAATAGGCCCAAAAGGAAGGTATTTGCTTACCGAACAACCGGCTTTGGCGAGGTTAAAAGTTATGCAGTCACTCATGCCGTACAATTGTGAAAAATGAACATGCGGGTGATTCAATGACATTTTTTTTTGTTGAAGCAACTGTGCAGCATGCAAATTACTGTACTCATTGTGTGTAGCAACAACAACTGCAATCTTATTGATATGATCAATACAAAATGAAACAGCATCGTTGTAGTCTGCGTCGGTAGCCACTTTGTCTGGCTGTATGGGTGACGCATAACCCATCTTGTATGCCCGCTCTCTTTCTTTTTCCATATAAGCCCCGCGAACCAGCTTAACACCCAGCATAAAGCCACGCTGTTCAGCCGCTTCAAGCGAATCTTTCAGAAAAGATAACCTGTCTGAACGATACAACTGAATGGTATTGTATACCACCACATGCTGTACATTAAACATTTCCATCATTAAAATGGTGATCACGTCAACAGGATCCTGGATCCAGGTTTCTTCGGCATCAACCAGTACGCTAACTCCTTTTTCGGCTGCGGTCCTGCAAATCGTTTCCATTCTAGTTTGCACATTTTGCCATTCTGCCCGCTCTTCATCACTCAGCGATGCAACCGCTTTGGTATATCTTTTCATCAGGGAACCCTGGTGGTCTGAAACGGAAGAATCTAATTTTTCCAGTAAATCATACCTGGCAAAACCTGTTACTTTAACGCTGATGAATGGAATATTGGGCTGGGTGGAGGCATAATCAATCACCTTTATAAATTCTTCCATTGAATGGTCAAAAGCCGCTTCACCATTTTCACCCCCTTCCACACCGTAATCGAGAATAACAAGCACGTTGTATTCACCTAATTTTTTTGCAACTCCAGCGGTTTCTTCCAGCGTTTCGCCACCCACAAACTGCTCAAAAATGGTATGCCGTATTATCCCTTTAACGGGTAATCCCACTTTAATGGCCCAGGGTGTTAACCGGGTACCCCATTTTACCAGTAATGGGTATCCCATTGACGAAAAAAGATATTTCGCCTTTTTTAACTGCTTATCGGTTTTGTAAGCGAAGGCATTTTCAGTATTGTCAAATGAAATGGGAACGATAGTGTCCAAAGCTGCATTATTTGCTCCAAATGTAAGGAATAGGGAACGGATTTTATTTTATGGGCGGGAAGTTCACCGGTACGAGCTGTTACAAGTTACAGGGTGCAGGGTAAATATTTCCCTGACAAAAAACTATAAACCACAAACTATAAGCTCCCTGTTTTGCTTATATTGCAGACTGGCCTAGGCACTATTATATGAAAATAACGCGCACCGTCATATACAAATTCAGCATCCCGATGCATCCTTTTACCATTGCCACCGGTACGATGCATTTTGCACAGAATATTTTTATACGGGTATACACCGATGAAGGAATCTATGGTGTGGGGGAATGCTCAGCTTTTCCAATGATCGTTGGTGAAACGCAGGCAACCTGTTTCGAAATGGCTAAGGATTTCGCTTTGCTGTGGAAAAACAAAGACCCGTTGAATATACAGGAACGCATGAACGAGTTACATGCCTATACTGCATACAACACTACTGCCAAAAGCGCTTTTGATATGGCGCTGTACGATATTAGCGCCAAAGCAGCAGGCAAGCCCCTGTACTCTTTTTTAGGAGGAAAGAAGAAAAGCATGGAAACAGATCTTACCATTGGTATTAATAGGCCTGAAGCCATGGCGGAAAAGGCGGTAGAGTTCAAAAACAGGGGTGTAAGGATAATTAAAGTAAAATTGGGCAGGACGCCGGAGGAAGATATAGAACGCATAAGGCAGATACGTGAAGCCATAGGCGATACTTTATTATTGCGTATAGATGCCAACCAGGGGTGGAGCAAAGACCAGGCGCAACTGGCTTTAACTGAATTAAGCCGGTACAATATTGAGTTTTGCGAACAGCCCATGCGCAGGCATGACGATCATTTTCTTCCTGAATTAAAACTCATTTCTCCTGTTCCCATTATGGCAGATGAAAGTGTCTTTGATCATCACGATGCGGAGCGAATCATAAAGAGCAACGGATGCAGTTATGTAAATATAAAGTTTGCAAAAAGCGGAGGAATCCTGGAAGCTCAAAAAATAAATGAAGTATGCCAGCATCACCATATTCCCTGCATGATGGGCGGCATGCTCGAAAGCCGCATTGCCCTCACCGCTTTTGCACATTTCGCCTCAGCTACGGAGAATATAAAGTTTTACGACATGGATACCTGTATGCTGGGACATAAGCTTGATCCGGTAACCGGCGGGGTAATCTATAATAATTTTCACGTAGAGTTGCCGGAGGCCATTGGTATAGGCGCCGATGCAGATGAACGTTTTTTACTTGCCAATGAGCATGTTATCGTTTAATTTATTATGGTTACATTGAATTAAATCAGTTCTTTTAAAAAAATAATATAAATTGTTGTGTCTGTTACAAGTCCGGGAATATCTTTGAATATTGTTAACCCTTAATTTTCCACGAAACGATAGCACTTTAAAAGAATAACCTACGAACCTTAACCCATTATGAAAATGCCTTTTCTGCTATACTTATTAACAAGCATAATCATAACCAAAACAATTGCGCAGCAAATCCCTGCACCGGCAGAGAATATAGAAGACAGCAGTAAAATTTATATTAAGCAGTTTACCAATACTATAAGTGGCGAGATTACTTATAAGTCGCCCGTTTTTTTTGCCATTGGCGATAAGGAAGAAAGGCTAATTATCCAGTTAAACACTACTTCAGCTAAAGATCATATTCAAATTACTTTTTTAACTAATGATATAATTTGCAGCAAACAGGGCCAAAGTATAATTGTATTGATGAACGAGGATCATTCTTCCACCCTCCTAAACGCATTGCCTTCTAACTGCAGAAATATGCAGGCCGCATTTATATCCAACAAAGGGGTACATTTACAGGACTTCAGTACCGATCAAACAGAAATTATGTTTTTGGGCTTTATCAAAATAAACTCTTTTACCCTCCGGGATGAATCAAAAACCATTAAGTATCTCCTTGATAATCAAAGCGCTGAAAAATTTCGTGTAGCTTTTAAATGTTTTGAAAAGCTTACAGGTATGTGGAACTAAAGCATATGGAAAAATGTAAATCAAAAATCATCCACAAATCAGGTAAAGGGTTCCCCAATAAAAAACAAAATAAAGCTCCCGGTAACTATTTATTCACATCCACCGGCCGAAAAAAAAATAAGTGGTACGATAATTAATGTATATTGTTTATAAAAGGAATTTGCCATGATGAAAATATTGATCATTCTGCTTATAGTAGTAGGGCCGGCAACGGGTTTTTGTCAGTCTTATCCCAAACAGATAATTAAAGTGGCAGGCATCAATTTACAACAAGTGATCAGGGGTTTTTTGGATGCAGGTTATTCCATAGAAAAAAGTGAGGCCTCCATGAGTATAATTGTTACCCATTTAAAAGAAGCGAAAAAAGCAAATGTAGCCACACTTTTAAAAGCAAAAATCCAGGATGGTAATCTGATATTATCAGGAGAATATACGGTGCCGGGAAAAGATGAAAATCCTTCTCCGATTACAGATGCGGGAGATCCGGGAAGTCCGTGCAATGAATCCTGGCAGATGATGCACGATTTTGCACAATCATTTAAAAAGCCAATGGAAGTTCAGTGAATTACTGCTGTGAATTTAAAGAACAACAAACCACAAATCCCAAACTATAAATTTAATATCCTTTAACCATAAATACACACTCTTCAATCTTCTTTACCTGCTGGGTTCTGTCTATATTCTTTAACGTTGAAACGGATGGCAATTTTATATTATGAATACCAGCACTGTCTTTTTTCAGGTTATCCAGCGCACTAAAAATATTTTTAGATTTGATAGCGAAAACAACACCATCCGCACTTGTTTGGCGGGTACTTAATATACCAATTACTTCTCCATCTTTATTGATAACCGGTCCACCGCTGTTTCCCGGGTTGGCAGAAATAGATATCTGGCAGGTGAGCGTATCGCCGTTAAAGCCGGTTTTTGCGCTTAGGTAACCTTCGCCATACACGATTTCTTCCCTGGGGTACCCTAAAGTAAAAATAGGCTCAGCAAGGTCAACAGCCGATTTTTTTTTGATGTTATAAGGAAGGGCGTTCAAAGGCTTATAGAGGCTATCGCTGATCTTAAGGATCGCAATATCTAAGCTATCATCTGAAAATATTGTTACAGCGCTTAATTCAACACCCGATTTACTTTGTACAGTAACTTTTTCTGCTTTGTTTACCACATGCGCGTTCGTTACCAGATACCCTTTAGCATCAATTAAAAAGCCCGTTCCGCCAAACTTTGCGGGGATACCGGGAATTTCGATTTTATTCTTCACATCGGTTAATTCGCGGCGGGTATGATTTTGATTTTTTTCCAGAATATCAATCTTTCGTCCCAGGTTTTCTATTTGTGCTTTATCGGTTTTGGGTGTTAATGAGTTAATCATACCGCTTATAATCAATGCGGTTATCCCTGCTATTGAAGCTGCAACGGCTATCGTTTTTCTGGAGCGGTTCCATAAGTAAACAAGTTTATTGCCACCAAATTTCTTAATTTTTCCTTCTGTTACTAACTTATTGTGTACTTCCTCTAAGGATGAGCGATACTGTTTATCCTGTTCAAACCGCTCCATCTGATTAATAAAGAAATGATGCTCTACAACCAACTGGTCAACATCGGGATGGGTTCTGCGTAATTCCTGGAACAATATTTTTTCTTCCTCCGACAATTCACCCTGGAGGTAACGTTCCACCATTTCAAGTAAACGAATGTCATTCATTTGTTACCATTTTTATACTGTTCGAAAAATAGCTTTCGCAGCCTTATCAGGCATTTGTATTTCTGGTTTTTTGCATTATCAGAATTGGTATACCCGAAAGCTTCCGCTATTTCCTGCATATTTTGTTTATGTATATAATAGGCTTCCAGCAAACTTTTACAGGGTTCGCCAATATTTGTCATCGCATGCTCCATCATCCTAAGCTCCTTGTTTCTCTTTTCATGCTCTCCTAAATCTGCCTCCACATATACCGTTTCTTCAAATCCGTTGCTTTGCAACTCATAGCGGCTGTTTTTTTGTAACCGTTTGAGCCATAATCGTTTACTAACCGAATACAAATAGGTTCCGACCTGGCAATTCAACTCAAATACACCTGATTTAGCTTTTTCATATAATACAATCAAAGCTTCCTGAAAAATGTCTTTTGCATCATCCTCCGTTCCATTATTATTCAAAACCAGGCTTTGAATAGTTCCATAGTTATCCTTGTATATTGCTTCAATGGCATTTTTATCGTTGACCGACAGCGCTTTGATTAATTCTTGTTCCTTAAGATTACTGTTCACTAAGCTGATATTAATACTATAATGCCATAATTGGTAACCCAAAATTGGGTAAAAAATAATTTAAAAAAAACCGGGTTACCTTTTTTTCACTTTTGTATTAAAGATAGATTTCATTATCAAACTATTCAAAAACATTAAGAATGAAAAAGTTACTCGTTATTTTGGCTATAGGCGCTTTTGCAGCCTGCAACAACGCATCTGATTCTGCTGAAGCTACTGTTGACAGCGTAAAAACTGCTGCGGAAGCTACTATTGAAAGCACGCAAAATGCTGCAGAAGCTACTATAGACAGTACAAAGAGCGCTGTAGATGCTGTTGTTGATTCTGTTAAAGAAGCAACCAAGCAATAAGCGATTTCAAGTTTTTTTTATATGGCAAGCAATCGTTGAGGCCACTCCTGTTCAGGAGTGGCATTTTTTTGAAAAATTGCGCTCTAAATATTTATTTAATTATTTTTAGTCTTACATTTGCGCTGTAATGAATACAACAAAGGCATACGGTTTCTTCTATTTTTATTTCTACTTTACAGGCAGACCGGGATTGCTATTGTTGAAAAATAAGTAAAAACAAAAAATTCAGCATACACAGTCCCGGCTTAAAACCGGGATTTTTTTATGGCTTTTTGACAAGAAATATCCAAATATATGAGTAATTATAATAATGTTACACAGTCCAAAACAGCAGCTTCAGGAGATAACCTTGCGATGGTTGATCATGATCAGGAAGATGCACCGGAAGAAGACAGACCTGTACTGGTATCTATACAGGGTTATGAAGGAAGTTTTCACCAGTCAGCGGCACAGCATTTTTTTGGCAAAAAAACATCTGTAATTTGTTGCTCCACTTTTGGAGAAGTGGTTAAACAGGCCACCAACAAAAAAGAAAGCGATGGTGGTGTAATGGCAATTGAAAACTCTATTGCCGGAAGTATTTTACCCAACTATAATCTGTTACAAAAAAGTAAGCTTAAAGTTATTGGTGAAGTATACCTGCAGATCAAACAAAATTTATTGGTTAACCCTGGTACACAATTAGACGATATCAAAGAAGTTCATTCGCATCCAATGGCTATTCAGCAATGCCTTGAATACCTTGAAAGGTACAACTGGAAACTTGTTGAAACGGAAGATACCGCATTAAGCGCGAAACATATTCACCAGCATAAAAGCAAACACATTGCGGCTATCGCCAGTACGCTGGCAGCCAGCTTATACAATCTGGATGTGCTTGCACCCGATATTCACACGCTAACGAACAACTATACCCGTTTCTTAATATTACAGCATGAAGACCTGGCACAGGTAATTGAAAATGCCAATAAAGCTTCTGTGAATTTCCATACCGATCACTCTATGGGCAGCCTGGCCAAAGTGCTAACAAAAATTGCTGAAGGAGGAATCAACCTCAGTAAATTGCAAAGCTCTCCTATCCCGGGATCCGACTTCAGATACTCTTTTCATGCCGATATGGAATTTGACTCGCTGAGCCAGTTTTACCAGGTGATAAAAGACATAAAAGGCCTTACGGAAGATTTAAAAATTTATGGAGTATACCGAAAGGGGAAACATTATTCTTAACAATAACTTTTACCCACTTAAAACTTACAAGTACTACTTACCACTATTATGACAGCAAAACGATTAGAAGGAATTGGCGAATACTACTTCTCCCAAAAACTGAGAGAAATAGATGAATTGAACCGTCAGGGCAAACAAATTATTAACCTCGGCATTGGCAGCCCCGATATGCCTCCGCACCCGAGTGTAATAAAAACCCTTCAGGATGAAAGTGCCAAACCCAACGTGCATGCTTACCAGAATTACAAAGGATCTCCCGTTTTGCGCAAGGCTATTGCAGCATGGTATGATAAATGGTATGGCGTAACGCTTAACCCCGAAACTGAAATATTACCGCTGATCGGCAGCAAGGAAGGCATCATGCACATATGCATGACCTATATAAATGAAGGCGATGATGTGTATGTACCGAACCCCGGATATCCCACCTACCGGAGCGCGGCGAAACTGGCGGGAGGAAATATTGTGGAATATACGCTGGAAGAAAACAGCAACTGGTTGCCCGATTTTGAAAAGCTTGAAAAGCAGATCAGCGCCTCAAAAACGAACCAGTCAACCCGTTTGCTTTTTGTAAATTATCCCCATATGCCTACGGGTCAATTGCCAACCCAGTCATTTTTTGAGACGCTTGTTGCTTTTGCAAAAGCCAACCACCTGTTCATTGTGCATGACAATCCGTATAGTTTTATTTTAAATGACCGCCCCTCCAGCCTTTTAAGTGTGGAAGGAGCCAGGGAAGTAGCTGTTGAACTAAATTCGCTGAGCAAATCGCAGAACATGGCCGGCTGGCGCGTGGGAATGTTATGTGGCGCAAGGGAAAGAATTGATGAAGTATTGCGCTTTAAAAGCAATATGGACAGCGGCATGTTTTTACCAGTGCAACTGGCAGCCGCAAGAGCGCTGACGCTTGGTGGGGATTGGTATAACAGCATTAATACAATGTATAAAAACCGGAGAGAAAAGGTGTTTTCCCTGCTACAGTTGCTTAACTGCTCATTTTCACGGGAGCAGGCCGGCATGTTTGTATGGGCCAAAATTCCCGGAAGCTACAAAGATGGCTACGCTTTAAGTGACGAAGTATTATACAATTCAAATGTATTTATAACGCCGGGAGGCATTTTTGGAAGCGCGGGCAAACAGTATGTGCGGGTAAGCTTATGTTGCCCCGAGCAAAAAATAGAAGATAGCATAAACAGAATCAAAACATCATCGAAAGGAAAAAAATAAACAATGTTCAATACCATTACCATTGTAGGCGTAGGTCTTATCAGCGGTTCCTTTAGTATTATCTTAAAGGAGAAAGGATTAGTAAAACATGTAATTGGTGTAAGCCGTACAGAGAACAGTATAAAAAAAGCACTGGAATTAGGCATTATTGACGAGGCGCTGCCATTGGAAGAAGCTGTTAGTAAAAGTGATCTTATTTATGTTGCAATCCCTGTAGATGCTACTATTCCAATGATGAAGAAAATAATGGATCTGATCAACGGAAAACAAATTGTTGCAGATGCAGGTTCTACCAAACAGGCGCTCTGCGAAGCTTTGGCCAATCATCCTATGAGAAGCCGCTTTGTTGCCACACATCCAATGTGGGGAACAGAATACAGCGGGCCGGAAGCTGCCGTTCGGGATGCATTTGCCGGGCGCACCTGTGTAATTTGTGAAAAAGAAAAAAGCGATAAAGATGCCGTTGAAACCATTGAGGAAGTATACAAACTCATGGGAATGCATGTTACTTATATGGACCCTGATGCACATGATATGCATGCTGCTTATGTAAGTCATATTTCTCATATCACTTCTTTTGCACTGGCGAATACAGTGCTGGAAAAGGAAAAAGAAGAAAATGCCATTTTTGAACTGGCGGGTGGTGGTTTTGAAAGTACAGTCCGGCTTGCGAAAAGCAATCCCGCAATGTGGCTTCCCATTTTCAGGCAAAACCGCGA
Organism: uncultured Sphingobacteriales bacterium; assembly: GCA_937991535.1. Classification (GTDB taxonomy): domain Bacteria; phylum Bacteroidota; class Bacteroidia; order Chitinophagales; family Chitinophagaceae; genus Agriterribacter. Next base: position 9,227 of record CALKHN010000011.1, read on the forward strand.
ACATGTGCTAGACGTACTCAATGAGCATATTACGCAATTAAGAAAATTCAAAAGTTGTATCGAAAAGGAAAACTATGTTTACCTACAGGAACTGATGGAGAATGCCAATAAAATTAATCGTATAATCAAATAATATTAAGACAAATACAGCATACAAAATGGCAAATAATAAGCAGAATCAGCGAAATCGTATTTATCTTTGCGAAAATTTTTTTAATATATGACGACATTTGAAGCGTTGGGTTTAGACGGGAGATTGGTACAGGCTACCGATGCTTTGGGATTTAAACAGCCAACCCCCATACAGGAAAAAGCAATTCCTGTTTTGCTGAGCGGCACCACGGATTTGGTGGGGTTGGCACAAACAGGTACTGGAAAAACTGCGGCTTTTGGTTTGCCATTGCTGCAACTGATAGATGCGAAAGACAAATATCCGCAGGCATTGGTGGTTTGCCCTACCAGGGAATTGTGTATCCAGATTGTGAATGAAATAGAGCTCTTTAAGAAATTTATAACCGGTATGCATGTGGTGGCTGTGTATGGAGGAACTTCTATTGGGGCACAGATCAGGGAACTTAAAAGAGGAGTACAGATCATTGTAGCCACACCCGGAAGACTGATTGATTTGATTGAACGCAAAGCCATAAACCTCGAACAAATTAAATATGTAGTGCTGGATGAAGCCGATGAAATGCTGAACATGGGCTTTCAGGACGACATTGAATTTATTTTACAGAATACACCGAATCGTGAAAGCACCTGGTTGTTTAGCGCTACCATGCCACCTGAAATCAGGCGGGTAAGCAAAAAATACATGAAACAGCCTGTAGAAATAACGGTGGGAAAAATGAATACTGCCAATAAAAATGTTGACCACCAATACTATGTGGCCAGCGCGCAGCACCGTTACGAAGCCCTGAAGCGGTTGATTGATTTTAACCCCGGTATTTATGGCATCATCTTTACCAGAACCAAGGCGGATGCCCAGGCAATAGCCGAAAAGCTTACGCGTGAAGGATACGATATTGACGCTTTGCATGGCGATCTTACACAACAGCAGAGAGATAAAGTAATGGGTGAGTTCAGGGATAAAACACTTCAGCTTTTAATTGCAACAGACGTTGCTGCAAGAGGCATTGATGTGCAGGGCATAACCCATGTTATTAATTATGAATTGCCTGATGATGTAGAAGTATATACCCACCGCAGCGGCCGTACAGGACGGGCCGGAAACACAGGCATTTGTATGTCGGTTATACACAGCCGCGAAATAGGTAAGATCAGGCAAATTGAAAGAATGGTGCAGGTGCCTTTTCATAAACTTGAAATACCTGCAGGCAAGGATGTATGTCGCAAACAGTTTTACCATTTTATGGATAATCTGCTGCAGCTTGATATAGATGATGGCAGCTATGAACCATATATACCCATGCTGGAAGAAAAATTTGCAAACGTGAGCAAGGAAGAAGTACTGAAGAGATTGGCTGCACATGAATTTAAAAGGTTTTTGAAATATTATGAAAATGCGGAAGATCTGAATGTAAGAGAAAGAACCCGCGAATACCGTGACAGAGATCCGAGGGCATTCACCGAAAGAAGAGATATTACCCGCAGACGGGATAGCAGAGGACGTGAATTTGGCGGCAATGGCGGAGATTATACCAAATTGTTCGTCAATCTTGGGACTAAGGATGGATTTTACAAAGCGAGTTTCCTGCAATTTATTTTAGACATGAGTGATTTAAAGAAGGACTCATTGGGCAGAATTGATATGAAGGAAATGAACAGTTGGATAGAGGTTGATAAAAAGTCCGCTACCCAGATGATACGTTCTATTGACGGGAAGAAATACAAAGGAAGAAGCATACGAATGAACGATGCTGATCAGAGAAGATAGTATGAGAAATAATTAACAATCCAATTTGTAACAAATAAAACGTTATTATATGCAAGCGGTTGAAACCAATACAAAAGCTGCAGTGCTGGAAACATTAAACAAGAAGCCACTGATCATTTCCGGCCCATGCAGTGCAGAAACCGAAGCGCAGGTGCTGGAAACAGCACAACGCCTGGCCAATACAGGAAAAGTAGATATGCTCCGGGCCGGTATATGGAAACCCCGTACCCGCCCCGGAAGTTTTGAAGGTATCGGCACAAAGGGCTTACCCTGGTTACAGCAAGCCAAAAAAATAACAGGCTTGCCTACAACAGTAGAAGTAGCTACAGGTAAACAGGCGCAGGATGCCTTGCATTTTGAAATAGATATGCTCTGGATAGGAGCGCGTACAACAGTCAATCCTTTCAGCGTGCAGGAAATAGCGGATGCTTTGCGTGGTGCAGATGTTCCCGTATTCATCAAAAATCCCATCAATCCTGATCTTGAATTATGGACGGGTGCGGTTGAACGCATAGCCAAAGCGGGTATAAAAACTATAGGATTGATTCATCGCGGCTTTAGTGCATATGGCAATACTGAATACCGCAACGCCCCTATGTGGCACCTGGCCATTGAAATGAAAAGACGTAATCCTGAATTGAAAATAATCAATGATCCATCCCATATTTGTGGCCGCAGGGATATCCTGCTGGAAGTAGCACAAAAGGCTATTGACCTTGACTTTGACGGATTGATGATAGAAAGTCATATTGATCCGGATCATGCGTGGAGCGATGCCAAACAGCAGGTTACTCCCGAAAAACTGGCCGAAATGCTGGATGCTATTACCTGGAGAAAAGAAGATGTAAATTCAGAGGAGGTTCATGCAGCACTGGAAAAACTTCGCCAGCAGATCAATCATCTTGATGATGAAATGATGCAGATACTAAGTCAGCGTATGAACCTGGCTGAAAAAATCGGGCAGTACAAAAAAGACAATGACATCACTATCCTGCAAACGTCCAGGTGGAATGAAATTCTGGAAAGAGCATTTAAAAGAGGTGAAAAAATTGGTTTAAGTAATGAATTTATTACCAAGTATTTTGATGCTATCCACATGGAATCTATCAACCATCAGAATAAGATCATGAACTCCTGAACCATTCCGCATTGAAATATGCAGGGCAGCACTACTACTTTTATTTATGTTCATGCTATATGGTGTACTGCCGGCAGGCAGCCTGCACTTACCGGCGTGGTAAGAAAAGTGTTATTTCCTTACATGAAAAAAAATGCGGCAGAAAAGGGAATACAGGTAATGGCTGTAAACGGGGCCGGGGAACATGTTCATTGCCTCTTCAAGCTGATGCCTGTTCAATCTGTTTCCGATATCATAAAACAACTCAAAATTGAATCTGCGAACTGGCTGAATGACAATAAATTTCTCCTTCATGCTTTTGAATGGGACGATATTTATTCCGCATGGTCAGTTAGTCCTTCCACCATTGATAAGGCTGTGGAGTATATTGGTAAACAGGAAGAATATCACCTGGCAAAAACCCTTGATGAGGAACTGGCCGCATTTGATAAGATGGTCATCCAAATAATTTAGTCCGGGTAATCCGGGCATCTCTAATTTCAAATCGTAAGTAAAAAATGACTGCAGCGGATCCTGTAAAGTATATATTCAGTAATGCTACTACACATTGCTATTTTGACGCCACTTTTCCACAATTAAAAAAAATTGTAGATCCCAAATCGGCGATTATTGTTACCGATGAAAATGTTTACAGCGGGCATATCAAAAAATTCAGAAACTGGAATACCATTGTATTAAAACCAGGTGAGGCTTTTAAAGTGCAGGCAACAGTTGATACCGTAATTGAACAAATGATAGCGCTGCAAGCTGACCGGAAAACTACACTTATTGGCGTTGGCGGGGGGGTGATCACAGATATTACAGGGTACGCAGCTTCGGTGTATATGCGGGGTATCCCGTTTGGTTTTGTACCAACATCGGTATTAAGCATGGTAGATGCAAGTATAGGCGGGAAAAACGGTATTGATGTAGGTGTATATAAAAACATGGTAGGGGTTATCCGCCAGCCTGCATTTTTGTTACATGATCCTGCATTTTTACAAACCCTGCCGCAACATGAGTGGGAGAACGGTTTTGCCGAGATCATCAAACATGCCTGCATAAAAGACGCTGTTATGTTCAGGGAACTGGAAGCCAATACGCTAAAAACTTACCGGAACAATATGCAGGCAATGCGCACTTTAATTCAGCGCAATGCCGTGATCAAAATTAAAGTGGTACAAAAAGATGAATTTGAAAAAGCCGGCAGGAAACTGTTGAACTTCGGACATACCCTGGGACACGCTTTGGAAAACCAATACGACTTATCGCATGGCCAGGCAATTTCCATTGGCATGACCTATGCCTGTCATATTTCAGCACAATTACGGGAATTTAAGGATACGGAAAAAGTAGTGAAATTATTAGAACGGTACGGACTCCCCACCTATGCTTCTTTTAATAAAAAGAAGGCTGTGGAAGTATTGAAAATGGACAAAAAAAGAGAGAGAAAAGAAATGAATTATGTATTACTGGATAAGATAGGCAAGGCAGCGATCCAGTTAATACCTTTACAGCAACTGGAAAAAATAATATCAGCATTATAAGTTATGATTGCCACTATTCAACCTTCGCAGTTATCAGGTACTATCCAGGCGCCTGCATCCAAAAGTTCCATGCAACGGGCCTGTGCTGCGGCTTTGATATCGAAAGGTAAATGTTTAATTTATAACCCCGGCCATTCTAATGATGATAAAGCTGCACTACAGGTAATTGCAGCACTGGGAGCCAAAGTTAACCACCTCAGTGATGGTTCTATAGCAACGGACAGTACTGGAGTTGATCTGTCTTCACCCGGCACAGAACAGTCCCGTTCAACAGTTGTAAACTGCGGTGAAAGCGGGCTGGGCATACGCATGTTTGCTCCCCTCATTGCGTTAAGCAAACAATCGGTTACCATACAGGGCGAAGGTAGTCTGCTTTCGCGCCCTATGGATTTTTTTGATGAAATATTACCACGTTTAAACGTTACCGTTAGCTCAAATAAAGGCAGGTTGCCCATTACGCTTTCCGGTCCGCTGCAACCCCGGGATATTGAAATTGACGGTTCGTTAAGTTCCCAGTTTTTAACAGGCTTACTCATGGCATATGCTGCTGCGGAAGCAAAAGGTGTTACCATAACAGTAAACAATTTAAAAAGTAAACCTTATATAGATCTCACGCTAAAAGTGATGCAGGCTTTTAAATTGAATACACCGCGTAATAAAAATTACAGAGAATTCTATTTTGAAGCATCCAATACCGGACATACCACATCACAAACCCGTTATACTGTAGAGGGAGACTGGAGTGGCGGAGCATTTTTACTGGTAGCGGGAGCTATTGCAGGAAATATTGAAGTATACGGGCTTGATCCGGATTCTGCACAGGCCGACAAAAAGATTCTGACAGCATTGCGGGATGCCGGCGCCGGCATAGCAATCAGCAATAAAAGCATTAAGCTATTTCCGGGCAAATTAAAAGCGTTTACATTTGATGCAACAGACTGTCCTGATCTTTTTCCTCCATTGGTAGCACTGGCAGCATATTGCAGCGGGTTAACCACCATAAAAGGGGTAAGCAGGCTGGCGCATAAAGAAAGCAATCGCGGATTAACCTTGCAGGAAGAATTTGGTAAAATGGGACTGAAAATAGACCTGGACAGTGATACGATGCAGATACATGGTGGCAAAGGATTGAAGGGTGCAAGGGTGCATTCCCGTCATGATCATCGAATTGCAATGGCTTGTGCTGTGGCTGCCCTGCAGGCCGAAGGAGAAACCATAATCGAAGAAGCAGAAGCTATAAATAAATCATACCCTGATTTTTATGGCGACCTGGTAACATTGGGGGCCGAAATAAAAATAAAGCCCCAAACTATCCATATTCAATAACCAATCATTAGCTTTAAGCAAAATCGCATATGAATTCTTTTGGAAGGCTTTTTCGTGTACATATTTTTGGCGAATCGCATGGCGAAAGTGTGGGCATCAACATTGACGGCTGCCCGGCTGGTTTATCACTGAAAGTTGATGATTTTTTAAATGATATTGAAAGAAGAAAAGGAGGCACACAAAAAGGAACAACTCCAAGGCAGGAATCGGACCTTCCAATCTTTAAAAGTGGTATTTTTAATGACACAACAACGGGTGCGCCTGTTACCATACTATTTGAAAACAACAATACCCGTTCAGGAGATTATCAAAAACAAAGAGCGGTACCGCGACCAGGACATGCTGATTTTGTAGCACATCAAAAATATGGAGGATTTGAAGATTACAGAGGTGGCGGTCACTTCAGCGGACGCCTTACGGTAGCATTGGTAGCTGCGGGAGTAATAGCAAAAAAGTTATTACAGGCAGCCTCACCAACCGGCAACAATACCGGCATCTCAGTGGTCGCATCTATACTGGAAATTGGAGGTGAAAAAGATCTTGAAAAAGGTTTACAAAAAGCTATTGATGCTAAAGATAGTATTGGCGGTATTGTAGAGTGCAGGGTGAACGGCTTACCGGTAAGCCTGGGTGAACCTTTTTTTGACTCCGCAGAATCATTGCTGAGTCACGCTGTTTTTGCCATACCTGCCATACGTGGAATTGAATTTGGAACAGGCTTTGCCGCTGCCCGAATGTTTGGCAGCGACCATAATGATGCTATTGCCAACATGAGTGGCACAACAATTACTAATCATGCAGGCGGAATAGCGGGAGGCATAACCAATGGAAATGAATTGGTTTTTCGCATTGCCGTTAAGCCCACTTCTTCCACACCCAAACTACAGCAAACCTTAAACTGGGAAACTGGTGCTGTAGAAGCGTTTTCTGTAAAAGGACGTCATGACCTTTGTATAGCATTGCGGGTGCCTGTTGTGCTTGAAGCCATAACGGCTATTGTTTTAGCCGATCTTATGTTAACCGAACAAAAGATACCACGGATAATACATACTTAAAACACTTAAACCAGCTGCTATGCCTCTCATCTATCATATTACAACAGCTTCTGAATGGAACGATGCAAAACAAAAAGGATATTATGAATCCCGGGCACTTAAAGAAGAAGGATTTATTCATTGCAGTGAAGAAAGGCAAATACCAGATGTATTGAAAAGATACTATAGCGGCAAAACAGACCTTGTTAAATTAACCATTCAAACAAATAAATTAACCAGCCAGCTAATATACGATTGGTCCAATGCCATTGAAGATACATTCCCGCATGTTTACGGTCCTATCAATCTTGATGCAGTTGTAAGTGTTGATAAAATATAGCAGGATTGATGTTTATCAACAACTCAGTCATTTGCTTTTTACTCAGTGTTGAGCTATGATAATAAATCATTTCTTCGGGTAATTACATTGTCTTTCATGCGGTTTTTTATGAATTCTGTAAGTATTTTTACTTATCCCTAAAGGAGATAATACTATAACTCACAGTAAAAAAACACGTATGAAAACTTTATTAATCATCACCAGTATTATCCTTTTATCCTTCCAGATAGACCGCTTGCTGGTAACCAATTTATCGGATGCCAGCGAAGAAATACCATCATTAACGAATGTTTTTTCCATTCATGAAAGTTTGGCGAGTATAAAAGTCGCAAACAGCAATGTAAAAGCGCTTGTTAGGGTAGATGAAATCAATCCCGGCGCCTTAACTTTAAAATCCGCACCCGGGCGGATAGAAAAAAGCAGACCTGCAAAAGTAAAAGCCGGCATGAACCGTTTTGACCGGATAAATACCAAAAACAGCCTTTCTCATCATAATTTAAAGCAATCCGGCAAATATCTTGAACTAAGCACACTGCTGTTTGATTTTGATCAATATGAGAAAATAGAAACAGAAGAATTTAATACTATTCTTCAGTTTGCAGACATGCTGATCTTTGATGAATCATTAAAAATAAGCATTGCAGGCTTTACAGATAATACTGGTAATGCGGAATACAATAAAAAACTTTCTCTTTTACGTGCCGAAAATATAAAGGATTATATGCTGGATCTGGGCGTAAATGAAAGCCGGATCATCATTTCAGCAAATGGTATATCGTATCCGGCGGCAAGCAACAAAACAGATGAAGGAAGAACGGCAAACCGGAGAGTGGAAATGTTGCTTATACCATAATATGTACCGGGTGCTTCCCCCCTGCTGCAATCAATGGGGTATGCCATTTTATAAAATAGTTGTTGCGTAAAAAAATCCTGCAAACAAAGTAGTGAATTACTTTATTTACAGGATCCAGTGCAGTAAGGGTCCTTTTAAATGATCAGCATGGCATCGCCATAGCTGAAAAAGCGATATTTATCTTTTATAGCCTTTTTATATGCTTCCATGGCAAGATCATATCCGGCAAAAGCGCAAGCCATAATTAAAAGACTTGTTTTAGGAAGATGAAAATTAGTAATGAGTGAATCAGCTATAGAAAAATTATATGGCGGATGAATAAAAGTATTCGTCCATCCTTCAGAAGGTTTCAGTAGTTTTTCGGCAGTAAATGACGATTCCAGTGCCCTCATGGTAGTAGTTCCAATAGAACAAATTCTTTTCCCCTCCAGCCTCGCTTTATTTACAATACTACAGGCTTTTTCTTCTATCCTGTAATATTCCGCATCCATTTTATGCTTACTGAGGTCTTCTACTTCAATAGGCCGAAAAGTACCCAGCCCGGTGTGCAGTGTTATTTCGGCAAAACGAATACCCTTAATTTCAAGACGTTTAATTAGTTCAATGCTAAAGTGCAATCCAGCAGTTGGCGCTGCAACTGCGCCTTCGTGCTTGGCATACACTGTTTGGTAGCGTTCCCGGTCTTCCTCATCGGGCTTGCGCTTAATATATTTTGGCAGGGGCGTTTCACCCAGAGTATTTAAAACCTGCTTGAACTCTTCATTACTTCCGTCAAAAAGAAACCGGATTGTACGTCCCCGGGATGTGGTATTATCAATCACTTCAGCAACAAGGTCTTCTGCTTCCCCGAAATACAGTTTATTTCCAACCCTTATTTTACGTGCAGGATCAACAATAACATCCCACAATTTATTCTGATGGTTTAGTTCCCGAAGCAGGAATACTTCAATTTTAGCACCCGTTTTTTCTTTACGTCCGTACATGCGGGCCGGAAATACCTTGGTATTGTTTACAACAAAAACATCCTTATCGTCAAAATAATCAAGTACATCGCGAAAATGTTTGTTTTCAATTTGGCCAGTAGCGCGATGCACTACCATCATACGGGCGTCTTCTCTTTTTTTGGCAGGATGCTGGGCGATAAGATTAAGCGGGAGGTCAAAACGGAATTGTGATAATTTCATCTGAATGTTTATTATTTTGTGCAGTCACATGAAACTTACCCTTATCAACGCGGCGAGGTAACTTTGTTTGTCCTAAACCTGATCTTACGGTACCAGGTTTCATGTAAATAGCTTTATTTAACAGCGTGCAAAGGTAAGGAAATAATTATTTCAATAATGAAATCTTCAAAAATCGGAATAAAAATACAATATCAATGCGGGAAGAGCCCCGAAGCCCTGGTGAATATGAAAAAATAATTTAGCCGGGTAATATTCCCTGGGGTATGGCTGCTATTAATTGTTTTGTATATGCACTTTGGGGTGTATTGTATATATCCTCAGCAGTGCCTGCTTCTTCTATTTTTCCTTTATACATTACCAGGATGCGGTCGCTGACATACCGGACCACGGAAAGATCATGTGAAATAAAAAGCGCGGCGAAACGAAATTCCCTTTTCAAATCATTAAGTAAATTAAGTACCTGTGCCTGCACGCTTACGTCGAGGGCAGAAACAGATTCATCGCATACAATAAATGATGGATTTAAAGCCAAAGCCCGCGCAATACCTATACGTTGCCGTTGCCCCCCGCTAAATTCGTGCGGATAGCGGTTGTAATGATCAGCGCTTAAGTTTACCTTTTCTAAAATATTGATTATCATATCTTTTCTATTTTTGGGGCTGCTTCCTACCCCATGTATACTCATCCCTTCCTTTATGGCGTTACCTACAGAAAGGCGGGGGTTCAGGGAGGAATACGGATCCTGGAAGATGATCTGGAAATCTTTGCGAACATGCCGCAATTGCGCGGGAGAAAGATCCAGCAAGTTTTGCTTATGAAAATAAACTGTTCCTGAAGTAGGATCAATCAGCCGGAGCAAACTTCTTCCTAATGTTGTTTTGCCGCAACCCGATTCTCCCACCAGCCCTACCGTTTCCCCTTCATAGATATCAAAACTCACATCATTCACAGCTTTTATATAACGCTTATGTGTACCCCTCACTCTTCTGTCTGCCGGAAACCATATATTCAGATTTTTTACTTTTACCAGTGGCGGTACATGCTCACGGGTTTCCTGGTTTACCTGAATACTTATGTGCTCCGGTTTTTTATTATCTCTGGGCATCGCTGCCTTCCTCACTATACTCCCGTCTTCATTCATTTCCATAAAATCGCCTACTACAGGCAGCCGCTCTCCTTTTGCATGAAGCCCGGGACGGCACTCCAACAAAGCTTTGGTATAGGGGTGGCGGGGATCAGTAAACAACTCATGTATTGTATTTTGTTCAACGATCTTTCCTTTAAACATCACTATAGCGCGGTCTGCTATTTCGGCTACCAGGCCCAGATCATGACTGATAAAAATTACACCGATACCCTTTTCAACCTGCAATTCTTTTATTAAACGAAGAATACTTTGCTGTACGGTTACGTCTAATGCAGTGGTAGGTTCATCGGCAATCAGCAATGAAGGTTCACAGCTCATGGCCATGGCAATCATAACCCTTTGCTTTTGGCCGCCACTTATTTCATGCGGGAAACGTTTGAATAGAGCAATAGGATCAGGCAGTTGAACTTTTTCGAATAATTCAATTGCTTTTTGTTTAGCGCTTTTGTAATTGATATGCTGATGTAATAATATGGCTTCTGTAACCTGATTTCCGCAGGTATACAAAGGATTAAGTGACGTCATGGGCTCCTGAAAAACCATGGCAATTTTATTACCCCGCACATATTGCATTTCTTTTTCAGACAGGCTTAAAAGATCAACACCTGTTTCGCCTTGTGCAGAAAATATAATTTTACCGCTTGAATACCGGGCGGGGGGTACAGGCAGCAATTGAAGTACAGCAAGCGAAGTAATTGATTTTCCGGAACCAGATTCTCCCACTATAGCTACCGTTTCGCCACGATTTACAGAGAAAGATATATTGTGCAGGGCAGGTACAGATTTTCCTTCCTGACTGAAACTGATATTAAGGTTTTGTATGGATAAAAGAGGAACCATGCGAAAATTAAAATCTCAAATGTCTTACTGTTAACCCATCATTGATAAGTTGCTTTAAAGAATCAATGCCGATCTTTATATGTGTTGCAACAAATTCTTCGGTCACTTTTTTATCACTCCCTTCCGTTTTAACGCCTTCCGGTACCATGGGCTGATCACTTACCAGTAAAAGTGCTCCCGTGGGAATTTTATTGTAAAACCCTACAGAGAAAATGGTGGCCGTTTCCATATCAATGGCGTACGCTCTTATTTGCTGAAGATAGTTTTTAAACGCTTCATCGTGTTCCCAAACACGCCGGTTTGTAGTGTATACGGTTCCGGTCCAGTAATCTACATCGTAATCTCTTATAGTGGTTGAAATGGCTTTTTGAAGCGCAAAAGAGGGTAAGGCGGGAACCTCTGCAGGAAAATAATCGTTAGATGTACCTTCGCCGCGTATGGCAGCTATCGGCAGTATCAGATCGCCCAGTTTGTTTCTTTTTTTCAGCCCACCGCATTTTCCTAAAAACAGTACCGCTTTGGGTTCAATTGCTGTAAGTAAATCCATAACGGTTGCAGCGCCGGGGCTGCCCATTCCAAAGTCTATGATGGTAATGCCCTCGGCAGTAGCACATTGCATGGGCCTGTCTTTGCCAATTACTTCAACATTGTTCCAACTGGCAAAAGTGCCGACATAGCTGCTGAAATTTGTTAGTAATATGTATTTACCAAAATGCTCAAGTTTTTCACCAGTATACCGGGGCAGCCAGTTTTTAACAATATCTTCTTTGGTGTGCATACTTCTTTAATTGGCTAAATTAGCAAATTCATTATTAAGTATGATTAAAATAGAATACCCTGCATACCGGTATAAAATCAAAACGGAAAACGACCGGGAATATATTTTTGACGCTGTACGCAAACAATGGGTAGTGCTTACTCCTGAAGAATGGGTAAGGCAAAATTTCCTGCAATATCTACTACAGGTAAAAAAATTCCCGGGCGCATTAATTGCGGTGGAAAAAGAAATTCGCCTGGGCGAACTCACCAAACGTTGTGATATTGTTATTTATGACAGGAATGCAAGGCCGCTGCTGATGACTGAATGTAAAGCAATGGAAATAGAAATTAATGCCCGTACGGCAGACCAGATTTTACGCTATAATATTTCATTGCCAGTTCGATACCTGGCTATTACCAACGGATCTTATTGCTTTGCATTTGAGAGAACAGGGAAAGATTTTCAACCTTTGATGGAAATACCGGAATGGAAGGATGATTGATGAGAAGCTATTCTTCCACGGTTTTAGGGCTTTCGTGGTCCTTAATCTTATTGTATAAGGTTTTACGGTCAATTTTAAGAATTTCGGCAGCTTTTGTTTTATTGTAATTGACCTGTTTCAATACTTTCAATATTGTGTCATACTCGGCCTGCGATGCAGCACCTTTCAGATCAGGATTTTTAGAAGAGGAAATGTTATGATAAACCGGTTCTCTTACGGCTACAACCGGTGATGCCGGTTGTATGATTTCATTGGGCAATACAGATGCATTGATACGGGGTGTACTCGTCAATAAAGCCGCGCGGCGAATTACATTTCTAAATTCACGCAGGTTACCCGGCCATGAATAATGTATAAATAACTGTAAAACTTCGTCTTCAAATCCCTCAATGTCCTTATCCAGCTCATTACAGGCTTTTTTCAAAAAATAGTCTGCAAATAACAGGATATCTTCTTTGCGATCCCTGAGTGCCGGTATGTGAATAGAAAACTCATTAAAACGATGAAACAGGTCTTCCCTGAATTTCCCTTTGCGGTATCCTTCCTGCAAATTTTCGTTAGACGCTACGATTATCCTGATATCCAGGTTCATTTCTTTTGTACCTCCTACCCTTTTAAACTTGCGCTCTTGTATTACACGCAGCAGGGCAGCCTGCACGTCAATGGGAAGATTACCCACTTCATCTAAGAAAATGGTACCTCCGTTGGCCATTTCAAAATGTCCTTCTTTATCGTTTATTGCTCCCGTAAATGCCCCTTTCATATGTCCAAATAATTCGCTGCCCGACAGTTCTTTTGATAAAGTACCGCAGTCCAGTGCTATAAAAGGTTTGTTGGCCCTGTCGCTGTATTGATGGATTGTTTTTCCTATTACCTCCTTTCCGGTTCCGCTTTCGCCATATAATATAACACTATAAGGTGTGGGCGCTACCAGTTTAATTTGCTTATACAAATCTTTTGTAGCAGGATCCTTACCTACCAGGTATTCGTCATCCTGCAATATCGGTTTTCCCTTTTGTTTGTTTGCACTGATATTTGAAGAAGCAACAGAGGAACCGGTATTAGAGACATGTGCCTGCGATTTTCTTATAACACTTAGTACTTCATCGGGAATAAGCGGTTTGGCAATATAATCAAACGCCCCTTGTTTAATTATATCCACTGCCGTTTTAATATCAGAATAACCGGTAATGATAATAACAGTTGTAGAAGGTTTAAGAGTTTTGACTTCTTTTAATACATCATTCCCTTCTTTGTCACCCAATCTAAAATCACACAATACTATGTCAAAATGCTGCTCCTTAAATTTAGATATCCCCGAATTTCCGGTAAAAGCTGTTTCGGTTTCAAATCCTTTACGCTGCAAAAATCTGCTAAGTAATGCACACATATCCATATCGTCATCCACTATCAATATTCTATTCATATCAGAATCAATTTATACGATGTCTAAGTTAGTCTAAAACATTCAAATATCCAGTTTCCATAATAGCTAATATTAACTTCGGGATTTAAATCCCATCTTTTTAAGGACTTTTAGTTATAAGCCACCGCTAAATGCAGTGGCTTATTTTATTCATCCCTTCCGTAAGTCTTTTTAAAAATATTTTTTACGAAATTTCAGTATTCAGCTTATGAAATTTTTCAGCCTCCTGCAAAATAAAAAACCCTGCCAATGGATAAAATGCCCATGTCACAAAAGGTGGTTTTTATTCAATCATAATTTCCTGGTGAGTAAAATCATCGTATTGGGGAAATTTATGCCCAGTTTAGCAACGAAGTTAAAATTATTTCATGATTGATATTTAAATCATTCGTAAAACAAGTATTGCGGTTTTACGATGAAAAAAATCTTTGTAGTATAATATGGCAGGTAAGTTGCAATGAAAAACGTGATTTGTTTTTTAACCTGATGGTTTAACCTACTTGAAAATATGTTTAGTGCCCATTAATATGAAAGTTTTGATTATTGATGACGAATTGGATATATGTTATTTGCTAAGCGGTATATTAAAACAGCAACATTTCAGTACCCGTTATGTAACTTCGTTATCCGATGCCGAAATCGCCTTAAAAAGTGACCCCCCATCCATCATTTTCCTTGATAACCACTTACCTGATGGATTGGGAATTGATTTTATACAGTTTATAAAATCACGTTATCCTGTTAGTAAAATAATAATGATAACAGCGCATGATAGTCCGGCCGATCATAAAAAAGCATACGCCGAAGGGGCAGATGTTTTTATTCCCAAACCTTTTACAAAAGAAAAAATTTGCTCGGCAATCAATCAGATAACAGCATAATTGGATTTATTTACTCACTGTGTAGAAACTATTTCACGTTCATTCCTTAAAAAATTATCCCCGTCACGACCAAATCCTTATCCCATAGGTATTTTAGCAATTGTATATTTTGGCAATGTTTTTTAATATGATATAGAATTCATCATCTTAAATTATTTAGTATGGGAAATTTATTATACCTGATAGCGGTAATTTTAGTTATAGTATGGGCTATCGGCTTTTTAGGTTATCATGCCTCCGGGTTAATACACATTTTACTGGTAATTGCCGTAATAGTTGTTTTATTAAGAATAATTAAAGGCGCAGCCAATTAGTTTTTGTTACCGTAAATGGGAAAGCACATTATTTTTTATCATCAAAAAATTATGGAAAGTTGGAAATTAAAGCTAAAAGGCAATTGGAATGAAGTAAAAGGTAAGATCAAACAACAATAGCTATTGCGCAAAATCAAACGTAATAAAGAAACGAGTACCTACCCCCGGTTCACTTTCAACATTGAGGGTACCTTTATGACTTAGTATTATATTTTCGGTATTGGTTAATCCCAATCCTGTTCCTTTTGCTTTTTTACTGTAGTATGGTTCAAACAACTTATTAAGGGTTTCGTCATCCATTCCACTTCCATTGTCCCCAATTTCAACAACACATTTATTATTTTGTGCATAAGTTGAGATAGTCAAAGTTCCCTTCCCAGGCTCCATGGCCTCAATAGCGTTTACAATAATATTTAAAAAAGCTATTTTTATTTTTTCCTTATCCACAGCTATCTTACATATGTCCTGATTGAATTTTTTTATAATTTTAATATCGTTCAACTTTAATCTGTCTTCGGCCATTTGCAAAGCCTCCTCCAGTAACTGATTAACCGAAACCTCTTCCGTTTTAAGTTCAATGAATTTGGTAGAATCCAATAGTTCAGTTATAAGTATATTAATACGCTGGCTGTTTCTTGTTATCATGTCGTAAAAAACATTTCTGTTTTCCTCATCAGAATCTGTTTCGGATCTGAGCTGGTCTACTGAAAGGTTAATATTAGTAAGGGGATTTCGGACCTCGTGTGCAATGGTTCTGGCGATGCGGCCCGTAGAGGCAAATTTCTCCATCCTGCGCATTTCCAGTATCTCTTTATTTACTTTATCCAATTGCTTAACTCTTTCTTCCAGCTCGTAACGATACTCTTCTGCCCGTCTGTCTGCAAGGCGCCTGCCCCGGTTTTCTGTTACATAAGTAACAAATCCAAAAACAAATAACAATAAAGCCACAATAATTGAAACAATTACAACAACGTTGAGTAAACTGGACCGGGATATCAGATCAGTATTTCTCTGTTCCAGCAGATTGCGTTCAGAATCCTGCATGGTTTTAATAATTGCTCCCAGGCTTTCCATATTCGCTTTTCCTTCTTTTTCGAAGTGCAGCATACTATCGGTAAACTGATAATTGTTTTCACTAAATTTATCAACCGCATTCTGGATAAGATCATACTTCTTATCCATCAGCTTCTTGGCCTGCTGCATCATATCACGCTGTGCTTTGCTGTTAATTATTTGCGTAAGCAGATCATAAAATAAAGGGCCCGATTTCATTTTACTCTGGTAATAGGGTCTTAAAAAACTTTTATCCTTATTTATAACAAATCCCCCGAAACCTAAATCAGCGTCCTTCATGAGTGAAAGAAAATTTTCCAGTTTATGTATTACCTGGTTGGTATGCTCAATCAGCCTGGACTGCTCGAGCACCTGCCTGTTAATATATAAAGTGATAATATAGGAAATAAGTAAAATAAAAAAAGCAGAGCCATACCCCACCCTGATCCTTTTATCAATCCTGAATTTTTTTATAATACGTTTCATGTATAATTAAAATAAATACCCAAAAGGCTGGTAGGGACTGTATAACATGAGTTTATTAATTGAGTACATAGCGTTTGTATTAAAAACCTACCAAAATAAGGTTAAAGCTAAATGAAAAAATGGTATAACAATTGTTTTATAAAACTGAATAACTTCCTGCCGTTCTTTCTTTTCAATTCGCTTGTATTTTATAAAGAGCATATGATACAACCCAGCACATACAAAGTTCCTCCCTATGTTTTAGAAAGCTTATCGCATTTGCTGAGTTTATTGAAAACTGAAAGGGAAAAATATGAACGGGTTGCATTTTCGGTAACTGACCGGCAAATAAAATTTGCAGTAAGCGTTTTAGCACAGGAGAGCAACCAATATATATGCGAACTGGTATCCCAATTAAGATCCCTTGGCGCTGATGCAGACAGCGAACATAATGAAGGCATAAACAAAGAATACCCGGCGCCTGAAGTGGCTGCTACAGACAGGGTTTTAAACGTTACTACATTAGAATTTTGCAGGGAAAGTGAAAAACAAATGATCAGTGCTTACCGGGCGGTGATGAATGAACCCTTCCTGATGGACGGAGTGAGAAAATTAATGCGTATTCAACTTAACGGTATAATGTATGCTTTTTTGCAATTAAAACTTCTTAGTACAACCAGGTAACCGGCCAATAAATTGGTACATACAAGGATAATACAATAAAAAAAGGGACAAACCACAAATGATTTATCCCTTATTATATATTTTTTAGCTTACGAAATTTTCATGGAGTCTGAATAGGCAGGGATAAACAAAACCTTCTTTTTTGCTTTAACTTCATCCAGCTTAGAGAATTCAGAGTTATTGCTAATAAATTCAGGAACAATTTGCTTCATTTTTCCAACCAGTTTGTAATGATCTCCCTGCTTACAGAGGTCGGTGAGACTTTCGATGTCGTTAAGGACCTCCTTGTATGATCTGGAAACCACTTTTGCGATTTTTATTTTTTCGTGATGGGTAGGCAAAGTCGTCTCCGCTTCATTTAACAATTCTTCATATAATTTTTCACCCGGCCGCAAACCTGTGTACACGATGTTGATATCCTTATCCGGAATCAGTCCGGATAATTTAATCATGTTTACTGCCAGATCAGCGATTTTCACAGGTTCCCCCATATCAAAAACAAATATTTCTCCGCCATGCCCTGCGGTAGCAGCTTCCAAAACCAACTGTACAGCTTCGGGAATAGTCATAAAATAACGGGTTATCTCCGGGTGGGTAACTGTTATGGGGCCGCCATGCTGTATCTGAGCCCTAAAGCGGGGAATAACAGAGCCGTTGGAACCTAATACGTTTCCGAACCTTGTAGTAATAAATTTTGTTTTAACGTTGGCAGTGATTGTGATTGAATCATCATCATCATCCTTTATAAGGCGGGAAAGGAATTCCGCTGCGGGGGGATTATTGGAGGCATGATTTAGCGATTGAACGTATGTTTCAGCAATACGTTTTGAAGCGCCCATGATATTGGTGGGATTCACTGCTTTGTCGGTAGATATCATAACGAATTTTTCTACTCCAAAACAAACGGATAAATCTGCCATGTTTCTTGTACCCATTACATTGGTAAGGATCGCTTCCTCCGGATGCTTTTCCATCATGGGAACATGTTTATAAGCCGCAGCATGAAAAACGACATTAGGGCGATATTCCCTGAAAGGAATCAGCATTCTTCTTAAATTCCTTATACTGGCAATAAAAGTTTTTATTTTGGCTAAAGGATATTTTTCTTCCAGTTCGAGCTGTATCTCATGAAGCGGTGATTCGGCCTGGTCGCATAATATAACCATTTCGGGGCGATACGACATAACCTGCCTTACAATTTCGGCCCCAATAGAACCGGCTGCACCTGTAATAAGCACTCTTTTGCCAAAAATCTCTTCAGAAACCATCTGATTGTTAATCTGAATAGGTTTGCGGGGGAGCAAATCTTCAATCTTCAAATCCTGCATCTGACCAAGACTAAGTTTGCCACTAACCCATTGCTCTGATGGCGGTACTGTTTGAACTTTAATGCCTAAGTTCAGGCAGCGGTCAATAATTGCCCTGAACTCAGGCTTGCCAGACTGTCCGTTAGGAAGAATAAGTTTGTCTATTGTAAGTTTTTTATGCAACTCGGCCAACTCACGCGTATGATACACTCTTTTCTGCTCAATTGTACTATTGATCTTTTTGCCTCCCGATTGAATAAAACCACTCACAATAAATTTATGATTTCCGGCTGCTTCAATTGCTTGTTTGATAAGAATAGCATGATTATCCGATCCGTATATTAATACCTTCTTTACATCGGTCATTGCATATCCTTTGGCCAAAATGTATACTTCCTTAATAGAAGTGCGGAACATGATGAGCAAAGATGAACTAATGAAAAAATTTAATACCAGTAAAGTTGGCATATCAAGAGAAGGAGTATGATATATACGATTCGCTATTACTTCTGAAACAAATGGATAAATCAGGCTAACCACCAGGATTGCAGAAAATATCCTGAACATATCTTTTGTATTCGAATAACGGATAAGTCCTGTATAAATCCGCATGAAATAAAACACAGCAAGAGATAAAAAGGCGAATAGTCCCGCATGGATAAAAAAATGCCCTCGTACCAGAACCGGAAACTGGAATTGCTTCAAGATAAAATAAGACAATGCAAAAGATGCAGTTACAATAACTGTATCTACCATCAAAATAATCCAACGTGGAACGATGAAGGGTTTGTCGTAAAAAATTTTCATACTTCAGTACAGTATTAGATTCGGATAACAAATAGTTGCCAGGTTTTAAATACAATACTGGAATTAAGGATTTGTAAATGAATAAGGATTAGCTTGCCGGTATTCATACTACTGGCAAAAGCATTTTTGGCAAACATCAATGATACTGGAAAATGATTTCATCAAACTCAGAACGAACTTTCCGAGAATAGGAAATTGGGGGTTATCAGTAGAGAGCAAAAAGAAACGATTCTTTGCAAAGATGGTAAAAAAAAATCAGATTCAAGCACTTTCTCCTCATTTTATCTTTAATCAATTCTATAAAATCTATGCCTGAATTCAAAACTTAATTCGCAACATCTAATTAAGCGGTTAACAAATAACAACTTTTAATAATATATATTTTTATTCACTCACTTTACTGGTAATATCATACATACAAAAGTATTGTTACCCCGCGCAGAAGAGTTAATTTATATATTTTTCCTGCCAGCCCAGCATGCCACCTGAAAGATTTTTGGTTTTTATAAAACCCAGCATATCCAAAATTTGGCATGCCTGTGCGCTACGGTTGCCACTCCGGCAATAGCATATAACCTCCTTTTCTCTGAGGTCCTCAATTTCATAAATGTTCATACTTTGAATTTTGCCCAATGGCAAAAGAATACCTCCGATGTTAAATTCTGCATTTTCGCTGGGTTCACGCACGTCTATCAAATTGAGTTGTTCCCCTGCGTCCAGTCTGGATTTTACTTCTTCTGCAGTTATAAGTTCCATTTTATTTTGCTTTATACCGTTAACCCAACTAATATTCGTTTAATGCCGGTCCAGGGTTGGGTGCATTAATATTTGTACTATCAATTTTTTTAACCGGCTTGTTATTCGTAATCCACACATCTATCATTTGTCCCTTTCGAATATGGTTCAGATTTCCATTATCGTTATAGCGCTCTGGCTGCTGTCTGAATACAAAAGAAGAACCGGTATCCTGTATTGTTCCATCCGGTATAACACTGCCGGGTATAATTCCATTCCCTTCCAGTAAGGCAATAGCTTCTTCATAATTCATACCAAAAAGGTCAGGCACAGGCATTTCTATGATTCCGATTCCCGCCCCTAAAACCAATGACACTACCGAACCCATTGTTATTTTGGTTCCCGGTTTTATCGTTTTATTATTTACCGATTGATCCAATACAGCATTTTTAGCTATATCGGGCGTATAGGTCGTATCTCCTAATTTTAGGCCTCTTGCTTTTAATTCGAGTTCCGCATTTCTAAAACTCATTCCCACCAGATTAGGCATTTCAATTTCAGGCGGAACCGCCCGGTTTACTGTTAAATAAACTACGCGATTTACTTTCACGGATGCATCTGGCTCGGGAAATTGCTTTACAACAGCAAGAGGTGCAAGTGTATCATAAAATACAGAATCCTGTACCCACACCTCAAACCCCTGCTTATTCAGTAAAGCTGTAGCTTCTTTGATATTCTTACCGCTTACATCGGGAACTTTAAGATAAGAACCATGATGCGTGAAATACTGAAGCGATTGCAAAGCCAAAAAAACGAGAAAAAAAATGACTAAAGCAGCCACCAATACATTGAACCATAACGGGCGTTGAGTTATTATCTTAAACATATTTACTGATAAGTCTTTATATTGGAATCTTAAATTTTACTCCATAATAATGCATCTATCTGTTAACCCCATTGTTTACTTCCTTCGCAACAAAGCCTCATCAATTAATGCTGAATAAAACGCCTTCAAAGTCCAGCTTAACGCTTTTACCTGTTGTGGAACTATACTGGCTTCGCTCTGGCCGGGAACGGTATTAATTTCAAGTAAATAAGGAAGTTCATTTTCCTCATTGTAAATAAAATCCATTCTTACAATACCCCGGCAATTGAACAACTCATACACTTTCCTGGCATTTTGTGTTAATTTTTGCAAAACGCCTTCCGGAATTTCGGCAGGAGTAATTTCAGTAGACATTCCTGCGGTATATTTTGCCTCATAATCGAAAAAATCTTTCTTGCTGATTACTTCTGTAACAGGCAGAACAATAATCTTTTCTTTGGTTTTAAATACCCCAATGGTAAACTCTCTTCCTTTAATAAATTCCTCCACCAATACCTGCTCATCCTCTTTAAAAGCTTTTTCCAAAGCCGCAGGTAAATCTGCCGCGCTTTGCACTTTGCTCATGCCTATGCTGGAGCCTCCGTTATTGGGCTTAACAAATACGGGAAGTTGCAGTTGCGCCAGTATCCCGGCGGGTAACAGGGGATTGTATTTAAAAAGATGCACGGATTTAGCCACCATAATGCCTGCAAAAGCGGCAACGGCCACAGTGTACCGTTTGTTAAAGGTAAGGGCCGAAGTGGCGGCATCGCAGGAAGTATAGGGCAGATTTAGCAAATCAAAATATCCCTGCAGCTTCCCATCTTCACCCGGCGTGCCATGTATACCAATTAAAACAGCATCGAACCTTATAATGGTTCCGTTAATAGTAATCGAAAATTCATTCTTGTCTACCGGTAAATGCTCATTACCTGCCTTGTAAAACCAACCATCGGGGGTGATGTTTATTGTATAAACGTCATATTTATCCTTATCAATATTGTTTTCAATTGTGATGGCACTTTTATAGGAAATAACCGCTTCGCCTGAATAGCCGCCGGTAACAAAAGCAATATTGGGTTTCATGTATTATAGCCAGTTTGCATGCAAAGAAACGATTTTTGATAGCAAATATGATAATTGAAAAGCTAAATTTCAGCATTCAGCGGCTCCTGTTCACTTACTGATCTTCTTTCATTCTGCGCCTACCCCTTCGTTTCCTGCATCTAACACAAATTTCCACCTTTCATCTGCCTGCTTTTTCCAGATTGTTACATAGGTTCCCCTGCGGACAGAATCCCCTGTCTGCATACTATAAACCCCGTAGGTGTAACCCAAATCAGCAGATGCTGCAACGTCGCCGCCCATGGGCTCCCAGGTAAGTATAACCGAAGAATCATTAAAGAAGCTTATGAAATCTATAGCATCCGCGCCTTTCACCGGTATGCTGTTTGGCTGTAATAATACGCCATCTGCCTCAATATATTCAAGAAAAGCTTTCTTCATTCCCACTTCTTTTGAACGATTGGAGAAATCAGCATCGGTTTGCTGTATTTCGTTTAATGCAGTCATCCGTTCGGTATTCTCTCTGAACCGGAGATTGCAGGAAGCATTAATCAGAAATAATAAAGCAGTTCCGGTAGAAATTAAAGTTCTTTCCATAATTCCATATTTAAAAAACAAGGGTGAAGAATCATTTGCATGTCTTCACCCTGAAACGGGAAATATCACCCGCCTGTAATATGATGCGAGGCATCATCAGTTAAGAATGTAAAACTACTCCATATTACTTCAGCGTATATCCGTTCAAAAGGTTATACGTGCAACTTTTCTTTTTTAGCCATTAGTTCTTCTATCGTTTCCTGATACATTTCATCAGGTACACAACAATCTACCGGGCATACCGAAGCGCACTGGGGTTCTTCATGAAATCCCTGGCATTCGGTACATTTATCAGGAACAATATAATAAATATCAACACTTACAGGAGCATTGCGTTGATTTACATCCATAACCGTACCGTCCATCAGCGTAAATTCTCCCTTTGTGGTAGTACCATCAGCAATTGCCCACTCTACTCCGCCTTCATAAATTGCATTGTTAGGACATTCAGGTTCACAGGCCCCACAATTGATACATTCATCTGTTATTTTAATCGCCATACTAATTTACAATTTTTCAGATAATTTTTAGCAATAGATTTGCACATCAAAGATAATAACACTGAATTTAAAATCCATGTTGAATTTACAACAACGAATCAATATATTAACCCATCTGCAAAAATACATAACCGGCAACGATCCGGTTTGGATGAATGTAAAAGTACAGGCAGCCGAAAGCAATCCCTGGTTCATTCCTCCGTTTATTGATAACGCCGTTCAGAATATAGCTTCGCATCTCCTTGAACCTTTGAGCTTGAATAGGTGGATTGCTTCATACGATATCCCCGAACAAAACACCACTCCCGCTAATATAGGTATTACAATGGCGGGCAATATTCCGCTTGCAGGATTTCATGACTTTTTATGTGTTTTTATATCCGGCCATAAGCAAACCATTAAACCATCTTCCAAAGACAATGTACTACTAAGGCATATAGCCGAAAAGATGAATTCCTGGGATCCATCAATAAAGGATTACATCGTTTTTGCAGATATGCTTAAAGGATGTGAGGCCTATATTGCTACAGGATCCAATAACACCGCCAGGTATTTTGAATATTATTTCAGGAAATACCCTCATATTATTAGAAAGAACCGAACTTCTGTAGCCATATTAAAGGGAGATGAAACCCGGAACGAACTGAAAGAACTGGCAGACGATGTTTACCTGTATTTTGGTTTGGGATGCCGGAATGTTACTAAAATATATGTGCCTTGGGGTTATGATTTTTTACCACTGCTGGAATCATTTAAAAAATATGATTACCTCATCGAAAATCATAAATACAAACATAACTATGATTTTAACCTGACGATGCACATAATGAACCAGCGGTTTTATATGACAAATGGCTCTGTCATCTTATCTGAAAACCCATCCGTTTTTTCGCCGATAAGCCAGTTACATTATGAGTTTTATAAAGAGCCGGAAGATATACACAGTACCCTTAACCCCGAAGAGATTCAATGTATCATCGGAACTGGTAAAATTCCTCCGGGTGCTGCCCAATCGCCCGGTTTAACCGATTATGCAGATGGAATTGATACCATGAAATTCTTAAAACAACTTACGAAGAGGAATTGACCTGCTGCGGAATTCTGTTTTTTACAACCATCTAACATTCCTTAACATTTTTATTACGTATTCCTTCGTAATTTCACAACGCTTCTTTGAAATGCGAGATTGTACTGACCATTTGTTAAGGTTGTTGCGACGAAATGTCATATTTAGCGCTGAGTTAATTATTTTGTAGCAGTAAAGGCATAGCGTTTGATTGAACAAACAGAAGGCTTATTTTAATTTAGTTAAAAGTAAAATTCACATAAAAATGAAAATTAAACAGATAGTATTCACAGTGTTGATAAGTGCTGCTACCGCAATCGGAGCGCTGTACGCCTACAATTCATTTTTTACAAAGCCCGTGGCAATCCAGGATGGTGTAAAAATTCCGGCTAATTATGCCGGATTATTTAACGGCGACAATATTCCCGGACCTGTGGACTTTGAGCAACCGTCAAAAATAGCTGTTCCGGCTGTGGTACACATTACCACGGTGATCGGCAAGTCGGAAGCGAGCAATAACCTTCCCCGTAAGAGCAACCCTTTTCGCGGGCTTGTACCTGACGATTTTTTTGACGACTTTTTTGGTAACGGACCCAACATGAGAAGCATTCCGCAAAGAGCTTCGGGATCCGGGGTTATCGTAAGTCAGGATGGTTACATTATTACCAATAACCACGTAATTGATGGTGCGTCTGAAATTAAAGTAGGCCTTAACAATAAAACCAGTTATACCGCAAAAGTGGTAGGCGCCGACGCCAGCAGTGATCTTGCTGTATTAAAAATTGATGCAAAAAATCTTCCATTTTTATTGTATGGCAATTCCGATAATGTACAAATAGGACAATGGGTGCTGGCCATCGGATATCCGCTGAACCTCGAAACTACGGTAACAGCAGGTATCATAAGTGCCAAGGGCAGAACGTTAGGTTTAAATGCCCGCAGGAGCCAAACACCGATAGAATCGTTTTTACAAACAGACGCCGCCGTTAACCAGGGTAACAGCGGTGGGGCGCTTGTTAATACCAATGGCGAACTGGTGGGCATTAATTCAGCCATTGCCTCTCCTACGGGATCCTACGCCGGCTATTCTTATGCTATCCCGGTAAATATTGTAAGGAAAATTGTAAATGATCTGATTCAGTTCGGTACGGTTCAAAGAGCATATTTAGGCATAAGCTATTTGCCCGATGCGGCTCCGGATTCTGAAAAAGAAAAAGTGGGCTATAAAAGCGGACAAGGTGTATATGTAAGAGAAGTTGCAGAAGACGGTGCAGCCGCAGCTTCAGGCATCAAGGCGGGTGATTATATCTCTAAGCTTAATGATGTTCCCATTACATCAGGAAATGAACTGGTTGAAAAAATTGCAAGACTGAAACCGGGCGACAAGGTTAAAGTTACTTATTTAAGAAATGGGAAAGAAGCGACTACAACTCTTACACTAAAAAACAAAACAGGTACATATGACATCGTAAAAACTTCTGTGCTGGATGATTTTGGAGTAGATTTTATCCCTCTGGATAAGAAAAAAGCAACCGAATACGGGCAAACCGGCGGCGTAGTAGTGAAAAAAATAAACCCTAACGGCTTAATAGAAGCACAAACAAGGATGCGCGACGGCTTTATTATTCTTCGTGTAAATGATAAGCCTGTAACATCCGTTGATGAATTATCCGCTGAAGTTCAAAAAGCGGGAAATAGCATTAAGCTTGATGGGTTTTATCCTGGTTTTGAAGGGTTGTACACTTATAATATAAGTAAAGAACCTGAGTAAGAATGATAGTAATCGCAATTTATATTCAAAAGCCTGTCCCGGTTCTTCCGGGACATTTTTTTATAATACAATGCTTCGAATATAATATAAATTATTGCACTACTGCTCCTTATCTTTTTACAAGCACGCTTCGTTACATCGGCTACTCTCCCATTACTTCAATCAACCACACTCTCTAATTACATGATCCTCCATCCGAAGCTCATTGGCTACTAAGGGTAACCCATTACGTAATGGGGTTGGCGTGATAATGTTGCCGCTAAGCCAATTGAAAGCCCGAAAAAAATATATATATTCGTAATGTGTTTATCTTACGGCAGATGAAGGCTTTAATTAATTTAGTTTTCATAAACCTTTATAGTTAGCACTTTCCTTAAATAAAAAAAGGTAAAATACGGATGTGATATACAGTAATGGTATACAAATTAAACAATGATGAAAGGAGAATTTAAGAACAGCAAAAAATTAAGCTTCTCTTTGCAGAAATTGTCTCTCCGGCAAAGGATTCCTTTACTGGTCTGTCTTCTCTTATGCAGTGTTGTAACGATTTTTAGTATTATGTCGTACGTGAGTGTCAGAAGCCTTGAAATGAACGCAGGCAAACAACGGCTCATCAACCTTACTTCCCAGGCAAGCACCATGATAGAGGAATCCCTGCGCGATATCGTTATGGATACAGATGAAGCCATTGCAGAAAATGTAATCCTCGATTATTTAAAAAATAGCACGGCAGCATCCAAAAAAGCAATACTCCATTTATTACAGCAGATAGGCGGTGACGGATCTTCGGTATATGCGGAACTGATGGATAACAATTTTAATGCTTTGTTGTCGGCTGGCAGGGCTCCGGATCGCAGGCCCGGCAGTTTAAAACCATTACCAGACACTTCGCTAAAAAATTTCACCAATAAAGCAGGAAATATTTATCATGTTAACGACTCTATTTACTTTCCTGTTATCATCCCGGTTTTGGATGATAAAAAGGCCATCGCGTATGTCGTCAGGTACCGCCAGGTAAAAATAACTTCTAAATTAATAGAACAATTTTCAAAACTTGCAGGGAGAGGAGCAGCCCTGTATGTGGGCAACCGGGACGGCAGTCTTTGGACAGATTTGATACATCCGGTATCGTACCGGCTGCCGGTACACCAATTCAGCAACAACAAAACCTTTGAGTACGTTCAGGAAAACAATAACAAACTGATGGGTGCCGCGCGGTCCATACCGGACACCCCCTGGATAGTGGTGCTCGAATTCCCACACCAGGCATTTATGCAGGCCTCAGCTCAATTTATTAACTGGCTGATCATTGCAGGCCTTATTCTTATAGGTGGGGGTATCTTAGCAGCGTGGCTAATGAGCCGTAACCTCACCCGGCCGCTCAATACATTAACTGATGCTGCTGCAGCCATAGCAGGCGGTCACTACACTTCAACGGTGGATATTACTGGTGGTGGCGAAGTAGGCAAACTTGGGCGATCTTTCAATGCCATGTCAGAAAAACTGAATGCCGCGCAGAAGATAACCGAGCAACAAATACTTGAAGCAAAACAGATGAATGAACAGTTGCGTAATCTTTCTGCCCATATGGAAAATGTGAGAGAGGAAGAAAGACTGCATATTGCCAGAGAAATGCATGATGAACTGGGTCAATTGTTAACAGGATTTAAAATGGAGGTATATCTTTTAAAAAGAAAACTGGTAGGTTATAAAGACCCGGACATAACAGAAAAAATCCATTCGCTCGAAAATGCCTCAGGTGAAGCAATACAATTTGTTAGAAGACTTTCATCAGAGTTGCGTCTTGGACCCCTTGAAGACCTTGGTCTTATTGCAGCACTGGAATGGTATTGCGGTGAATTCACAAAACGCTTTACTATTCCTGTTACTTTTAATAGTTCAGTTGCAAATCTCCAAACATCTCCAGTCATCAAAACCGGGTTGTTTCGTATTTACCAGGAGTCGCTCACTAATGTTGCCCGTCATGCCAATGCCACCCGGGTTGAAGTTAGTTTTAACATCATCAACGAAAAACTGTCTCTTACCATAGAAGATAATGGCAAGGGCTTTAATGCCGGCTCTTCTGAAAAGAGGAAAACGCTTGGTTTGCTGGGAATGAATGAGAGGGCCATAATGATTGGAGGATCGCTGAAAATCAGGTCTGCCAAAGGTAAAGGTACGATTGTGGAAATAACTGCTCCCCTTATAAATGATACCGTTAGCGCTTGAATGGCGTGGCTGCCTTTCTGCCCTTATTTGCAGTTTTTTTTGTAATCAACGCACACGGGCAAACGACATCGCCGGCGACCACTTTACCATTGTGTGTATGCGACGAATGGCATGCTATTTTAACAGCCGGAACCTTCCGGTAAGTTGCATCAGCCACTTATTTCCGCTATTTATTAAATTGTCGCTACATACCTATTTCAGGCATTGGGTTTGTATTAGATTTGAAATAAAATAAAGATTATGAAAATTATTATCACTGTTTTTCTTGCCGCTATTGCTGCGTCTTCTTTTGCGCAGCAGGAGAACGGGCACAAGATGTACAAAAAAGATAAGATGAAATATGCGCTGCCTTCTGTTACCCGTAGTATCGGCGGAAGTTTCCAGCAGTTCGACGGACTCAACGCCCGTGTGGCAAATTTACCCCAATATGAGCAGTTAAAGGATTATACAGCCACTCTCGGATTGGGTTGGATGAAAGAACAGAACCGGTTTATTTCGGACATGGGCATTACCCTTGGCAGCAGTCTTAGCCGCCACAGGGATGAAAAAAGCAGTACCATCCGTTACATCGGTTTCAATGCAAATGCCGGGTATGATGTATTAAAAAATGAAAACATAACCCTGTACCCATTGGCAGGCATCGGCTTCCAGGCATACCAGGCTGTTTTTTTTAAGGACAACTCGTCAGTAGACTTTGATGATGTACTCCAGTCGCCCGCTGTTCAAAACAGCATTCACCCGGTAAAATTTCATAACGGATTCTGGGTATACCGTGCGGGGTTGGGTGTGTCATTCAAATCTCCCAAACATCCCTCAAGTTCAATAGGTTTACAGGCCGGATATACAGGCAGTTTTCAAAAAAGAGCATGGCGGAGCAAGGAAAACCAGTCATTACGCAATGCTCCCAAAGACCGGATTTCGCAGTTCTACATTAGTCTTATTTTAAGCAGTAAGCCATGGATGATGATGAAAGGTAGCCATTGAATTACGTTGGGTTATATGTAAGCCATAAACGCTGTTTCATTTTATTGATGTTGTTGATTCCCGCGTTCGAGCAATATTGAAAATGCCCCCTTTCCTTATTTATTATTTGCATCTGCCATTCGGAATGATCCTGCCTAAAATTCAATAAGCCGGCGGCATAAAAACAACATTTTGCTATTATTTTTTAATTAACCATATTTGACTAACGATTGTTAGTTCGTTAAAAATCGGAATATGGTTATAGCCAGAAAAGTTTTTACCCTGGATGAATTCACGATCCAGCAGTTAAGGAATTTTCACAACGCCACCGGTGAGCTCTCGGGTTTGCTCAGGGACATTGGTCTTGCTGCAAAAAGAGTGAACGTGGAAGTGAATAAAGCGGGGCTCGCGGATATACTCGGAGAAGCAGGCATTATGAATGTACAGGGGGAGGAAGTAAAGAAATTAGACCTGTTCGCTAATAATCAGTTTACAGGTGTTCTGCAACACGGTATTAGTTGCGCAGGGATAGCAAGCGAAGAATGGGATGACTTCATCGCATTTGACGATGATGCCAGCCGGCAGTCCAAATACGTGTGTCTTTTTGATCCATTGGATGGCAGCTCTAATATTGATGTAAATGTTTCCGTAGGCACAATATTCAGTGTATACCGCCGCCTTACGGAAAAGGGAACTTCGGTTAATCTGGATGATTTTCTGCAGCCCGGTATCCGCCAGGTAGCGGCAGGTTACATTGTTTATGGCTCATCCACTGTATTGGTATATGCAACCCGCAGGGGCGTAAATGGCTTTACTTTAGATCCCTCGATCGGAGAATTTTGTCTTAGCCATTCGGATATTAAATGCCCTGCCGGGGGGAAAATATATTCTGTCAACCATGGAAATTTTTATCGCTTTGATAAAAAGGTACAACGCGCCATTAAAAAGTATCAATGCTGCACGGCGCAGCAAGGTGGCCCCTATACATTACGCTATATTGGCAGTATGGTCAGTGATATACACCGCAATCTTCTGAAAGGAGGGATTTTTATGTATCCGCCAACCAGGGATATGCCTCATGGAAAACTAAGGTTACAATACGAATGTAACCCTTTCGCTTTTATAACGGAGGTGGCAGGCGGCCTGGCAACAAACGGTCATCAGCGCATCTTAGACATTGTACCAACCGCGCTGCACGAGCGCTCTGCCTTGTTTATCGGCAGCAGTAATATGATGGAAGAATGGAAATGAACAAATGAAATCACGCGCTGTGCTTACTTTTCGAAACCCGCAGCAATGCGGGTTTTTGGGTTATTTATAGATTCTCGCTGTCAAATTATATTTGTTAAAAACATTTTCTATTTAATAAGTGACAGGTGTTAGTGCTTATTGCATATACCATAATACTAAAGTAATTTTGTAGTACTCATTCGTGAATTTAGGTTTACATCAGAAGCTCCATTTTTATGGAGCTTTTACATTTTAACCCTTCAGGCTGGCGTCAAAAGCACAAAGCAACAACAGTTTTCAGGCCGTAGTTGCTTTGATCAATGTCTTTGTTGGTTTTTAGGACATTGCTTTGGATTTTCAGGGTAAGGCTAGGGTTTCAGGTTGTTCTTCAGATTTTGGATTAAAACGGATCTATTGGATTTGGTACACAAAGAAACGGCCCCAAATGCTTTCAAAAAATAGAACATTATACTATTATACCGTAATGATAGCCCTTGTTCGGTTGTAATCATTTTTACTACGCACGGGGAAATTAATTTTAATGCGGGGAAAACCAGGAACCATCATTGTTGTAACAAAAAACGTTAAAGTGGCCTTGGGGGTGCAGATGCGAAGATTCGGAATGCGTTACGGTGCTTCTTCGGTTAACTCATTTAATAAGTTCTGTATGTGCATATCATTGGCCAATTACTACATCAAATAATTATAAGGTCACAGCACGCGTCAGCAACTTCTCCCCAAACTGTTTCTTTACACTATCAATCGCCTGATATAGCCTGATATTCTCCTGCGTGTCATCAAATATACTGATCTGGTAATTACCGGGAATAAGGTTGCTAAACCGTATTCCTATCAAACGTACAAGCACCCTGCGCTGGTATAATTTATCGAACAATTCCCTTGCCGTTCTCAGCAGGATATGGTCGGCGTTTGAATAAGGTATTGCCTTCTGTACGGTATGGGTCTCAAAGTCGGAATACCTCACCTTAACCGCCACACAGCCTGTAAGCTTATTTTGGCTCCTGAGCTCAAAGGCAATCTTTTCGGTCATGCGCACCAGTTGTCCGTGCAGGAAGTTAACATCAATGGTATCCTGGGAGAAAGTGTTTTCGGTGGAAATGGATTTTTGTTCATGATAGGGAATCACCGGGGTTTCATCAATTCCCTTTGCCTTTCTTGACAGGTCCATCCCGTTTTTACCCAAAAGGTTTATCATCATTTCCGCCGGGATTTCCGAAAGCGTTTTAACGGTCTCCACACCCATCTTTAAAAACAGCATCGTGGTTTGCTTACCTACTCCCGGAATTTTTGCTACACTGAGTGGCGCTAAATACGATTGCTCCGTGCCAAAAGGTATTTCAATCTGCCCGTTGGGCTTCACCTCATTGGTGGCCACCTTGCTGATGAGCTTGTTGCTGGCAAGGGCAAAAGATATGGGCAGGCCGGTTTCGTTGGTCACTTTCCTGCCCAATTCCTTACTAAACAGTGAACAACCGAAGAACCTATCCATTCCCGTTAGATCAATGTAAAATTCATCAATGCTGCTTTTTTCAAAGGTGGGCACGGTGTCCCTGATTACGTCTGTAACCAGGTTGGAATATTTGCTGTACTGCTCCATGTCGCCGCGAACAACAATAGCATGCTGGCATAAGCGTCTGGCTGTCTTCATAGGCATGGCGCTGTGTATACCGAACCGGCGGGCCTCGTAGCTGCATGAGGCTACAACACCCCGGTCTCCGCTTCCACCAATAAGTACAGGTTTCCCTTTCAGCTTTGGATTATTCAGGCATTCAACCGATACAAAAAACGTATCAAGGTCAAGGTGAGTTATATGGCGCTCAGATGCCAGCATAGCTTCTCATTTTATATCCCACTTTTTCCATATAATGCACTTCAAGGCTGCATACGTCAAAGTCGGCTGTTACCTTCCCCCTGGCCCTGTAAAAGCCGCTGCGTTCAATCGGATAGCGTTTAAATGAATCGGGAAAATGCACTGTGTCAATCCAATCTAAATTGGCATCTATGAATGTGCCGAAACTCATTACTTCCTGCTTCACTGTTGGCACCACTTTATAGGCGATAAAGTATATCAGAACAGTAATGGTTTTGCCAATGTGCTTATCCAGGTCGCGGGCATACACATATTTTTGGGGGTCATCATCCACCAACCCAAAAGGGTTACACAGCGGGAAGCCCAGTATTTCCAACTGATCATACAGATCATCCAAGGGATGATCCACCAGTTCGGGTAGGGTAAATTCGACAGGCTGTTCCTGGAACAGGGATATACCGGCAGGAATATGGCATTTATTCTTTGCCTGCAGGAAGTTGGCTTCCCATAACAACCTTTTTTTGGACTTACCGGTAAACTGAAAAGCGCCTACGCTTACCAGCAAGTTCAGTTGCTCTCTGGCAGGTCGCGTGCGCTCAATAAAATCCTGCAGGTGCAGGTAGGGGCCACCGCGCTGTCTTTCTTCCAGTACACGCTCAGCCATGGTCACTTCAAGTCCTTTGATGTGCACCATGCCGCAATACACTTCATTGTCTTTTATATTGGTATAATAATCGCTGTTGTTTACGCAGGGTGGGTTTATATCGCCGCCTGTTTTGAGCAGTTCCAAAAAATAAAGTTCCCTGGGATAGAAGCCGCCAAAGTTATTGATCACGGCCACCATAAACTCTTTGGGATAATAAGTTTTCAGGTAAAGGCTCATATAGCTCTCCACGGCGAAGCTGGCTGAATGTGCTTTGTTAAAACTATACCCTGCAAAACTCTCCATTTGCCGCCACACTTCAGCGGCCAGTGCATCCGGATGCCCTTTTGCTTTACAACCAGAAAAGTATTTTGCTTTGATCAACTGGAAGCGATTGTTCGACCGGTATTTGCCGCTCATGGCTCTGCGCAGGACATCAGCCTCCCCCAGATCAAGACCGGCAAAGTAGTGCGCGACCTTGATCACATCTTCCTGGAACACCATTACGCCAAAGGTTTCTTCCAGCAGGTCTTTCATAATAGGATGCAGGTATTCAAATTTCCCTGGGTTATGATAGCGATAAATATATTCTTTCATCATGCCAGATTGTGCCACACCCGGGCGTATAATTGAACTGGCCGCTACCAGTGTTGGATAATCATCACATTTTAATTTCTTCAGCAACTGCCGCATGGCCGGAGATTCAATATAAAAGCAGCCGATGGTATTGGCGCTGCGGATCTGTGCTTTTACTTTTTCATCCCTGCGGAAGTTTTCAAAGTCGTGGATATTGACATCAATGCCTTTGTTCTTTTTGATCAACTCCAAACTCTCTTTGATATGCCCGAGCCCGCGTTGGGACAGTATATCCAATTTAAACAATCCAATATTTTCTGCCACAAACATATCCAGTTGAGCCGTGGGAAAGCCTTTGGGTGGCATGAACACAGCCGCATAGTCATGAAAGGAAGATTCTGAAATCAATATGCCACCCGGATGAATAGAGAGATGATTGGGGAAATTTTCCATTAGCTTCCCATACCTTAAAATCATTTGTTTGATGCCGTCATCCGGCGGGCTGCCGGTGGCAAGGGCGTCAATTTCCTCTTTCGGCAAACCAAATACTTTACCCAGTTCCCGCACTGCTGCCCTGTACTGGAATGTGCTGTACATGCCCAATAACACTGCCTGGTTCTTCCCGTAACGTTTCAGTACGTAGTCAATGACATCATCGCGGTCCCGGTGGCTGAAATCAATATCAAAGTCGGGCGGGCTGGTACGGTGCGGATTAAGGAACCGCTCAAAATATAAATTCAGTTCTATGGGATCCACATCAGTAATACGCAGGCAGTATGCTACGATGGAATTGGCGCCGCTGCCACGGCCCACGTAATAAAACCCCCGGCTTTGCGCATAACGGATAATATCCCAGGTGATGAGGAAGTAGGCATTAAAACCAAGGTCGTTAATGATCTTCAGTTCTTTATCCACCCTTGCC
The DNA here is from genome assembly GCA_937991535.1 of uncultured Sphingobacteriales bacterium. GTDB lineage: Bacteria > Bacteroidota > Bacteroidia > Chitinophagales > Chitinophagaceae > Agriterribacter. The sequence goes on from CALKHN010000011.1 coordinate 43,704, forward strand.
TTCGCCTCTTTATTTTTCCCGTACCGGTAGGCAAAGCCATCCATGGTGAGTTTTTCCAGCAAATTCCTGTCATCCTCTTTTGAGTGGCTGAAAGTCTTTTTGTTTTTATCGCTGTGGAAATCCATGGTGACATTGCACGCATCAATTAACCTGTACGTATTGGTGACTATGGAAGGATATTGCTTAAAGGCTTCCAATAGCTTAGACGGCTGCATAAAACATTCCTGGTTACTACACACAGCATCAGCGGGAAGTTTGGTACCGACCACATTGCAATCAATTGCCCGCAGCAGCTTATGCAGGTTATAGTAGGCCTTATTCTGGAAGGTGACGGGCTGGCGAATGACGAGCTTATCGCCGGCGCTGTTCACATCTATGCCAAAGAGCTTATTGACCTCCCAGGGCAGGATACCGATACGCTCATTGGGGAGCAATTCACGAACTTCTTTCCTGCCGGTTGGATAAATTACATAGCCGTCCCGGATATCGTCAAAAAAAGTGCTGTTTTCGGTGCGGGTGGGAAAAGGCTTTTGCTCCTGAATATGGCTTGACAGAAATGCATTGATCCACCGAAGGCCCCGGTTATTGGCAGCCAGCAGAATATATTCCAACTGATGGCCGTTGCGGATCTCTGCGCCAATCACCGGTTTAATACCGGCTTCCTGGCAGAACTTCACAAAGTCCCATGCGTCGCAGGTAGAGTTGATATTGGTGAGCGCAAGAGAGGTAACACCTGCCTGCACAGCGGCGTTGACCAGTTCCTGGGTGCCGAAAGTTCCGTATCGGAAGCTGAAATATGTCTTGCAGTTTAGGTACATTGCAAAGCAAGAATACTAAATTATTTAGTAATACATGATACCAATTTTAGTGCTATTTATAAAAGATTGACGACTATTACGTTAAATTACCAGCAGGTTGGCAGCGCTGTCACCGGCAGAAAAGCAGACCAGGTGGTTGTCCAGGACAGAAAAATCGCAAAATGCTTTATCTCAAATAGAATCAAAAATTTTTTGCTTTCATCAACGTTACTGTTTAAATTGTAATTCTGTTTCAGTCCTTGTCTCGCCAAACCCTGTGGCTGAGGAGGCGAACGCGTGTGAATTCCTACAGGTGTAATCAATACCCTAAGCAATAACTTGGCATAGTTTTATGATTTTTCAAAATACCAGAACAACATATTGTAAATATTTTTAATTGTCATTGGCGCACTCTGTAATTTCCAGAAACAACTTATTTATCTTTGATAATCAATGGAAAGTAAAATTTAAGTAGTGCGTCTTATATACAAATATAACTGTTATAGGCAAGGCTTTGGCGACAGTCCTCTAAAATATAGCGCCAACGCAATAGGCTTTGCATTAGCAAGACTGTTTACATATTGACAGTCTGTTAAAAATAAAAAATCATTTGACGCTTGACTGCATAAAAAAATTTCTATATTTGTCTTGCGAATATCCCAAAAGACAATTCAATGATAACTTTATTATTTAACAATATGCCTGGCAGAGAGCAGGTGGAAGTCCTGTACTTCTCAAGTCTTCTTGGGTGTTCGCAGCACTGCCGGGCTACTTTTTTAAAATCTTCTAAAAGTTATGCGAACACCCAAGAAGAAACAATCACCGAGGCGACCAGACGTGCGAAGCTTGAAAATCCAACCAGACCTCAAGTTTAACCGTTGGAGCCAGACGACAATTCCAGTAATCAAACTAAGCGGACTTTGGCTTGACAGATTAGGATTTACTCCGGATCGAAGAGTAATAGTCACTACTATGGACAAATTACTCATTATCCGGCTGGACGAACAGTAATGCAAAGAAGCCGTCAGTTCAGATCGGATTGACGGCTTTACTTGAGCTTGACTCTAACTCGCTTTGACACATTTATCATTAGACAGACTGAAAAGCCCAGCCTATAACATCCAGGTTGGCAAAAATGCGGGCAGACGGAAAACGTTTTTCAACTTTGGGTTCTTTGTTTTAGCTTTTGTTCCGGCAGACGGAATGCAATCGGCAAAATTATATAACTTGTACAGCCACTAAATAATCAACTTCGGTATGCCGGGCGGGGCGGAACGCTATTATCCGCACTTCGCCAACCTGTACCGTTGCACGCCACTTCCCGGACTGCCCTTTGCGGCAGGACATAGGACACACTGCCTGATAAAATATAGTTTTGTTTCAGCAGACACGGGACAAGAAGCGAAGCAGATTTTTATATAGGCCGCATGCAGACGGGCAGTATCCGGCGGACATTAACGAAAATGGCAGAGGCTCAACTATAGGATTTCTCTTGACTTTGCCAGCGCTACCCGGACACGATTTGTATAGGCAAGTCGTTGTGGTTCTTTTTGCAGGTTGCAGCAGACCGTTTCTATAGTCATTTTATTGATCATGTTTTGCTGGACGTTGAAAAATAGTAAGTCCCTGGCAGTTCGACCCGGCGCACGACTGAATTCAGCAGGCTCGGCTTCAGTAGACTTTTTATTATGTTTTGCTGTAGACAAAAAATTCAACCAGTTCCTATAATATAGTTTCCGTTGATCCATACCCTCAAAACTTTACGGATCTGCCATTTTCTCTGCCGCAGGCCGATTGCGGCGTGCAACATTCGGTTTTGCACAAGTGTGGCTGGACGGAAGTCTGCCGGGCTAATTGCAGATCCGGGCTCCAACTACCGGCTGACGACATCCTAACAAAAATCATCTGAATACAGTATTTTTTTCTTTAAATTGGCATTTGCGGTATTTCGGCAGACGGATTTCTAATTCCACACCTGCGCAAAGCCGTGAACGTTGTGCGACACTTTTCAGCATGCCCAATTGCAATAAACTTTGATCATGTTAAGATTATTATATTCAGTCATACTTATTCTAACACTACTGGCTTCTTGCAAAGACGATGAAACGGAAAAGTTACCAAACGGCATTCATAAAGCCTATATAGAATGCTATAATACCGAGACAGATACTCGTACGGACGTTGCCGGGCAGATTGAAGTCAAAAATGGGGTTGTAAAAAAAATATTATTGCCCAACCGAAGTATTGACGATTTAGATTTTTGGATTACAAAGGGTTCAAAATCTCAAGAAGTCTATTCCACCGGTGACGATATATATACCGTACATTTAATCTCCGAAGACTAAGCTATAAGATCATAAAAATCGATCACACAATAATTAGTTTTCTACATAACGGCGTGGCGAAATGATAATTAACAGTTCTATGGGCATCAGCTAATGCTCGGCGTAAGAATATCTATCAATCTTTGTTGTCAGCGTGATTATCAATAATTTTTAATCGGCTTCAATTACTCGCTGGACGTTATAAAATATCAGCCCTATTGTAAGCCACAAAAGTCATGCATAACTTTTTGACCACTTTAAATGTCAGGAATTCGATTATATAATTTTAGAGAAGGTGACAGGTCTGAATACCTTGCGAATTATCTTTTATCCGGTTTAGGACTTGTAACTGCAGTCCCAAGACAAGAAGATACAGGCTTCGACTTTTATTGTCAACTTGCTGACCAAGAAGTAGGACATTTGACGTTTGGATTTCCTTTTATTATTCAAATAAAAAGTGAGGGTATCAAATGTATCACATTCGGAGCACTAAATTCCAAAGATTGGAAAGCGGAAGATATAGAGTGGTTGTTTCGTTTAGAAATTCCTTTGTTTATAGGCATCATTTCTAAAAAAAAGATGCAACTTGACATTTACAATACCTCTGTTTTGAACTTCATTTTCTTTAAAAATCCCAACGCATCAATATTAGAACTAAAACCAAGATTTAATGATAGTCCGGAAGACGTTTTGCCGCCTACACGAGAACTGATACTAAATTGGGAACGAAATAAAGGTGATGGATATAGATACAAAGTTGACTTAGGTAAGCCGATAATTACAATCAAAAATGAGGATATCTACGACAAGAAAAGCCTCAAAAGCAAAAAGGATATGTTTAGAAATATTATTTTTTTGGAACAAGAGAATTATTTGTTCCGAAAATTGAAAGTTCCTTTTTTGCGGTGGACAAGAATTATAGAAACTAATGGAGACATAACTCTAGGCTGGCATCATATGATTCTAAAACAATTCAAGTTCGGAGAATATTATGGTTCAGCTTTTGCGCAAAGTATTGTTTCAATAGCTATCAACATGGATGCCCAAGGAAGACATACAGAAGCTTTAGAATTAAAACCAGTATTGAAGAGAATTCGTGGTATTGCCCCTTCAATAAAAAATAAATTTCCACATTTGTTTTATTAAAGCGTCGCACAACAGGCAGGTTGGCAAAAATGCGGGCAGACGGAATACGTTCGTCAACATTTGGTTCTTTGTTTTAGCTTTTGTTCCGGCTGATTTCTATGGACTAAAAAAATATATTTTTAGATTTTAATTAAGCT
>CALKHN010000012.1 GCA_937991535.1 uncultured Sphingobacteriales bacterium
CCTTCAATTTACACTTTTACAGGACCCTTTCTTATACATGAGACCTTTCTCTTTTAGTTTTTAGTTTTTTATTTATCGTTGTATTTCTTCGGATTTAGAGCTTATGGCTTCGGATTTGAATTTTTCCTGGTTCTTGTTTTTTGTATTTCCTTCGAATTTCGGATCCCAGGCTTCGGATTTGAAATTTAGCTCTTGTCGCTTTCCCTCCCACACCTAACTTTGCTTCATGGAACAATTTTTAAAAGATCTTTTTACCGGGCAGTCCTATAACGAAAAGAATTTTTTCCTCATTGCCGGTCCATGCGTTGTAGAAAGTGAAGCGCTGTTAATGGAAGTGGCCGAAAAGGTATCGGGCATCTGTAAAAACCTGGGCATCCCTTATATATTTAAAGCTTCATACCGAAAAGCCAACCGTACCAGCGCATCTTCGTTTACGGGTATTGGTGATGATAACGCGCTTACGCTGGTAAAAAAAACAGGCCAAAAATTCGGACTGCCCACTACCTCTGATATACATGCACACGATGAAGCGGCACCCGCCGCCGCATATATTGACATATTGCAGATCCCCGCTTTTTTATGCCGTCAAACCGATTTGCTGCTGGCGGCGGCTGAAACCGGCAAAGTAGTAAATGTAAAAAAGGGACAATTTTTAAGCGGTCCCGCAATGAAGTTTGCGGTTGAAAAAATACGAAAAGCGGGCAATGATAAAATTATATTAACAGAAAGGGGTACCACATTCGGCTACCAGGACCTGGTGGTGGATTACAGAAACATTCCCTGGATGCAGGCACACGGCGTGCCGGTGGTAATGGATTGTACGCATTCTCTTCAGCAGCCCAATCAAACCAGCGGTATAACGGGTGGCAATCCGCAACTCATAGGCACCATAGCAAAAGCTGCTATAGCGGCCGGCGCCGAAGGAATATTTATAGAAACCCATCCCGATCCTGCTTCCGCCAAAAGTGATGGGGCCAATATGTTGCAACTGGATTTACTGGAACCACTTTTAAAACAATTGCTGAAGATAAAAGAGGCGGTGTAAGAAGGTACAGGTCATAAGGGTACAGGTTTCAGGTTACAGGTTACAGGGTTCAGGTTTCAGGAACGCGGTTTTGTACCCTGTATCGTGCAACTTGCAACCAATCACTGGTCATCGGGCTTTTTGCAGCAGGTTGGCAGATCTTTGTATGAATCTTCGTTGGCTTTTACGTCGTCGGCATCATAGCCCACATTAGCAATCCCTGTTTTTATATTTTCAATATTGGTCCTGTCTTTGAGGTAGGTTACCGTAGTTTCTTTGCGTTTAAAATTTACATTCACTTTCGTGATCCCCTGCTCATGTTTCATATAATCTTCAATCCGTTTTTTGCATTGTTCACATTGTACAGTGGGTGTGGCGATTTTAACTGTTACCGGTTTTTTTTGCTGTGCCGTGGCCGACCAGGCAATACCACAAACTAAAGTAAGAAGCAGCGCGAATTTTTTCATAAAATACTTTTTGAATAATAAGAGCGTATAACTGCCAAAATTGGTTTCTATTGCAGCGAAAAGGTAATTGTTTTTTGGATAAAAAATTGTTAAGGATCGGTTGCCGGCCCGCTATGGTTTCGCTTGACGTACCAACCATTCCTTACTTCCGCAACCCTCATTTAAAATTTCATCATTTCCACACTTCCACATTTTCACATTTCTCATATTTCTCACATTCCACATACCCGCGGTCTGACGCTCCCTTTTGTCGCATACCGACCGCTCATTTACACATTTCTCACATTCCACGTACCCGTGGTCTGACGCTCCTTTTGTAGCATACCGGCCGCTCATTTCTCCACTTCCCAATGGGCCGGATCGCTGCGCCAGTTTAACAAAGTTGCTTCCTCAGCGGGGCTTACTATACCTTTTTCCACTGCAAGGGATATAAGCGTTTCGTAGTTGGTTAATGATTTCAGCGGCACCCCGGCTTCTGCAAAAGCGCTTGCAGCCACATCGAAGCCGTACGTAAAAATAGACACCATGCCTTCCACTTTAAGCCCCTGATCTTTAAGCACCGTACAAACCTGCAGGCTGCTTTTGCCAGTAGAGATCAGGTCTTCCACCACCACCACCCTTTTACCGGCTTCGAAATAACCTTCTATCTGGTTACCCAACCCATGTTCTTTGGGTTTGGGACGAACATATATATAAGGCAGTTTCAACTGGTCGGCAGCCATTGCGCCCCATGCAATGCCGGCAGTGGCTACACCGGCCACCATATCCGCTTCGGGGAAGCTTTCGAATATTACATTGCAGAGTTCCGATTTTACAAAATCTCGTATATAGGGGAAAGATAAGGTTTTACGATTATCACAATAAATAGGACTTTTCCACCCCGAGGCCCATGTAAATGGTTGTTGCGGATTCAGCCGGATAGCATTAATTTGTAAAAGCTTTTCGGCTACAGCTTTTTCATTTGTCATGGCGCGAAAATAATAAAAATTGAATGGTATGGTTCTGAAAATATACTTTGGTAATAAGCCTGTTTTTATTTGCGATGAAATAACCCCCGCTATAGAAATATACAGGCATCACCCCGACACCGTTTTTATAGACGAAATGACCAGCCCTGCCATTAATACATTGCTGCACGAAATTGAAAAACCGGGGTTTCATGCCGGTATCCTTTTCACTGCCAGTATTGAAAAATCAAAGAAATTATTCTGGAAACATTTTACGCTGATACAGGCAGCCGGAGGTTTGATAGAAAATGAAAAGCAGGAAGTGCTGATGATTTTCAGAAGAGGGAAATGGGACCTGCCCAAAGGCAAATTAGATGAAGGGGAAACCCTGGAAGAATGCGCGGTAAGAGAAGTAAAGGAAGAAACCGGGCTGAAAAATGTTCAGCTCAAAAAATTTATAGCTACTACTTTTCATACCTACAATGAATTTGGCAGGCATATACTAAAAGAATCGCACTGGTACAGGATGAAAGCTGCATCCTCCCAATCATTGAAACCACAAACGGAAGAAGATATACATCAGATTGAATGGGTAAAGCCCGCCGCGCTGGATGAAAAGCTAAGCAATACTTTTCCCTCTGTAAAAGATGTAATGGAAAGTGTATATGGCAAAAAAGAGAAGTGAAGCAATTATAGCAAAATTGTTTTCCGCGACGATGTTCTCCGCCGGTGATATATGGGTTATGTTTTTTTTTGCTTTCATGCGTCAAATTTTTTGTTTAACTTGTTAACTATTTGCCGTATCTCACTTTAACTTATTGAAATGCCCTTCCCTACATGCTAAAGGTGCAACAGCATTTGCACTATTTGTTTTATTGTTTCCTGCTTACCATTGTTGACGTCGTTTGCGTTTTTCAAATCTTCTAATAAAAACGATTGTTATGGCATCATCCCTCTTTTCCCCACATGCAGCCTGGTTAGGCTTCTTCGTTTCCGGACTCATTGCGCTGAGCTCCTGCCAGAAAGAAATGAGTGCACCGCCGAGGCAAACCGTTACCACGCCAGCACCTGCCGGAAACGCGGGCAGTAGTTTTGTAGTGGAGTCAGACAATATTACATCAACCGCAAATGGCTTTGATTTCAATGGTGCATTGAGTGTCAAAACAGACGAAGGCGAATCTTTTGCTGTGGGTGAAGGATCGTTCCAGGTTACCACCAACAGCGACAGTTCAATTGCTTCTTTCAATGGTGTGGGTATGGCCGAATTTCCCAACGTTGGTATATTCAGGGAAATACGTAATTCAATGGCCTGGGAGAAAATAAAATCCCATATAGAATACGAAACCGGAAGTTATTACATACAAAAATATGCTACAGACATTCCGCTTGGGACGGATCAGAAATACCTGCATATCAGGGTGTTTGATCAGGATGCAGGGGATACATTTCAACTTAAAAGTGTTGGTAATACCATAATTTACAGCTTTATAGATTTTTATCTGGATCCCAGGGATCCCGCTGTTTTCTTTAAAACACAATTGTATAAACCCGGTAGTAAGGTTAGGGAAGCTGCCAATACGGTAAGCAAGTTCTGGAAAAAGGTGTCGGAGAAGTTGATAGCATTGGGAAAAGAAGGGTTTGAATTTGCAGATGCAACAGGATTAACCATCGGCATATCGAACAACGGCTCGTTCCTTTCCAGACCGTATGAATTTAAAATAAGCGATGCGGAAACCTTTAAACAGAACTTTGGGTTTGATCGCTTTATGGAATTACCGTCCCACTTATTTTTCCGTATAGCCGGGATACCTATACCCTACACTGGGGTTCTGCAACTGTCTGGCGAATCTTTTGTACACTACCCTGTAGCTTCACTAGCCCCACCCATATCCGGTGGAAGTATAAAAAATGCCTACATGGATGCTGTTGACTGGTTCCTGAACGATGAACAAAATGGCTATATGGTTTCTTTTACCGGGAGTGTTGACCCCGGAGGCAAGGGAATTGGACTGGTGCTGGGTATGTTGCCGAATATTAATAAAATTGTGGGCAGGGAAATTTTCAACGAGAACTTTGATTTCGATATCACCGGAGCTACCACCCAATGGCAGGTCCCGGGTGTTAATCAGCCTGGAAGCGGACAGGTTCCTGCATTTTACAGATTTGGCGGGGAAATGAAAACACCTGTTGTGGCAGAAATATTTGGTGAGGGAATCAGGCAATACCTGTTTGCTCCTCCCGGTACCAATTCATTTTTTTATTACAGCCTGGGCCCGGAGATTGAGGATATCAGGTTTTTCACCGAAAATGAAACACACATGCTTATCCCGTATTTTGGTGAAATAGATTTCGGTCGTTCGAGCTTTATGATCAGTTCCGCAGGCATTGAATATGTCGCAAGAAAGATTAACGAAATCGGGCCGCTGCATTTGTCGAAGGAAATATCAGGCAGTCTTTCCCCGGAAAGTTTTGAGCTTACAAGCACTGTTGATAAAAGCTTCACTTTAGCCAATGGAGTTGAACTGTTCGCCGGAAAAATGGAATTGAACATAAGCAGCGATTCGGGAATCACCTTCCATGGAAACACAGCATTACCCTTTGGGCTGGGAGATGCGGATTGTTCGGGCAATCTTCGTAAAGACGGAATAAGCATAGAAGGTCAGCTAAAAGCAGGTGCCGGTATTGTACTGAACAACGGAATGCGGTTACCCGTTGCCGATATGATATTCAGCGCTTCCTCTGATCCGGACGAAGGGGTTCACCTCGAAGGGCGCGTGGATATCCCGCATCTTGGTTTTGTGAATGTTAAAGGGGAAATCAATTCAAAAGATTTTTTCCTGGAAGGTGAGGTAAAATCAGCCGATCTTGCCTTTGGAAATGTGCAATTGCCTTCGGTGAACGGTGTTGTACATATTTCTAAAGCTACGGGGGTTTTCTTCAAAACCGAACTCAACCTCGGGATAGTGTTAGGTACCAACACGCTGGTACAAGGATCTGTGAACACGAACGGCATAACTTTAACAGGTGCATTATCAAGATCCATTTTCATAGGCGGTCATAGCTTTACCTTTACCAGTGGTAAAGTAACCGCAAGTCCGGCAGGAGTTAAGGTGAGCGGGAACATAGACCTGTATGTTTTTAAAGTAAACGTGTTGGGCGACGTATATGGCGTTAATGACTTTCTGCTGAAAGGTAAATACGGCTACAATACTAAGTTTGTAAAAAGCAACATAGCGGTTGCGGTAACACCTCAAAAAGTGAATTTAAGCGGAGAGGGAACAGTTTACGGTTTACTGGGAAATGAACTGTACAGCGGGGGATTGACATTTGTACCTGACTGGAGTGCACGTACAATTAGCGCCTGTTATGTCATCAATGGCCAACAATATTGTGTGGGGCTATAACCTGTCCCAATTTTAATTACCGCATACAATTCTGATGAGCCCATACCCGATGGCGCATGAAATAGGCAAAAAATGGTCAGTCCTGTACAGGAAGCCCACCCTGGTCATTTCAGCAAAGCTTATGTAATCGGTATATCCTTACCTTTTAAAATAGCTACTGTAAGGCGGCTGATGCAAACCAACCTTTCCCTGTTGTCATAAATTTTTATATCCCACACATGGGTGGAGGAGCCCAGATGTATGGGCGCCGCTATACCCGTAACCAATCCCTGCCTGGCGCTGCGGATATGATTGGCATTGATTTCTAATCCTACACAAATAAATACATTCGTATCCAAAACCAGCGATGAGGCCACACTTCCCAATGTTTCTGCCAGCGCAGCAGATGCGCCGCCATGCAATAAGCCGTAAGGCTGCCGGGTGCGGTGATCCACCGGCATAGTGGCCTTTAAATAATCGTCACCAATTTCAGTGAACTCAATACCGATATGCTCTCCCATTGTTCCGGCACTCATAGCCTGTAACTTTTGGAGCGAAAATTCTTTTTTAAACCAGATTTGCGACATGATTGCAGACAGTTGTTTTCAATTGAATTCAAACTTAATTGTTTTCACTGCAATAATATAACCCTGTTCATTGATTATTTTTAATATTGCTGACAGATTTTAAGCATGCAGGAACAACTTTTACAACTCAGGCAACTGATCCAGGCTGTATATCCATTACCTGATGAAGACTGGCATGCATTTACCGGGATATGGCAGCTATTTTCAGCAAAAAGAAAAGAGATCATTACCGCCGCCGGCGAAAAAGAAAAATATTTATATTTTGTAGTGGAGGGTGTACAAAGAATATATTATTACGATGAAGAGCACAGGGAAGCCACACTCGTTTTTACCTATGCACCCTCTTTTGGCGGTGTACTTGATGCCATGATGCTGCGGCAGGCTTCCCGCTATTTTTATGAAACGCTCACCCCGTCTGTTTTTTTAAGAGCTGCATACAGCCAGGTGGAAACCATCATGAAAACCAGGCCTGCTGTTGAAACCATGGTTCGTTTGGGTGTAACCAATGCCCTGTCGGGTTTACTGGAAAGGCTGGTTGAAATACAATGTTATTCTTCGGAAGATAAGTTCAGAAAGCTTTTACGGCGCAGTCCGCATATTTTACGGTTGATTCCTCATAAATACCTGGCCAATTACCTTGGAATAGACCCCACCAATTTCAGCAAACTCATCAACAAAATAAGGATCTGAAAAATGTTGGTATTTACCAATAATTATCATTTCCCGGCACTACAATTTTGCATCATAAACAAAGATGAAGCAAATGAAAGCAATATCAAAACTTGAGTTATTAAGCACATTGGAGCGGGAAACAGAAAAGCATCTTACGGAAGCTGTTCGCATTTTTCAGAACCTGCCTGAACAAACGCTGCTGAAGCCTGCTTCAAACGGCGGTTGGAGCATTGCGCAGTGCCTGGCGCATTTAAACAGTTATGGCAAATTTTATCTGCCCGCTATTGCGTATGCACTTGACCACCCGGCGAGTAATGCTTCCACTGAAAGCTTTAAAAGCGGATGGCTGGGCAATTATTTTACTAAAATGATGCAGCCGGGAAGCTCCGGTACAAAATACAAGTCGCCCAAAGATCATGTTCCGGTTGCTGACCTGGATGCCCGGGCCGTTATAGCCGAATTTATCGAACAGCAGGAGCAACTCATCATGTACCTTCGGAAAGCAAAAGCAGTCAATATCAATGCTACCCGTGTGCCCATATCCATTTCAAAATGGGTACGGCTGAAGCTCGGCGACACCTTCCGGTTTTTAACAGCGCACAACGAACGGCATCTGTTGCAGGCAAAAAAGCACCTGGAAGTACCGGTGGCAACACCTTAATTGGCAGCAAGGCCGCAAGGGCATTTGCGCGATACCATTGTAGAAGAAAATGGATTCCTGTTCAATTCATGTTCTGAATCAAGTGTGCATTTTACGAACCCGGAATGTAATACTGCAGTTGCATCTCCACCAATTTTTTATAGTTCCGGTATTTGTATGCACTCCATTCATCCGCAACCCGAAGCACCAGTTCATTGAGTTCACTCAGTTCTTCATTCTGAAACGCACCAAACACAAAGTAAGCATATGTTTTGTTCAAAAACGTACTCAATGCAACGTACAATTCCTCATTTTGCTGCGGAAAAATATGCCGGTTATTGATTGTTTTTGAAAAAAGCTTCTTCAATGCGGGCTCCCATACGTCTTTTAATTCCTTTATGATTTGTGTGATTTGATCTTCCGTAAGACCGCCCTGGTATAATGGAGCAATGCCATTGAGCGTTTTATTTGCAATATCTATATATGCATTGTGCTCAGCGGTAAGCGCGTTGTAAGCGGCATATTCATCTTTAATATTTCCGGCATTGATCCCGGCTTTGCTGCAGAAAAAAACAAACGCATCTTTATCCAGGGATTCCAAAGATCGTTTCTGCTGTTCAATCTCTTCTTCCAGCATGCGTATAACAACATCGGCCTCTTCCCGGGCATATTTCTTACCATCAAAGTCAAAACTGCTGACATCAATTTGTTTGTCCTTAACAGCATTCGCGATCAGCAGATCGTGCTCGTTGTTTTTTAATGAATCATGCAATTGTCCGTTCCGCTCGTTAAATATTTCGTTGAACGTTGCGGGGTTGCCGGTGTTACCGGTAAAATCAATATCCCAGTTATTCATGTTGATGTAGCGATTGTCGTAAAACCCGTTGTATGCTAAGGGTAATTCATATTTTTCATTTTCCTCCCGGCACCATTCATCAAAACGGCTGGTGTCGCATATTTCCGGCGTCGTTTCCAAATGAACAGCCTGATATAACTTATTTGTCATATTTTCCTGCAATACTTCCGCACCTTCAAAAATCTTCCACGCCCTGGTTTCATCCGGAGCACAGTTTATGTCGAGCCCGTCAAGATGTTGTTTTCGCTCACCGATGGGCGGATGGCTGGCCCATTGGTTTTTATAATTGATCCTTGATTTTGAAAAAGACTGGATAAACAGGAAAGACACTTCTGGCAAACCCTCATTTACGGGAAGCTGGTATTGTTTGGCGAGAGCGTGAAACACAGACAACTGATTACCAAAAATGTTTTTTACCACCTTATTTTGCTTCATCCATTCATCGGCTTTATCGAGTGCCGAATTATAACAGCGCTGAGAAACTTCTAACCTTGTTAAACCGCTCACCAGGTTATTTCCCCCCGCTACACTTGCTGCCACGGCATCGGCATGAAACTCCATTTCACGGCTGAGCGACATATAATTCTTATTGACAAATGAATACATACCTTTCAATATCCATTGTATTCCCTGCGATATTTTAACCGTAATGCCGGCAAACAATACAAAATAACCGCTGATGCTGCTCCAGGACTGGAGAAACCGGGTATAGCTGGTATTTTCATAAAGCATATTATAAATTACACGGTTAACATTGTAGGTAAAACTTCCCAGCTTCATGCTCCTCTGACTAAAATGGCCAAATTCATGAGCCATAATCGCTTTAAACTCACTCAGGTTAACTGTATTAACCAGGCCCAATCCAATCTCCAAATTTTTACGAACGGGCAAAAACATGCTCCAGAAACCGGAGTTATAAAATACGCAGGCATTTACATCCGGTGATAAGTAGATTTTTTTAGGAAATGTAGTTTGGGTTTCTTTTGTTAATTTTCTGATGAAAGCAAACAATTGCGGCTGTTCCGCTTCTTTGATTTCTATTCTCGAGGTGCTCTCATTTTTTGATACTGCAAAAACAAATTTAATCAGGAAGAAAACAACAGATGCTCCCACGCCCGTTAGTCCAAGTCCCAGCATAATTGTTATAAATTTCGGCATCGCGATGATAACCGATACGCCCACATAAAAACACGCAAGGGCCAAACCCGTGGCGGCTGCAATAAGAATAAGGTAAACCATAAAAAAGAGAACAATCGAAACGATCACTTTAGACACCTGTTGTTTAAATGCAGCGGATGGAGCCAGCTTTTTCCTATCCGTCAATACAGGAGATGCAGGATACAGAAGAGCATTCATCATAAATAAGGGTTTAAGGACTCACAACATATAAAAAAAGAAGAACAAAAAAAATTCGGCTCCCCGTTGTCTTTCCCTGCCTATGGATACCCCGGCAAAACCCTGCTGTTAATCAACCATTTGAGTTCTCTACCGAACGGATACAATTATCCGCCAGCAAAGTTTTTACTAATAAAATTAATTTTATTGGTAAAACTTATTACTTTTACGGCTAAATGCATTTTAGATGGTAAAGTTTATGATAGCCTTCCTGTTGCTGTGGCAACATTCTCCCGGTTTTCATAACCAGGCTTTAAAAAGGGTATTGCCAATCGTGTATCCCGCTCAGATCAATATAAGCGGACCGCTTAGCAGAGCAATTAAAAAAGATACCGTGGAGGCTCATCTAAACGCGGTGTATACGCCAGCTCAACAGGCATTTCCCAACAGCAAGTTTGAAGCAGCAGACTACGAAGCAGGGCTGTTTACGATAGCGTTTTGTAAAATAATAAGATAACATACGCAGGTAAAATTTAATCGGTATTTATAAATGTTTTATTATGACCCCCGCAACAAAAACCGAAAACTATATCCGCCAGTTTGAACAACTGTACAGAGGGGGAAGCTGGCAGGATGAAAGCTTTGAGACAAAGCTCCGGGGTGTAAATGAAGAAACGGCTTTTATTCGGCCCCTGCCGGGCGTTCACTCCATTGCCGAAATAATATGGCACAGCCTGTACTGGCGAACAGTATTGATTAAACGAATGGAAGGAAATTACGGTTACAGAGACGAAACCGTAGAGAAGTACAATTTTTTACCTGTTGAAGCATTGCAGCAGAAAGGATGGAATTATTTATGGCTCGAGTGGAAAAAAAGCCAGGAACAGATTATAGCATTTCTCCGGGAAAAAACAGATCCTGATCTTATAGAAACATCTCCCGGAAAAGTTAGCCTTGAATATATGGCAGAGGGCATTGTTCAGCATGATATTTATCATTTAGGACAAATAGGACTTATTAAGAAAATAATGAGTTTGAAACAATGATTTGCTTTCAGGCTTCATAGAATTGCATGGTTACTCATAAAATAAACCGCACCCCTCCGGCAAAAACCAGTCATTTCTTTTTAAAGCCGTACCGGAAACAATAGCATTGCAACCAGTATTTTTTTATATCTCTTTAGAACAGGTAACAAGTTGAATTTTTCTTTGTAATATTGAGTATCTTTCTGCCTTTGTATACTCTAAAAGCAAAAGCGGCAAGTTTTCACCGTTGCTGTACTTTGAAATTTCACAGAACTGGTAAGCCATTCTTCTTACTATGACGCTCTAAACCTGATTATTTAAGTATGGGAAAATTCCAGATAAAAAAATCTTCCACTGTTCATGACGTAGTTATCATTGGATCAGGAGCAGGAGGAGGGATGGCCGGGCATTTTTTGGCCCAGGCAGGTATAAAAGTTTTAATGCTTGAAGCCGGACCTTTCTTCGACCCCGCCAAAGATTCACTGCAGTTCAAATGGCCATGGGAATCTCCCCGCCGGGGTGCATCTACGGTTCGCCCGTTTGGTGATTTTGATGCTGCATACGGAGGCTGGGAAATAGATGGTGAGCCCTATACCCGGAAAAACAATACCGAATTTGACTGGTTTCGTTCCAGGATGCTGGGCGGCAAAACCAATCACTGGGGAAGGATATCCCTGCGGATGGGGCCCGACGATTTCAGACCTAAAGACGGCTTAACGGAAGATTGGCCATTCACTTATGATGACATTAAACCTTATTACGACAAGGTTGACCGCTTAATAGGCATATACGGTACGGTGGAAGGTATAGAAAGTGAACCCGACGGTATTTTCATGACTCCACCCAAACCCCGGCTCCCGGAACTCTTCATAAAGCGATCGGCAGCTAAGGTAGGCGTGCCCGTTATACCCGGAAGAGGTTCGGTAATTACAGAACCCCTGGCCGGAAACAAAGACCGCCAGCCGTGCTATTATTGCGGACAATGCAGCCGCAGTTGTAAAACCTACGGCGATTTTTCGGCATCGTCCTGCTTAGTGATCCCTGCCATTAAAACCGGCAATCTTGAGGTTATCACCAATGCCATGGTAAGAGAAATACTTACCGATAAAAACGGCCAGGCTACCGGTGTTTCTTATATCAATAAAGATGATCTGCAGGAGTACCAGGTAAGCGCCAAAACGGTAGTGCTAGGGGCAAGCGCCTGCGAATCGGCACGGATATTACTGAATTCAAAATCTGCCAGCCATCCCAATGGATTGGCCAATAACAGCGGTGTGGTAGGAAAATATCTCCATGATTCTACCGGCTCCAGCCTGAGCGGCTTTCTTCCGCAACTGATGGACCGTAAGCGCTTTAATGAGGATGGCGCGGGCAGCATACATATTTATTCACCCTGGTGGTTAGACAACAAAAAACTCGATTTTCCCCGCGGGTACCACATCGAATTTGGAGGCGGCATGAGAATGCCTTCCTACGGCTTTGAATCGGGTATACACCGGCTCAACGGCAAAGTGCCCGGAAGGGACGGCAAGCCCAAACAAGCGGGCGGCTTTGGCGCGTCGCTCAAAGATGATTATCGTCGTTTTTATGGCACCCGTGTTGGCATGGCCGGCAGAGGCACCGCCATTGCAAGAAAAGAGAATTACTGCGAAATAGATCCCAATGTGGTTGATAAATTCGGTATCCCCGTATTACGCTTCCATTACACCTGGAGCAATGAAGAAGTGAAACAGGCCAAACACATGCAGGAAACCTTTCAGTCAATAATGCATGAAATGGGCGCCATCGTTACGTCGGGTCCTCATGGGCCTGAAAACAATTACGGACTGGAAGCGCCCGGCAGGATCATTCATGAAGTGGGTACCATAAGAATGGGCGACGATCCGAAAAAATCAGCGCTTAATAAATGGTGCCAGGCCCACGATTGCAAAAATCTATTTGTGGTAGATGCGGCGCCTTTTGTTCAGCAGGGAGATAAAAATGCCACCTGGACGATCCTTGCCCTTTCGCTGCGGACGGCAGAATATATCCTCGAACAAAGAAAGAAATTTAACGTGTAAAAGCTTCAATTCTTATTGGTATGAACAGACGTGAATCACTCAAAGCCATTGGCTTAACTGCTGTTTCAGCAGGCGTTTTATTAGAAGCCTGTAAAACGGATGATAAAAAAACAACAGCAGGTGCAGCAACAACGGCCGATGAAAGCAATGCCGGGCGGGAAGCTTTTGAAGTAGAACGCAACAAAAAGCTGAAGGAAGAGCGGTTTTTCACCGATCATGAAATGCTTACCATTACAGTACTGGCTGACATCATTATACCTAAGGATGAAAAGTCTGGTAGTGCATCAGATGCCAAAGTGCCGGAGTTTATAGAGTTTATTGTTAAAGATATTCCTTCGCACCAGGTTCCCATGCGCGGAGGATTAAGATGGCTGGATACGCAATGTATGAACAGGTACAATAATGCTTTTAAAGATGCCACAGCAGCTCAGCAGCTCGAAATGGTGAATGACATTGCCTGGCCCGAAAAGGTAAAGCCCGGTATGGAACAGGGCGTTGCTTTTTTCAACCGCATGCGCGACCTTACCGCCTCGGGATTTTTTACGAGCGAAATGGGTGTTAAGGATTTAGGCTACGCAGGCAATATGCCCAACAAATGGGAAGGGGTGCCGGAGGATGTATTGAAGCAGTATGGGCTGGAGAATGTTTGATATTGATATGAAAGGCTCCAAATAACAAATCACAGGAAACAAATAAAGTACAGGTGGTTCATTCCCCGCTACGGCGGGCAGGCCCACCATGACAGGTAAAATTCAAATTCGAAGAAAGGATGCTGGAGCAGGAATCGGTTTTGATCAGCGAACTACGGGTGACATTAAGTACTGTTATATTTTGACTTGCCGCCTTTCTATTTTAAACAAAAGGCTGAAACCTTATCATCCGGTACTGTCCGTTAAATCCGGGGAGCGCGAGATGCTGGTTAACCTGGCATTGCGATATAGAATAGTACTGGTGCCAGTGTCCGGCAAAAACACCGGTTAATTTTTTCGCCGTCATCACTTCTTTCACAAATGCCACTGTTGAAGCCTGGTTACCTGCAGCAGGCCAGCGTTCCCTGCGTTCTATCTCATAATTTTTGTCGCTGCCGGCGCCCCATTCGGGATGCCCGCAACACATGCGCATGGATTGCATGTACAGGGGAATATGCACAAAAAGCGCAACGGGTTCGGGTCGTTTAATCTGGTCGTGGAAAAAAGACAGTTGTTCCTCGTTTACCTGGTAGGTAGAATTATCAATGGTAACCATGTTAATACCGCCTATAATATCCGACGAATAAAACATATGCTTTCCCGCATAGAGGGGCTTCAATCTTTTTTCACACCAGTTCCTTCGCAGTTCATCCGATGATCCTTGCATGCCTTCATAATGCCAGTCGTGGTTGCCTGCTGTGTAGATATGAGGAATGCCCGCTGCCTCAACGGTTGAGCGCACAAATTCAACTGCCGTAGCCGATGGGTAGTTTACAATATCGCCCACAAGTGCAACGAGGTCAACCTTTTCCTGCTTCGCCATCTGCATCATGTCCTTGAAACATGCCATTGTAGTAGTGGGCTCACCGGTTTTATAATGCTTTGGTCGTAAAAAGGCTGTGTTCATGCGGGCGCTGTACTGTTCATATTCGCGGTCGCTTTCATTATCGCAACTGATATGTGTATCCGCTATCTGTAGTACAGTTACAGGTGTATGCAAACCGGTTAATGATATGATGGTTTGCATGGTATTGGTATTGTGTATACATTGCCACTTATCTTTTTTGGGAGCTGCCAGGGAAGGTAAGGCGGGCAAACCCAGCACGGCGCCCGCGCCAAGCGATGTTTTAGCAATAAAAGAACGGCGGTTCATGGAAGACATAATAAAAGGTTTGTGTAAATATAAAAAAATGAATGCTTCGCACTAAAAGGAATATGCTCCAGCCTTCAGCACTACTCCTTATCTTTAATCTTTTTTCGTTTGTCTACCCTTAATAATAGTTTCCGCATGAAGCAATTTTTTTTTCTCGGATTATTCTTATCGGCCGCTTTTGCATGTGCTCAGCAAATACGCATACCCAATTCTCCATGGAATATAAAAGAACTGTATCAAACGCCGCCCGTGCATGAAACAGATTGCTGCGCTGTGGCTGGCATGCGGTCTTTTTTTTATGAAGGAATCATCTTTAAAGCAAAACCAACCAAAGTGTTTGCTTATTATAAAGCACCGGAAGGCACTCCGCCTGAAGGCGGATGGCCGGCGGTGGTTTGTGTGCATGGTGGCGGTGGAACCGCATTTCCGCAATGGATACAAGCCTGGGTAAATCGTGGTTATGCAGCCATTGCTATGGACCTGGATGGGCATCTTCCCATAGGCGACTTCCCAAACCGCGAATGGCATGAACAGGCCGGGCCACCCCGTATTACAACTTTTGGCGATATTGAAATTGCGGACAGGGAACAATGGTTCTATCATGCAGTGGCCGACGTGATCAGGGCCAATTCGCTACTGCGCTCTTTTCCCGAAGTCAATCCCCGGAAAATTGGTGTGCACGGTATTTCATGGGGTGGGGTAATAACAGCCGCAGTAATGGGACTGGACAACCGGTTTGCCTTTGCCGTGCCGGTATACGGTTGCGGATTTTTGTACGAATCTACTGTATCCAATTTTGAGCGGTATTTTAAAGTAATGACGCCCGGCCAGTTAAGCGCTTATAAAACCAAATGGGATCCTTCATTGTATATTCCATATTCTACCGTTCCAAGCCTATGGTATACAGGTAGCAACGACGGCTCCTTTCCCCTAAATATCTGGCAGCGATCAGTATCACTTGCTAAAACGGCTCCGCTGCTTAGCATACCGGTTACCAGCGAGCACGGACATATATGGAACCAGCCCGAAATATTTGCTTTTGCTGACATGGTGGTAAGAGATGGCAAAAAACTGATCCAAATCCATAACGCAGTCGTTCAAAAAAATACAGCGATGGTAAAAATTGCTTCTGAAACACCCCTGAGCAAAGCAGTATTATGCTATACAACCAACAGCGGCGCCTGGCAAAACAGGAATTGGGCACAGCTACCTGCAACATTAAATAAAGACCGGGCATTGGCTGTTCTGCCTGCCGATGCAAAAGCATTTTATTTCAATATTACAGATGTTGATACCCTTTGCTTCAGCTCTGCAGTTACCGTCGTAGAAAAATGAAATGCTTTTGTATCAGTTCTTTGCCTTGAGTGACCTCACCACCGGTTCGGGTAAAAATTTTGTTGCATCCCCGCCATTTCGAATCACGTCTCTCACCAGCGTAGATGCTACGGAAGTATATTGGGGAAGGCAGGTTAAAAAGATAGATTCTATCTCCGGTGAGAGGCTTCTGTTCATATCTGCAATTGCCTTTTCGTATTCAAAATCACTGACATAGCGAATGCCTCTTAAAATAAAATTTGCATTCACTTTCCGGCAGCAGTCAACCGTTAATCCTTCATAAATAACCGCATCAACTTTGTCTTCGTCTTTGAATATTTCCTTAATCCATTGCAGGCGCTGCTCTTCCGAAAACATGGCGGTTTTATTTACATTTCGTCCTATTCCTATATACAGCTTATCAAATAAGTTGAGCGACCGGTTTATAATATCTAAGTGACCAATCGTTATAGGATCAAATGTTCCGGGAAATAAAGCAATGCGTTGCATAGAATGATTTGAAATTGGAGACCCGCCCCGGCGGGCAGGTTTGAAATTTGAGATATTTACCGCTGCTAACTCACTTCCCTTCCCCCGGCTAACAGATACAACACCGCCATACGGGTAGCCACACCGTTTTCTACCTGCTGTAAAATAATGGATTGATTTGAATCTGCCACATCACTGTCCAATTCTACACCGCGGTTAATAGGACCCGGATGCATGATCAGAATCTCTTTATCCAGTTCATCGAGCATTCTTTTATTAATGCCATAGGCAAGATTGTACTCCCGCAGCGACGAGAACAACACCTGGTTTTGCCTTTCAAGTTGAATTCGCAATACATTCGCTACATCACACCATTTCAATGCATTACGCACGTTGTACTCTACCCTTATATCGAAGGCTTCCCTTATATGCGGCGGTATTAAGGTGGGCGGTCCGGCTACCATTACTTCGGCGCCCATTTTCTTTAAAAGATAAATATTGCTGAGCGCCACCCGGGAATGCATGATATCGCCTATGATGGCCACTTTTAATCCTTCCAGTCTGCCCTTGTGCTCCCGCATGGAAAAAGCATCCAGCAATGCCTGTGTGGGATGTTCATTAATGCCGTCTCCCGCATTCACGATTGCCGCAGGGATATGTTTTGCCAGAAAGTGGGGTGCTCCGCTGGCACTGTGCCGCATCACCACCATATCCACTTTCATAGAAAGGATATTGTTAACGGTATCCAGAAGCGTTTCACCTTTGGATACAGAAGAGCCGCTGGCTGTAAAATTAATGGTATCGGCACTCAGCCTCTTTTCCGCCAGCTCAAATGAAATACGGGTACGGGTAGAACTTTCGTAAAAAAGGTTTACAATAGTTACATCCCTGAGTGTAGGCACTTTTTTAATCGGGCGCTGTAAGACTTCCTTAAATTGGGTGGCCGTATCTAAAATGAGTTGAATATCCGGTGGAGTGAGATCTCTAATGCCCAACAAATGTTTGGTGCTGAGTTGCATTAGGGAGCGAAATTAAAGGATAGGAATTAAAACGCCAAATCCGGAGATTGAAAATCCTAAATTCGGGTCGTTAGCGATCAGCCGTCAGATTCAGCCGCTGTTAGTATTCAATAACTGATAGCTACTAACTAACCGCTGATGATTCGTCTTAAAAAGTTGTTTTGAAATATATTATTTTTACATACCTTTGCACCCCGTAAAAACGGGTGTGTTTGCTAATGCGTTGCAGAAACAGGCACAAATTGCTCTAAAGGCTCCATAAGTGTTTCGTCTGTTCGGAACCGCCCCACGGGTATAACATAAATACTTTTACGCATATGCCAAAGGTTAAAACCAATTCGAGTGCAAAGAAAAGGTTTAAAGTGACCGCCACAGGCAAGATTACTCATCAAAAGGCTTTTCGCCGTCACATTCTTACCAAAAAATCAAAAAAACGCAAAAGGGCCATGAGAATGGATGGACAGGTTCACAAGTCCAATTTGGATTTCGTGAAACGCCTGTTACGCCTTAAGTAATGGCTGCGTCTTTTATAAGGCAGGCTAAAAACCAGTAAATCTCCATTTAAAAACAGTTGACCGTACATCAATAAAGTACCGAAACGTAAAATGATTAAACTATGCCACGTTCAGTAAATGCTGTCGCATCGAAGGCACGAAGGAAAAGGATATTAAAAGCTGCCAAAGGCTTTTACGGCAAACGTAAAAATGTTTTAACCGTTGCCAAAAACGTAGTAGAAAAAGGATTAACCTACAGTTATGTAGGGCGCAAACTGAAAAAAAGAGAATACCGCGCTTTGTGGATTGCCCGTATCAACGCGGCCGTGCGTGAAGAAGGACTTACCTACTCAGAATTCATATTTAAGCTGAGACAGAAAGGAATAACCCTTGATCGCAAGGTTCTGGCCGACCTGGCTATGAACGAAGCCGAAAGCTTTAAGAAACTGATCGTTTCTGTAAAGTAGATGTAAACGAAAGGATGAATTGAATAATTTTTCCAGATAACGGCATTGTAACCGGTAGTGAAAAAATCACAACCGGTTTTTTTATGGGGGACAGATCAAAGAACTACATTTGCAAATCATTGCTCACGCTAAACAACAGGCTAAGTAAAAATGAATAAATCATACACCGACCTGGTGAAACAAACCTTTTACTTTCCACAGGAAGGTTTTGAAGTAACCGACGGCTATTTGCGTTTTAACGGATTGGACCTTAAAGCGATCATTGATAAGTATGGTACCCCGCTTAAACTCACCTACCTGCCCAAAATAGGCATGCAGATAGACAAGGCCAAAAAGATGTTCAGAGAGGCATTTAAAAAACATAAGTATGAGGGCAAATATTTTTACTGCTATTGTACCAAAAGTTCTCATTTTTCTTTTGTGGTGGAAGAAGCCCTGAAGCATGAAATTCACCTCGAAACATCTTATGCATACGACATCGAGATTATTAACCGGCTGTATGAAAAAAGAAAGATCAATAAAGACATTCACATCATCTGCAATGGATTTAAGCAAAAAGGATATACTTCCCGCATTGCGCGGCTGCTGAATACCGGTTTTAAGAATGTGATCCCCGTTTTGGATAACAAAGATGAACTGGATGCTTACCGCCGGTCTGTAAAAGTTCCTTTCAAACTGGGGATAAGGGTTGCGGCGGAAGAAGAACCCACTTTTCCGTTTTATACTTCGCGGCTGGGTATGCGGGCAAGAGACATACTGGAGTTTTATGTAGACAAGATCGAGGGAAATGAAGAAAAATTCCAGCTAAAGATGCTGCATATATTTCTCAATAAAGGAATCAAGGATGATATTTATTACTGGAGTGAGCTCAATAAAATCATTCACCTGTATTGCCAGTTAAAAAAGATTTGTCCTGAACTGGATTCCATCAACATCGGCGGTGGCTTTCCCATCAAACATTCGCTTGGGTTTGAATATGATTACCAGTTCATGATCAACGAAATTGTACGCAATATCAAAAGTGCCTGCAAAAAAGCCAAAGTACCCATGCCACACATTTATACAGAGTTTGGGAGCTTTACCGTAGGCGAAAGCATGGCACATATTTACAGTGTGGTAGGTCAAAAAGTACAAAACGACCGGGAGACATGGTATATGATTGATTCTTCTTTTATCACTACCCTACCCGATACCTGGGGCATAGGTGAAAGGTTTTTATTGCTGCCCATTAACAAATGGGATGAGGAGTATCAACGGGTGGTGCTTGGCGGGATGACGTGCGACAGCCATGATTATTATGATTCTGAAGAACATATTAATGAAGTCTTTCTACCTAAAATCGTGAATGGTGAACCCCTTTACCTTGGCTTCTTTCATACAGGCGCATACCAGGATCAGATCAGCGGCTATGGCGGCATCAAACACTGCCTTATTCCATCCCCTAAACATGTAATAGTGGAATACGATAAAAACGGAAAACTGGTTGACTGGTTATACGCCAAAGAACAGTCTTCGCAAAGCATGCTGAAGATACTGGGGTATATTAAGTGAGTGGTAAGCAGTAAGTAGTAAGTGGTAGGTGATATACAAGTTCCAGGTTACAAGTTGCAAGGTTGTACAACCAACCGCTCAACCAATCATCAACTATCAAAGCTTAACAAACCTCAGTATATAACTGTTTCTCCCGGCGGTTAATTTTACAATATATGTTCCGGCAGCCCAGTTGCCGGTATATATATTTCTGGAAATCACCCTATTGTTTATTCTTTCGGCATATACAACCTTCATATCACTGCTTAATACTTCAATAAAGGCATTGGATACCGGGCTTCCAAAATGAATCGTAACATTATTATTTGCCGCCGGAACCGGGTACAGCAACGGGCCGGCATTACCGGATCCGCTTATATTTATTTGAATAACTTTACTGTATGAACTTTTTCCGTCTGCGTCCACCTGTTTTATGCGGTAGTATAATTTTCCCGCCCGGGGCTGAACATGAAGATAGTTATACATTACAGGTGTATTGCTGTTGCCTTTTGATGCCAGTTTGCCTATTGGGATAAAACGCATGGCATCGGTACTCATTTCTACTTCAAAATAGCTGTTGTTCAGTTCCGTCGCTGTTGACCAGTTTAGCCTCACATTTCCATCTGTATATAAAGCTTCAAAGTTCAGCCAGCTTACCGGCAAGGCCGCGTCAACTGAACCAATGGAAAATCCTGAAAAACCCGTATTGAAACTTGTGGTGATCGTGTGGTCTTTGCCAAAGCCTCCGTGTACCAGTGCTGTGCTAAGCTTTACTTTCTCTATTTGCGGACTGGCAGGAGAAAAGGATGAAACCGGGATATCTGTTTTTATCATTTTTACATTCGCCCAGGTTCTTCCTGTTGCCGACTCATAACCCAATTTTTCAGCATCGGTATAATAAAGGGTTATTTCATAATTGCCCGAAGTATTGTTATTTTGCGGCGTTACAAAAAACGTTTTACGTGTAAGGAACTGATCCGGTATATTGTTCCAGAAGGGCGCAACGCCATCACCATCGCGGTCTATGCTTACCGTTGTACATCCATAATCCCAATCACTCAGGTTTTTGATTTTCGCAATGATCTTCTGCGGCTCGAACTTATCGTAAAAATACACTTCGTTATACGGGCCAAGATATTCTTCTCTGGATGTGGATATGGTGTTGCCTACCGGGTTGCCCTGAACGGCATAATCCAGTATTATAACCGGTTTTATGCCGTTTTGGTAAAAACTTACCAGGGAAAAATTGTCTGAGCAGTTTATCCCTTCGTTTTCTATCATACTACCCTCGTCGGCACTGCTTCCATCTGAATACGCATACAATATATCGGCGGCATCTGCAATTGCGGATCCATTATCAAAGCAAAGTTCTACCGCTACATTGCTGGCGCCGTTCCACTGGAAGGCCTGTGTAAATACAAACGCGTTCCATCCGTCTTTTGTAGTATATGAAGGGAGGGAAAGAAAAGTGGTCATATCAGCGACGGTATAAACAGCTCCGGTTTTGGCAAGACTGCCCAGGCTGGTATGGGCCATTTTTATATTCAGATTTTTAAAGGGCCGTACCGAATTCTTTTTTACAAAGAACCGTATTCCTGAAATAGAACAATCCGAAAGCCCGGCGTTGGTAAGTTCCCCAGCTTTGTATAACATCTGGGTTCGCTGCTTTTCAACAGATGCATCGAAGATTTTAGCGTTATTGATATCATACCTTGAGGAGCCTATACTGCTGCCCGAAACTGTTCCTGGAGCTACAGGGCGATGATCAACTCCGCTGAAAGTAATATTCATTACTGTAATTGCACTGCCCTTTTCGGCAATGCCACCACCATTATCTACTGAAAAACTCAATCTCAAAAGTTTGACTTCATGTGAGCTTCCGTGATCATAAATGCGCAATACGAATGACTGCTTGTTGTTTACACCGGCCGGAAATACAACATTTTTACCGGAAGGAAAATCAAAATCTGATTTTTCCAGGGCCGTTGAAGCCGGATCAACATCAATGATAGCTGTAGCACTTTGTACCGGGTCACTGCCAATGGTAAAATTAAAAACATAATCGCGGTACCTGCGGCAGCCGCTTACCGTTGTTGCCGTTTCTGCAAGCTCAGCGGTTTGCTGCTCAAAATTGATTTTAGGTGAACACGAGGGATTTGAATAAGTAGGAAGAGCGCCTGTTGAACCAACAAGGGTGTTTCTTTCCTCTAGCAAAGTACTTGCCTGGATCCGGTCTTTTTGTCCGGGTGTAAAAAGCGTGTAGCAATTGGTATAGCTCATGAAATTGCTCTCCGTACGAATATTATAAGGCTGGTTGATGCAAGCATTGTTACCGGTGCGACAGGTAAAATTAACTACACCCGAAGAATTGGCATTGAGCGATACAGGATCAGTATCAGCAACATAATCGCCGTAACCAACAGGACATTTGGTGCTTACAGAAGACCCTTCAAAAGGATGGTAAAGATTAAAGGCATGACCCATTTCATGGGGAAGTGTTTTAGAGCCGGACTTCATTTGAGTGGCCAGCATTACTGTTCCGTCGACTATGCTCGACGTGGGAAAATATGCATAACCAGCAATAAACTGTCCTGTAGTTCCATTCTGCCCATTGATCTTATTTACTATATAAATATTGTAATACCGCGACCTGTCCCACGACAATGGTTCTTTCATAGCAATATCGCGCGCAATATCATTATTGGTAGCGCCAATAGCCACATAGTCTGCGTTGGAAGACATATTAACGCGCTCGATACCGGATGTTGGATTGCAATCAGGATCCCGTTTGGCCAACACGAACCGCAATCCAAGATCGCCCGCTGCATTTGTTCCGGCAGATGTGAGGGAAGGATAGGTGCCGCTGTAAACGTCATTCAGATAACCAATTGCAGCAATGATCTGTTCATCCGAGGGATTAAAAGACGTTCCAACCTGTTCGCCCGTGTGAAGCACATGAACGACTATTGGAATAGTAAAAATGGCTGTTTCTTTTTTTTGATAATTCTTCCGGGCTTTCTTTTGCTGAATAAAGTTTTCAATTTTTTGCTCATTCAGTGTAACGCGGGATTTGTAAAAAGGACTGGCACCCTGCAATGCACGATGCGACTGGTCGAAGCCACATATCGGTTGGGCAGGTATTTTGGCGCAATACAACAGCACACAACATAAAGCAGCAGTTACGCCTTTCATAGCAGCATATTATATTCCAAATGTAAATAATTAAATAAACGCAACATTTCCTGGCAGACTAATTTTATTCACATTTACCTTTCTGCAATGACTCCTGTTTTTTCTGTGCATTGAGGCCCTTACCAGGAAAACGATCGTGGAAGTCTGTGGCAACAAGGAGAAGCCGTTTGGGAAAAATAATTTTGGCGCAAAATGCCGGTTTTGCAACAACAACGGGGCATGCACAACGCAATATAAAAATCCTTAATGAATAGCAAAATGTATGAATGCTTCTTCTGCTTCTGATTTTTTCACTTATTTTTGCACCATGAATAACATTAGTGTATTGACAGATTTTGAAGCATTGACCAATACCATCAATTTTAAAAAGCTGGCTTCTCCTCCGGGACTTGAATCCTATACTATTTATGCGGGAGGTAATTTTATTTTTATATCCAATGAAAAGAACCGCACGATCCGCTTTAGTCTGGCCAATTTCAGTACCAATGATATTACAAACGACGGCATACAGGAATGGATTGATCGCATTCACAAACTGTATCCCAGTTTTTAATGAAAATACAAATACCGAAGGAGAGCATTGGTGATCACATAAAAAAAGCCACAAGCTTCCTCCGAAACTTGCCCCACTCCTGAAAGCCAACTTTATGTATTTTTTGTGAGCGCACACTGTAACCTCTGCATTTGAGCCACACAATTTTTTCAGCTATAGCGTATATCCATCAACACGCCCACCGCATTTGCAGGCAATGCATTGCAGTTTATGCAATGCCCGAAAAATTCATTTACTGGAAGAAGCCAGAATGGCTGGTAATCAATTTGAAATAAAAAAGGATCCGATGTATGGATCCTTTTTTGGGGAGGTCCCGAGCGGATTCGAACCGCTGTGGGAGCTTTTGCAGAGCTCTGCCTGACCACTCGGCCACAGGACCCTTTATGTTTTTTACCGGGTTGCGAAAATAGGATATTTTTACGAACCACAAATACCTATCAATGCAATATATTGCTGAATCTGAATTAATCCTCAACAGCCGTGGCGCTATCTATCATTTGAACTTGTTGCCGGAAGAATTGGGCGACATTGTTATAACCGTAGGCGACCCCGAAAGGGTAAAAGAAGTAAGCAAATATTTCGACTCCATAGAGCACAGCCAACAGCACCGCGAGTTTGTTACGCATACCGGGCGCCTGGGCAACAAGCGCATCTCTGTTGTATCTACAGGCATTGGAACCGATAACATCGACATTGCAATGAATGAGCTGGATGCCCTGGTAAATATTGACTTCCATGCAAGAACGGTTAAACCACAGCTTACTTCATTACAAATTATCCGCATTGGCACAGCCGGTTCCCTTCGGGAAGATATTCCCGTTGATAGCCGGGTGGCCAGTACCCACGGACTGGGCATAGATAATTTGCTGCATTTTTACCGCTATGAGAACAATGAAGAGGAAAACCAGTTGATCCAGTCTTTTATTACACAAACCCAACTGCACAACCGCGCTGCTTTGCCCTATATCAATGGCGCAAGCGTTGCACTGATCAAGCATTTTGTAGAAGGTTTTCATCACGGTATTACCGTAACCTGCCCGGGATTTTATGGACCTCAGGGAAGAATATTACGGCTGGGCCTGAGCGATCCTGCTTTTATTGAACGGTTATGCAGCTTCAGTTTTGGTACCCACCGCATCTGCAATTTTGAAATGGAAACTGCAGGTATTTATGGAATGGGAAAACTTTTAGGACACCATTGTCTCAGCCTCAGTGCTATCGTGGCGAACCGGATCAGCAAAAATTTCAGTAAGGATGCGACGGCGGCAGTTGATCAACTGATCAAAAAAACGCTGGAAACCGTATCTGC
The DNA here is from genome assembly GCA_937991535.1 of uncultured Sphingobacteriales bacterium. Taxonomy (GTDB): domain Bacteria; phylum Bacteroidota; class Bacteroidia; order Chitinophagales; family Chitinophagaceae; genus Agriterribacter. Next base: position 25,206 of record CALKHN010000012.1, read on the forward strand.
TTTTTAACTGTTATCTGCCTCTTGTATCTGCAAAGGAACAACTTATTTACCTACATAATGCCTCAACCAATAACTTTGCAGTATAAAAAAAACGTAATGGATATACATTTTTTTAAATACCAGGGAACGGGAAATGATTTTATTATATTAGACAATCGTGACAACGCCTACTCTTTTCTGGATACAGCGCAGGTGAATTTATTGTGCAACAGGAAATTTGGCGTTGGCGCCGACGGACTGATGTTATTGAATAAGCACAAGGATTACGATTTTGAAATGGTATATTATAATGCCGACGGAAAAGAAGGCAGCATGTGCGGAAACGGGGGAAGGTGCCTGGTAAAATTTGCGTACGACTCCGGCATAAAAAAAACCACTTATCATTTTATGGCTACAGACGGCCCCCACGAAGCAGAGATAGACCTGCAGGGCATCGTTCGACTGAAAATGAAAGACGTGCAGACCGTAAAAAACAAGACCAATCACTTTATTCTGGATACGGGTTCACCGCATTATGTACAGTTTGTTCAAAACCTGCAAAAAATGAATGTGCGGGAGGAAGGAAAGAAAATACGGTATAGTGATGATTTTGCTGAGGAAGGCATTAATGTAAATTTTGTGGAAACGGTGGATGATCATACCATTTTTGTACGTACCTATGAAAGAGGAGTTGAAAACGAAACATTAAGCTGCGGAACCGGTGTAACAGCTGCTGCGCTCGTTTCGGCACACAATGAAAACAGTTTCAATGAAATTGATGTACGCACCACAGGTGGTAAACTGAGCGTGGAGTTCAATCTTTCAGACCAGAATCACTACAGCAATATCTGGCTATGCGGCCCTGCGGAGTTTGTATTTAAAGGAGAGATTGAAATATAATTTGAAAATGGGCAATTTGAAAATTTGAAAATGCCTGCCCGATCTGAAAGGCGGGTGGAAATGTGGAAATGAACAGGCATGGTGGAGGATAATCCCCTGGTATGCTAACCCAATTTTGCGGAAGTACCCGGATCTGAGTTCTCCTAAATTTTAAATCTTAAATCTCAAATCATAATACCCCTACCTTTGCGCCGCAATGATTCAATACTTCAAAAATATAAACGGGGTAACCACCGCCATTGAAAAGGCGGATAATGAAACCTGGGTAAATATTTTACCGCCACTGAAGCATGAAGAATTTGCTGAGGTATCGGAAACCCTGGATATACCTATTGAATTTTTGCAGGATTCGCTGGATATTGATGAACGTTCGAGGTTTGAACTGGAAGACAATGTGAAGCTAATCGTGATTAAAGCCCCTACTGAAAACAATTCTTTTAATGAAAGTGATGCTTTTTATATAACGATTCCTATTTGTATTATTCTCACCCACAACCAGATCGTTACTGTTAATTCTTTTGAAAACGGAGCTCTTAAAAAGTTTCTGAATACTTTTCAGAACAGGCATGCCGATAAAAAAAACATGATGGTGGTTAAGATATTTGAGAAGATTACCCAAACCTTCATGGAGTATCTTAAGGAAATCAACCACCGCAGGAATATCCTGGAACAGCAGCTATATGCTTCCAACAGAAATGAAGAGTTGCTGGATTTGATGCGTATACAAAAAAGCCTGGTGTATTTTGTAACGGCGCTTCGTTCCAACGAAATGTTGCTGATGAAATTAACAAGAACAAATTTTCTTGGCTTAAATGAGGAAGAAAAAGAAGAACTGGATGATCTGGTAGTAGATACTTCGCAGGCGCTTGAAATGGCAAATATTTATACCAATATCCTCAGCAGTACTTTAGATGCATTTGCAAGTATTATTTCCAATAATCAAAACTCCGTATTAAAACGACTAACTTCCATTACCATAATTTTGCAGTTTCCCGTATTAATTGCCAGCATTTATGGAATGAATGTACCTATCCCCTATCAGCATCAGCCTCACGCATTTTACATCCCGATTATATTAGCGCTCTCTGTTTCTATAATTATGGGCGCCTACTTTATGCGAAAAAAATGGTTCTAACGGTTGATGGGACTTAGCATTGCCCCGTGATTTGAAACTTATCTCTCCATTTCTCTCACGATCTTACAGTCTTACGGTCTTACCATCTTACCATCTTACAGTCTTACAGTCTTACCACCTTACAGTCTTACGATCTTACCATCTTACGATCTTACCATCTTACCATCTTACCCCTTTTCACCATCCCCGCCACCACCTTGTCAATTGGAAGCGTAACGCTTTCTTCGGAGAAATTGGGCCAGTCAATAAACCTAAAAGTTTCCGTTTCGCCTCTCTGTTCATATATGTTCATTTGTCTCTGATCAAAATCGAAGGGCTTTATCCGGAGTGGAACGCTAATAGCAGTCAGCGGTTCGGCAAAGTAATAAATGGAAATGATCTGCTGATCGGGTGTGAATGCCGACATCTGAAAAAAATCTGTTGTATAAATGTGATCCGTAACTTTCACTTCGAGGTTCATCTCTTCCATGAATTCTCTTTTCAGGCAATCTCTTGTGCCCTCACCAAATTCGAGCCCTCCGCCCGGGAACTTGGTGTAATAACTGCCGCGGATAAATTCATCACTCACCAAAACCTGCTTATTATCATTGATAAGAATACCGTACACCCTGAGATTGAACATGTCAAACAATTTGAGATTTAAAATTTTAAATTTAAATTATTCACATTTTCCACATTTCCGCCCGGATGAATCCAGTAAGAAGCCGCAGGCATTTCTCACATCTGCCACCCGCCGGTTCATTCGGGCGCTCCCGCATGAATCACATTATCTTTCCATCGCCGTCCTTTTCATTTTTATTGCTGTTTCCTTTCCTACATATTTTTCTATCCTCGCTTCAGCAAAGTAAATAAGGGGAGTTAAAAGAATAGCTATGGTAAATTTATACATGTAGTTCACACAACCCACCGCAATCACCTGCGCCCATGTCCAGTTACTGCCGAGTTTAAAAGCAATGGCCAATACTATAAAACTATCGATGAGCTGAGATACCAGTGTAGATCCGGTTGCCCTCAGCCATACTTTCTTTTCGCCTGTTGCCCTTTTGATGCGCTGAAATACAAATACATCCACTGCCTGGCTCACCAAAAAAGCCACCAGGCTTCCAAGTATAATCCACATGCCTTGCCCGAATATACCGTTAAAGGCCACCTGCATATCCGGAACACCTTCGCTTGTTTTGGAAGCAGGCCACCAGTCGGCATACGGGATATGAATGCTGGCATAAAACATTATGAAAGCGTAAGATATTAACGCAACTGCAGTATAGCTGATCCTTTTGACCGCTTTGGGACCGTAATACTCATTTACAATATCCGTCATCACAAATTCCAGGGGCCACAACAAAACGCCGCAGGTGAGGCTGAAAGACAACCCGCTCTGGCCGAAAAGGGTAAGATTAACAGGATCGAAGCCAAACAGCTTTTCGAGTGAAAAAATTTTACCTCCAATACATTCCGCTATCAGCGCGTTGGCCACAAAAAAAGCCGCAAAACCGATAAATAATTTGGTTGGCCGGTCTTTGAGTATTTGCTGGATCATATTATGCGTTAAAATTAAAGGGAAGATTAAAAATAACATTAATTTGCCGCCTTAATTTTGAATTCGCGTTCCAAAGAAGTTTTGCGTCCGTTGCTGGATAAGCATCAGCATTAAAATATTCCGAAAGTGAAAAAATTCAACTTCAAGGCAATTGTTCCCCACCTGGTGGCCATAGGCATTTTTTTAGTGGTGTCTGTCATTTACTGCCGACCTGCGTTAGAAGGGAAGGTGTTACAGCAAAGTGATATCGTTCACTGGGAAGCTATGGCGCACAATTCTTTCGAATATAAAAAAGAACACGGCCATTTCCCTTTGTGGAATACGCATCTTTTTAGCGGCATGCCCAACTACCAGGTGGCCATGGAGGCCCATTCGCTGGTTCCGGACTTCCACACCATACTAACGCTGGGACTGCCGAAGCCTGTCAATTTTTTCTTTTTGGCCTGTTTGTGCTTTTACATATTGTGCTGTACCCTTAATATAAAACCTGTTTTGGGTATCATGGGAAGCCTTGCATTCGCGTATGCCAGCTACAATCCGATTCTGATAGCAGTAGGGCACGAAAGCAAAATGTGGGCGATAGCCTACATGCCGGGCGTGCTGGCGGGCCTATTGCTCATTTACCAAAAAAAATACCTCCTGGGGCTTGCCGTTACAGCCATTTTCGCTACGTGGGAAATAGCGTTTAATCACCCCCAGATCAGCTATTATTTTTTTATTACCGCAGGTATTATCACCCTTGGCTATATTGTACAGTGGATTAAAGCCAAAGACTGGAAGCATTTGGCTGTATCGCTTGGCTTGGCTGCTGTTGCGGGATGCGCCGCACTTGCCAACTCGGCCATGAGTTTACTTACTACTGCAGAATACGCAAAATACACCATGCGGGGTGGCAAAACCATTGAAACCTCCGGAACAGAAATAAAGAAAACGGATACTAAGGGTTTAGACAAAGATTATGCCTTCAGCTACAGTATAGGCAAAAGTGAAATTCTCACCTTTTTTATCCCCGATGTATTTGGCGGAGGATCAGGTGAGCGTTTTGATGAAGATTCTAAACTGGTATCAGCACTCACGGAAAAAAATATCCCTGGCGACCAGGCGGTTCAACTCGCCTACTCTCTCCCCCGCTACTGGGGCGGAATAGAGGAAGGCACTGCAGGCACTATTTATTTTGGAGCCATTATCTGCTTTCTGGCCGTTGTGGGACTTGTTGCAATAAAACATCCGGTTAAATGGTGGATCCTTGCGGCCGCAATTATTGCAATTTTTATGGCCTGGGGAAGAAACTTTTCGGCTTTCAACTCTTTTTTACTGGATTACTTCCCCTTGTACAACAAATTCCGCTCACCCAATATGGCGTTGGTTATTCCCCAGATGCTGTTGCCATTGCTTGCTGTTTGGGGATTGCAGCGCATATTGTTTACAGCCAACGGCAAGGAGCAGTTGAAGGCTTCTTTTAAAACGATTTTATATGCCTTAGGCGCCGTGTTTGGTGTTACATTGGTGATTTATTTCTTTAACGATTTCAGCAGCGCTTTCGATGCCCGCATTGTGCAGGCGTATACCAATCCGCAGGATGGCAGCACGGAAATAGGCCGCATGATCGTGAATGCATTAAAAGTGGAAAGAAAGAGCATGTTCAGCAGTGGTATTTTCCGGGCGCTGTTGTTTGCCGGCCTGGTGATCGGGCTGTTGTATTTATACCTGAAGAACATCGTTAAACCTTTGGCTGCTGTTATTGTTTTTACCGCGATCAATATGATAGACCTGCTGGTAGTTGACAGCAAATACCTGAATGCAGATCACTATATGGATGAAGAAAGTTACCAGTCGGAAAACTTTACCCCAACAGCAGCCGATACGCAGATTTTACAGGACAAAGACCCCCATTACAGGGTATACCATTTGTCGGGCGACAGGTTCAGCGATGCCATCACAGCCTATTTCCACCGTTCCATTGGCGGATACCACGCTGCCAAACTGCGTATATACCAGGATCTTATTGAAACCCAGTTATCGAAAGAATCACTGAACATGGATGTGCTGAACATGCTGGATACCCGGTACTTTATTGTTCCGCCCCAACAGCAGCAGCAGGCGCCTGCAGTGCATAAAAATGATGAAGCCCTGGGAGCGGCATGGTTCATTAAGCATATTAAATATGTAAACGGTGCTGTAGAAGAAATAACCGCGTTGAACCAGTTCGGGCCAAAGGATACGGTTATTGTTGACAACAATTTTAAATCAGTAGCCGGCGTTGACCCGGCACCGGATTCTTCGGCTACTATACAATTGGCAAGCTATGATAATGATGAAATAAAATACGCTACACAATCTGCTACCAACCAGTTTGCCGTATTCAGTGAAATATATTACCCGGCGGGTTGGAACGCTTATATTGATGGCAAAAAAACGGATTATGCAAAAGTGAATTATGTTTTAAGAGGCATGCCTGTACCAGCCGGTAAGCATGAAATTGTGTTTAAGTTCGAGCCGTCCTCTTATTCGAACGGGCAGAAACTCATATACGCCGGCAATGTGCTGTTCTTCCTTGCGCTGGCGGGTGGTATTTTTTCTTTATGGAAAAACAGAAAAAGGTTCACTGTATAATTTAGCAACCCATTGAATGATAAATGTATTAAGCATTGTATCCTATCGTTTTTTACCGGCCTTAATGGGCGGCGAAAAGAATATCAGCATATTCAACAATTATCTTTCCGGGCTGGTGAACCTTAGCTGTGTTACCGTAAAAAAAGTGGCAATACCCAATGATTCAGCGTATGAAATACTTCCGCTATTATCCAACAGTGTCATTCGTTATATCAATCCTTTCTACTTCTTCATTTTAAGAAAGATCATCCGCAGAAAACAAATCAGTCATATTATTTTAGAACATCCATATTACGGCTGGCTGGGCATTGCTTTGCAAAAATTGGTTGGTATAAAGCTGATCATACATTCGCACAATATTGAAGCATTGCGGTTTAAAAGTTTTGGCAAATGGTGGTGGCGCCTGTTGTGGCTGTATGAGAAAGCAGTACATCGCCGGGCTGATATGAATTTCTTTATCACCCGGGAGGATATGAATTATGCCATTAGGGATTTTAAACTAGAGCCCAAAAAATGTACTGTTATTACTTATGGTATAAACTTCAACACCTCTCCTACCCCGCAGGAAAAAACAATTGCCCGGACAACCGTCTGCACTGCGCATCATATCGATCCCGCAGACCTGCTGTTGTTTTATACAGGCACTTTATACTATCAACCCAATTTAAAAGGTTTGGATATTATCCTGGATGAGATCAATCCCCTGCTGCAGCAAAACGGAATCGCGTATACGATATTGATCTGCGGCAATCATCTGCCCGAACGCTACCATAATCTTGAAGCGTATAAAAATAAAAACATCATTTACGCGGGTTTTGTAAAAGATATTGATACTTATTTTAAAGCCGCGGATATTTTTATGAACCCCATCAGTGAAGGAGGAGGTATAAAAACTAAACTGGTGGAAGCCCTGGCTGGCAATACTTCGGCTGTATCCTTTGCCAGCGGTGCATTTGGCGTTCCGGCTGAACTAACCGGCGGGAAACTCATCGTTGTGGCGGATGAGGACAGTACCGCGTTTTTCGAAGCAATAGGGCAATCCGCAGCGTTGCTGAAAAAAGATATTTCAACAGAATTTTACGACCATTTTTACTGGGGTAACATCATACAAAAAGCATATCAGCATATACCTTCGATGGCCTGATCAGCGGCCGAATGTTTACTTTTGATATTCCAAAGAATCAAGTCATGCAATATAAAGAAAGGGTTCCTGATGAATTATTTACGGGGGAACATTACCTCGGACGCCCTGCAGACATTACGGACAAGATCGTCACGCGCCGTATTGACCTGATCGAACAGTATCCCGGGTTTACCGGGAAGGAGTACACACACCTGGATATCGGCTGCGGCAACGGCGCGTCTATGTTTTTACTTTCGCAAAAAATGAAATCGTGCCTGGGGATTGATATTGTAAACGATTACGAGCAGGATATCAATGATTTTCTGAAAAAGAACAATATCAGCAACTGCCGGTTTCAATGCGTGGATATTGAAAAGGATATTTCCCCTCTGCCACAGCAGTTCGACCGCATCACCAGTTTTGAAGTAATAGAACATTTGCATGATGAGAACAGTGTATCCATTTACCGGCAGCTTTTAAAAGATGACGGACTGATGGCCATCTCTGTTCCCAACAAGTGGTGGATATTTGAAACACATGGCGCTAAACTTCCCCTGCTGCCCTGGAATCGTGTTCCTTTTTTTTCGTGGCTGCCCCGCTTTTTACACGAACGATGGGCCAATGCCCGTATTTATACCAAAGAAAGGATCATACAGCTGATCGAACGCAACGGGTTTGAAGTGTTGCACAGCAGCTATATTACTGCTCCCTTGGATGTTTTAAAAGAAGGTAAGCTGAAGCGTTTTTTGGTAACCTATTTTTTCAAAAATGATACAACAAACATCCCCTTCAAATCTACAGCTATATTTGTGATTGCTGCGAAGCGTAAATAATAGTGGTTAATTAGCGAATAATCGTGATTAATCCTTTCCGGCTTACCTCACCACAGGGCGTGCTCACATCAATAACATACACAAAGGCGCCAGTATCCTGCGGCTTTCCGTGATAAGTCCCATCCCAGCAGTCAGAAGCATTCACGGCCTTAAAAATACGTTCGCCCCATCGGTTGTAAATAGAAAAGTCTTTTAATTGCACGTTCCCCCATTGGGAAATACCAAAGCAATCGTTAAGTCCGTCCCCATTGGGTGTAAAAGCATTAGGTACAAGGAAAAGCCCCCGGCCATCGGCAGTAACTTTAACGGTTACGCTATCCGTTGCAGGGCAACCATGCTGGTTGGTTCCCGTTACAATAAATGTAGTAGTACTGTCCACAGTAGCAACAGGATTGGCCCGGTTTATATCATTAAGATAAATGCCGGGACTCCAGGTATAGGTATCTGCACCACTGGCCTGCAACTGCGCAGTACGTACCGTACAATTAATGTCATTTAATTTAAGTGCCGATACTGCAGGAGTTGGATTAACCTTAACCCGCACATTCATCAGTGTATCGTTCTGGCAAATACTTTCGCTTATCCGCACCGTATAATCGGTTGTCGTAGCCGGCCTTACCCTTGTAGAAGCCCCGCTGGGGTTGTCTAAGGAAATATCCGGCGTCCATTGATACCGGTCTCCGCCACTGGCACTTAGTATGGCAGACCCGCCTTCGCAAATGGACTGTTCCTGCGAAACGGAAAATGTCGGGTAAGGACGAATGTTCACTTTAACGGAATCTGTATTTGTACAATTATTAAGCCCGGTAACCAGTACACGGTAAACGGTATTTTGCGTTGGCGATGCAATCGGGTTGGAGGCAGCCGCATTATCAAGCGTTGCTGCCGGCGACCAGGAATAAGTGTTCCCCCCTCCGGCATTTAACTGCAGGGAACTGTTAGGGCAGATCAATGTATCATTGGTGATTGTAATAGCCGGTTTGGGCTTTACGGATATAGTAACCATGTCTTTTGCACTGCAGCCGGCAGGGTTGGTACCGGTAACCATATACTGAGTGGTATTAACCGGCTTGGCCTGTGGGTTGGCAATATCAACAGCAGAGAGTCCTGTGGTAGGAGTCCATGAATAAGTGCCGGCACCCGTGGTATTAAATTGAACAATACTGCCCTCGCATACGAGCGTGTCATTATTAGTGCGCACAACCGGCGGTTTCTCAACTGTAACAACAATGCTATCGCGTTTAATGGTTACAGGTGCAAAAACAATATCATCCAGCGCAAAATCATTTCCCCATATTATGGTTTCCGTATTCCTGTTTACTACAGCTATAGTAGCAACAGCATTATTGCCAGAGTTCCATGTAGTATAAAACTGGTTCCATGTACAGGTAGGCAAACTGGCTGTGATTAGATTTCCTATATTATTTCCATTAATAAAAAATTGCAATTCTGCCGGATTATCATTGTACAAGGCTTGAATCCATGTTGAAAAGGCATAATTAGTATTGGGTGTTACATTAATTGTTTGGGTCCAAACCTTTACATTTTCATCAGGCGAACCATTCACTAATAACATATTACCAGAGCCGGAAGTATGGTCTGTACAATTACTTACAGAAGGATTCCAGGCTTTTGGATTTGATCCAACGAAAAATTGCCCATCAAGTGTATTGGGATTAGCGAGTTGATATTCAGAAGTAAACCCTGTGTTACCAGCAGAAAAATCTCCGTTTATAATAAGGTTTGCACCATTTACCAAAGCATGAAGATAATAAGTTGTAGATGTAAGAGTAGCTGCAACAGGATTAGCAATATTAGTTGACGAAAGTCCGGAAGCAGGAGTCCAGCAATAATTTAAAGCCCGAACGGCATTTAGTTGTAAACTATCCCCTTCGCAAATTGTAGTGTTATTGGTAATAATTAGGCTATCAATAACAACTTGTACCGTTACTTGTTTGGTAATGCTCACAATATTGCCTCCGGAAGTTTCCAATTTTAATGTAACATCATAATTTCCAAAACCACTATAGGTAGTTGAGGGATTATTTTCACCAGGCGCAACCGGGCCACTCCCAAAATCCCAGTTGATTACCGTGCTGCCAGCCGTTTCATTCCTAAATTCAAAAAGTAAGGGATTACAAACATCCTGTTTGTAGGTAAAGTCGGCAGTTATTGCATATCGCAATAAAAAACTATCCCTGTTGCTGCATCCGTAACCGGTGGTTTCCACCCAGTATATACCTTCATCCTGTACAATTATTGAATCCGTTTTTTCACCTGTATTCCATGTGTAAGTACCTGAAGGATTGTCTGTACCGATCTTAATATCTTCTCCGGGGTTAATGGTAAACGTTTGAATGAGTTTATGCACAGGTTTTGGAACCACCACTACCTGTCTGCAAAAAGAAGATTGAGATGGCAATCCATCGTCAATAGTAAGATTGATATTATAGACGCCCGGAGCATCATAAGTAATTGGTGGAGGATTTTCCAGGTTAAAACCCGGCAAACTGGAATTGGTACAACTGGGAAACTCTACACGCGTTATCGTGTTGTTATTAACATTGGTAATAAAAGTGTATACTTTATCATTTACCCTGAAAAGTTTGGATAAAGAATGAGGAAAATTAAGTGTTCCAATATTTCCCAGCGATATCCCGGATGGTATTCTTTCAAGATCGTTATGAAAATTAAACCTTGCGATATCGTTGCCTGAACCATTAACGGCAAAGCCTACTATTGCGTCACAAAATTTCATTATATAAACATCCCTCGGCGAGTTCAGGGCATTACCAGGATTTCCAAGGTTGAAAGCTATGGGATCATTTAATAATGAGTTACCAAATTCCAACCGGGTAATACCATTATCATGAGCAGTGGTTATAAATGCATACCATTCCCCTTTGTCGGTCAGCACATTTATTCCAGTAGGGTAAATCAGCCCCAATCCCGTATGATTTTCTGCATCAGGTGCATTATCGAGCCCGTTTAAGAAATTAAACCGGGATATAGAACCATTTTTATTTACGGTAAATCCATGCCAGTTATTGTTTTCCTTAAACATGTAAAGGTCCAGAGGTTGATACATTGCTCCAATATTTCCCCAGTCCACAGCCGTTGGCGTATTATTTGAAATATTGGCGCCAAAGTCAATTTTTACGATCTGTGGCACATTGCCATAATCAGGATCTCCACCTACAATAAATACATACCATTTTCCGGCTTCATTTATAATCTGTATTCCCTCTATACGTGTTTTAAGTACACCGCCAACATTGCCAAGATTTACAGCCGATGGTGTATTGAGCAGACTGCTGCCAAAATCGAGCCTTATTAGTTCAGCAGTTACATGGTTTACCACAAAAACATAAAAATCACCATTGGATTCAACAAAATCGCTGAATACCGGCATATTGAGTAAACCACCTGGATTGCCTAAATTGGTGGCCACAGGCGGAGTATTAACTATATCGGCAACGCAAAAATTCCAGTAATAACTTGTTGCACCAGCAGAATGATTGGCAATATTCACCGGTTCAGATATACAAACCGTGTCGGGTGTAGAAAAATTAGCAGTTTGCGCTTTTCCAAAAAAAGGAGAAATAAAACCAGCAATAAAAAAAAGCCACCGGGTGTAGTTTCCCATGGTTAAGGTTGTATGTAGTGGTTTAAGGTTAATTTTTGCTAAACTACAATTTTCTGTAATATATGCCTGAGTTTTTATGATGTATAACCGGCAAATTGCCTTCCCGATAATTGTCCAATCTTTAAAACTCCATGTTTTTTGACAGGGAATCTTAAAACATCAAAGAAATTTTCATTTTGTTTGGTATTTTAAATCACCAGTTTAAATTCAACAATATAAATTTGCCGGTAATTTAATATCAAAGTACTATGGCTGAAACATTAGGAATGCTATGTGATAAATTAACCATTGTTAAGCTAAAAGAATATCACACCCAGGATCCGTCACGGCTTGCAAGCCTGGGCGAACAGGCTTTGCAGTTACAGGAGGAAATAGATGAATACCTTAGCCTGGCTGTAAACGGGCAGATTCCTCCGGAACGTCTTACATTTGCCGCCAACAAAGTATTCAAAAAAGAAGGTAATGAAGTAGCCGAGGTAGTTGGAAAAATAGGTGAGGTCTTTTACCAGTTGGCAGATGTGAATTGCCGTTTATGGCATGAACAGGAAAAAGTATATGAATTTGAAAAAGTACCCGTTGAACAGAAGGATGCAGTAGTAAAACAACTGGCGGTATTAAACCTGGAAAGGAATAAGTGCATTGATGCGATCAACCAGCAGCTTATAAACTATATAAAAAAGCAACAGACTACCTAAAATAAAGTCATTCAATTTTATGCATATAAAAACGAGAACAACCTGCAGAGTTTGCGGGTCTTCGTCACTAAAAAAAGTAATTGATCTTGGGCCGCAGTATTTGCAAGGGTCTTTTATTAAGCCGGGTAAGGAAATGCCCTCCACCCGCCGGATTCCATGTACATTGGTAAGATGCAACCCCGAAGAAGATGAAAATGCCTGTGGCTTGCTTCAAATGGAACATAGTGTGCCGCCGGAAATATTATACGCTGCATACTGGTACCGTTCGGGTACTAATAATACCATGCGCAATCATCTGAAAGGCGTGGTTGATGCTGTAACATCTATTATTAAAAAGAAGGATGCTATTGTATTGGATATTGGTTGCAATGATGGAACATTATTAAGCTATTATCCAAAAGGCGGAATGAAATATGGCATTGATCCTTCCGATATAGCACAGGAAATAAAAGAAGACGCCATTGTGGTGCAGGATATTTTTCCTTCAAAAAAGCTGGTGGAAGTATTAGAGGGAAAGACCCTTGATGTGATTACTTCCATTGCTATGTTTTACGATCTTGAAAATCCCGTTGAATTCGTAAAAGGCATTAAACAATTGCTTTCACCTAAAGGCATTTGGATATTTGAAATGTCGTATATGCCCGATATGCTTAAGCTGGATTCCTTTGATACCATCTGCCATGAGCACCTGGAATATTACAGCCTTGCGGTTATAGAAATTATTTTGAAGAAGGCCGGCATGCGGTTATTTAAGATAGAATTCAATGATATTAATGGCGGAAGTGTTCGCTGCTATGCCACCCATGATACCAACATTGCATACGATACCCCTGAAGCGATCCATTTGCTTAATGAAACCCGCCAGGCCGAATTTGACCTTGAGCTGGATACAGATAAGCCTTACCAGGCATTCTGGAACAGAATCAGCGCTTTAAAGGAGGAATTACACGGGCTACTTATAAAACTAAAATCCGACGGAAAGAAAATTCATATTTATGGCGCTTCTACCAAGGGCAATACCATTTTGCAATGGTGCAATATAGATAATACAATTATTGATTACGCCGCAGAAAGAAACCCTGATAAGTACGGAGCAAGCACGCTCGGCACCAATATTCCCATCATTAGTGAAGCAGAAAGCAGGGCAATGAGCCCTGATTATTACCTCGTATTGCCCTGGCATTTCAAAGAAGAGTTCCTTGAAAGAGAAAAGGAAACATTGGAAAAGGGAATAGGGCTGATTTTTCCTTTGCCGAAAATTTCTATTTATAAACAGCAGGCATAATGGCTATAAAAGGCTTGTTTATAAATAATATTAAGGCCCAGGATAGCATTTATGAATCCGGATTAATGGTTTTTAATAGTCTCAAATTATCTTCTCTTTATCAGTTAGATTATGTAGAAATTAATGTAAACCAGCGGACGATACCATTGGGTTATGATTTTTATTTTTTTAATTATCATCCTTTTACAATGGCGTGGGTCGATACCAGTCAACTAAAAAAAATTAACGGGTTGGTTCTCACTATGGTATTAGAAGTATCTCCAGGCAACCCTTTCGTATTATGCCCTTCCACTCATTTTCATGGCTATTGTGTACTTGATCCTACCATTGTACATAAAAATAAGCGTGTATTTACTTTCCCGCGTCCATTGGAAACAATAAATAACTTGCAACCTTATGTAGAAAAAGAAATTCCGGTTATAGGTACATTTGGATTCGCTACGAGAGGTAAAGGATTTCAGCATGTAGTAGAAGCCGTCAATAAGGAATTCAAAAAAGCAATAGTTAAGATTAATATACCCTTTGGCGACTTTGTTCCTGATTCGCGAACTTATTCCCAATTTCTTGGAAATTTATGCAAAGAAACAGCCAAAAAGGGCATTGAGGTTATTGTAACACACGATTACATGAGTAAAGAACAACTCATAAACTGGTGTTCTCAAAATACCCTCAATTGTTTTTTGTATGATAGAAATATGCCTGGGTTGGCGGCTACCACAGACCAGGCCATAATATCAGGAAGGCCTATCGCCATTTCAAATAATGATACATTTCGTCATATATTGGCCTATTTACCGCCTTATCCCAACAATAGTTTAAAGCAGTCTGTTGAAGCGTCTACGACGGCAATAAAACAAATGCAGAAAGATTGGTCGCAGGAGAATTTTGCACTCAAGTTCGAAGAAATGCTTCAAACATTGCTTTCCATCCATCCAAAGGAAAATCAGCATCAAGAGCTTTTCGAAATCCCTGTTTTCAAAAATACTCTTCCTCATAAAATTAAAAATATCTACAAAAAGTATAAGGGGATTTTTACAATACGCAAACTAAAACAATTGCGTATTCTTAAACGCTTTTTCAAATATGAAGAACCTATTTAGAAAACTTGTTAATAAGGTAGTATTACCCCATTCTCAATTAATATACGCGCAATCGGGAGAAGATATCATTTTGGCTCATTTATTTTACAAAATGAATATCTCCCATCCCTCTTACCTTGACATTGGGGCCAATCACCCAAGCTATATAAGCAATACCTATTATTTTTACATCAGGGGGTGTAATGGAGTTTGTGTAGAACCTAATCCTAATCTCTATAAAAAAATTAAAAAATTAAGACCAAGAGACAAGGTAATGAATATTGGCATTGGGATAAATGAAGAAACAATGGCTGACTTCTATTTATTCCCGAAATATGCGGATGGATTAAGCACATTCTCCAGAGAGGAAGCGGTGTATTGGGGAGAGACGGGAATGAAACAATTAGGCCGAATAAAATATGAAAAAATTATAAAAGTACCCTTACAAACAATAAATACAGTTATTACAAATAATTTTGAGCAAACGCCTGATTTCATTTCAATTGATGTGGAGGGGTTGGATTTGCAGATATTACAATCTCTTGATTTTGATTCCCATGCGCCTCTTGTTTTATGTGTAGAAACACTATCTTACGACCAGGATCAGACCGAGCATAAAAGAGAAGATATAATTTCATTTGTAAAAAGCAAAGGCTATGAAATATACGCGGACACTCATGTTAATACTATTTTCTTAAGAAAATAAATGTTGCCCATAATTATCTAAAAATGACAGCAATAATATTCGGCGCAAATGGTCAGGATGGATTTTATCTTTCCGCACTTTTGCAAAAAAAAGATATTGAAGTTTTACCTGTGTCACGTAACGGAACTTCAATTAAGGCCGATGTTGCAAACAGGGAAGAGGTTAAGACGTTAATCAGAAATTACAAACCAGATTACATCTTTCACATGGCCGCAAATTCCACTTCCCGGCACGATGCTTTGTTTGAGAATCATGCAACTATTTCTACAGGCACCCTAAATATACTTGAAGCTGTAAAAACGATTCATCCAACTGCTAAAGTTTTTATATCAGGCAGTGGACTGCAATTCAAAAATGAAGGAAATCCTATTAAAGAAACTGATCCTTTCGAAGCCAGAGATGCATATTCTGTAAGCCGTATCCATTCGGTATATGCAGCAAGATATTATCGTTCACTGGGCATCAAAACCTATGCAGGCTACTTTTTTAACCACGACAGTCCCCGGCGAACGCCCAGGCATATCAGTAAAATGATAGCCAACGCTGTTAGCAATATATCGAAAGGAAAAGAAGAAATGATTGAGATTGGAGATATGTCTGTAAAAAAAGAATGGGGATTCGCCGGAGACATCGTAGAGGCGGTATGGACGCTTGTACAACAGGATGATATTTCAGAAGCTGTATTGGGAACGGGCGAAGCATACTCCATAAAAGACTATATTGAAAAATGTTTTGCTGTTATAGGCAAAGACTGGACAAAATATGTTAAGGCAAAGGAAGGCTTCACCGCTGAATACGCTCAACTGGTTTCGAACCCAGCTACCATCTTTTCTTTGGGATGGCAGCCCAAAACTTCATTTACTGAACTGGCAAAACTCATGCTTAACCATGAATAATCCAGCCGGGAAAAATAAAATTTTACTGGTACAGCTTTTCTCAAACGGCGATTGTTTGTATGCCACAACCATTGCCAGGCAAATAAAGCAGGACTATCCGGGTTGTCATTTAACGTGGGCAGTTGCCGGCTTTTGCAGGAATATCCTCGAGGGTAACCCCTATATTGACGCAATACTTGAAATAGATGATGTTCCCAAAAATGATGTGGTTGCTTTTAGAAGATTAAAAAAAAGATTGTATACTGAAAAAAGAAACGGCGTTTGGAAGGAACTGTTTATCACGCATATCATGGATAGCAATCAGGCTTATTATGACGGTTGTATCCGGACAACAATTTTTAGGGCATATCCGCATACCGTTACTATTCCAAACACGCCGGTTTTATCCATTTCTGAAATTGAAAAGAATAGGGTACAGGAATTTGCACGACTACACGGCATAGATAAATACGATCATGTAATACTTTTTGAATTTGCACCACAAAGCGGGCAATTACCAATTACAAAGGAAATGGCCTTGAATATTGCTGAAAAGCTGAGCAGTAACGAGAATGTTGCTGTCATTTTATCTTCGGCACATAAAATAATTCATCCAAGTAAAAACATCATTGACGGCAGTCGGCTTACGCTAAGGGAAACAGCAGTGCTCACATTATATTGCACCCTTTTAATTGGTTGCTCAAGCGGTATAACCTGGATTACAACTTCAGATGCCGCAAAGTTGTTACCCATGATCCAACTGGTTAACCCTTACACCGATTGGGTAAATCCTGTGAGTCGGGATTTTAAAAGATTTGGAAAATCCACTGACTTTATAATAGATATCATTAATTTTAATGAACAAATCATTGTGAATTGTGTGCAGGAAGCATTTACCGATTTTTCAAATGCGAAACATATATACGACCAGGTTATCCCATTACATTTTAAAACCACCCGGAAAATAGTATATAACCTTCTGTGCTATTTGCAATTTAAAGCCATTGCTACACATATCCGTATCAACAGGGAAGTATACGGCGATAATACTGCATTCTACAAGGAAATATTAATTGCTTTTATTATTTTCCCATTCAAATTAACCCGTAACTTGATTATGAAGAAACTGACTGCCCCCCAAAAAAAACAAAAATAACAACAGGTTTTGCTTAGCGTGGCCTAAATATTATTTATAAAAAAAATGCTTAGTATTATAATTGTAAATTATAAAACCCCTCAACTCTTATCAGACTGCCTTACAACAATTCTTAATGCTACGAACGATACTTCATACGAAATTATAATTGCAGACAACGATTCGGGTGATAATAGCGAAGCCATAATCCTTTCGCAGTTTTCTTCTGTTAAATGGATTCAGCTATCGTATAACGCAGGCTTTGCAAGAGCTAATAATGAAGGAATCCGGCAATCGAACGGAGACGCTATTTTGCTGCTCAATTCAGATACCTTAAATATCAATAATGCAATTGAAAGCTGCTATAAGAAATTTATCGAATCAAAATATATTGCCTGCGGTGTTCAATTGCTTAACAAAGACAATACGCCCCAAATTTCAGGAAATTATATTATGACCGGCGGTCTAAATTACTTGTTGCCCCTCCCTTATATTGGAAATTGTGTTAAATGGCTGGGTAATGTATTCAAGGTTAAGAAACCAAATATACCTGATGCAAAAGAAGAGGTTGAAGTAGATTGGATCAATGGAGCTTTCCTGATGGTTAAAAAACAAGCTATTGAAAAAGCAGGTTTAATGGACGAAGATTTTTTTTTGTATGCTGAAGAGGCAGAATGGTGCAGCAGATTGAAGAAATTTGGTAAACTTTGTATTTACGGACAGTTTAATGTTATTCACCTTCAGGGTGAAACAGCCAACCAAACATTCGGGTCTTCAGGCAAAGGATACTATAATCTTTATGACAGGAAGGGGCTTCAGATTATGCTTTCAAATTTTGTGCGGATAAGAAAACAGTTTGGCATATCCTGGTTTCTTATTCAATTGTTGATTTATTCAATTTCAGTACCCTTATTTTTTGTTCTTAGCTTTTTTGATAACTTATTCCACTTTAGGAATCCATTTACAGATTATGCCCGTGCGTTCAAATTCTTAAAAAACATTGGTAGTCTTTGGTCCTTCGCTCCAAAAATCATTTCAAACAAGCCTTATTTCTATAAAGTGCTTTAGCCATTCAAACGCTAAAATTATACTTGTTCCTTAAAATGAAATACCGGAAACAAACATTCCCGGTATTTCATTTATTCAAAAACTACTGTTATTCATCAATTTTATACGTGACAACCAACCTTGGACGCCTGGTGGAATCAGAATATCGGCTATTTGCAAAATTTATTGAACGATAAATCTCTTCATTTTGTAATTGCAGACAGAAGCCTGCGGTCTTCTTATTGTCATCCAGCATATCCTGTACCAGTTTTGTAACATCAATATCCAGAGCATCTGAATTAAACCGTGAAGTAGATTCAGGTACTTCTACCTGATTTTCATCAGTGGTGGGGGGCTTATTATTCCATGTAATTGTGCGCTCATTCCAATTTTCGACAACTCTTTTTAACCAACATTTATTGCTTCCATAATTACTATAAGGAGAACCCGGATACGTTGAATTTCCTTCAGGAGCAGCCGTTCCAACACTTACTCCAAACAATGACAGTTTTGCAGATTCTATAATCGAACCGTCTGGCAAACCGTATAGCGCCGAAAATTTAATATACGACCTGTAGGTTCCCTGCCCCGCATTCTCGGAATTAAATGTCCATCTCGTTGCAGACAAATCAGGGCTATGTATGTGATTGAAATTAGCATATGCCCCGCCATCATTTTCACGATATGCAACTATTACATCGCGCCCGTCATTCGGTCCAGGCCGGAGGTACAAAGTTTTTTTAATTTCAGTTTTTTCTTCTTTCTCACATCCAGCAAAAAAGAATAACAAGAAAGAGAACAATAAAAGTGCTTTCATATTTGGTTTTTTAATAAACAATTCATCAAAGATGCATAAAAATTACAAAAAGCCAACAATAACAAGACACCCGCTATCATCCTTGCGGCTACCGATGTTGAATAAATAAAAAAGTAATATCTTTTGAAACAGCATATTACTTTAAACTCAGTTTCTAAAGCCCTGAATGTAAATAACATATTACCGCCCTCAATCTCTCCTCGCTACTGAACTGGCACCGCTGCTTTTGATATTGCGGGTGATGCCCTGTCCTTTATAATAGATGTCGCTGGCGCCGCTGGCAATGGCGGTAAGCTCTTTTTCCACCGTAATTTGTATATCGCTGGCGCCGCTGGCAATGGCTTCGCAATAATCTGCAACCAAATCATACCCCTTTACATCGCTGGCGCCGCTCACTTCTATTTTTACGTTTTGTGCCCGTCCACTGACCCGTGAATCGGAACTGCCGCTCTGCTCAAGGCTCAGATGATCAACATCCACCGCCCCCCTAAAATCGCTGGATCCCGAAATATCTATCTTTAGCGCCTCCGCTTTCACTACGCCATTTACGTAAATATCGGACGCGCCCGATGCCGACAGCTTTTGGATCGTTTTAAACGACACGTAGGCTTTTAAATTTTTACTGTCTCCGGCCCATGATAATCCTTTATCGTTATAGTGTATTTTAAGTTCCCCGTTTACAACTTCGGTCATAATCCGGTCGCGGTATTTGGGTTCGGAAGCGCTCACAACCACCACCTCCTCATCACTTTGCGATAAATACAAATCAATAGAGCCGGAAACAGAAATGGCCGAAAAAGGCCCGTTTACATCCCTGGGCTGGGCATTTTTATCATTCACAAATACTTTTCCATCCTGGGCGCCGGCTGCAAAAACGAAAACAGTACACAATGCAAACAGTAATATTTTTTTCATACTAAGCTGTTTTAAAGGAATTTTTGGTACAGAAAGCAAATATTTTTTTTTGCCTGTGTTATCAGGTACTGTAATACGATGGGACGGTATAAAAGTTACACAATTTGGAAAGTATTTTAAAACTCCGTTAACTTTGCATCACAAACAACAGTGGTTAACGTTTGTTTTAACCTCAGTGATTCCCGGGGTGTTTTGTTTCGTTTACAACGGAGCAAGACTGAGATCAAACCCGTAGAACCTGATCAGGGTAATGCCTGCGCAGGGAAGGACGAGTCCTCACATCTCTCCTTTCCTGTTTTTGTAAACCCGGCCAATGACAAGTGAGTGCAGCGAAAAACAGTATGCACGTCGGTAGCCGATAACAAAAACAGAAATGAAAAAAGTATTTTCACTATTGATTATGCTGGCAGGCGCCGTTGCAGCTTTTGCCCAGTACCCTCTTCATGGAAAAATTGTAGAAAAAGCGTCCGGGCAATCAGTTGCCCACGCCAGTATCGCGTTATCCGGCAACAGGAATGCGCTTTCGGATGAAAATGGTGATTTCCATTTTAGTCATGTTAAAGCAGGCCATTATACAGTAACCATAAGTTCCGTTGGTTATAAAACGATCCGGAAAACCGTACAGGTTCCTTCATCCTCCCCTTTAAATATTGCATTGGAAAGGATCAACCTGATGCTGCAACCTATTGAGATAAAGGGGGTGAGGGCAGGTGAAAGAGCGCCATTTGCGAAGAGCAACCTGTCGAAAAAGGAAATTGAAAAGGTAAATATGGGCCAGGACCTGCCGTTTGTACTGAACCAACTTCCGTCCGTAATTGTAAACTCCGACGCAGGCAATGGCGTAGGCTATACAGGCATACGGATACGGGGTACAGACGCTACCAGGATTAATGTAACACTTAATGGCATTCCCTATAACGATGCAGAATCGCAAGGCAGTTTTTTTGTAGACCTGCCCGATTTTATTTCGTCGGTCAACAGCATACAGGTGCAGCGCGGCGTTGGCACCAGCAGCAACGGCGCAGGCGCTTTTGGCGCCACCATTAATATGACAACCAATGAGTTTATCGAAAAGCCTTATGCCGAAAGCAACAACAGTTATGGGTCTTTCGATACCTGGAAAAACACACTGAAAGCCGGTACCGGTTTAATTGACGGACATTTTACAGCAGACGCAAGACTTTCGTCGTTAAAAAGCGACGGCTATATAGACCGTGCCAGCAGTGATTTAAAATCGTTTTACCTTTCTACTGCTTATTTCTCCGGGAAAGCCTCGGTAAGACTAAATGTTTTTTCGGGTAAAGAAAAAACCTACCAGGCCTGGAACGGCGTGCCTGAAAGCATGGTAAAAACAAACCGAACTTTCAATTCGGCAGGAACAGAAAAACCAGGTGAGCCTTACGAAAATGAAACAGACAATTACCAGCAGGATCACTACCAGTTGTTTTACAACCAGAATGCAGGTGAACGTCTGAGCTTTAATGTTGCGACATTCCTGAGCCGGGGCAAAGGATACTATGAGCAGTATAAAGCTTCCAGGGCGTTTTCAGATTTTGGATTGCCCGATATACGCATAGGCGATTCAATTGTAAGCAGTACAGACGCGGTAAGGCAATTGTGGCTTGACAATTATTACTATGGCGGTATCTTTTCGCTTCAATATAAAAACAGGGGAACGCAATGGATAACCGGCGGCGGATGGAACCGTTATGATGGCAATCACTATGGAAAAGTAATCTGGTCAAAGGTGGGCATACCCAAAGACCATCAATGGTATGACCTGGATGCCTTTAAAACGGATTTTAATATCTATACCAAACTTCAGCAAAAGTTAACATCTAACCTTGATGTTTTCGGCGACATACAATACAGGAATGTAAAATACCAGTTGGATGGTTTCAGGGATAATCCCGCATTGTTTGTGAACAATACGTATCACTTTATCAATCCCAAAGCGGGAATAAGCTACACCAATCACAACTGGTCGGGTTATATTTCTTATGCTTTGGCCAATAAAGAACCCAACCGTGATGATTTTGAAGCCGGCGCCGAACAACAACCGCTGCACGAAACCTTGCACGATGTTGAGCTTGGAATTGAACAGAAAGCATATACTTTCAACTGGGGAGCCTCGTTCTACTACATGAAGTACCACAACCAATTGGTGTTAACCGGTAAAGTAAATGATGTAGGCGCATATGTTCGCACCAATATCCCCAACAGCTACAGGATGGGTATTGAACTACAGGGCAGATGGCAACCTGCCCAATGGTTTAATGCCACGGGCAATCTTGCTTTCAGCCGCAACAAGGTAAAAAACTTTGTAGCCTGGTATGATGATTATGACGATGGCAGCCAGAAATCCGAATCCTACGACGAAACCGATATTTCTTTTTCACCATCCGTTACGGGCGGCGCTGTTATCAGCTTTATTCCTTTACAAAACTGGGAGATCAGTTTTTTGAGCAAGTATGCCGGCAAACAATACCTTGATAATACCAGTAATGAAGCGAGAAAGTTGGATGCTTTTTATGTGCAGGATTTCAGAACCATATATACGCTTAACAAATTGCTGTTCAGCGAAATTAACCTGGTATTGCAGGTGAATAATCTTTTCAGTAAAAAATACGAGCCCAACGGCTATACTTACAGCTATATTTCGGGTGGAGCGCTGGTAAACGAAAATTATTATTTTCCTATGGCCGGGAGAAATTTCATGATTGGCGTAAATGTAAAATTGTAACAGCTGTGAGCTATGGGCAATCGGCTATCAGCCATCAGCGTCAGACCAGAACAAGATATCGCATCACCGATATTTGCCGATAGCTGATGGCTGGCAGCCTTTTCCCATCTATTTCAACACTATCGCGGCCAAGGGAGGCAGGTGAACGTTGATTTCAAAAACACGGTTCTTTTTATCAATCTCAACTGCTGTAACATGCGGGTTAAATACATCGCCGGTTCCCCAATACTTTTTTTCATCGCTGTTGAAAATTTCTTTCCACTCCGACTTACCGTTTACCTGTATTTTCCAGTCACGGCGCACCACTGGTGTAAGATTTAAAACAACAAGCAGATCATCCTTGGCCTTCTTCCCTTTTCTGCGGTATACGATTACGCTTTCCTGTCTGTGATTAAGGTCTATCCATTCAAAGCCATACATGTTAAACTGGTTTTCATATAGTGCAGGTTCACCGCGGAGCAATCGGTTCAAATCGCTAACGCAATCTTTTAACAGCCTGTGACTGTCGTGCTGCAATAAATACCAATCCAGTTCCGACTTGTAATTCCACTCACTCGTTTGCCCAAATTCATCCCCCATAAACAGCAATTTGCCTCCCGGGTGTGTAAACATATAGGAATACAGCAGGCGCAGGTTGGCAAATTTCTGCCAGTCATCGCCCGGCATTTTGTATATCATGGGGCTTTTGCCATGCACTACTTCGTCGTGGCTCAGGGGAAGCATGAAATTCTCATCATAGTAGTATATCATACTAAAAGAAAACTTATCCTGGTGGTGAGGACGATGTATGGGGTCTAATTTAAAATAATCCAAGGTATCGTGCATCCACCCCATCATCCATTTCATACCGAACCCCAGTCCCCCATCAAAGGTGGGCCTGCTGATGCCAGGCCAATCTGTTGCTTCTTCCGCAATGGTTTGCACATCGGGGAAATCCCGAAAAATGGTTTCATTCAGATCTTTAATAAAAGCAATGGCTTCCAGGTTACCGTCGCCACCATATTCATTGGGCTCCCATTGTCCTGTTGTACGGGAATAATTTAACTTGAGCATGGAACTAACAGCATCAACCCGAATACCGTCGGCATGATACTTATCGAGCCAATACCGGGCACTGCTGATCAAAAATGATTTTACTTCTCCTCTTTTGTAATTGAATATATAGCTGTTCCAGTCCGGGTGAAATCCTTTTCGCATATCGGCATATTCATAAGTATGTGTACCATCAAACATAAATAAACCATGCGCATCATAAGGAAAATGCGAAGGCACCCAATCCAGTATTACCCCTATGCCTTCGCGGTGCAAAGCATCTACGAGTTCCATAAAACCCTGCGGATCGCCAAAGCGGGAAGTGGGCGCAAAATACCCTGCACCCTGGTAACCCCACGATCCGTCGAAAGGATGCTCCATTACAGGCATAAATTCAACGTGGGTAAACCCGGTTTGTTTGAGGTAAGGCACCAGCCGTTCCTTTATTTGGGCGTAGGTATTGTAACTTTCCTCATCATTCCTGTTGGGCCGCATCCAGCTTGCAAGGTGTACTTCGTATACGCTCCAGGGTGCTTCCAGTGAATTATTGTGCTTCCGGGTTTTCATCCATGCAGCGTCAGTCCAATCGTAATCCAATGTCCAGGTAATGGAGGCCGTAGCAGGTCGTTTTTCCCAATACCACGCAAATGGATCACCCTTGTCCTGTATGCTTCCTTTATAGCCGTGGATATGATATTTATATACTTCACCTTTTTGAAGATGGGGGATGAAGCCTTCCCAAATGCCCGAATTATCCTGCCGCACGTATAATGGATGCGTGTCATTATCCCAGTTATTAAAATTACCTTTAACCGATATATAGGATGCGTTGGGCGCCCATACCGCAAAATAATAACCGTTGGTATCCAGCACCTTTGCACACCTCGACCCAAATAAAGAATACAAATTGTAATGTGTGCCCTGCTGAAAATTATTTATATCTTCATCCGTAAATAAAGAATAGTTCCACACATTTTTTGTGCTGTCTACAAAATGAACCTCCTCATATTTTACACCTGTTATGCTATTGTGAGGGTTCATCATATTTTTAGATTTGATTACTGATTGCTTGGTTTTTTGGGATGTTCCTTCCGAAACAGTTTTCGAAGACTTTTTCCGGGGAGTGCTTGTGTGCTTTATGGATTTTTCAGGTTTTGGCATCTTGCTGTATTAGGTATGTAAAAGTTTTTAACTTAAGATTAAAAGTACAGCTTATGAATTTAAAGATAAATAATAGATTTTTATACACTTCCCCTCTCCTCTAAACATTGCTTATGCGCCAATTCATTCTCTGCTTTGTTGCTATTTTGTTCATTTTTTCAAAAACATACGGACAGGAAGCTTCTATCAGAGGCTCAGTTTCAGACATTGCCAATCAAAAGAAACTGCAATATGCGGTAGTTACATTGCTCAACCCTGCCGACTCTTCTATAATCACTTTTACAAGAACTGATAAAGAAGGCAAGTTTGTTTTATCCACAGGATCTGCCGGAAAAT
Organism: uncultured Sphingobacteriales bacterium; assembly: GCA_937991535.1. Taxonomy (GTDB): domain Bacteria; phylum Bacteroidota; class Bacteroidia; order Chitinophagales; family Chitinophagaceae; genus Agriterribacter. The sequence goes on from CALKHN010000012.1 coordinate 50,801, forward strand.
TTTCGGTTATGATCTCCTACCCTTCTTTTGCAGATTACGTAGATGAAGTGCAACTGCAGGCCGGTGGCGTTGCAGACCTGGGAACAATCAGCCTTACCAATAAAAGTGTTTTGCTGAAGGAGATCATTATCAGACAGAACAATGCCATGCGTTTAAAAGGTGATACCCTTGAGTACGCTGCCGACAGCTTTAAAGTGAGGGCTAACGCCAGCGCGGAAGAACTGTTAAAGGTGATGCCGGGTATACAGGTTGACAAAAATGGGAAAATTATTGCACATGGGCAGGAGGTAGAGAAGGTATTGGTAGACGGGGAAGAGTTTTTTAGTGATGACCCTACCGTGGCTACCCGAAACATAAGAGCCGATGCGGTGGACAAAGTGCAGGTATTTGATAAAAAAAGTGACCAGGCGGCATTTACCGGTATTGACGATGGCGCAAAGACCAAAACGATCAATCTTAAACTTAAAGAAGACAAGAAAAATGGTTATTTCGGAAAAGTATCAGCAGGTGGCGGTTTGAAGGATAAATTCAATAATGAAGCGATGGTCAACTTCTTTAAAGGTAAAAGAAAAATTGCTGCTTTTGGTACCATGTCAAATACCGGTCAAACGGGGCTCAACTGGCAGGATAGCCGAAAATACGGGGTTAGCGAAGACAACTTTGAGTACGACGAGAACAGCGGTTTCTTTTACTCGTTTGCTCAAAATGATGTTTTTGATTTTAACGGTAACGGGCTGCCCAAAGCATGGACCGGCGGGCTTCACTTTTCGAACAAATGGAATGAAGACAAACATAATTTCAATGCCAGTTATATCTATAAGAAATTAGATGTAGCTAGCCTTGGGGAAATCCAAACCCAATATATCCTTCCAGATACGCTTTATTATATTAACCAGCGCAATACTAATTTTTCACAGCGCGACCGCAATACGCTGCATGGCAAATATGAGGTACAGCTTGATTCCTCGTCTTCGCTAAAGTTTGTGTTCAGCGGGTATAAAGGCCGCACAGAAAGCAGCAGTATCTTTTATTCCGAAGCGCTGAATGAAAATTCGGGCCCCGTAAATACCAGCAACAGAAAAACTTCTAATAAAAACCAGGAATCCTCGCTAAATACAAATATCATTTACAGAAAGAAATTTAAAAAAACGGGCAGAACCATCACTGCCACGATGGAACAGAAGTATACCGATAATGATTCCCAGGGATATCTTGATGCCGTGAATAACTTTTATGGAGATGCGGGAGAAATTTTCCAGAACGACACGATTGACCAGCGCAAATACAACCACAGCAAACTGTTTACTTTTAACGGTAAAGCAACTTATACCGAACCCATAGGCAATAATAATTACGTGATACTGAACTATGGCATTTCCAATACTACCAGCAGTGCCGACCGGTCTACTTATGATTATAATGATGGCAAATATGATGTGCTTAACCCGCTTCTGACCAATGATTATGATTTCCTTGTTACCACTAACGCCGGTGGCATTGCTTATCGCATAGCCAAAAAAAAATACAACCTTTCTTTCGGCAGCGACCTGGCTTCCCAGGCTTATACACAAAAAGATAACCTTAAAGATTCATCCTTTTATTACAACAGGCTGAACCTTTTCCCAAAAGCCAGCTTCTCTTACAACTTTAAACCACAAACAAGACTTAATTTTAGCTACAACGGAAGTACGCAGCAGCCTACCATCCAGCAAATACAACCGGTGCAGGAAAACAATGATCCGCTTAATATTTTTATCGGCAACCCCGATCTTGAGCCCGCATTCAACCATCGCTTCAATATTTTTTTCAACGACTATAAAGTGCTCAAGCAGAGAGGCATCTTTGCCAATGCAAGCTTCAACATTGTGAATAATGCCATTACCACAAGCAATACGATAGATAAATTTGGCAAACGCATATACCAGTCAGTAAACAGCAGCGGCACTTACAATTATTACTCTAATATTAGCTATAACATGGAAGTACCTTCCATTAAAACCAGGTTCTTCGCCAATATTAATACCTACGGGGGCAAGGGCATCAATTTTGTAAACCATGAAAAAAATATCACCTACAACAATACTTATGCTGCGGGTATTGGAGGTTACTTTTCCAAAGAAAACAAAATGGGCATTAACCTCCGGGCAAACGCATCTTACAATACTTCTCTTAGCTCAGTTAATGAATCGGTACAAACGAAGTATTGGGTATACAGTTATAATATAGATACTTATTTTGCCCTTCCCTACAAATTTGATCTCTCCAGCAATGCCGATTTTAATTTCAGACAGAAAACAAATGTATTCGATCGGAACCGAAACACTATTATATGGAATGCCTCACTGAGCAAACGTTTATTTAAAGAAACCTGTTCTTTGAAGTTTTCGGTGAATGATATCCTGGATCAGAATATTGGATTTCGGCGGGATATACAAAGTAATTTTATCACCGAAAATACATACGCTACATTAAGACGCTTCTGGATGGTAAGCTTTACCTGGAATTTTTCTAAAAACAATGCACAAACGCAAAACCCATAGCATGAAAGGAAACAGTACTGTCATTTTGCTGGTATTGCTGGCTATAGCACAAATATCAAAGGCACAATTTATCCTGAAAGGGAAAATAGAGTTTGAGAAAACGGTCAATATCCACAAACAAATGGATCTGGGCGATGATAGCTGGGCTGCAACGCTTAAAAAACAAACACCTGAATTTAAACATACTTTTTTCAACCTGGTATTTACAGGAAATAAAACACTATATGAACCGGGTCGGGAAAATAATGAAAAGCCCACGCCCTTTGGTGAAGGTCCGGCATCCTCCAATGTTGTGTACACCGATTTTACAAATCAAACTACCGTAGCTGCCAAACAGGTATTCGATGAGTCGTTTCTGATACAGGATAGCTTGCGCAAGTATAAATGGCATCTTACAAAAGATACCCGCAGGATAGCCGGCTTCGAATGCCGGAGAGCTTTTACGGTTATCATGGACTCAGTATTCGTGGTGGCTTTTTACACCGATGAAATTGTTTCACCTGGTGGCCCGGAATCTTTTCAGGGATTACCGGGAATGATTCTCGGTGTGATTATTCCCAGGCTGTACACAAACTGGTATGCTACCAAAGTGCAGCTTGAAGAAGTAAAGCCAACTGCTATTACTCCACCTAAAAAAGGCAAAACCACCAATTACTCCGGCATGGAAAAAAAAATACAAAATAGCCTTAAGCGCTGGGGCAAATGGGGGCAAAAATACATCTGGCAAATTATGATATGAGATGGTTAAGGGGTTGATTCGTTACCTTGTGATGACTGGTTGACTGAACCCAGTTAATATGCATGACTGGCTAAAAGCTAAAATGATGGCGCCTTTGATCGTATTATATGTATCATGGATTAAATGGCTGGAAGCAAATATGCTTACCTGCCCCTCCGTTAAATATTTTAGCATAGAATGTCCGGGTTGCGGAATGCAACGCAGCCTGATTGCGCTGCTCAAAGGAAACTTGCCGGGCTCCCTGCTAATGTACCCCGCATTGTTGCCACTATTGTTGTTGTGTGTTTACGCCCTGCTTCACCTGAAATATAAATTTTCCTGCGGATCAAAAATTATCATCGGATTGCAAATGGCTGTTGTAAGTATCATTACAGCACATTACATTTACAAAATCGTTACGCACCAAATTTTTCATTAAATGAACCCACAGGACAGTTCCATATTCGTTCCGCAATCACAGCGTTCATTACCCAATGCTTCAGCGGTACTGGCACTCGGTATTATCTCCATTATTGGCTGTTGTTGCTATGGCATACCCGGCGTTGTGTGTTCAGTTGTAGCATTGATCCTGTATGGCAAAGACGCACAATTATACCAGGCAAATCCGGAGTGGTATACCGCTTCATCTTACAGCAACCTGCGTACAGGACGAATATGTGCAATTGTTGGATTGATCCCCTCCATACTTTTTCTTCTGTTTTGGATATTTGTAATGATTACTGCGGGGTTTGGCATTCTGAGTAATCCTCAGGATATTTTTAACCGGATATAGAGTCATTAAAAAAAATATTATAAAAATTTCATAAACCGGACAAATGACCGTAAATTTGGGTCAAAAATCAAAAGGATGCCTGTGTCTAAAAAATATACTATAGAAGATCCACCATTAAATGTATTAGAAGATCCTGCCGTGGCTTATGCAGCGGCGGTGCCCTCCAGCCCTTTTTTAAACCTGGTTCGAAGTGTGCTTCACATTCTGGGTATTTCGGGGCAAGCAACCCCATCACCTATTCGAAACAACGCAGATTTTATAGGAATAATCCGGGAAGGTATTCCAAAAAAGTCACTTGATCACCTCATGGATAATACAGGTTTAACGGTTGCTGAAATTTCAGCCATCATCAGAACTTCGGACAGAACCCTCAGAAGGTATACCGCACGCCAAAAGCTTAATCCTGAGCAATCCGAAAGAATTATTGAACTTGCCAAACTCTACAGTCGCGGAGAAGAAGTTTTTGGTAACATGGATGCCTTTAAACAATGGATGAACAGTACTGTAATGGCTTTAGGCAATAGAAAACCCAAAACATATTTAGATACCTCTCTTGGAATAGACCTCCTGATGAACGAATTGGGAAGAATTGAACATGGAATTTTTGCCTGATGAGAAAGGTATACCGCATTAGTAAATGCATTTATATTGAAGATTTGAAAGGTACCGGCGCTTCAAATTATGCCGGCCGCTGGCACAGCAAAGGAACTTATATTTTATATACCGCAGCCACAGCTTCATTGGCCTTGCTGGAAAGTGTGGCTCATATTGCCGGCATTCCTGCAGACGATTATTGTATGCTTTGCATAGAAGTACCTGACGATAATATTCTTACTATAGCCGCTAAAGATCTGCCTGAAAACTGGTATACCAATCCATCACCCGGCTCATTGACCGCTATTGGTGATTATTTCATTCAGAAAAATCAATACCTGGCATTACAACTACCTTCAGCTATTATGCCAGAAGACAATAATATCCTTATCAATCCCAATCATAAAGACTTCGAAAAAATAAAAGTAGTGTATAAAAGGATAATTCCTATAGACAAAAGGCTTTTGTAGGAACTGCTTCATTTTCCACTGAGGATCTCATGCCCTAGCTTGTCCCGTTTGGTTTTCAGATACTTTTCGTTGTGTGGATTTGGATGAATATGTAATGGCACATTTTCAACAATATCCAAACCATAGCCTACTAATCCGACCCTTTTACGGGGATTATTGCTTATTAATCTCATTTTATTAATCCCAAGATACCGCAAAATCTGAGCACCCACACCATAATCCCTTTCATCCATTTTAAATCCAAGATGAAGGTTAGCTTCCACAGTATCCATTCCTTCTTCCTGGAGTTTGTACGCTTTCAGTTTATTTACCAATCCTATTCCCCTGCCTTCCTGGTTCATATATAATACCACACCTTTTCCTTCTTTCTCTACCAGCTTCATCGCTTCATGTAACTGATCGCCACAATCGCAGCGAAGAGAGCCTAATATATCTCCGGTAAAGCAGGATGAATGTACACGAACCAGCACAGGCTCATCTTTTTGCCACGCTCCTTTTACCAGTGCCATGTGTTCGCCACTGGATGGATTATTCCTTTCCCTGAAAATAATGAGCTTAAAATGACCATATTTAGTGGGCATATCTACCTTAACTATTTCTTCTATCAGAGAATCGGCTTTTAGCCGGTATTCTATCAAATCTTTTATAGTAATTAGCTTAAGCTCAAATTTCTTTGCTATTTCCTGCAACTCGGGCAGTCTCGCCATTGAACCATCGTCATTCATAATTTCTACCAGTACCCCTCCATATGGCGCATCAAAACCTGCCAGCCGGGCCAGATCAATTGTAGCTTCTGTATGACCAGCACGCCTTAACACCCCGCCAGATTTTGCTTTTAAAGGAAAGACATGTCCCGGCCTGCCCAATTCGGAAGGTTTTGTTTCGGGATTGATCAAAGCTTTGATCGTTTTAGAGCGGTCGTGGGCAGAAACTCCTGTAGTGCAGCCATGTCCTAAAAGATCAACCGATACGGTAAAAGGCGTTTCATGCAAAGAGGTATTGCTGATAACCATCAGGTCAAGATTCAACTCTGTGCATCTTTCTTCGGTCAAAGGCGCACAAACCAGTCCCCTACCGTGTTTGGTCATAAAATTAATAATCTCGGGAGTGGCATTCTGGGCGGCAGTAATGAAATCGCCTTCATTTTCACGGTCTTCATCATCCACCACTATTACCAGCTTTCCATTCTTTATATCCTCAATCGCACTTTCAATAGTATTGAACATCTTTAGAATTTTGGCAAAGTTACGAATTCGGCAACTTGAACTGGCATATGCAATTTTGTGCGCAATCCATATGATATTTTTGCAATACCTCCCATTCGTAATAATATCTTAATTAAGACCGAGCCTGTTTCATAAAAGATTGATATTTCTTTGCAGTGAGAAAAACATCTGTTATGCAACTAATGAGAAAACTATCGTTATCAGTTATTGTACTGATGGTTACCTTATTGGGGTATAGCCAGGTTACCACCAGCAGTATTACAGGAACCATATCCGATTCCACGGGTTTTGCACTTGAAGGCGCTACAATCATAGCCACTCATGAACCATCTGGAACAGTTTATACCACCATTTCGGGGAAAAGTGGATTTTTTAGTATTGCAAATGCCAGAATAGGCGGTCCATACGCAATAAAAGTTGAGTCTATTGGATTTATGACAGCTACCGTGCACGGCATTACACTGGCACTTGGGGAACCTTATACCGTAAATATAACGATGGGGATTAATATAAAAAGCCTTTCAACCTTAGTGATCACCGGCAACAGGCAAAGAAGAAATACCATCGAAAAAACGGGTGCCTCCACCAATATTTCTGTTCAGCAACTCACACAATTACCAACCATCAATCGCAGCATCAGTGATTTTACACGACTCACCCCACAATCCAATGGCAATTCTTTTGGGGGAAGAGATGGCCGTTACAACAATGTTCAGGTAGATGGCGCCAATTTTAACAATGGCTTTGGACTTAATGATAATCCATTGCCTGGCGGCGGAGGACTTTCATTGGATGCCATTGAAGAAATCCAGGTTAACATCGCTCCATACGATGTAAGGCAGGGTGGGTTTACAGGAGCAGGTATTAATGCGGTTACCCGCAGCGGCACCAACAGGTTTACCGGGTCGGCATATTATTATTTCAGGCACCAGGGCATTACGGGAACTAAAGTGAATGGAGAAGAGATTACCAACCCTAAAAGCGCGAGTAAAACAAAAGGATTCAGATTGGGTGGCCCTATTATAAAGAATAAATTATTCTTTTTTGTTAATGCGGAACAGATTGAGAACTCCGGCGCCCTGGGAGGGGCTTCAAATCTTTGGAAAGCTTCCGAAAATGGCGTGGCCGACCCCGACAATAATATAGCCCGCACTAAAAGAAGCGACCTGGAAGCCGTGCGCAATCACCTTATTGATCAATGGGGCTACAACCCGGGAAATTATGAAGGCTACGCTACAAATGCTTTAACAAAAACCACGTCGGCTTTGGCACGTATTGACTGGAATATCAGCAACAACCATAAGCTGGCAGTACGCTACAACCAGGTAGAAAGCAACTCACCGGAATTGGTTAACGGAAGTTCCGGACCCAATCCCCGCTCAAGTGTTAACAGAGTAAGTGCTCAGTCCATGGCATTTGAAAAAACAATGTATTTTACAACCAGCAAAGTAAATTCAGTTACTATTGAATTAAACAGCAAATTCAGTCCAAAACTCTCCAACCAGTTATTGGCCACTTACAGTAAAATTTTTGCTGGCCGTACTACCAATAGCGAGGCTTTTCCTATGATTGATATTGGCAATGGACAAGGAACATTATCGTCTTACGTAAATTATATTTCTGCCGGCTATGAATTATTTAGCTATGCCAACGAAGTGAAAAACGACAACTATAATTTTTTCAATAACCTTAACTATGTAACCAATAAACACAATTTCACTTTTGGGGTAAGTTTTGAATTGCAGAAATTCGCCAACGGCTACACAAGGATGGGTACTTCTTATTACAGGTATGCTTCTGTAGAAGATTTTTTAAAAACTGGTACAACCAATGAAGTTGCCCCTATCCAGTTTGGGCTCACATACGCCTACCCGGGGCAGGAACCTTATGCCAAAGTGAGTTATGGTTTACCTGCTGTTTATGTGCAGGACAAAATTTCATTTACAAAAGATTTTAATTTAACTCTTGGATTGCGGGCAGAAGTACCCTGGTTCATTGACAAACTTCCGGTCAACGAGGCCGTTAATAACCTTACCCTACTGGATATAAACGGCAGTCCAAAAAATTACCAGTCGGCATGGCCAAAAACCCGTTTAATGCTTTCTCCCCGCATTGGTTTCCGGTGGGATGTGGAAGGAGATAAATCGCTTGTACTGCGTGGTGGAAGCGGTATTTTTTCAGGAAGGGTACCTTTCGTATGGCTTACCAATATGCCAAGCAACCTGGGTGTGATTCAAAATACGATTGAGCCCGGGGGTTACGCGGCATCCGAAGGCTGGATTGGCGATATTCGCTTTAATCCCGACAAATATTATTGGCTCAACAATACACCTTCAAGCGCGTCAGATGTATTTATCAAATCGCCGAAAGACGGTGTGCCTTCTTCGCTGGCATTGGTAGATGATAATTTTAAAATGCCACAGGTATGGAGAAGCAGCATTGGTTTTGATAAAGCTATTCCCAATTCAGCGCTTACCGTAACGGCCGACTTTATATTTACGAAAGATATACAGGCGGTATACCAGTTGGGAGCCAACAGGAAAAACTCCGGAGAAAAGATGCATTATGCCGGAGATAACAGGAATTTTTATCCCAATTCCGCCTCCTATACCTATAATTCGTTGTTGGGAGGGAATTCGGGCAGCGTTTTAACGAACACAACAAAAGGGTATTCAATGAACTTATCGGTAGGGCTCAGCCTGCCTGCCCGCAAGGGGCTTTTTGGTTCCCTGTTCTATAGCTCAACACTTGCCAATACAACCACAGATAATCCGGGTTCCAATGCAAGTTCAGCGTGGGGAAACAGTCCGAATCTGAACAGTCCGAATGACCTTATCCTCTATTCGGCACTGGATGCTTTGCCCAATAGAATTGTTGGTAATATTTCTTACAGGATCGAATACCTGAAACATCTGGCTACCACCATTTCCCTTTACTATAACGGGGCCAACCCGGGCAGGTATTCCTATACTTATAATGGCGATTTAAATGGAGATGGAATAAGCGCTGATTTATTGTATATCCCTACCAGTGCCAAGGAATTAAATTTTAAGGAAATCTCCGGAAGTAACCCTTTCACAGTGGAACAGCAGCGTGCAGCCTTTGACGCCTTTATTGAAAATGATAAATATTTAAGCAAACGGCGAGGCAGTTATGCCGAAAGAAATGGTGCATTATTACCCTGGCTGCACCGGTTCGACATTAAAGTACTGCAGGATATTTTTACCAGTATTGGCAAACAAAAAAACACACTTCAGTTCAGTATTGATGTGATTAATTTTGGTAATATGCTGAACTCTCACTGGGGTATCCGGCAAACCCTGATATCCGGAGCCAATACATTGCTTAGAAAGGCCAGTGTAACGGCGGATGGGGTTCCCACTTTTACCATGAACACCGTGCAGGTAGGCGGCCAAACCATTTTGCCAACAACAGCATTCAGAGACGTTACCGCAACCACAACTACATGGAGCATGCAAATAGGATTACGCTATATTTTTAACTAACACCTTATTTCTTCATTAAAAATAAAAGAGACTCACCGTCAGGGTCTCTTTTATTTTTATACACGGATTTTTAATCCACGCTAACGATTCCCCTGCTGCGTAACGACTGCTTTATTTTCACCCGCCTGTTCAGCCGCCCGCCCGGCTGACGCCAGTCGGACGGGGGCAGCCATTTCCACATTTTCAAACTATTTCCCCCATCCCCATTTTAAAAATACAGGCATGGCAATGGCCCAGGTAGCCACATCGTGCCTGCCATCTTTCATCTCAAGATATTCGATATCGCTGTGTCTTTTATACCCTTTGTGTTCAAGTTCTTCTATCAGTCCAATCGTATCATCAATACAATCAATAATTCCATTATTATTGCGGTCTTCCGTTTCATCAAGCGTTCCGGTTTCAAAAAAGAATTTAAGCCAGGGATAATAACTACCCTCCCGTATACGGGCATGCATGATGCGGTCTGTGGATTCAACATAACCTTCATCAAGCCCTTTAGACCGCCACCAGAATGAGCCGCTGAAAACCCCTGCTTTTACAAATTCTTTTGGATGGTTCCATACAATATCCAGTGCAGACAGTCCGCCTAAGGAAAAACCAGTGAAAGACTTTTCCTTAAAGGAAGTAATACCAGTTTGCGTGTGAATGAACGGAAGCAATTCCTCTAATATAAATTGAGTATATAAAGCCGCTTTAGCGCCCCTCCCTTTGTAATCTGCAACGAACGCGGTACCGTATTCATTTTTCCGGTCATCCCCACAATATATTCCAACGCAAAGCACAGGACGAATTGCATTTTGCCGGTATAAACCCGAAAGGATGCCAGCCAATCCCAGTTCTTCCATATTTTGCCCATCGTTGATCAGCAATAAACTTACTTCAGTCATTTCCTGAAAAGCAGGAGGCATAAAAAAATCAACGCGCACTTCGCGCTGCAGGAAACGGGAAGGAAGCTCCAGTTTTTTTAATGTTACTGTGGTTTCTTTTTTTATCTGCATCAGCACCAAATATAACTGAAAGATTTAAAGATAATTTGATCGGCCAAAATAGTTTTTAGCTATCTTACAATACACTTAAAACCTATTATAAATACCCGGGCGGTACTGCACGGAGAAAAAAAACAGTATGAAAAAAATCGGAATTCTGCACGGCAAAGAAAGATCTTTCCCCAATGCTTTTGTAGAAAGGATCAATAGTAAAAAGCCTGATGGTATTGTTGCTGAATCTGTATCTATTGATAAAGTAATGCAGGCCGCACCAAGCGGGTATGCAGTGATTGTGGACCGAATATCGCAGGACGTTCCCTTTTACCGGGCCTTTCTTAAAAATGCTGCCATCAGCAGTACTGCGGTAATTAACAACCCTTTTTGGTGGAGCGCCGATGAAAAATTTTTTAACAACGCTCTTGCTACAAAAATTGGTGTACCTGTTCCCAAAACAGCAATTTTGCCCTCCAGGAATTTACCGGCAGATACATCGGACGAATCGTTTGCCAATCTTGCTTTTCCATTGGACTGGGAAGGTATTTTTAATTATGTAGGATTCCCTGCTTATATGAAACCTTTTGCGGGAGGGGGATGGAAAAACGTATACAGGTTAGACAGCATGGAGGACTTTTTTGATAAGCATGGAGAAACCGGTGAACTTGTAATGCTGCTCCAGGAAGAGATCGTATTTGATGAATATTACAGATGTTATTGCATAGGTGGCAAGCATGTACGCATTATGCCTTACGAGCCCCGCAATCCGCATCACCTGCGTTATGTAAGTGATTTCAAGCCATCACCGGAACGATACCAGCTTATGGAAGAAATTGTACTGCGGCTTAACAAATTTCTTGGCTATGATTTTAATACCGTGGAATTCGCGATTCGAAACGGGGTACCTTATGCTATTGACTTCTGTAACCCAGCTCCCGATGCGGATAAAAACAGTGTGGGTGAAGAAAATTTTGAGTGGGTCGTGGAAACTTCGGCCAATTATGCTATTGAAAGGGCACAAAACTGCAAAGAAGGATCAGATAATCTCACCTGGGGTGAATATGTGAAGCGGAGTGTAGAAAAGCAGCCATTAATGTAATTTGAAATTTAAGATTTGATATTAATCTATCCGGGGCTGCATATGTCTGTACAAGATGCATCTGGATACCATGGTACATTCATAATCCCTAACCGCACTAAACAAAACCAACCATATGGCTAATCTCAATTATAAACAATTTACCCTTGGCGTGGAAGAAGAGTACATGGTAATTGACCCCGTTACTTTTGAACTTAAAAGCCATGAACAAAGAATTGTATCGGAAGGACAAAAGATCATAAAGGATAAAGTAAAGGCAGAAATGCACCAGGCAGTTGTAGAAGTAGGCACGGATGTATGTGAAGATATAGATGCCGCGTATAACGATGTGGGGCTGCTGCGAAAAACCATTGCCGGCATCGCGGGCGATCTTGGCTTTGCGGTGGGTGCATCAGGTACACATCCTTTCAGTTTGTGGGAAAGGCAGCTTATTACAGATCACATCCGCTATCATGAAATTGTAAATGAAATGCAGGATGCGGCACGCAGTAATCTTATTTTTGGTTTACATGTGCATGTAGGCATGGAAAGCCGCAGGATGGCTGTACATATTGCCAATTCGGCCAGATATTTTTTACCACATGTATTTGCGCTCAGTACCAACTCTCCTTTCTGGGAGGGGAGATATACAGGCTTTAAATCATTTCGTACAAAAGTATTCGATAAATTTCCGCGTACCGGCATACCCGACTATTTTGAAAGCATTGAAGCTTATGATAATTATGTAAACCTGCTGATCAAAACCAATTGCATTGATAACGCAAAAAAAATATGGTGGGATCTGCGTGTTCATCCTTTTTTTAATACCGTTGAATTTCGTATTTGTGATGTGCCATTAACTGTAGATGAAACCATAGCCATCACCGCTTTGTTTCAGGCTATATGCGCCAAGCTTTACAAACTCCGCATGGAGAACATGAATTTCATACAATACTCCCGGGCATTGGTAAACGAAAACAAGTGGCGTGCCAGCCGGTATGGTTTAGACGGGCACCTGATTGATTTTGGCAAAGAAGAAGAAGTAAATACGAGAGTGCTGATATATGAATTGCTTGATTTTGTTGATGATATGGTAGATCACTTCGGATCGAGACACCGGCTTAGTAATGTGCAAAAAATAATTGACCAGGGTACCGGCGCCGACCGGCAACTGGCTGTTCATGAAAACACAAAAAGCCTGAGGGCTGTTGCAGCCTATATTCATTCCCAGTTCCTGGCGGAGCTGTAACAAACATGATCTTACGCTCGCTGTATATTATCTATACATTTTATAAGACTTTCCTTCCACAATGGAATATTTATCCCATAGGTTTCCCTGATCTTTGATGTGTTGAGCAGCGAAAAGGAAGGACGTTGGGCGGGGGTTGGATATGCAGTGGCGGGAACAGGATGCAGGATGCATTTGGCTCCTGTAATTTCTTTTATAGCCATTGCAAAATCGTACCAACTAATATTTCCTTCATTGCTGTAATGGTAAATGCCCGGCAACCAAAGCTTACTATTGATGATTTGCATAATAGTACGGGCCAAATCAGTTGCATACGTTGGAGCGCCTACCTGGTCATTCACTATATTCAACTCCTTTTTTTCTTTCATTAAGCGTATCATGGTCTTTACAAAATTACTGCCATGCTCACTGTACACCCATGAAGTGCGTATAATTATAGTTTCAGCATTATGTGCTATGGACAACGCTTCACCCTCTGCCTTGGAAGCGCCATAAATGTTTAGGGGATCAACGGCATCTTCTTCTTTATAAGGAACTGAAGACTTCCCGTTAAAAACATAATCGGTAGAAATATGTAAAAATTTGGATTGGTAAGTTATACATGCATCCGCAAGTATTTTAACTCCTTCAGCATTGACCAGAAATGCTTTCTCTTTTTCCGTTTCGGCCCTGTCAACAGCTGTGTATGCTGCGCAGTTAATGCAAACTTGCGGACGAACAGCATCAAAAACAGCCTCCGTCCGGGACTTTTGTTCAACAGGCAAATCCTGCCTGGATGAAAAAATAAATTCAAATCCGGGATAGAACGCTGCAATATCCATTATTGATCTGCCCAGTTGTCCGCCAGCGCCGGTTATAAGTATTCTTAATTTGTGCATGGGGATGATTATCCTTCAAATACAAAACGATTTTTGCAGTCCTTTAGTAAGGGGTTACCACGGTCTTTATCGGAAAGTATTGCTTTACCTGGTGGAATCTTCCAGTCAATATTTAAAAAATCATCATTGTATGCAATACTGCCTTCAGCATCTTTATTATATAAATTATCGCACTTATACAGTACGGTTGCATTTTCACTCAATACCGAAAAGCCGTGAGCAAATCCGGCAGGAATAAGCAGTTGCAATTTATTTTCGGAAGAAAGTTCAATACTATATACTTTGCCATAAGTAGGCGAACCTTTTCTTATATCTACTGCTATATCTAATATTTTTCCTGTTAATGTGCGTACAAGTTTTGCCTGCGCTTTGGGGGGATTCTGATAGTGCAAACCTCTTATCACCCCATAGTGGGAAAAAGACTGGTTGTCCTGTATCCATTGATAATCCATTCCACCTTCCCGGAATACTTTTTCGTTATAACTTTCAAAGAAAAATCCCCTTGCATCTTCAAATACAACAGGCTGAAAAATAAGAAGTCCCGGGAAATCTGTTTTTATAAACGGCATGAATATCTGGTTGTATTACAGTACAGCAAAATACTGTATTTAATAGGTGTGAAGATACGAATGTTCTTTTACCGCTTCACATATTGGTCTGCATAATATTGCTGATACTGACCCGAAGTAACATGGTTGATCCATTCCTGGTTCTGAAGATACCAGTCAACCGTTTTTTCCAATCCTTCTTCAAACTGCAGCGAGGGCTTCCATCCTAACTCGTTATTCAACTTGGTTGCATCAATGGCATAGCGCAGATCATGGCCCGACCGGTCTTTCACGTATGTAATACGTTTCTCCGATTCTCCTTTGGGCCTACTCAATTTTGTATCCATTATAGCACAAAGCAGCTTAACAAGGTCAATATTTTTCCATTCGTTGTACCCGCCAATATTGTATGTTTCTCCTACCCTGCCTTTGTGAAAAATAGTATCAATAGCCCTGGCATGATCTTCTACCCACAGCCAATCTCTTACATTTTCTCCTTTCCCGTAAACGGGGAGTGGTTTATTGTTCCTGATATTATTGATCATCAGGGGGATCAGCTTTTCGGGGAAATGATGCGATCCATAATTGTTGGAACAATTGGATATTACTACCGGCAATGTGTACGTGTGATAGTAGGCCATCACCATATGATCGGAAGCGGCTTTGGAAGCTGAGTACGGTGAACGTGGATCATAGGGCGTTTCTTCCGTAAAAAAACCAGTTTCGCCCAATGAACCATATACTTCATCGGTAGAAACATGATAGAAAAGCTTTTTGCCATAGTCATTATTCCAATATTTCCGGCAGGTATTCAGCAATACAGCCGTACCCAGTACATTTGTTTTTACAAAGGCAAGCGGATCCATTATGGAACGGTCAACATGACTTTCGGCGGCCAAATGTATCACGCCATCAAAAGCATACTTGCCGAATAATTGATCCATTTGCTGTTCATTGCAAATATCGGCATGTTCAAAAACATAATTGGGAAGCTTGTCAACATCCCTTAGATTTTCAAGATTACCGGCATAGGTCAGCGCGTCAATGTTAACAATAAGATAATTCGGGTATTTGGTTAATAATAGTCTTACAACATGAGAACCGATAAAGCCGGCGCCTCCTGTTACAGCAATGGTTTTAGTATACTGTACCATTATAAACTCCAATATTTCAAATTTGCAAACTTATTCCTGTACATTCCTTTCAAATCGGCAAAAATAGCATTGGGATTGGTAATTCCAAGCAAATACTCCTCCGTCAAATTTTTATACTCGTTATGAGGCACACCTAATATAACCGCATCATAATTCTTTCCAATTGCTGGGGAAAGCGGAAACCCATATTCGTGCTGCAGTTCCGCATTATCAGCATAAGGATCAACAATATCTACATTTAATGAAAAAGCCCTCAGTTCCTTTATCATATCAATGATCTTTGAATTTCGGATATCACTTACATTTTCTTTAAATGTTGCGCCCATGATCAATACCCGTGCCCCGGTTGCTTCTTTGGCATGCTTAATAATATGCTGCACTACCTTTTTAGCCACATATAAAGGCATTTCATCGTTGATTACGCGGCCTGCAAGTATAACGCGCGATTCGTAGCCCAGTTCACTTGACTTATATGTTAAATAATAAGGGTCAACCCCTATACAATGTCCACCCACCAGACCAGGCTGAAATTTCAGAAAGTTCCATTTGGTTCCGGCAGCCTCAAGCACTTCATAGGTGTTGATACCCACCATATCAAAAATAATGGATAGCTCATTCATTAAAGCGATGTTCAGGTCGCGTTGCGTATTTTCAATAATCTTTGCGGCCTCGGCTACTTTAATTGAAGAGGCTCTATGCACGCCTGCCTTTACAACAATTTCGTATGTTTTAGCAATTTCTTCGAGCGATTCTGCATCTGAGCCTGATACTACTTTAATAATCCTTGAAAGGGTATGCTCCTTATCGCCCGGATTAATGCGTTCCGGCGAATAGCCCAGTTTAAAATCAACATTCAGTTTTAAACCACTCAGGTCTTCAATAATAGGAAGACAATCCTCTTCTGTACAACCGGGGTACACGGTAGATTCATATACTACATAATCTCCCTTCTTAATTACTTTACCAATTGTTTCAGAAGCTTTTTTTACAGGCAAAAGATCAGGTACGTTATGATCATCAACGGGGGTTGGAACGGCAACAATAAAGAATTTCGCTTCCTTTAATACATCCAGCGAATTGGTGAACTCAATATCGCATCCTTCAAAAGCCGAAGCTTCCAGTTCGTTGCTCGGATCAATGGACTGCCTCATCATATCAATGCGTTTGGCATTAATATCAAAACCGATCACACTCACTTTTTTTGCGAATTCGAGTGCAATGGGTAAGCCCACATAGCCCAGCCCTATTACAGCTAACTTTGCCTTCTTATTAATAATATCCTGGTATATCAGCATACAGTTATTTTTTAAATTCTTTTGGTAATTTATATAATTCTTCTTTGGGTAAAGACTTGAAATAATTATATGTAATTTTCAATCCTTCTGCACGACTTACTTTAGGCTCCCATTCCAATATTTTTTTTGCACGGCTAATATCAGGCTGCCGTTGTTTGGGATCATCGGTAGGTAACGGTTTATATACAATTTTCTGATGTGTTCCTGTAAGTTTAATAATTTCTTCAGCAAAATCCCTCAGACTGATCTCATCTGGATTTCCAATATTTACCGGCTGAGCATAATCGCTGTACAGTAACCTGTAAATGCCTTCAATAAGGTCGTCCACATAACAGAAGGACCGGGTTTGCGAACCATCGCCAAATACAGTAAGGTCTTCACCGCGGAGCGCCTGTCCAATGAATGCGGGCAAAGCCCTCCCGTCGTTCAGGCGCATGCGCGGGCCATAGGTATTAAAAATGCGTACTATTCTTGTTTCAACCCCATGAAAAGTATGATACGCCATGGTGATCGCTTCCTGGAAACGTTTGGCTTCATCGTATACTCCGCGCGGCCCTACAGGGTTTACATTTCCCCAGTAATCTTCTGTTTGCGGATGCACCAAAGGATCGCCATATACCTCGGAAGTGGAGGCAACCAATATTCTTGCCCCTTTAGCTTTAGCCAGTCCAAGACAATTATGCGTGCCTAATGATCCTACTTTTAAAGTTTGAATAGGAATTTTAAGGTAATCAATTGGACTTGCCGGCGATGCAAAATGAAGAATATAATCTATATGTCCGGGAACATGAATGAATTTTGAAATATCATGATGATAGAATTCAAACTGCTCCAATGCAAACAATGATTCAATATTTTTGAGATCGCCTGTAATCAAATTATCCATGCCAATAACATGATATCCTTCCTTAATAAACCTGTAGCAAAGATGAGATCCTAAAAATCCTGCTGCTCCTGTTATTAATATTCTTTTTTTCATTTCCTTATTTGTTTACTGAGAAATTACCGGCCGTCCTATGCTCTCATAATAAAATCCTAATTCACGGATGGCATTAACGTCAAATAAGTTTCTGCCATCAAAAATCACTTTGCGTTTCAGATTGGATACAATTTTTAGAAAATCGGGAGTTCTGAACTCATTCCATTCTGTAGCAATCACCAATGCATCGGCATCTTTCAAACAATCGTACTGGTTAGATGCAAAGGTGATTTTATCGCCTGCCACCTGGCGAACGTTATTCATAGCCTCCGGATCATATGCCTCAACAGACGCACCTTCCTGCAATAAAGCATCAATAATTTCAAGAGCCGGAGCCTCTCTTATATCATCGGTATTTGGCTTAAACGCCAATCCCCACAACGCAATTTTCTTTCCCTTGAGATCGCCATTAAAATATCTTTTTATTTTGGTTACCAAATGCAGTTTCTGTTTTTGGTTAACCTCCATTACGGCATTCAGTATTTTGAAATCGTAGCTAGCATCTTCAGCGCTTTTTACCAATGCCTGTACATCTTTTGGAAAACAGCTTCCGCCATAACCGATACCGGGAAATAAAAACCGTTTGCCTATCCTGTCGTCACTTCCTATACCCCGCCGCACCATATCAACATCTGCACCCAGTTTTTCACACAACTGGGCTATTTCATTCATAAAAGATATTTTGGTAGCAAGAAAAGAATTCGCCGCATATTTGGTGAGTTCGGCCGATCGCTTATCCATAAAAATAACCGGGTTTCCCTGACGCACAAAGGGTGCATATAAGTCGGTCATTACCTTTTTTGCTTTCTCTGAAGATGCTCCAATTACTACCCTGTCCGGCTTCATAAAATCATCTACGGCTACCCCTTCACGTAAAAATTCAGGATTAGATACTACATCAAAAGCGCTTTCGTGACTGTTTTTTTCCCCGTTGGAAATATCAGCACCAGAGCTTTCAATGATAGCCCGCTCTACTTTTTCTGCAGTTCCAACCGGGACCGTGCTTTTATCTACAATAACTTTGTATTGACCCGGTTTAAGGATTTTTCCCAGTTCCCCGGCAACTCCCAGTATATATTTTAAATCGGCGGAGCCATCTTCTCCCGGCGGCGTTGGAAGCGCTAAAAAAACTACTTCGGCATCTTCAATTCCTTCAGGAAGGCTGGTGGTAAAATGCAGCCGTCCTTCTTTCAGGTTCCGGAGAAAAATTTTCTCAAGTCCCGGTTCATATATAGTAATCTCGCCCCCGTTTAACTTTTCCACTTTGGTTTTATCAATATCTATACAAGTAACTGTATTGCCAGTTTCTGCAAAACAGGTTCCAGTAACTAATCCTACATATCCTGTTCCTACTACAGCAATTTTCATTTATGTATGTTTATTTAATTAATTATTAATGTACGATAATACCTTTTGCGTAATAAAGGCAAGTTGTTCGTCATCTAACTCTGTATGTATAGGCAGGGAAATAACCCTTTCCGTTAGCCAGTCGGTTTGAGGTAACTGGTAAGCTGCGCCTCCAAATGCTTCAAACATTTTTTGCCTGTGTGCAGGTACAGGGTAATAAATCATGGAAGGAATTTGCTGCTCCGCAAGATACTTATTAAGCTCATCCCTGTTTACCTCATTCAAAATCAATGTATACTGGTGAAATACGTGATTGGTATAAGATGCAGTAAAAGGAGTTGTGATTTTAGCGTGGTTCGCAAAAGCTTTATTATAGTAAGCAGCAGCCTTTTGGCGTGCAGCAATATAATCATCCAACTTTTTAAGTTTAATATTCAATATGGCAGCCTGTAAAGTATCCAGCCTTGAGTTGCAGCCTACAACCTCGTGATAATATTTTACTTTTTGTCCATGGTTGGCGATCATTTTTAACCGTTCGGCCAATTCATCATCATTGGTAAAGAGTGCACCTCCGTCGCCGTAACAACCCAGGTTTTTGGAAGGAAAAAAAGAAGTACAACCAATAGTGCCGATGGCGCCCGTTTTCTTTTTTGTACCATTATTAAAAATATAGTCGCAGCCCATTGCCTGCGCATTGTCTTCCACCACATACAGCTTATGTTTTTCAGCTATCCGCATAATCTCTTCCATATTGGCTGATTGCCCATACAAATGAACCGGTACTATAGCCCTGGTTTTGGGCGTAATGGCTTTTTCAATAGCTTCAGGGGATATGCAAAACGTTTGCGGGTCTACTTCAACAAAAACTGGTTTAAAGCGCAGCAATGCTATTACTTCAGTGGTAGCGATATAAGTAAAAGATGGTGTAATGACTTCATCGCCCGGCTCAAGCCCAAGAGCCATTAATGCAATTTGAAGGGCATCTGTTCCATTGGCGCAGGGTATTACATGCTTTGAGCCCGCATAGACGGCAAGGTGCTGCGCAAAATCCTGAACTGGTTTACCATTAATAAAAGCACAACTATCCAGCACATTATGAATAGCTTCATCTACATCTGACTTTATATGTTCATACTGCTGCTTGAGATCTACCATTTGAATAGGTCGCATATATCTTTCCTTTTTATAAATGGGTGCAAAAATAGTAAAATATGTATAGCATAAGCAATAGGCGTTAGTTTTGTGTCATATTTTAATCGTTATAAAAGTGGTCACAACATTTTACAATCTATTCATCATTATTTATGGTTTTGCCATGAAACTCGCTTCCTTGTGGAATCTCAAAGCGAAGCAATGGATAAATGGCCGAAAGGGATTCTTCGAAAAATTGTCAAAAAACCTGGAAAATTTACCCAATGGTAATCCTGCTATATGGATGCATTGTGCTTCTTTGGGTGAATTTGAACAGGGAAGACCACTTTTAGAAAAAATAAAGGCACGGCATCCACAGGCAAAAATCATACTCAGTTTTTTTTCTCCGTCGGGATATGAGATCAGGAAAAGTTATAAGGGTGCAGACCTGGTATGTTATCTGCCATTGGATACAGCTTCAAACGCTACCACATTTGTTAACTATATTAACCCTACCCTGGTACTGTGGGTAAAATATGAATTCTGGCTGCATTTTTTGCTGGAACTAAAAAAGAGAGAGATACCTGTTTTGCTCATATCGGGTTTGTTACAAAATGAAAACACTTTTTACAAATTATACCGCAAAAAACTGCTTGCCTGTTTTACCCATTTTTTTGTACAAACAGAAGTATCGGCCCAAAAATTGGCGGCAATAGGGTTTAGTGCAAATGTAACGGTATCGGGTGATACCCGTTTTGACAGAGTAATTGAGATTGCAGAGGCTTTCGAACATATACCTGCAGTGGCTGAATTTTGTTCGGGACACAAAGTACTGGTTGCCGGCAGTACCTGGACGGAAGATGAAGAGGAATTAACACATTATGTAAGAGTGAACCCGGATATAAGATTTATAATAGCGCCACATGAGGTTGATAAAGAAAATATAAAAGACCTGCAAAAGGAATTTCCCCGCTCCATTGTGTTTTCAGCTCTTCAATCAAGACCCCCTCATAATGAGGCCGCCAAAATTTTTGATACTCCTGCAGAGCCCGCGCAACATAATGAAGCAATCAATACCCTGATCATAGATAATATAGGCATGCTTTCGCGTTTATATAAGTATGCCGACATAGCGTATGTAGGAGGTGGATTTGGTGAGTCGGGTCTTCATAATATATTGGAAGCTGCCGTATACGGCAAGCCGGTTTTCTTTGGCCCAGTATATCAAAAGCATTTTGAAGCCATTGAACT
This sequence comes from uncultured Sphingobacteriales bacterium, assembly GCA_937991535.1. Taxonomy (GTDB): domain Bacteria; phylum Bacteroidota; class Bacteroidia; order Chitinophagales; family Chitinophagaceae; genus Agriterribacter. The sequence goes on from CALKHN010000012.1 coordinate 72,538, forward strand.
TAAAGCTGCCGGAGGCGCAATTAGCATAGAAACTGCACTGGAATTAGAAGCCAGACTGAAAGAATTATGGGAAAATGAAAGTTTGCTGAAAGAAAAAGGAAATGCTGCAAAACAATATGTATATGCCAGCGCCGGCGCTACCGGCTATATAATGGACTATATTTATAAAAATCGTCTTCTTACCAACTGATCAAATTGCTTCACAGCGGGGTGTTCTTCATTCCATCCTAATTTTAGCTTCAGTTCACGCAATATCCAGAACTCGGCTTCGGGGTAAATGGTAAAGTGGTTAATGGTTTTTAACGATCTTTCATACATCGCTTCGTCTCCCCGAAAAAGCTCCGTAATAAAAATGAACCGGTCATTTACTCCAATCGCTTTCTTAATATCCTTAAGTGGTTCTTCTTTTAATCTTTCAACCAACTCTGTTTTTTGTTCATACAACTTTTCGTTAAGCGAGAGTTCTCCTCTGCCCACTATTTCGTTAAGCTCTTTTACCTGTGGCTGATGGGACAGCGTAGGCACTTCTTCCAGCACATTATACTTTGGTGTTGCAACAGATCCCTTATTCCCCGATCCGTTTCTTGAAGGCAGGGTTACTGCATCCTCATCTGAACTTATATTTAATTCATCGTTTGTTTCCGGTTTGTCGTTACCCGCTTTATTTGATAATTGCTCAGTAGTGGCAACAGATATACCACCCGGCATCATTACTGCGATTTTTTTCCGTTCAGGAGCATGTTGCTGCTGCTTGAGCAGGAACAGCTCTGTTTGTAACATCTGCACTACATGAATGATTTGTTCCGGAGAAGCATTTTGCTGGTAAAGTTCCTGTAATTTGCTTATTAAAACGCCGATACGTTCCATTTGAATATGGTATTTTTGAGCGTCTGTTTAATTAAGAATATAGTATACATTATTTTCGGTGAAGTTACAAACACCTTGCCATAAAATAATCACAAATGTTTACAGAACCGCATATAAAAGGAGAAAGAAAAGGATGGATAGAAGTGATATGCGGCTCCATGTTCAGTGGAAAAACAGAAGAACTGATCAGGAGATTAAAACGTGCAAAGTTCGCCAACATGCGGGTTGAGATATTTAAACCAGCAATGGATAACCGGTATCACGAAAACGAAATCGTTTCGCACGATGAAAATTCCATCTTGTCAACACCGGTTGAAAATGCCGGCGCCATATTATTGCAGGCAAGACATGTAGATGTGGTTGGTATTGATGAAGCGCAATTTTTTGATGATGAAATTTTAACCGTATGCAATCAGTTGGCCCTGGGAGGCATAAGAGTAATCGTTGCCGGGCTTGACATGGATTATTCGGGAAAACCTTTTGGACAAATGCCCCATTTGCTTGCTACAGCCGAATACATAACCAAGCTACACGCTATATGTGTGCGGTGCGGTAATATTGCCAGTTATTCGTATCGCAAAACGGCCCATGAGGAACAGGTGGTAATAGGTGAAAGGGATATATATGAACCCAGGTGCCGGTATTGTTATAATTTGGAAGAATGATACGGTATTTTTGATTTCTGATTTGGTGATTTCTGATTTGGTGATTGACAAAAGTGAATTTCTCATGTTCTTCCATCTTACGGTCTTACAATCTTACAATCTTACGGTCTTACAGTCTTACAATCTTACAATCTTACGGTCTTACAATCTTACGGTCCTACCCTATTTCATTTACCTTTCATCTCCTAACTTTGCCGCATGTACAAACACGTTATAGCACTTGTAAAAAAAGATCTGCTGCTGGAACTCAGACAGCAATATACTTTTTACGGCGTTCTGCTGTATGTTGCTTCGTCTATATTTGTGTTATACCTGGCCCTGCAACAGCCCGAAAGTGATGTATGGAACGGATTGTTCTGGATTATTCAGTTGTTTATTTGTGTAAACGCGGTAGCCAAAAGCTTTTTGCAGGAAACCAAAGGGCGGATGCTGTATTTTTATGCCATTGTGGGAGCGCAGCATTTTATCATTGCCAAACTGTTGTACAATACTTTTATTATGCTGCTGATGAGCCTGATCAGCCTGGTGCTTTTTCGTGCGCTTCTGGGTAATCCGTTGATAAACTTCTGGCAATTTACCGGCATAGTATGTATGGGATCCGTAAGCCTGAGTCTCGTATTTACCATGCTGGCTGCTATTGCGGCAAAAGCGCAACAACAGGCTTCTTTGATGGCGATCATGGGCTTTCCGATCATCATTCCGCAATTGCTGTTGCTGATGCGGATATCTAAAGCCGGTTTGGGAGAGGCCTTTCAAACAGGAGCTTTAGCTGATATGGTGTGGCTGCTTTGCGGCTTGGATGTACTGGTGATGGTAATGGCTATCATTCTTTTTCCATTTTTGTGGAAAGATTAAACTCATTGCCCATTCGTGAAAATGACGTAGGTTTGCGACATTAAATAATAAAAAAAGGATGAAGAAATCCTGGTGGAAGATACTCTGCATTGTTTTGTTATTGTATTCGCTGGTTGGCGGGTTATTATTAGATGTACCTCATAAGAAAATCCTGAACGAAACTATACGCAACATTTATTTCCACGTGCCTTTGTGGTTTGGCATGATGGTATTGCTTACCTGTTCCGTTATTTATTCTATTAAATATTTGCGTAAACCCGATTTATTGTTTGACATATATGCAACAGCCTATGCCCGTACAGGGATGCTGTTTGGCATATTGGGCATTATAACCGGCGCCGTTTGGGCCAATTATACCTGGGGTAAACCCTGGAGCAACGACATCAAACAACTGGGCGCCGCTATGGCATTGCTTATTTACGCTGCCTATTTTGTACTGAGAAACTCCATGACAGATATTGATAAAAGAGCAAGAGTAGGTGCAGTATACAATATTTTTGCGTTTGCTATGCTTTTCCCCGCTTTGTGGATTGTGCCGCGGCTTGTGGAATCCCTTCATCCCGGAGGCGCAGGAAACCCTGGCGCTGACCCAAGGGATATGGATGGCCGCATGCGTTTGATTTTTTGGTTGGGTGCCGTGCCCGGCTTTATACTTTTGGGTATCTGGATCAGCACCATCATCGTCCGCTTTCGTAAAATAGAAGATAAAAACCTTTTACATGTTTAATTCATCTGTAAAAAAAATCCTCTTCCCTGTACTGTTACTTATTGCAGCACAGTCTGTTTATGCACAGGAAAAAGTGGAAATGGCGGATGGATTACGCAGCAGTGGTAAAATTTACGTGGTAGTGGCCGTTCTTGCGGTGATTTTCATTGGATTGCTCCTTTTTTTAATAAATATTGACAGGAAAGTAAGCCGGCTGGAAAAAGAAAATCAAAAACAATAATTTTCTCCGCTCCGGGTTATTATTGCATTCGTGATTGGAATCTTAAAACATTACTATATGTCTATACACCAGGAATATAGTTTCTTCGACGCTGTTTTAGCAAGTTTCGATAAAGCCGCAAAATTTACCGCCTGGGATCCGGGGATTTTAGAACAGATTAAACAATGCAATTCGGTATACCGGATGCACTTTCCCGTTAAAATAGGTGATAAAATTGAAGTAATTAAGGCTTACCGCGTACAACATTCACACCATAAAACGCCCTGCAAAGGAGGAATACGGTTTGCTACTACGGTAAACCTTGATGAAGTAATGGCGTTGGCAGCATTAATGACCTACAAATGCGCCATTGTAAATGTTCCGTTTGGAGGAGCCAAAGGCGGTATCAATATTGATCCCAAAAAATACACCCCTTATGAACTGGAAAAAATTACCCGCCGCTATACCCATGAGCTGATCAAAAAGAATTTTATTGGCCCGGGAACCGATGTTCCCGCACCGGATTACGGAACGGGTGAAAGAGAAATGTCGTGGATATTAGACACCTACACCAGCATGAAACCTGGTGAAATTGATGCCTTAGGCTGTGTAACCGGGAAACCTGTTTCTCAGGGCGGCGTACGCGGGCGAAGGGAAGCAACCGGCCTTGGTGTTTTTTATGGTATAAGAGAAATATGCGCGATGCCTGACCTGATGGAGAAAGCAGGACTGCCGGCAGGTGTTGAAGGAAAAAGAGTCATTGTGCAGGGATTGGGTAACGTGGGCTATCATGCGGCCAAATTCTTTCGTGAGGGAGGGGCAAAAGTAATTGCACTGGCCGAATTTGAGGGTGCTATTTTTAATGAGGAAGGATTAAATGAAGAAGAAGTATTTCAGCACCGGAAAAAGGAAGGCACCATTCTTAATTTTCCCGGAGCAACCAATATTCTGCATTCGGCAGATGCGCTGGAACTGGATTGCGATATCTTAATACCGGCTGCGCTGGAAAATGTAATCAACGGCGAAAACGCACCCCGCATTAAAGCCAAAATTATAGGTGAAGCCGCCAACGGACCGCTCACCCCGGAAGCAGATGAGATTTTTATAAAAAAAGGAATACTGGTTGTGCCCGATATGTACCTTAATGCAGGCGGCGTAACCGTAAGTTATTTTGAATGGCTAAAAAATTTAAGTCATGTCAGGTATGGCCGGATGGAAAAGCGGTTTACGGAAAATCAAAACCGCAGCATCCTTAACCAAATGGAGGATCTGACAGGAAAAACCGTAAATAGCAGGGAAAAAGAAATTATAATGCATGGCCCCAATGAGGCAGACCTGGTATACAGTGGGCTGGAAGAAACCATGATTGGCGCCACCAGGGAAATAACTGATGCCTGGAAAGCCAACCCCGATATTCCCGACATGCGCACCGCGGCTTATGTGGTAGCAATAAACAAAGTGGGTACCAGTTATGCGGAACTGGGGATATTTCCGTAAGCCTACCAGCCGTTTTCATACTCGTTTAATATGTTTTAAAACAGCATAAAAGCAAAAGGTTCTCATTTTCATGAAACCCTTCCTTTTATTGCGTAGGAGCACACGGGTTCGAACCGCGGACCCTCTGCTTGTAAGAAGAAAATAATTATTCATTCCTTCTTAACTTAGTTTGGCTGATTTTAACTTAAAGCATTCATTAACAATCTGTTGCATGATTATTGCTTTTTGATCTTATAATAAACCGCTATCAATAGTATTAAAATAATATTTTATTATCTTTAGGTT
>CALKHN010000013.1 GCA_937991535.1 uncultured Sphingobacteriales bacterium
CACAAAGGGATACAGCCATTTTTAACCCGATTTTAGTCGGACAACAATGATTTTAAAATAGTTATTGAAAAATAAAAACTAACACTTATCTTTGCGCATCGAATTTGAGTTTGTACAGTTCCGGTAATGAAATGATTCAATCTGCTACGCATCTTCTGCTAATAGTTCAGTCGTCTTTACTTCCCTGTTTTCTCAGATTTACATTTGTAAAATTTAATCACTTAGTATGAACATTTATGTTTCCAATTTAAGTTTCAACGTCGTAGACGAGGACTTAAAAGCTTTTTTTGAAGAATACGGAGAAGTATCTTCTGCCAGAGTTATTACCGACAAATTTACCGGCCGCAGCCGTGGATTTGGCTTTGTTGAAATGCCTATTGACGAAGAAGCTAAAAAAGCGATCAGCGAATTAGACAAAGGCGTTGTTGAAGGCAGGCCAATCACTGTTACAGAAGCCAAGCCGCGTGAAGAACGCAGCAATGATGGCGGTAACAGGCGTTCATTTGCAGGCAGCAACCGTGGTGGCGGTCGCTACTAAGATGTTATCTTCCCCGGCTGTTTAACCACGCCAGGAAAATGTCTTTTAAAGGGAGAACAAATCGTTGTACAACAATATGTTCTCCCTTTATTTTTTATAACCGGGGAATGGTATATCCGTTATGATAAGCCTTTGACAGGTATTCTTTGTTTACAGCATCATCTGTAAATTTTCCCGCGGCTTTATCCCAGGCCAAACGTTTTCCGCTACGAAATGCGATATTGCCCATCTGCGCTACTATAGCCACATCGGCGCCTACCTGTATCGGGGCAGTTAACGCTCCTATTTTCCCGGAACGAATTACTGACATGAAATTCTGCATATGTTTGTCGAGCCCGTTTTCGGAAGGATTACTATGCGGCTTACTTACCTTATTTTTCGAATTTTTTTCTTCCATTACTTCCCATCCTCCCCGGTCTAATACAAGGGTACCATTATTGCCTACAAAGGCAATGCCATGGTCGCGGCCGTACTGTCCGTTATCAATACCCATAGCATGGTCCCAAACCATATTAAAATTTTCAAACTCGTATAATGTGGTAAGCGTATCAGGGGTCTCTTCGGCCAATTCGGGATAAGCAAACCGGCCCCCCAAAGCCATAACCGTTTTAGGCACATCGGCCTTCATACCAAAGAGCGCATAATCTATAAGATGTACACCCCAGTCTGTCATCAATCCTCCTGCATAGTCCCAAAACCAGCGAAAATTAAAATGAAAACGGCTTGCATTGAACGGTTTTTTAGGCGCAGGCCCCAGCCATCCGGCATAATCCACTCCCGCCGGCGGAGCAGTATTGGGACGAACAATATCGGGCTTCATCCATCCCTGGTAGCACCAAACTTTAGCCGTACGAATATTGCCCAACTGCCCGGAATGTACAAATTCAATAGCATCCCGGAAATGCTGCTGGCTTCTTTGCCACTGACCTACCTGAACAACGCTGTTGTATTTCTTTTGTGCGGCCACCATCACATTGCACTCTGTAACAGAATTGCCGATAGGTTTTTCAACATATACATGTTTGCCCGCCTGGCAAGCTTCTACCATTTGTAAACAATGCCAGTGATCGGGTGTACCTATAATTACCGCATCAATATCCTTGTTTTCCAAAAGTTTGCGGTAATCTCCGTAGGTTTTTACTTTGGCTGCATCTACATTCAGTGCAGCCAGCTCTTTTAAGCGTTTCTCCAGCACATTTTTATCTACATCACACAATGCCACGAGGTTTACACCCGGCACTTTTAAAGCGGCTTTCAGGTCCGACCAGCCCATTCCGTTGATGCCTATTGCGCCAATATTGATCTGGTCGGCGGCCATTACTCCCTTTTTATGAAATGCAAATACGTTGGGAGAGAGTGCAGATAATATAAGCCCGCCGGCTGCTATGCGTGACCCGTTGGTCAAAAATTTTCTTCTGCTGGACATATATCTGTTGTTTTATAAAAAATTGATTAAATGAAGAATCAGCCAACCAGGTTTTTACTGATGTATTTAAAGCTTTTTTCGATGCTTTCCAAGGGCGGGCCGGGGCATACATCCTGCTCTACGAAATAATGTTTCATCCCGGAGGCTTTAGCATGTGCAAATATTCTCTTAAAGTCTATAACGCCATTACCCACTTCCGTAAAAAATCTTTTATCAGTGTTATCCATATCTTTTACGTGCCAGAGCGGGAAGCGCCCGGGATGCTGCCTGAACATTTCTACCGGATCTTTTCCTGCAAAACCGGCCCAATACAAATCCAGCTCAAATTTTACCAGTTTCGGATCAGTTTCTTTTAGCAATATATCAAAGCCGTGCTCACCATTCATATCCACGAATTCAAAATCATGATTATGATAACCAAATTGTAAACCCGCTTTTTTACAGGCTTCTGCCGCTACGTTAAACTGAGCGGCAATTTTTTTATAATCGTCTATGGATTTTCGCTCCGTATCTAATAAATAAGCCACCACCATGTATTTCTGTCCCGCAACTACAGCATCGTCAATTGCTTTTTGCCAGTTCCCGCCCAGGCTTGCCAGCATATAATGACTGCTGGGGTGCGCAAGTCTGTTTGCTTTCAATAAAGCGGCAAATTCCTTTGGTGCCATTCCAAAATATTTTCCGGAATTATAGCCAAAAGATTCAACTTCTTTGTAGCCTATCGCCGCCACTTTTTCAATGACGGCTTTTGGATCTTTTGATATATCCCCGCGGAGCGTATAGAGTTGCACTCCTATTTGCTTATTTACTTTAAGAAGAAAGGAAGGGGTTGCAAAAGCGGCAATTGAGAATAAGCCGGCTTGTTTGATAAATGTTCTTCGGGTGGTCATGGCAAGTGTGGTTTTAAGGAAATGAAATTAAGGAAAAAAATCAGACCCATCTCCGCTTAAAAACATTTCGGCTACGAAAGTGCAACATTGATCAGGTATGGGTACAATCACTTTCGTGGCAATGACCTGCTCTGCGGCACAACCGGTAATTAATGTAGTGCGCGGCAACAATCAAAATAACGGCAGGAACCAGGAACCATATATGATAGTTGTGAAACAACTCTTTTAGCAGGAGAAAGGAAATCCCGGCGCTAAAAAAAACTACGGGCAGCGTTTTATGATGATGTTTTTTATACCCGTGGTATAAAGCATACATACCAACAACAAAGGCTAACCCTATCATACCATATTCGAAGAAATAATTGTGGATAATATCAATCCCCAAAACCGGTAAACTGGTAAGCATTAAAGGTAATATAGCACAATGAATGGCACAGGCCAGTGAAGCAGTAATACCAAGGGCATCGTAATTGATCCTGAACATACTTATAGTTAAAATGGCTGCAAATGTATAAAAATTATGCAACTTTGTTGCATTTAAAAATTAGAATAAAATTCCAACCCTATGGAGGCATTTTATTATAAGGCGGGAACATACCACTTACAGTTGTAACTTTGCACAGCATTAAATTGTTATTGTATGAAGCGGAAAACGTGGCTGTATCTGATCTTTTTTGTTTTACTTTTTGGTGGATTTTATGCTTTTTTATACGCTACTATAGATTCTTCAAAGTCGCGTTTGCCTGTTTTGAATATAGTTAAACCTTTTTCGTTCGAGCGGCAGGATGGACAACATATAACCGGAAAAGATGTGTCCGGCAAAGTATATGCTGCAGAATTCTTTTTTACAACCTGTGAGGGTATTTGTCCTAAAATGAACAGGAATATGAAAAAGGTATTCGATCAGTTTAAAAATGAAAAAGATTTCCTGATCCTTTCGCATACGGTTGATCCGGAAACGGATAGTGTGGCACGGTTAAAAGTTTATGCCGATTCATTGGGAGCCGATATTAAAAGCTGGTGGTTTTTAACCGGAAGCAAAGACAGTTTATACAGAACTGCCAGAGAAAGCTATATTTTAGATGACCCGAAGAATAATGCAACCAATATTGATGAACAATTTATACATACACAATTTTTTGCATTAGTTGATAAAATCGGACAGGTAAGAGGAATTTATGATGGACTAAAAAAAGACGAAATTGAAAAGCTGATCACTGACATTAAGGATTTACTAAACGAGAATCCACAGTAGCCAGGTTCGGCATGCCCGTGTAATATCATTTAAATGCTATTTTTCTAAACAAAAAGATATGGAACCGCATATAGCACATTTATTAAAGAAAAACCAGTTAAGTATAACAGACAGCAGAAGAAAAATACTGGAACTCTTTTTACAAAGCGACAGCGCATTGGCACATCACGATATAGAATCAAAAACGGAAGAAAAATATGACAGGGTAACGGTATACCGCACCCTGCAGACATTTATGGAAAAAGGTATTATCCATACCATTCCTACTCCTGATAATTCTATTAAATACGCTTTATGTAAAGACAATTGTGAACAGGGTCACCACCATGATGATCATGTACATTTTATCTGCACCAGTTGCGGCACAACTTGCTGCCTCGAAGATGTGCATGTGCCGGAAATTAAATTACCACGCGGATACAAAACCCGTCAGACAGAAGTTGTTGTAAGTGGTTTATGCAAAGCATGCAGTTGAAAAATTGAAATGGACATATGCAAAACCCTAATTTAAATACTGATAAAGCGGCACTGACTCCGATTGAAAAAGAATTTGAAAATAATATACGCCCTAATGAAATTGCAGACTTTAGCGGACAGGATAAGGTTATTGAAAATATCAAAATTTTTATCAAAGCAGCAAGGATCAGAGGTGAAGCCCTAGATCATATTCTTTTTCACGGACCACCAGGCCTGGGTAAAACTACCTTAAGCCGCATCGTGGCCAATGAACTGGGGGTACATATTAAAGAAACTTCCGGCCCTGTAATTGAAAAACCCGCCGACCTTGCCGGTTTGCTTACTAACCTTCAACCCAACGATGTATTGTTTATAGATGAAATACACCGCCTCAGCACTGTAGTGGAAGAATATCTTTATTCTGCCATGGAAGATTATCGCATTGACATAATGATAGATACCGGACCCAATGCCCGTAGTATACAAATCAACCTCAATCCTTTTACATTAATTGGCGCTACAACACGAAGCGGGCTGCTAACTGCACCTCTTCTTTCGCGTTTTGCAATTAAATCCAGGCTTGAATATTACGATGCAGAAATACTAAAAAAAATAATTGCGCGGTCGGCCGGAATATTACAGATTGGTATATCCGATGAAGCAGCAAAAGAAATTGCAGGACGGAGCAGGGGAACGCCGCGAATTGCCAATGGCCTGTTGAGGCGGGTTAGGGATTTTGCGCAGGTATTAAATGATGGTGTTATAGATGAAGGCATAACACAGCATGCATTGAAAGCCTTAAATGTGGATACGTATGGGCTTGATGAAATGGACAACCGGATTCTTTCCACCATCATTGAAAAGTTTAAGGGTGGCCCGGTGGGTATTACTACCATCGCCACGGCTGTTGGTGAAGAGCAGGGTACATTAGAAGAAGTATATGAACCTTTTTTAATTCAACAGGGGTTTATTATGCGCACTTCAAGAGGCAGGGAAGCTACCCCGAAGGCTTATGAGCATTTAGGAAAAATTTTTTCCGGAAAGAACCTTTTATTTTAGCAATTAAATAAAATGCCGGCTGTTACGTTTAACTGTAAATGGTATGACATTTGCAAAAGAAGGTTATCCTTAAGTCCTTCACAAGAAGCCCCTGATACCATTTTAATTAAACGCAATGGATAAAAAAACACTTATCAACTCTAAGGACGGAAGAACAGTAAGATACAGGGAACAGGACCCTCTTGTAATGGTAGTAGATAACGACCCCGACACCATAGTGTTGATTTCCGCTTTGTTAAAAAACATGGGATATAGAGTGATAGAAGCATCGAATGGCGAAAAAGCATTGAAGCTATTGGGAGCGTATAGCCCTGAAATAATTTTCATGGATGTGAATATGCCCGTTATGGATGGATATACGGCTGCCAGACACATCCGGCAAATGCCCGCTCCCTTCCATTCAATTCCTATTATTGCCCTGGTGGCAGATGCCGGGAGATCAGATTATGAAAAATGCAGGGCGGTGGGCATGGACGATTATATTTCAAAGCCTTTCCGACTGGAAGAAATTCAGGGGAAATTAAATCTTCCTCCGGCAGCATAGTTTTACCTTGCAACCTTTTGCGCCGGTAATCGTCAATAATATGTTCACTTTTTAATAGCCAAATGACCACAACACAAAAGCAACCATCTATATTGATTTGTATTATAATGGACTTACTTGGGTATGCCAGTTATGCCCTGCCGTTTTTAGGTGAATTTGGAGATATAATTTGGGCTCCTGTATCAGGATTAATCTTTTATAAATTATTTGGTGGGTGGAAAGGTGCGACAGGCGGCATTTTTAATTTCGTAGAGGAGCTTTTTCCGGGTCTGGACTTTATCCCCAGTTTTACGATAATGTGGCTCATTAAATTCCTTGGCAAAAAGCAACAGATTAAATCTATCCAACCCATATAAAGCTACGGCGCTTCAATTTGGTTGAAGCGCTATTTTTTACCCCAAAAACCAGTACGCCATCCATTGACTTAAAAAGCCTGCAATCAATCCAAATACAATATCTCCCATCCGGTGATCGGAAACAATAAGACGTGAGGTACAGATTAGTCCTGAAATAAAAATGGCAATTGCCAGGGGAATATTTACAAAACCGGAAGAAGTATATAACAGTACAGTAAATAAACCCATTAAACCGCCGGCGCCTGTTGCATGCATGCTTATTTTAAAAAAAATATTCGCAACAAAATCAATGATCACAGCAAGAAAAATACCAAGGCTCATTTGAGCCATAATTACGGGTATACCCGGTTTATTCCTAAACACATAAAAGGTCCAGAAAAAAAAGACCATACTTATGGCATACAGTATAATCCTTTCTTTCTGTGTTTTGAGATAAACAGACTGAACGAAACCCAATGCTTTACATAAAAGCACAGATAACAGAGGAAAAAAGATACTATTAATAATATAAATAAAAAGCACCTGCGTTTTCGCCAGTACATTCATTCCAATAAAATATTCGGGATCAATGTAAACAAGGTAAATGGCCATATATAATCCAACCAGCAATGGATGGAAAAGCCAGGAAATAAAATGAGCGCCTGTTCTTACCACCGGTAATACAGTGGCGGTATCAGGCGCAAAGTGGCTATTCATAATTGTTTTCTTAAGCGTGCTACCGGAATATTCATCTGTTCCCGGTATTTGGCTACTGTTCTCCGGGCAATATTATATCCTTTCTGTTGCAGCAATTCTGTAAGCCGTTCATCACTCAGCGGTTTTTTCTTGCTTTCTCCTTCTACCATATCACTTAATATTTTCTTTACCTCCCGTGTAGAAACTTCTTCACCACTGTCTGTACTCAAAGATTCGCTAAAAAAGAATTTAAGCCGGTATGTACCAAATTCTGTTTGTACAAATTTGCTGTTCGCCACCCGGCTTACCGTGGAAATATCCAATCCCGTACGTTCGGCAATATCTTTTAAAATCATCGGCTTTAACGTGGTTTCATCACCTGTAAGAAAAAATTCATACTGGTAATCCATTATAGCATGCATGGTAGTAAACAAGGTGTTTTGTCGTTGCTTAATAGCATCAATAAACCACTTGGCAGCATCAATTTTCTGTTTAATAAAAATGACCGCTTCTTTCTGCCGTTTATCCTTTTTACTTCCCCGGTCATATTCTTTAAGCATATCTCTGTAACCCTCGCTGATACGCAGATCCGGCGCATTCTTCGAATTAAGTGTGAGTTCCAGTTTATTGGTATTATTATGAATAAAGAAGTCGGGAATAATATAGCTTTCTCCTTTATTGGTGTCGCCTACATTTCCCCCTGGTTTAGGATTAAGCCGGATGATTTGATTAATAGCAAGCTTAAGATCTTCGTCTGTCAGGTTTAACCCTCTTTGTATCTTTTCGTAATGTTTTTTGGTAAACTCATCAAAGTAATCCGAAAGTATACTGATCGCAATATCCACTTCCCGGCCGTCTTGTCTTTTCCGTTCCAACTGCAACAGAAGGCATTCTCTTAAATCCCGTGCACCTATTCCGGGCGGATCAAACCGCTGTATCTCTTTTACCAGCAAAGCTATTTCTTCTTCAGTAGCAGCAATATTCTGCCGGAAAGCCAAATCATCTGTAATGGCTCCAAAATCTCTTCTTAAATATCCGTCATCATCTATACTTCCCACTATATGCTCCGCAATTTTTCTTTGCTTTTCATCCAAATTCAGCATACTGAGCTGTTCCAGCAAAGATTCATGAAAAGTACTTTCAATTTTAAAGGGCAGTGTTTGTTTTTCGTCAATTTCCGGGTAGTTCTCGTCTTTCAACCTGTAATCAGCTACATCATCATCTTCGCCCACATATTCACTTATATCAATATTATCATATTCATCCTCACTGCCTTCTGCCTCAAAATCGTCCTCTTTATCACTTTCAAATTCATCAATCAGTTCTCCCTCGCCGGCATCGTTGTCTTCCTCATTTGCCTCAAGCGCAGGATTTTCTTCCATCTCTTCTTTAATTCTTTCTTCAAGGTTGGCAGTAGGAACCTGCAGCAATTTCATGAGTTGAATTTGCTGGGGTGATAGTTTTTGTAACAGCTTTTGTTGTAAACTCTGACTCAGAGCCATAGTCGAATATATAATTATTGGAAACCCCGTAAATAATTTGAAAAAATGATGCGCCTCCACAAAAATCAGGCCGTAAATTTAAGTACAAAACGTATTAACATCACTTATATCGCTTTGTTTTATTTGGATGTTAACAATTCTTTCTTATTTGAACCGGTCATTTCATCACTTTAACCGGACTGGCATCACCTTGCAAAAGACAACCGGAGGGAACAAACCAGGGTTGAAGCAATACGCGATAATAAGCATTTCCAACCTACATTTTACAATTGTATGATCACCCAGCTAACACTAAATTTCTTCTTCTGCCGTTTATTTAAAAAAGGAGTTTTGTAATTGACCGGCATTTCCGTATGCACCTAAAACCGGTTCTTTTATTTTTGAGCAAACATTTAATTTTAGCGTGGAAATTTTATATTTAGGCCTGGCACTTTTGAATGTATAAACCCGATGCTGTAAATAACAGATTATGAACCCGAGGCCGCTTGCAAACATATCTATACTGCTGGTAGAAGACAACGAAATGAACACGCTTTTAGCGTCAGCTATAATACAGGGAACTGGTGCAAAAGTTACGGAAGCCGACAATGGTATGGATGCTGTACAACTTTTGCGAAACCGCCCTTTTGACCTGGTATTAATGGATTTGCATCTGCCGGTAATGGATGGGTTTGAAACAACGAGGTACATCAGAAAAAATCTTTCCCAAACCATTCCCATAATCGCTATAACCGCCAATGTAGTTAATGGAGAAGAAGAAAAATGTTTAGAAGCCGGGATGAACGGATTTATTTCAAAGCCTTATACAGAAAAAGATTTGCTTGATAAAATTTCAACCTGTATTCCTTTTAAAAATGGTATGGCCGAAAAATTTGTTCCAGCAACTGCTAACCCGGACGCTGCTCTTTACAGCCTGTCTTTCCTTAAAGATGTTAGTAAAGGAAACCGGGATATATTGCAACAAATGATTCTTGTGTTTACTGAACAGGTGTCTTTGGCGGTAAATGAGCTAAAAATTGCGTATAACAGTCACAGTTACGGTGAAATGTATGCTATTGCACATCGCATAAAGCCTGATATTGATAATCTGAATATAACTTCGCTGAAAGACAATATCAGGGAAATTGAGGTGTTTGCAGAACAAAAGAAGGATGGGCCGCTCCTTAAAAATCTTATTGTTAACCTGGATAATACAATTCAGCAAGTAGTGAAGGAATTAAAAGTAAATGTGCTGTTATAGCAATCTCCCCTTCCAGGCATAAGATTTAGTCTGGCAATTGCGTTATTACATTCTTTTATCTATATTTATTGAATATTCATTTTTATGAACGAGTTCGATAAGCTTAATGATGAAGAACGCCTGAAAGCAGAAAACGAATTTCTGAAAATGAAGCTTATGCTGGAAAACGGCGCCGAATTTCAAAAAACAGAAGATGGCGCCCACCTGTCTCCGCAGATAGAAAACGAATTTCTTAATTATATCCAGGCATTTGAGAAGCAATCCCAAAATCCAAAGTATATCAAAGTTTTTGATAAGATAGGGCGGCCAACTCAGTTTAAGCCGGTATCAGAAATACCTGATGATGAGATAGGCGAGGCCTGGGAAATGCTGCAGGAATATTTACACCAGTACCATATCAGCTTAAGCGCATGCAGCCCTAATATTTGTGTGCGTGAATTATATCGCTTTACCACCGAAGAATTGTTTGACCATGAAATGAGTGATATGGATATACCCGGTATAACGCATGGATTTATTTATGATGAATTTTACCCCGATCACCAGTACGATAATACCAGATATGCTGTTGATGACTGCATAGCATGCATACTTAAAAAAACGCCGTTTGACTATATGCCCTGCTTCCGGAACGAGAACCTCCGGCTAAACAATCATTATCCACTTTCAGAAGATGGATTTAAATTGCTGGTGAACAGGTTTAAAGAAGCATACGATACAATGGAAGATATTGAAATCAGCAATGGGTTGTGTACCATCAACGACAAGGCCTGCATTGTAAAAGGCAACTATGCATTAACCGCATCAGTACACAATGATGCGGAAAACTTAAAAGGAAACTGGGAAGTTTGTTTTGAGTTGAATGAAGAATTCGGCTATTGGTATGTTTGGAATGTACAAATAGAAGGCATTCATTTTTAACGGCAGGGAATTTGTGTTTGTACAACCCCCGTGGCTTGTTGTTCTGTTGTAACTAAGGCTTCAATCCTTTCAAAAATCCACTGATCAGTTGTAGTGCATTCGTTATTACCTGCTCATTACCTACCGGTATTTTTAAATAGGTTTGACCTGAAACCCCATCCTTCTCCGTTAGTTTGTCAACGAGTTGCTTTGTACTTTCGGGGTTGCTGAGCGATTCTGCCAGTTGCTCAAAAAAAGAAAAGCCTGTTTGAATAACCTGGTCTTCGGCAGATACGGCTTTTGTCTTTTCCTGTTCCGGCTCAGGAATATCGCCCGTTATTTCACGGGTAAACAACTCCTGTTGTGCGGGTGCGGTAGTCATTTCTTTCTCCGCGTTCCTTTCCGCGTTTTCCGATATGGATTGTTCCGTTGCACCAGGTATCCCGCCGGTAACCGATTCAACCGATTGCATAAACCGGTTGAATTTTTGTCCGCCCAGGAAAATATTATTATCGCCGGCATCGGTTGAAAGAAACACCCTGCAGGCAGGATCATTATTGAAATGTGCAAACAGGTCCTGCCTGTTTTTGGAGGGTATGCTGCCATGAAGGTATTGATATCCGATTCCTTTGTCGGTAAGCATTTGCGCTACCAGCCTTGTCATCCGTTCCCACTGACTGAATATTACTACTTTTTCTTCCTTCATGTCAATGATCTCATCTAATATATTTTCCAGTTCGTCTAACTTGGTTTGGTAATTGGTTTCCTGGTCAATAATATAGGTGCTGTCGCAAACCATACACATCATGTTCAGGTTGTTCAGCAAACGCTGCCTGTCTTCTTTCTTCAGGAACTTCATTCTTTTCCACTTATGCACCAACTTGGCTACGATCTCTCTAAATTCGTCATGCATTTGCATTTGCTCGTCCGTTATGGGGATAAGCAGGTTTTTATCCATGCGGGAGGGCAGTTCTTTCAGCACTTCTTTTTTGGTACGCCGCAGCATTACATCTTTTAGCAGTACGCCAATTTTATTAAGATCTTTATATCCTGTAACTTTTCCGGATTCATCCGTTATCTGATGCTGCTGTAAAAAATGGTTAACGTCAGCTATTAATTAACAATTCTTCCACTCTTTTCCGTTCGTTTGAGCGTGACCGTAAAAAAAATATTCTCAAAAAACTTGCACTATCAAAAAAATATCTCAACCTTTGCACCGCAAAACAAATTATAAATAACATTACATGCAGCAAACAAAGCAACAACTAAGATCAAAAGAATTTAACCGCCCGGGCCATGATGCCGGTTGCGGGGCATGTAATGCTGATGAATAAGTTGAAACAACAGATTCGATCAAATATACGCCCCGCAGGAAATTGCGGGGTTTTTTATTTTAAGTGAAGTTATAAAATAAAAATGCTGAAGTCTTTAGAACATAAACGATTTACGATTCCAATGCGGAATACACAGCTATCATTATCTGTACGCTATTGGCATGTGCAGGCGAACAACAGCATTGTGCCTGCAGGCAATAAAGAGGATAGCAAACATAAACGACCGTGGTATAACTATACCTAGCCTGTATTTAACAGGCACAATGAAAGGAACCCGGTTGCAGTAAACGACCGGGTTTTTTGTTGAATTACAAGGTTCGCTGGTGTAACGGTTAACATCACAGATTGTCGATCTGTTGCTATGGGTTCGATTCCCGTGCGAACCGCTGAATGTTGGATGGTGCAATGGTTGAGCATTTCAGCATTTGAAGCTGAAGATGCTGGTTCGAGTCCGGCTCCAACAACAAAACGTAGGCTTTAGCTTAACCGGTAAAGCGCCACACTGCGAATGTGGAGAAATGAGTTCGGGTCTCAAAGTCAACCAATGCGACCTGGTGTAAGGCAATATGGCCCGTAGCTCAATGGTTAGAGTATCCGGCTTTTAACCGGAGGGTTGTGAGTTCGAGTCACGGGGCCAACGATGGACGAATAGCTCCAATGGCAGAGCATTGGTTTGAAGCACCAACTGTGCCGCTTCGAATCCGGTTTCGTCCACACAGAAAAAGATTTTAAATACCGGTTAAGGCATAAAATGGAACAACAGCAAAAATGGAGGAAATTATCCGGCGATAGCATTCAACAGCCGATTGAAGACGAAATAAGAACTGTGATCATAAGAGAAAAAGAGATGGGGCATTCTTTAAAAGTATGCATTGGTACCGACAGCCAGGTAAAGGGCAGGGAAACTGAATTTGCCACTGTTATTGTTTTCATCCGGAAGGGCAGAGGCGGCTTCATGTATATACACAATGAAGTCACTGAACAAAAAATGAGCATCAAACAGCGGATGTTGCTCGAAGTGGCAAAAAGTATTGAAGTAGCTTATGCACTGTGCAGGATTTTTACTTTGTACAATGTAGATATGGAAGTACATGCTGACATCAACACCAATCCAAACTTTAAAAGCAATGATGCATTGAAGGACGCGATGGGGTATATTATGGGAATGGGTTTTGCGTTTAAGGCGAAACCGGAAGCGTTTGCAAGTTCAAGCTGTGCTAATAAAGTGGTGCAGTAGAAATTGTCAATCCACTACTGGAAGTCTTGTTAATGCGAATCACTCCTTAGCATAAAAGGAAGTGCTACAGAAAAAGTTACGGAGCCGCGGAGTGCCCGGAAGATGCCGTTCAGACTGTTCGTTTGAATGGACAGAATTTGCAGTTGCACCGAAATGTGAAAGACCAGAGTAGGGAAGCGCATTTACAGCCGGACTATTGCTACAAAAGAAAATATGGGTTCGAATTCCGTAGGAGTGACAAAAAAATTAAAATAGACTTTACTATGCAAATAGATTGCAAAGTTGTGTTAGAGGTTTGTTTTGTCAAATAAAAACAATAGTTCTTTAAAATAAAATAAATTCCTTTTCCTCTTTGTAAAGGATGGAGGAGCTTCAAAAGCTTGCTTAACGGTAAGATGGGAACCGGCATGTTAGCAGTAAACCGGATGTGTGTTTTAAAAGCATCATAGTGCAGCGGTAGTAACCGGCTGTATGCTGTTGCGCCAATATGTATTTCCCACCACACCCTGTGGGCCAGGGGTTCGAGTCCCTTTCCCGCCTCAGGTGGGATAGCTCAGCGGTTAGAGCAACAGGCAATTGCGGGTTCGAATCCCGCTCCCGCTGAAAAGCGGGATAGTTCAATGGTAGAACACAACACTTCAGATGTTGGGTAAAGAAGTACACCGCTTCTTAAAAAATGGTGACAACGTAAAGTAAGGATTGTTTATCGGCCGGTTTATAAAAGTGAATATGTTGTAAAGCATATTTACAGCAAAAATCCGGCAAGCCGGGAAATAGCCAGTATGTTCTGATTATAATAATGAGCAGCAACACATTTTCTTACATCGTTTTTCTGCTTTTGGGCAGGTAAAAGGTAAGAAACGGTATTGATTAACATTATATAACACAACATCCGTTATTGAAGGTGATAAACAATCCGGACTTTAATATTACAAAAGACGATTTTAAAAGATATACTGATGAAAAATGTAAAAGTAACCGCCTACCAGGTTGGATTGGTTTTTAAAAATGGCGTGTATCAGCGAATGCTGAATAAAGGAAGCTACTGGTTCTGGAGCAATGAAACCGTGCAGTTGTTTGATATAACCAAACCATTCAACGCACCAGTGGAATTGAATATATTGTTGAAAGATGCTGCACTTGCTGAGGCATTGCTTGTGCTGGATGTAAAAGACAATGAAATCGCTTTACATTATAAAAACGGTTTGCTGGAAGCAGTATTCGGTGCTGGTCGTTATGCCTTTTGGAAAGGCGCTGTTGAGTATAAATTCATAAAGGCAGATATTGGAAAGGTTGAGATCACTGAACCTGTAGACCGTACGGTATTGTTACATCGTTTGGTTGCTCCATTTGTTCGTAGCGTAAGTGTGGAAAGCTTTGAAAAGGCTGTATTGTTTGTTGATGGGAAATTTGTGCAGATTTTGCAGAGTGGCGTTTATTACTGGTGGAAGAACAGCATAGCAGTGCATGTGGGTAAGGTAGATGCCCGTCAGCAGCAACTGGAAATAAACGGACAGGAAATTCTGACCAAAGATAAAGCGGCATTGCGCATCAACGCCTGGGCGCAATATCAGGTAACTGATATTGAAAAGGCCTTGCTGCAAAACAAAGAATACGACAGGCAATTGTATGTGGCATTTCAACTTGCATTGCGGGAATATGTCGCCGGCTTTGGATTTGATGAATTGCTGGAGAAAAAAGAAGCCATTACCCCTTTCATTTTGCAAAGTATACAGAAAAACGCTGAAGCATTGGGTATATTGGTGAATGGCTTCGGTATCCGTGATATCATATTGCCGGGCGATGTAAAGGAGATCATGAACCAGGTATTGATCGCTGAAAAGAAAGCGCAGGCAAATACCATCATGCGGCGGGAAGAAACTGCCTGCACCCGTAGCTTGCTGAATACTGCCAGGCTGATGGAAGAAAATGCGATGTTGTGGAAGCTGAAAGAAATGGAATATGTAGAAAAGATCGCGGACAAGATCAGCAATATCAGCGTGAGCGGAAACGGCGTATTGATTGAGCAGTTGAAGGATATCTTTGTACCGAATAAACAGTGATTATGGTTGCCAACCTTTAGAAGGTTGGCAACCATTCAATAAAATTGTGCACGGATATTAATAGCTTAGATATTTCAAAATAAAACGCTTGCATAATGATTAATATAGAGGATAAGACCCAGAATGAAATGGGCGAATTGATTACAATATTTCAAAGTTGTTGTGAATTTCATTTTACAAATAGATTTAATGAGCATAAATTTCTTTTTTTTGACGCGCTTCCCTTTGACAATTTGGGAACAAAATATAGTACGGAATTAGTTAGCAGAAGATTTAGTTGGAAAGGAACTCCCACTATTGTTAGGAAAATACATAAAGGCATAGATGCAAAAGAGGGCGAAGAGGAATATAAATTTGAACAGAAATGTTGCGTAGATTACTCTTTCAAAATAGGTTCAATTATTTGTTCTCTAGTCAATAATAAAGAGCTGACGTTTATTGCTACTACATTTAGTCCTTTTGGAGTAACGTTTTTCCCCTCATTTCATGAATGTCAAACTCAAGTGTTAGATTATTTAACTGAAAATAAGATCGAACTAAAAAAACAACTAAATCTCCTACATATTGACGAACAAGAATATGATAATTCGAATATTGGAGCTGCGTTTTTTACCAATGTAATTAGGAAGCAGCGAATAAACAAGCAAAGTAACAATGGAATAAGCCATTTAAATTATTATTTTGAAATAGCGAATTGTCATTGGCAAATCGAAGACTGTCTCTTAAAGGCCGCTTATTATTTTAAATATACAACTGATTTTTTATCAAAGAGAATTGATGAAAACGATGTTACCTTTTTTATGCCAACCATGAACAATTATGATAATCAATATCTGCTTTATATAGGGTTCGGCTTTGAAAGAATCTATAGTTTTTGGGACAGAATGGCTATTCTATTGCACAACTTTGAGAATTTAAACCTTAAACAAAAAAATCTGTCTTTTGATCGTTATATGCAAGGTTTTAAAAAAACAAATAATTGTAATCTGAATAAAAATTCTCAATATTCCTTATGGCTACAAGAATTTTATGAAAAGTCATTTAAGCCAATGATTGAATATCGCCATAGGATTGTGCATTTTCAATTCACTCATGATTGGGCAGGAATATTAACCGCCAAGTTTAGTAGTATCGCACAAGAAAACATTACAAATAAAAATAGATTAGTAGAATTAAAAAAGGAATTCGAAGGGCTTCTTAAACTTTTACATGATAATTACTTGCGCTGTAAAGAAGGCTTCGTAAATGTGCTGAAATTAATAGACGAGATACAATTGTCTATATTAACATAATGTGTGCATATGAAAAATATAATAACAGCATTATCTGAAATCGGACAAAAGAAAAACATCAAAATACTTCACGCCTGCGAAACAGGTAGCAGGGCGTGGGGTTTTCCTTCGCCGGATAGCGATTATGATGTGAGGTTTATTTATATGCATGAGCGGGATTGGTATCTGTCCCTAAGTCAGCGCAAAGACACGATAGAATATATGGATGACGATCTGGACATAACAGGCTGGGATCTGAAAAAATGTCTGAATTTGTTAAAGAAATCAAATGTCCCACTGATAGAACGGTTTCAGTCTCCGTTTGAATATTATGCAGTGCCGGGATTTAAGGACGAGTTTAAAAAGTTGATAGAAAGTTATTATTCGCCAACGGCGGTTTTCTTTCATCACTATTCATTAGCCCATAAGTTTTGGGAGGACATGATAGGAAAGGATGATTTTAAATTGAAAGGCTTTTTTTACCTGGTGCGGTCTTTACTTTCCTGCAACTGGATCATGCATGACAAAACTGTATTGCCCATGCATATAGAAGGATTGATGCGGTACTCGGATGAAAAAATCAATACCCCGCTAAGGGAATTGGTGCAATTGAAGTTAGGTGTAGGCGAAAAATATCTTCATAGCAAAGACAGTGTAATGGAAGTATGGATATTGCAATTATTGGAAAAGCTGGAAATATCAAAACAAAAACTTGGTGTAAACCAAACTGATATGTCGTTATTAAATGAATTCTTTTTAAAAATGCTGTATGCAAAAGCTGACTATTGACTGGATAAAAGATAATGGGTTATTGGTATTTGAAGCCATCACCGGTAGTCGGGCGTATGGGTTGGATACTCCAAAATCTGACACAGATATTAGAGGAGTATTTGTATTACCCAAAAATATGTTTTATGGATTGGAATATACCGGGCAGGTTAATAATGCTACCAATGATATTGTGTACTATGAATTGAAAAGATTTATAGAGTTGCTTTCAAAAAACAACCCGAATATACTGGAAATGCTGAATACACCAGAAAGCTGCGTATTGCAAAAACATTCAATAATGGACGGGATGAAGCCTGCACTTTTTCTGTCTAAGCTGTGCAAGAAAACTTTTGCTAACTATGCTTATACACAAATAAAAAAAGCATATGGATTGGAAAAGAAGATAGTGAATCCTGTGGGCGAAGAAAAAAAATCGGTATTGGATTTTTGTTTTGTGCATGAGGAGAATGAAGCTGTAGGATTAAAAGAATATATGAAGGAGAAAAATTTACGCCAAGAGAAAATGGGATTGACTGCTATAGCACATATGCGGGATTGCTACAATTTGTTTTATTCGGATGACTTGCCATATTCCGGTATAATGAGAAAGGAAGAGTCGAATGAAGTATGCTTGAGCAGTGTACCCAAAAATGAAAAGCCCATAGCTATGCTTTATTTTAACAAGGATGGCTACTCAGTATACTGTAAGAAATACAAAGAATACTGGGGGTGGGTAGAAAAAAGAAGCGAGGAGCGATATCAAACAACCATGACCCATGGCAAGAATTATGATTCAAAAAGCATGATGCATGTATTCAGATTATTATTGATGGCAAGGGAAATAGCTACAGAAAGAAGGGTCAATGTTTGGCGGAAAGACAGGGAATTCCTGTTATCTATAAAAGAAGGAAAATTTGAGTACGATGAATTGTTGCAAAAAGCAGAAGCCTTAAAAGATGAGTTGCCAATCTTATATCAAAATTCGGATTTGAAAGCAGAACCGGATATTGACGTAATTGATGCCCTATTAATAAAAATGAGAGGAATGTATTACAATGAAGTAAAGGATCATCAGTGAGCCGAAACCCCGAACGGAGCGTCGCAACAAAAGTACGATCAGTGCTCAAAAGCTGGTACAAAAAATCATAAAGTCACAAAAACTCCGGGCTCACAAAACAGCCCTTTGTGTTACCCCGTGTTATGTGCCTCCGTGGTTCAAAAAAGAAAAACAATGAGCAAATTAAAAATAACAGGAAAAGAATTACGCGCTACCGGCTACCCGCAGGGCCCGGTGATCAGCGTGGCAATGAATGTGATGCAGAAACATTACAAGCATCACACAAAAGAGAAAGTGATGGAAATATTGAAGCGTGTATTGGAAAGCCCGGTACAATATAAAGATGATGTCGTATTGGCAGTGATAGCGGAGCAATTATTGCCCAAAGCGCCAAAAGAGGACGCAACAATTTCATTGAACAACCAGGGTATTCCGTTCAATGTATTCGGACAGGAACACATTGAAGAAGGCGCCCTGCACCAGATGTATGTCGCGGCTAAATTGCCGGTGGCAGTTGCGGGCGCATTGATGCCTGATGCACACAGCGGTTATGGCTTGCCGATAGGCGGTGTTCTGGCAACGGATAACGCCGTGATACCGTATGGCGTGGGAGTGGACATTGGCTGCCGCATGTGCCTGAGTGTTTTCGATATCAATCCAAAAGAGCTTACGCAGCGGGAAACTTCTTTTGCAAGGGAATTAAATGAAGCCACCCTTTTTGGAAGCGGCGCACAGTTTGACCGGGCATCAGATCATGAAGTAATGGAACATGCCGCATTTTATGAAATGCCTTTGCTGAAAAGTTTGCACGAACGCGCATGGAAACAATTGGGATCTTCCGGAAGTGGCAATCATTTCGTGGAGTTTGGCATAGTGGATATTGCAGAAAAGGATCCGGTACTGGGCATTGAACCCGGAAGTTATGTGGGATTGTTATCGCATTCCGGTTCCAGGGCGCTGGGTGCTACTATTGCAAATCATTATACTAAAATTGCGATCAGCAAAAGACGTTTACCACAGGATGCAAAAAATCTGGCGTGGTTGAATATGGATGAAGAAGCAGGAATAGAATACTGGATCGCCATGAACCTGGCGGGTGATTATGCTTCTGCATGTCATCACATTATTCACGAAAAAATTTCGAAACAGTTAGGACGTAAACCTCTTAAGAGGATAGAGAATCACCACAACTTTGCATGGAAGGAACAATGGGAAGGTAAGGAGGTAATTGTACACCGTAAAGGCGCTACACCTGCCGGAAAGGATGTATTGGGCATCATTCCCGGCTCTATGACAGCGGATGGGTATATTGTAAAAGGGAAAGGCGAACCGGCGGCTGTTAACTCGGCTTCCCACGGCGCAGGAAGGTTGATGAGCCGTACCAGAGCAATGCAGTCCATTACCGAAAATGCATTGAAGCAGGAACTGAAAAAGCATAGCGTGAAGCTGATCGGCGGAGGGCTGGATGAAGCGCCTTTCGCCTATAAGGATATTCATGTGGTAATGCAAAGTCAGCGGCAGTTGGTAGATGTGGTGGGAAGATTCACTCCCAGAATCGTAAAAATGGACGGCGCAAAGCATAAAACATGGGGAAAGAAGACAAGAGAAATGTAGCAGGGCTGCAAGCTGAATGGTGTTAAAAACAAGCGCTGTGCATCTCAGTGCCACCGCACCTCCCTGGTTCAACCCAAAAAATAAACCAAATTACAGACACAACCAGGTATACTTTCCCGGCAAAAAGAAATGCCCATCAAAAAGTACATTGCGAATAACAATTTGCAACGATTTCACGCATCGCACAAGCAGGCAGCACCTACCTGTGCTGTTCATAATAATTTACCGGGATAGATGCGCGTAAAAAAATCATTTCATTATCTGTAAGCAATGGCGTATGCGTGGCAGCAACAATATCGTTCAATTGTTCCATCGTTCTAACACCAACAATGGCGGCAGTAATGGGCTGTTGCTGCAACGCAAACCGGATGGCAGTTTGGGAAGGATTTCGGTTCATGCCGGAAATAGCGTGCACAGCAGACTGGGCTTTGTACACTTCATCTTCTGTATAATTTAAGTATGTTTTTGCCGGTTTATTTACCAGCAGTCCCCCGGCAAGGCTTCCCCGCGCCAGTACAGCTATATCATTCGACTGCAGGAGCGGGAAACAGGTTTCTTCAGGGCGCCGGTCCAATACACTGTATTGCATCATTACGCTGACTATATGAGATCGCTGTACATATTCCCCGATTACATTAGGACGTATAGACGAAATACCGTAATACCGTATTTTACCTGCTGCCTGTAAGCTTTCAAAAGCTTCTATGGTTTCGTCTATTGGGTCGCCAATAGTACCTCCGTGCAACTGGTAAAGATCAATATAATCCGTGTTTAACCTTTTTAAACTTTGTTCCACAGCCGAAATAATATAGTGCTTATAAGGGTTCCATTCCCAACCACTGCCATCGGGCCGCCATTTATTGCCTACCTTGGTGGCTAAAATAACTTTATCTCTTTTTCCCTGCAGGGCTTTACCAACGGTAGTTTCGTTCAGCCCTTTCTGGTACATATCGGCCGTATCAAAATAATTTAATCCGCCTTCAATTGCACTATGTATGAGGCGTGCGTTGTTTGTATCGCTATCGGTCAGGGACATACAACCAAAGCCAACCTCGCTTATGGTTAATGACGATTTCCCTAAAAGGTGATAATTCATATCCGTTCTTTTAATTATACAAAGTTCAAATTCCTGGACACAAAGGCCAAACAGAATTCCAGAAATACACGGACTGCTATTATTTTGAAATGATTGTAATTAACTTTACCATTATGCAAATTGACAAACTCTATCAATTGTTTCTTCAATATCCTTCGGTTCAGACAGATACCAGGAAGCTAAAAAAAGATGATATTTTTTTCGCGTTAAAAGGCCCGAATTTTAATGGCAATCTTTTTGCAAAGCAGGCGCTTGAAAAAGGCGCCGCGTATATAATAGTAGACGAGCCGCCCGGTTTTAAAGATAAAAGGATCATACTTGCGGATGATGTGCTAACTACGCTGCAGCAACTGGCAGGCTACCACCGTGGTCAGTTTGCCATTCCTTTTTTGGCTATTACGGGAAGCAATGGCAAAACCACCACTAAAGAACTGGTTCATGCAGTGCTTTCATCCACCTATAAAACTTATACAACCCGGGGAAACCTTAACAACCATATAGGAATACCGCTTACCATCCTGGATATTAAGCCTGATGCAGAAATGGGGATCATTGAAATGGGTGCTAACCATCTTAAAGAGATTGAAGGTTACTGCAAATACACCGAACCTACACATGGTATTATTACCAATTGCGGAAAAGCGCACCTTGAAGGTTTTGGAAGCATAGAAGGGGTTAGAAAGGCCAAAGGCGAACTGTATGATTACCTGAAACTCCACGACGGCACAGCCTTCGTAATGTGGGATTATGATTACCTGAGGGAAATGAGCAAAGGCATACCTCACATTTTTACCTATGGAACTTCGGGATCTGAAGTAGTAGGTGATATATATGCAACAGATCCTTTTTTGGAAGTGGTCTTAATGAAAAAAAACGCAAAGGCTATCATCCGTTCTGCTCTGGTTGGAGATTATAACCTTCCAAATATACTTGCTGCCGTAGCTGCAGGCAGATATTTTAATGTTAAGGAAGATAAAATAAAAGCAGCCATTGAAGCATACCATCCATCCAACAGCAGGTCTCAATTAATACATAAAGGAAATAATAAAATTATTTTAGACGCTTATAATGCCAACCCCAGCAGCATGAAAGCAGCTATAGAAAATTTTGCGGGAACCGCAGGCAGCAATAAGATACTTGTATTGGGCGCTATGATGGAATTAGGAAAAGAAAGCATAAAAGAACATGAAGACCTTACGGAACTGCTAAAGCATTATTTATGGAAAGAAGTAATATTGGTTGGTGGCGATTTTGCCTTTATCACACATCCTTTCAGGTTTTTTAATACCGCACAGGAAGCAAGAGAGTGGCTCTTGCAACACCCGGCAGAAAATAGTGTATATCTTGTAAAAGGATCACGCAGCATGCAGATGGAGATCATTGCGGATGCATTATGAAGCTTATTATTGCACTTTTCAGATTTTTAATCGCTGATATTTGGCGAAGAATTGAGACCTTTGCAAAAACCCCCGAATGAGCACAGAAGAAAGGAGACCAGGTTATTTTTTATCGGTATTGGATAATCGTTGCCCGCGTTGCCGCCGGGGTGTAATTTTTAAAAGCAGTAGCCCGTATAAATTAAAAACGGCTCTTAAAATGCATTCTGCCTGCCCGGTTTGCGGGCAGCCCACCGAAATTGAAGTAGGCTTTTATTACGGCACTGCTTATGTAAGCTACGGGCTCACTGTAAGTTTTAGTATATTTACTTTTATTGCCTGGTGGCTGCTCATCGGCTTTTCTGTTCAGGAGGGTGATTTTCGCTTATTATGGTGGGGCATTACCAATGCCGTTTTATTGATTGTGCTGCAGCCCATATTCATGCGCCTGTCGCGCAGTCTCTGGCTTTCGTGGTTTGTAAAATATGATCCCAACTGGAAAATTAACCATATTGCAAAAGAAACCGTGGAGCGCATTGTTCCCGAACAAATGAATAACTGGTAAAGTTTAAAGGAGTAACCCGTAATAAGCGGCGGATTCATAAAATCAGTCTTTTTTAATTTACATCATATTAATCGTATGCGTCTGCCGGCAGTATCATGCCTATCACCGGGAATATAACAACAGTAAACTTATTTCCATTTCTTATATTAGCAATCTATAACGATTGTGTGGCAGCAGGTGATGAAGCAAATCAAATTCAACAATTCACTTTAATAAATTATGACACTGCTTATTATCGCCGGCTGTATTCTGCTGCTTGTATTGCTTATTACCTGGGGAAAAACCAATGCCTTCCTGGCTTTTTTAATAGTATCCTTACTTGCCGGGGGGCTGTTGGGCATTCCGCTAAACAAACTGGCAGTAGCCGTAGAAAAAGGAATGGGCGATACTTTGGGAGCGCTGACCGGGGTAATTATGATGGGGGCTATGCTGGGAAAACTGGTTGCCGAAAGCGGCGCAGCGCAGCAAATCGCTTCTTCCTTAATGAAAGTTTTTGGCGTAAAGTATATCCAGTGGGCTTTAATGATCACTGGTTTTGTGATAGGCATACCCTTGTTTTATAATGTTGGCTTTGTATTAATGGTTCCCCTTATTTTTTCTGTTGCCTACCAGTTCAAATTACCGGCAGTGTATATCGGGTTGCCCATGCTGGCTTCCTTATCGGTTACTCACGGATATCTGCCGCCGCACCCTGCACCTGCTGCACTTGTAGCGCAATTCAACGCGAATATGGGATTGACGCTATTGTATGGTATGGCGGTTGCTATCCCTGCCATCATTATTGCCGGCCCTCTGTATGCCAAAACGCTAAAAAAGATCGTTTCAGTTCCTTTGCAAACTTTTAAACCTGTTGTACTACCGGAAGAAAGCCTGCCGGGACTTGCTAATAGCCTTTTGTCTTCTTTATTACCTGTTGTATTACTCATTGCCACAACGATTATACCTTTTGTTTCTCCTTCATCTGAACTGCTGGGCAACATCTCTGCCTTTTTTGGTAATGCGATGATCGTTATGCTTATAGCCCTTATCGTTGCTACCTTTTCCCTGGGTGTGTCAACAGGTATGCCCATGAAAAAAATAATGAGTGTATATGAAAGCGCGGTAAAAGATGTGGCCATGATATTGCTGATCATTGCAGGAGCCGGCGCATTCAAAGAAGTACTTACGGCGAGCGGTGTAAGTAACGAGATCGCGCAGGCGCTGCAACACTGGACATTGCATCCTTTGTTGCTTGCCTGGATTATTGCCGCCATCATACGGGTTTGCATCGGTTCGGCTACTGTAGCCGGGCTTACCACTGCAGGCATTGTTGCCCCAATTGTTATGCAGGGAGATGTAGATCCCAACCTTATGGTTTTATCTATCGGTGCAGGCAGTTTAATGTTTTCGCATGTAAACGACGGAGGATTCTGGTTGTTTAAAGAATACTTTAACCTGAGTGTAAAAGATACTATTCGCTCGTGGTCAGTGATGGAAACAATTGTGGCTATAGTAGGACTTGGCGGGGTAATGCTACTGAGTATGTTTGTGTAGAAAGGTTTGAGGTATCAGCCTTCAGCACTCAGCTATCAGGTACTAACGATAGGATAAGTACTTCTCTTTGTGCTGGTAATGGATAGCTACTTGCTCACAGCCTCCTTGTCTCTTGCTATTTGGTTCCTGGTGCTTTGTATTTCTTTGGGCCAACTCTATTCTTTTTTCTTCAATTTTTCGAGGGCCATTTTTGTAAAGGAACTCATTACCAGCTTGCCGCTGATAGCGGCCCGCTGATATAATACCGTATCCCAATTTTCAGATCCTTCCCACAACACCGTCTTTAACCCCGCAACGGCTTCCGAAGAAGAATGAGCCAGATCATTGGATAAACGTTGTATAGATTCATCCATACTTTGCGCAGTGGGGTGCAGTTCGGCATATAAACCATGTCTTCTCGCCCAGTCTGCAGGGCGCCACATACCGGCATCAATAGCCAGTTGGCTAAAAGCGCTCAACCCTATTTTTCTTTCTATCGCCGGGCCTACCACAAAAGGTCCAAGACCTATTGACAATTCACTCAGCTTCACATCGGCGCCTTCCAAAGCAATAGCATAATCAGCCGCTGCTGCAAGCCCCAAACCGCCACCAACACATTTGCCCTGTATTCGTGCTATAATTAATTTAGGGCATCGCCGCATGGCATTGATTACATTAGCAAAGCCACTGAAAAATTTTTTGCCCTCTTCAGCAGTCGTAATGGCCAGTAATTCTTTAAACGAGGCGCCGGCGCAAAATGCGCCAGTGTCACCCGATCGTAAAATAATGACTTTCGTTTCTTTCTCCAGTCCGGTGCTGTGTATTTCGTGGCTAAGATCATTTAATATAGCTGCCGGTAAGGAATTGCTTTGCGGATGAAAAAATTCAATAACCGTTATTTCTTTTTGACGTTCAACCTTTACATACCCTTCCTGTATTTCATGTATCATACTGTTATTGAATTGTAACACAAATTACTAAAATTAAAGAAGCGTAGTATCTTCCGCTTTACCTTTGCGGTAATCATTATACAGGTAATCTTTATATATTGGCGTATGATAAAAATATTTGTTTCCGTTATTGTGGTGATAATGACCATGGCCTGCAATAGCCATAGTGGCAGTTCCGGCAACGAAGAACAGCAGAACAACTCATCCATTCCCAAAACGCTTTCAGACAGCTTATACAAAGCGGCAATGGAAGGACACGATGCCGGAATGGCAAAAATGGGTGAAATAGCCCGTTACCAGAAACGGGTAAAACAGAAAATAGATTCAGTGGCGGATCAAAAAAACAAAGCACAGCTTCAACCACCATTGGATTCCGCACTGCAGGGCCTTACTTATGCGGAGGAGCTGATGAACCGGTGGATGCAGAATTTTGATCCCGATAAAGCAGGCAATTCCGAAGCGGAGAAGGTTGGTTATTACAGGAGCGAAAAAGAAAAAATAGATACCGTTAATGCGCAGATCTTTAAAAGCATTGAAAATGCAAAGCAATTGCTGAATGAATAGCTGGTTGATTAACCCGTTAACATGAGTTTTGGATGTTATCAGTTTAAAGCCTAACATTCGTTACTTTACGCCCGCTCCCATTTTCAAACCAGCTTGCCGGCTGGCAGGTTTTCAAATCATCACATTTTCACATTTCTGCTCCCTTGCACCTTGTAACCTGCGACTTGTAATCCACTTACTGCTTACCACTCTTCTTATCCACTTCTTTGCAGAGCGCGGTAAAAATCTCATCAATGCTGCCCTCCCCTTTTACCTGTTTTACTTTATCAAATTTTTTATAATAGTCTGCGACAGCCGATGTTTTTTTATGATATTCCGCTATCCTTGCACGAATAACCGTTTCATTGGTATCATCGCTGCGGCCAGAAGTTTTGCCCCTGTTAAGCAGGCGCGACACCAGCTCTTCCTCGCTCACTTCTAATGCAAGCATAAGATGTATGCTTGTTTTTTTGAGTTTAAGCAGCTTATCTAAGGCTTCGGCCTGTGCTTCTGTACGCGGAAACCCATCAAATAAAAAGCCGGCAGCTTCCGGATTGGCATCTAATGCTGAACTGATCATGCCAATTACCACTTCATCAGGAACCAATTGACCCTTGTCCATAAAATTCTTCGCTTCCAGTCCCAGGGGTGTTTGACCGGCAATTTCACTGCGAAGCAAATCCCCGGTAGAAAGGTGCTTTAACCCGTATTTTGAGATCAGTTTTTCAGATTGCGTGCCCTTACCACTCCCGGGAGGGCCAAATAAAATCAAATTAAACATGTACTTATTAACCTTGGGTGAGGGGCAAATATAAAGGAACAGCTTTAAAATTCTCTTAACATTTGCAGGAAATATGGAACAGGAGGCGTTATTTTCTTAACTTCCTGCCTCAGAAGTTTTCGTTAATACCAAATAAATAATCTTGGCTTCTCCCTTAACAGAGGGTAATTTTGCGCCATATGGAACATACATCACAACAGCGGGAACAGGCATCGGAAACCATTGCGCCTCAGGAGCATTTTTCACAACTTGCAGAAACCTTAATAGGTTCAGAAATCGTTAAACTGGGAGGTGAAATACGGGAGAAAATAAAACAGGGAGAGAAAATATACAATTTTACGATTGGCGATTTTGATCCCGAAATTTTCCCTATCCCAAAAGAACTGGAAAATGAAATTATAGATGCCTACCGCAAACATTTTACCAATTACCCGGCGGCAGAAGGTAATTTTGATCTTCGCAAGGCTATAGCGGCTTTCCTGCATCAAAAAGAAGGATTGGTATACGATACCTCCGAAATATTAGTAGCATCCGGAGGGCGGCCGCTGATTTACGCTTTTTTTAGAACCATCGCCGATAAAGGCGATAAAATAATTTACGCCGTTCCTTCCTGGAACAACAATCATTATACTCATTTTGTTGAAGGCATTCATTGTGAAGTAGAAGCCAGCGCCGAAAATAATTTCATGCCAACGGCAGCAGATATTAGGCCCTATATTAAAGACGCTGTAATATTAGCTCTTTGCTCGCCCCAAAACCCAACCGGTACTACTTTCACTAAAGAAGCGCTGGAAGCCATTTGCGATATGGTGCTGGAAGAAAACAGGCGCCGTGGAGAAGGAGAAAAGAAATTGTATGTTTTATACGATCAAATGTACTGGCAGCTTACTTATGGTGATATCCGGCATTACGATCCGGTATCGCTCCGCCCTCAAATGAAAGCCTATACGGTTTATATAGACGCCATAAGCAAATGCTTTGCCGCCACCGGCGTAAGAGTAGGGTGGGCCATGGGGCCCGGGGTGATCATGAATAAAATGAAAGCTATCCTTTCGCACGTAGGCGCCTGGGCTCCTATGGCCGAGCAAAAAGCCGTTGCACGGTTCTTATTGCAGTACGATGCAATAAATCATTACCTGCAACAGTTTAAGGATGGCATATCGTTACGGCTGAAAAAAATATTTGATGGTTTTATGCGGTTGAAAACAGAGGGATTGCCGGTAGATGCCATTGCCCCCCAGGCTGCCATTTACCTTACTGTTAGGGTAACGGCCAAGGGTATGAAAACGGCTTCGGGGCGCCTGCTTGAACAACAAAAAGACGTTACCAGCTACCTGCTCAATGAAGCAGCAATTGCTTTGGTGCCGTTCTATGCATTTGGCGCATCAAAAGATTCCAGTTGGTACCGGTTGAGTGTAGGGACATGTAAGAAAGAAGAAATTGATGCTATGATAGAATCGCTGGCCAATGCATTGCGTAAGTTACAATAGCGTTATTGTGAAACTATCCTTTTAAAAACCAAAAATAACTTTATGAAAATATTGCTAACAATCGCGGCGTTCTGTTTACTTTCCGGCTGCGAAACAGCACAGCAGGTATTAAGTGGTATGAATACCGGCTCAACGGGTTTAAGTTCTGCCGAAATAGCGTCAGGTTTAAAGGAGGCCCTGCGCATTGGCACTCAAAATGGCACTGGCAAACTTGCAGCCGCAGATGGATTTTTCAGCAATGCCGCTGTTAAGATACTGATGCCGGAAGAGGCTAAAAAAGTGGAAAGCACTTTAAGAAACATCGGGCTGGGCAGCCTGGTAGATAAAGCAGTGCTTTCTATGAACAGAGCCGCTGAAGACGCTGCCAAATCTGCCACCCCTATTTTTGTGGATGCTATAAAAGCGATGACGATAACAGATGCGCTTGGCATATTAAAAGGCGGGGATTACGCCGCTACCAATTACTTTAAAGACAAAACCACGCTGCCATTAACCAACGCCTTTCGCCCTGTAATTGAAAAAGCGTTAACCAAAGTTGATGCTACCAAATACTGGAATGATGTATTTACCACCTATAATAAATTCGCTGCAAAACCAGTAAATACCGACCTTGCCGGTTATGTAACCGAAAGATCTTTAGCGGGTATTTTTTATGAAGTGGGGCAGGAAGAACTGAAGATCAGGAAAGACCCCGCGGCAAGAGTAACCGAACTCTTAAAAAAAGTTTTTGGCAGTGCCAGTCAGCAATAAAAATAAAATTAAGCCGGATATCCCAGGGCTGAAACCATCCCGCTCTTGTTTTCATTTACGATTTTAGGAGAATGTTACCATAAGGAAAGCCGTTTGGAGGTACATTGTGCCGGTATAATCTTAATTTTGCTGTTATTTCAATAACCATGAGTATAACAGCAGTTCCCACCCAGCCCACATTAACCGCTAAAGATTTTGCCACCGACCAGGAAGTAAGGTGGTGCCCGGGTTGCGGGGATTATTCCATATTGGCACAGGTACAAAAAGTGATGCCTGGTATAGGTGTTCCCAAAGAAAACATTGTAATTATTTCCGGTATAGGCTGCTCCTCCCGGTTTCCCTATTATATGAACACTTATGGAATGCATTCCATACATGGGAGAGCAACGGCCATTGCCTCTGGTTTAAAGGCTTCCAGGCCCGAACTGAGCGTATGGATTGTTGCGGGAGACGGGGATGCCTTAAGTATCGGTGGCAATCATACCATACATTTATTGCGGCGCAATTTTGATGTGAACATGTTATTGTTCAATAACCAGATATATGGCCTAACCAAAGGACAATATTCACCCACTTCAGAACAACAAAAAATCACCAAGTCTACCCCATTAGGAAGCATAGACCATCCTTTTAACCCGTTGGCGCTGGCTATGGGTGCAGATGCTACTTTTATTGCCCGCAGTATGGATCGCGATCCAAAGCATTTGCAGGAGATGCTGGTACGCAGCCACAGGCATAAAGGCGCGTCCTTTTTAGAAATATACCAGAACTGCAATATTTTCAATGACGGCGCTTTTGAGATGTTTACGGAAAAAAGTTCCAAGCCCGAACAGTCCCTTTTTTTAGAGCAGGGGAAACCGCTGGTATTTGGCGCTGCAAAAAATAAAGGTGTAAAGTTAGATGGCTTTAAGCCGGTAGTTGTGGAGTTGGGTAATGGGTTAAGTGAAAATGATCTTTGGATACACGATGAAAATGATTTTTACAAAGCACAGATATTGGTAAGAATGTTTGATGATCCTGCTGTAGAAGGTCATTTACCGCGCCCCTTCGGTGTTTTTTATGAAACGACAAGGGACTGTTATGAAGATGTTATGGCCATGCAGATTGAAGAAGCCATAGCCACCAGGGGGGCAGGTGATTTAGATAAATTATTAAGAGGTAAGGAAGTTTGGGAAATAGTTTGAAGCAATTCGGGTTTGAGCTAACTGCAATATCCAACCTATTCCACTCCCGCATTACTTAATACTGCTGCAAGTTTCTTTTCCAGCGCATCTCCCCTTAAGTTCATGGCAATAATTTTTCCTTCGGGGTCTAACAACACGTTAAAAGGAATTCCTTCAATACCATATAAAGGCACTACCATACTCTCCCATTCCCTTAAATCGCTCACATGCTGCCAGGTTAGCCCGTCTTTATAAATAGCATTTAACCATGCTGCTTTATCCTTATCTAAAGACACGCCAAGAACAGTGAAATTTTTATCTTTATACGCATTAAATGCAGCTACCACAGCCGGGTTCTCTTTCCTGCAGGGTGCGCACCAGCTTGCCCAAAAATCCACCAGGGTGTATTTCCCCCTGAAAGATTGCAGCGAAACCGTTTGCCCCGCAGTATCCGGTAAACTAAATACCGGCGCGGTTTTGCCAATAGCCGGCATAGCCGTTTGCTTTGTAAGAAACCCGCTATAGGCTTCGGTTATCTTTTTTACTTCTTCATTATCTTTAAAGCGGCTGGACAGCCTGGTGACAATCGGTTTTATTATTTCCGGATCTGTTTGTTTTTGCTGCAGGATGCCCAGTGCGTATAAGGCCACTGCCGGGGTCTTTGTTGTATCTGTATAATGCAACAGATATTCCTGCGTTTCTTCTGTTTTTTTTTGTTCAGCCTGGCTCCATATATTTTTTATACTGTCTGTTTCACTGCGGATGCTATTGCTTCGCAGTGTGTCAATAGCGGTTAAATAATTATTGAACGTAACGAGCAAAGTTTTAAGCGATGAGGAACCCGGGGAGGATGCGGAATATGCCGAAAAATTATTCCAGTCAGCAGCTATATCAATAACCGGTTCATCATTGATGAATAAGATATACCTGCCATCCGCTTCAAATTTCACACTGTAAATACCCTGTGCCTCTGTAAGTGTTTCAAAGCGGCAACTGCCATTTCCCGCATCCATAGTGGCAGTATCCAATACAACGGCTGATGATCCATAGGCTTTCGCGATAAGCGATACCACCTGCTTTTTCGGATTGTTCTGTATGGTAACATTTACCTGTGTCAGTTCCTGTTTTTGGTTGCAGGCAATAAAAACAAAAGAGATAATAAATAAGCTGATTACCGGGGAACAGTATTTCATATTCATAAAATCATTCGGCCGCAAAGATATTCAACATTCACCAGTATAAAAAAGGCGGCTGCATCTGCAACCGCCCGGGTAAAAACAATTGAAGTCTTTTGCTACAGATCAGTAGTTTCTAATTTCCTGGGAATTTTTATATCAATATTCACTGTTTCATTATTACGCAATACTTTAACCGGGTACGATGATTTGTCTTTAATATCAACCATTTTCTTTTTGGCCTCATCTGCATTTTTTATTTCGGTACCATCAATGGAGATAATGATGTCATCCTTTTTTATACCCGACTTTTCTGCAGCCGATGCCTCATTTACATCTATAACTTTTACGCCGTTACCTTTTTCGGTGTCCTGTATACGAATACCAAGCTGGGGCTTACTGTTAAACATATCCCAATCGCCCTGCCAGTTTTGCGGTCCGCGAAATTTAAACTCCCTGATCATGTCGTCATTGAAGGAAGGTGCATTATAATGAAATGTTCGTGCGGACGGTTTATGCTCTCCTAACGCTATTTTAACCTTTTTATGTTTGTTATCACGGAGGTATTGGATCTGTACTTCGTCTCCGGGTTTTAAATCGCCAATAGCATCTGCCAGGGAAGAAGGATCTGCAATATCTTTATCTCCGGCTTTTGTTATAATATCTCCTTTGGCCAAGCCGGCTTTTTCTGCCGGACTATCATCCATTACCTGGTTAATTTTGGCCCCCTTTTCATCTTTTTCTGTATATACGCCAAGCATGGCCCGCGGTTCTGCATCCATCATTGCATCGCCGCCAGAGTATCCCCATGCCCCGGGTGGCGCCGGCGGGAAGGGTTTACGGGGCGCACGGAAATCCCTGGCTCCCCGATCTTCCCCATCAGGAGAAATAAAGAGATCTCTTTTCCTGATAACAATGTCATCATCTTTGAATTCTGCTAATGGTTCGCCGTTTACAGTTACCTTCTCTCCATCTATTACAATAGTTATTTTCTCATTTTTATCACCCTTCTTTTTTATGATGATCTCCTCCTGCTTTTGCTTTTTATTTTTGGTATTCTGTGCGTTAGCTGAAACAGTGATCAGCATGAACGCACATACCAACGCCGTAAACGCAGAACTCTTAAAGAATGCTGTTTTCATATCATTTGATTTTAATTACGAAAGTATTAGTAGATCAAATGTAAAGCATTTATTTGAAATACGAAAGACTTCGGAAATGTTAAAATTAATACTCCCTGCTAAGGTTTAC
This sequence comes from uncultured Sphingobacteriales bacterium, assembly GCA_937991535.1. Lineage (GTDB taxonomy): Bacteria > Bacteroidota > Bacteroidia > Chitinophagales > Chitinophagaceae > Agriterribacter. The sequence goes on from CALKHN010000013.1 coordinate 32,841, forward strand.
TGATAAAATGTTGCAGCTTGACTGTATATTCTTTTCCTCTTTTATAAGCGAGGTAACCCGTACCTGATAACACCAACGACTGAATAATAAATACTACCCCTATGCCCACCCAAAATGCAGAACCTCCCGGTTGCATATTTACAAAAAATAGCCGGTTTGCCCAGATCAGCAATATACCGGCAGCCAGCAAAACAAATTCCAGCGCTAAAAAAACAGTTATGCCTTTTATTGCTTTTTTTATCCGTGGAAACTCTTCAGCCTTTAGTTTGCCAGGATTCATATCATACGCGTACACGGTATCAATGCGTTGCTTATCGCTTCGGGCATATATTGTATATCCCATGCCCATTTGAAGGGTACCGAGAATAATCAATGACCACGCAGCGCCTTTGTATATAGGAAATTTTAAAAAAATAAAAAAAACAACCGCTATCAAAACGGCTGCAGCGCCCAGGATCAGGAATAACAGGGCTGCATTTTTTTCTGCAATAAAATATTGCTCAATATCTGCCTTCGTGAGCATACAACACTTTTTAAGAACAATAAGATAATAATTGCGGGTATTGAATTTTAAAATTGGGCTGAACTGGCGATTCCGTCTACAAATTAATACATCGGCAATCAAAAATCATTTTATCGCAGTATCATTTTTATCATTTTTAGTTTTTCTTTAAAGGAGGGGTATTTTACTGAAGGATCAAACCATACAGGAGATTTTAATACCGCCTTGGGTCTTGTAAACAGTTCAAAACTGAATTTCCCATGGTAATATCCTATACCACTGTTGCCTGTGCCGCCAAAAGGAAGGTTGGGGTTAGAGAAATGCACAAGCGTATTATTAATACATCCGCCACCAAAAGAAACGGTATTGATCCAGGTATCCTCTTTCTTTTTATTTGCCGTAAAAAGATAAAGCGCCAGCGGGTTTGGATTAATTGCAATAACCGCTAAAGCCTCTTCCATTGTTTCAAAGGGAATAACGGGTAAAATAGGACCGAATATTTCTTCTTTCATCAATTCCGACTCTAATGAGATGCCATCCATAATAGTGGGCTGTAAAAACAAAGAAGCTTCTGCGTAACTGCCTCCGGCAACAATATTACCCTGCTGCAGATAATTTATTAATTTATCGAATCGTTTTTTGTTTATAATTTTTCCGTAATCGTAACTGTTGCCGGGGTCATCTCCATAAAAGTTTTTAATGCTCTTAATCAAAGCTTTCAGCAGCTTTTCTTTAACGGATGAGTGTACCAGCACATAATCAGGTGCTATGCATATTTGTCCCGAATTGGTATATTTTCCTACCACTATGCGTTTTGCTGCAATATCAATATTGGCATCTGCTTCTACTATAGCGGGATTTTTGCCGCCAAGCTCCAGGGTAACCGGAATGAGCTTTTGCGCGGCCAATTCATAAACAGCCTTGCCCACTCGGGGGCTGCCTGTAAAAAACACATGATCAAAACGAAATGATTCCATCATTTCAGTTACTACCCGGGCGCCGTCTCCAGGTGCTACGTATACATATTCCGGGGGAAAACTGGCAGTGATTATTTTTTGAAGAATAGCCGCTGTGGCAGGAGCAAGCTCAGAAGGTTTTATTACTACACAGTTTCCCGCTGCAATGGCTCCCGCTGCTGCCATCAATGCAAGCTGCAACGGAAAATTCCAGGGAGAAACAACCAATACAACGCCAAGTGAATCACGGTAAATGATACTGGATGATGCAAAGTTAAAAAGGTTGGTTGCAACAGGTTTTGGTTTCATCCATTGCCGCAAATTTTTAAGAATTGTTCTGATCTCAGCAAGCATGAGTCCAAACTCTGTTAAGTAAGCTTCTTCCCTGCTCTTTTTCAGATCAATATACAGCGCCTCATATATTTCTTCTTCGTAGTGTAAGAGCGCCTGCCTTAATTTTTTTAACTGTTGTTTTCTGAAATCATATGAACGCGTAGCTCCGCTGCGATAAAAGGCACGTATATTTTGCAAAACTACGGTGGCAACCATGTAAAGGAGTTTAACGCCTGCACTGTTAGGCCAAATCTAATTTTGGTTTATTCTGTAATATTTTTTCTATTTTTTCAATGATCTCCGGAGTAAATTTTTCAACCACGGCAAGCGCTTTTAAATTCTCCTCGAGTTGCTGTTTTTTTGTTGCACCCAGTATAGTTGTCGTAACGTTGGGGTTATTGATTGTCCATGCAATGGCAAGAGATGCCAGTGATACATTCATCTTCTTTGCGAGTTCGCCTAATTTTTTTACTTTTTTTATTTTATCATCCTGGATCCATCTTTCTTTCAACCAGTCAAAACCTTCCATAGCCAGCCTCGATCCGGCAGGAATACCTTCATTGTATTTACCAGTTAAAAACCCCGCCGCCAGCGGGCTCCAGATAGTAGTTCCTAACCCAACGTTCTGGAAAACAGGTAAATAATCCTGTTCCATTTTAAAACGCTCAAACATGTTATACTGGGGTTGTTCCATTGCCGGACCGATTAGCTTGTACTGCCCGGCTACACGATGTGCTTCCATAATTTCGGCGCCGCTCCACTGGCTGGTGCCCCAGTACAGAATTTTGCCCTGTTGAATTAAATGGTTCATTGTCCATACAACTTCCTCAATAGGCACGGTAGTATCGGGCCGGTGACAAAAATACAGATCAAGATAATCAACCTGCAGCCGCTGCAAGGCTTCATTACAGGCTTCAACCAAGTGCTTGCGGCTCAACCCGGTTTGATTGGGTTTGTTGTTTTTTCCTCTCCAGCCAAAGTAAGCTTTGGAAGAGATAATGTATGAACTGCGATCCCAGTTTTTTCTTTTGAGCACCCTTCCCATTAATTTTTCGCTTTCACCCAAAGCATATACTTCCGCATTGTCAAAAAAATTAATCCCATTGTCATAGGCAATGCCCATCAGTTCATCTGCCAAACCATCATCAACCTGTTTATGAAAAGTAACCCAACTGCCATAGGAAACTACGCTTAGCCGCAGCCCTGTATGCCCCATGTTGCGATAATCCATTCTTAAAAAATTAATAATCAATAATATAAAAGGACGTTCAAATTTAAGCGTTTCTTATTTAGAAAGCATATCGCCGGGGCTGGCAATAACCACTTATTTCAAAGTTTTTTCCTTTTCTTTGTAAGGAACGGTGCTGTATATGGAGCAAAAAAATTATTTTAGCAATTAATTGAGGTATGAACAGGATGAGTTACGAAATTAAACAAGATGGTAAATTCAAATATATTGAGGAAGGCAGCGGTGAAACATTGATTTTACTCCATGGCCTTTTTGGGGCACTGAGTAATTTTGGAGACCTTATTGAATATTTCCGCCGTCAGTATAAAGTAGTGGTACCCATGCTTCCGTTGCTGGAGCTTGATCTGCTGCACACTTCTGTTGGCGGAATTGAAAAGTTTGTTCATAAGTTTATAGAATATAAATCGTATTCAAATATTCACCTTTTGGGTAACTCCCTGGGAGGGCATGTGGCTTTGCTTTATGTTTTGAAACATCCCGAAAACATTAAATCACTTATACTTACAGGCAGTTCGGGATTATTTGAAAGCGGGATGGGAGACACTTATCCCAAACGGGGCGACTATGAGTACATCAGAACCAAAACAGAACTCACTTTTTATGATCCCAAAATGGCTACTAAAGAGTTGGTAGATGAAGTATTTGAAATTACTTCCAACAGGTTAAAAGTGATAAAGATTATTGCATTGGCTAAAAGTGCCATTCGCAACAATCTTGGTGAAGAACTGAATGAAATTAAACAACCTACTTTACTGGTTTGGGGAAACAATGATACCATTACCCCACCTTTTGTTGGCAGAGAATTTAACCGCCTTATTCCAAACAGTGAATTGCATTTTATTGACAAGTGCGGGCATGCTCCTATGATGGAGGTAGCCGATGAGTTTAACAAAATTTTGCACCAGTTTCTCACAAAATTGAACGAACCTGCAGCGGTAACCGGTTAATTTGCATCTATACAGAATAAGAAAATTTACTTCTTATGTTTGCAGGAGAACTTATATCACAGAACATTCCCATTTTGCATTTGAACGACAGTGCGGGTAAAGCACTACGGGAGATGAATGATTTTCATGTCTCTCATCTCCCTGTTGCAGATGAAGATAAATACCTGGGCCTGATAAGCGAAGATAGTTTATTGGACAATGATGAAAACACCACAATGGGAAGTATGCAAGGTATTTTTACCACGCCTTTTGTACGCGAGAACGACTTTTTTTTACTGGCAGTAAAACGTGCAAAGGACCTTCATTTATCTGTAGTACCGGTAATAACTGAACAGTATGAATTATTGGGCGCAATTGGCGAAGACGACTTGTTCAGGCATTTGGCTGTTTTTACCGGAATTGAAGAACAGGGTGGTATTATTATCCTTGAAATGGAGAAGAATGATTTTTCGGCAGGAGAATTAAACCGGCTAATTGAATCGAACGATGCTTACATTACACAATTCAATAGTTTTTTCGATACAACTTCCCAACTCCTTACCATCACCATCCGCATCAATAAAGCCGAGATATCCGATATTGTTGCAACCCTTCAACGTCATGAATACCATATAAAATTTTATTATGGCAAAGAATTGTACCAGAATGAATTGCAGAATAATTTTGTTCATTTAATGAATTATCTTAATATTTAATTTGTTAGTAGCTATTTAACAAATAAAAATTCTGTAATAATCCTATTTTAGTTCTTTGTCCACAAAAACAATATACATCAATAGAGCGGATGAGGGTACAGTATAAATACGTGTTATTGTGTGGGATGGTGCTTTGCTTTTTTCAATGTCTGTTAGCTCAGGAAAAAGAAGAAATACCCCATGAAGATGACAACGTGCTCAAGTCATCATTTCTTACCATTCGCGATATTATCATTACCGGCAATAAAATTACCAAAACCTATATTATTGCAAGGGAAATACCCATGAAGGAAAATGGCCAATATTCCATTTCAGATATACTTAAAAACCTTCCACGCTCAAAACAAAACTTAATCAACACAGGCCTGTTTATTGATGTTACAGTTGATTTTTCCAATTGGTTCAATGATTCGATGGATATTGTAATTGACGTAAAGGAAAGATGGTATTATTTTCCTGTTCCTTATTTTAAACCCGTTGACCGTAATTTTAATGTTTGGATCAATGAATACGGCGCCAGCCTGGCCAGAGTAGACTACGGCATTAAACTTATTCGTAACAATGTAAGTGGCAGAAACGATAAGTTAAACATATGGCTCATTACCGGATATTCCAAGCAGGTGCTGCTGAATTATACAGCGCCTTATTTTGATAAATCATTAAAAAATGGCATGAGCATTGACTTCCAGTTTTCGCAAAATAAAGAGCTCAATTATACTACGGAAAACAATAAGCAGATATTTTATAAAGATGAAAGCAGGTTTGTAACCGAAAAACTGCGGGTAGGGTTAGGCTATAGTTACCGTACCGGCTATATCAGGAGGCATAGCGTAAAATTGAGTTATAATGTCAGTAAGATCAATGATTCTGTATTAAGTCTTAACCCCGAGTATTATGGAAATAATACAAAGAAAGTAAAGTATCCCGAACTGAATTATCAATATCAATATTTCAATGTCAATTATATCCCCTTTCCGTTAAAGGGCTTTCAAGGGGAGCTTTCTTTCATGAAGAGAGGTATTACCAAAGATATGAACCTGTGGGAGTTTTCAGCAAAGGTGGGAAAATACTGGGAATTGTTTCCCAAATATTATTTTTCAATACAGGGTGTAGCAACCGTAAAACTTCCCTTTAAACAACCTTATTTTAATCGGCAAATGCTGGGCTATGGCGATATGTTCATGCGCGGGTTGGAATATTATGTGGTGGATGGGGTTGCCGGCGGTATGTCTAAAATAACATTGAGAAGGGAAATATGGAGCCCTAAGTTAAAAACTGGTTTAAAATCCAGATCTTATGGGGTTATTCCTTTTAAATTTTACCTGAAAACATACGGCGATTTAGGCTACATATACAGTAAAAAAGTGCTGAATGCTAACCCGCTTAATAATCGCTTATTGTACACAGGTGGTGTGGGGTTGGATATGCTGTCAATTTACGATCTTACCCTTTTCCTGGAATATAGCTTTAACCAGTTAGGTGAAAACGGCGTATTTTTACAGGCCCGTCTTGGTTTTTAGAAAATATTACAATGAAAATCGCGATATACAGCCGTGGTGGTGAAACCGTTAGGCAAGAAGACCTGATGCTGCTCCTGGATGAACTGGAGAAGCAAAAGATATCATGTTATATGCATCTTGATTTTTTTGAACAGGTCAGGCAACTCTTTCAATCCAATCAATACCCCACCTTTATAGATGCGGGCGATTTGGATGAGAGTTTTGAGTGCGTAATTAGCATGGGGGGCGATGGCACCTTACTGGATACCTTAACTTTTATAAGGGATAGTAATATCCCTGTGCTGGGTATTAATTTCGGCCGACTGGGTTTTTTGGCAACTATTGGCAAGCATGAACTCACCAACACAGTAACTGCTTTAGTTAACCGTACTTATGTCGTAGACAGAAGAAGTCTCATTCACCTGGATGCCAATATTCCCCTTTTTGGTAAAACGCCTTATGCCCTTAATGAATTCGCGATCCACAAAAGAGATACCTCTTCCATGATCAAGATCCATACCTATCTCAATGGCGAGTTCTTAAACACCTATTGGGCAGATGGAATAATTGTATCTACGCCCACGGGGTCAACAGGATATTCGTTAAGTTGTAACGGGCCAATATTATTTCCCGAAACCGGAAGTTTTATTATAACCCCGGTAGCGCCTCACAATCTTAATGTTAGACCCATAGTAATCCCCGACGATAGTATTGTTTCTTTTGAAATAGAAGGCCGAACAGACCAATTTATATGTGCGCTGGATTCCCGTCGTGAAATTGTGAATAAAGACATACAATTAGCCGTTAAAAAAGAAACATTTACCATAGGGTTGTTGCGGTTGGGCGAAAACAGTTACTTACAAACGCTCAGAAGTAAGCTTTCCTGGGGGCTTGATAAAAGAAACTGAGCCTGGATTTCTATTAAGATTTCATTAAAATCAATCACAATATCATTGACATTAGCTACTAATCCTGTATTTTGCGTTACTTAATGTAATGGTACGATGCGATGTTCAGATGCGTATTAAGTTGTTTCAACTTTAGTGATGAGCGTTTTGTAAAACAAATTTTGTATTGATGAAGAAGTTATTCGTATCAATTTTCTGTATAGCCTTTTTTTTATCTTCGATGGCACAGGTAGATGGCGTTGTGCAGGAAGGTGAATTTGGCGTTACTGTGGGTGCCGCACATTATTTTGGCGACATCAATACCAACGCATCACTAAACCGCCCAAAGCCGGCACTGGGTATTTTCTTTCGTAAACAGTTTGGAGAATACATCGCGTTACGCCTTGGGGTACACTATGCACAAATAGGGTATTCAGATATTTATAGCAAGAACGACTATCAAAAAAGAAGGAACCTCAGTTTTAACAGTAATCTTTGGGAAGCTACCATACAGGGAGATTTTAACTTTATGCGCTTTGTACCGGGCGAGCCTTTCTTAAACTTTACCCCATATGTTACGCTGGGTATAGGCGCTTTTAACTACGATCCCTACGCATATTTACAGGGTAAAAAATATTTTTTACGAAATTTAGGTACAGAGGGTCAGGGGTCATCCCTGTATCCGGGTCGTAAACCTTATAGTGCGGTGGCTTTTTGCATGCCATTGGGTATGGGCTTTAAATACAATATTAATCCCAATATTAATTTCTCTTTTGAAGTAGCTTACCGGTTTACCACCTCCGATTATATAGATGATGTAAGTACTTATTATTATCCTGATGCATTTGCAACTACCCTGCCTGGCGGTGCGCTTACTCCGTGGTATTCATTGCAGGATCGTTCCTATGAAACCGGAGATGGCGTAAGGATAGGTACAAAAGGCCGCCAGAGAGGATTCAGGAATCAAACAGATGCATATGTAATAGCGGAGGTGGGATTGGCATTTACGCTTACTTCGTACAGGTGCCCCACAGCTAAGCCATAATGCAGGTTGGCCGATTAGCGGTTTGCTTCATGCTGGTTTAATATGCTGATCAGTGGTTTTTTCGCTGATTTGTATTTTCTGCACTTCAACTTCAATTTAACCAGTCCGTTATTCGCTTCAATTATCACCTAATTTTACGTGCGAATGGTGCGTACAATTTCAGGTATGAATTATGTGACCGAGTTTAAGAAGTTTATAACCGGTCAATACCTTACAAAAGGACTGCGAATTACTGTAGGGGCAATATTGCCTGCCTGGATTTTATACAAATTCAACCTGCTGTCTGTTGGCATTGCTTTGCCATTGGGGGCCTTAATGGTTAGCCTTACCGATTCGCCCGGACCGATTCATCATCGCAGGAATGGTATGCTGGCCAGCAATATCCTCAACTTTGTTGTTGCCCTAATTATCGGGTATACCCGTAATTATCCCTGGCTGCTGGCCATAGAGCTTACTGTATTAAGTTTTTTTTTCTCCTTTATCGGTATCTATGGCAACCGTACCAACGCTATAGGACTTATTGCCATTATTGTAATCGTACTCAATATTGATGTATATTATGCGCAGGAACGGGTAATCAGCGATGCCCTTTTTATGCTGGGTGGAGGCATTTGGTATATGTTGCTAAGTCTTTTATTGTATTCGTTAAAACCGTATCGCCTTATACAGCAGGCACTGGGCGAATGTATTATGCTTACCGCTTCCTATCTTAAAACAAAATCAAAATTATACAAAACCAATGTGGTATACGATGAGGTATATAAAGAACTTCTTCCCCTGCAAATCAGCATACATCACCAGCAGGAACAATTGCGGGAATTATTATTCAAAGCAAGAAGATTTACCAGCGAATCAACAACAAGGGGACGAATTTTACTGATGATGTTCGTTGATTCGGTTGATTTGTTTGAGCAGGTAATGACATCACAGCAAAATTATAAATCTCTTCACGATTATTTTAAGGAAGGAAATTTATTGGAACAATTCAGGCAGCTTATTTTAGAAGCGGCAAATGAATTGGATAAAATAGGACTGGTTATTCAAAGCGGATTCCCATCCAGAGACACAGACAGCTTAAATATGCTTATTAAAGAAACGGAGGAAGCGTTTGTAGCATACAGGGATACCTTCCTGAAGCCCGATAACCTGGAAGGGTTTATCAGCCTCAAGCATATACTCAATTCTATAAAGGATATTGCGGATCGCATTAAGCGCCTGCATAAATATACGACTTACAGCAGCGAAGCCGATAAGGAAATAAAACATGAAATAGATGCAGAGCACTTTGTTTCACGGCAGGAATTCGATCCGAAGCTACTGGCAGAGAATTTTTCACTGAAGTCCAATATTTTTCGTCACTCTCTCCGGGTTAGCCTGTGTATTTTGGCTGGATACATTATTGCGCAGTTTCTTCCATTTGGTCATGGTTACTGGATACTTTTAACCATTGTTACCATATTAAAACCTGCATACAGCATCAGCAAAAAGCGAAATGTGGAGCGGCTGCTGGGTACCTTAACCGGCGCAGGAGCGGGGTTTTTACTATTGTATAATGTGCAAACCGATACCGTGTTGTTTGGCGTAATGATCATTGTGATGATCATTGGCTACAGCTTTCTTCAGATCCAGTATTCAATAAGTGTGGCCGCCATTACGGTATATGTACTGCTCGCCTTTCACTTCCTGCATCCTGCTGATTTCAAAAGCCTGGCAACAGACCGTGTAATAGATACGGCTATTGGATCTGCTATTTCTTTTACAGCCGCTTTGTTTTTTTTACCAAGATGGGAGCAGGAGCAGGTGAATGAATATATTCATAAGTTAATGGAAGCCAATCTTAAATATTTTAGTACAGTAGCCCGTGCATTTTATGATGCTGCCCCGGAGATCAATGTATATAAAATTGCAAGAAAAGACGCGTATGTTGCGTTGGCCAATCTTTCAGATGCTTTTCAGCGTCTATTATCGGAACCTAAAAACAAAACAAAGCAGGCGCAGCTACTACACCACCTGGTGGTAGGTAATCATATGCTTACCTCTCATATTGCCACGTTGGGTATATACATGCAATCCCTGGCGCCAAGGTACCATTCCGATGCATTTAAGCCCGTAGCAGACAGCATAGAATGGCAAATGCAAATGGCTATTGCTTTATCGCAAAACAGCGGGGGCGAAGTAACAGACCCAACAGAAAAAGGGTTTGCACAGATACGTGATATTGTTCAGGTTCTTTTAACACAGAGAGTGTCTGAGTTAAGAGACGGATCGGTAAACAGTAATGTAAGAAAAACGCTGTCTGGTTTTAAAACTATAACGGATCAGTTTGAATTGATTTATACCATAACAATTGACATCAATAATGTGCTTAAAAAATTAAAAAACGTTATTTGATAAATGATAAAGTGCTTTGGACATTCTAACTAAATCGTTAATTTTAAGGAATATCTTACGTTGTATGTTTTAAATCTGTTAATGTATGTCAAAACAAAGCAGCAATTGCATCCCGAATTTGTACTTTTGGAGCCTTTTAAACAAGTTCAATCCTTCTGATTTTAAAAAGATAAGGATCAGGTAAGATATTACTGGTTTAAGAAGATATTTTCCAGGATTATTATTTACAATATCCAAAAGCTAATGCCGTTAATATGAGGCTTAGAAATTATACCCCGATGAAATTCCATTCCGTACCTAAAAAACTGGGCTTTGCCCTTCTTTTTCTTGCGCCTGTGCTCATTTCGGGCATCATTAAAGCAAACCGCTTTTCCCCTGTTCTTCCAACAGTTACCTATTATCTTCCAAACGATTTTCGTGCCGGGGTTCACAAGGTATTTGTAAACCGGTTATACGACAGCATTCATTTAAATGAATTAGGCCTCCAAAAAAATGTGCTCGAACTGGCGCTGAAAGGGTTTAGCAAATTAGCAAATAAGGGCAGGTTAAACAAAGACAGTATTCTTACGATTGTTGATTTTTCAAAATCGTCGCGCGAAAAAAGAATGTATATAATTGATCTGAAAAATGTTATGCTTTTGTTTAATACCAGGGTAGCACATGGCAAAAATTCGGGAATGGAATATGCACATAATTTCTCCAACATCATGTCTTCCCATAAGAGCAGCCTTGGGTTTTATGTAACAGAAAAAACCTACAGGGGTGAAAACGGGTATTCGCTTCGGTTGAGGGGAATGGAAAAGAATATTAATGATAAAGCGCTCAGGAGAAGTATAGTTATACATGGCGCAGCTTATGCAGACGATCGTTTTTTAAACGAAAAAGGAATGCTGGGAAGGAGTTACGGTTGCCCGGCGGTACCGATGGAAGACCACAAGGCTATCATTGATGCCATTAAAGAGGGTTCCTGTTTATTCATTTATTCGCCCAGCAGTAAATATTTAAAAACTTCCACGATCCTAAACGGTTAGAATAAATATAAGAATGGTTAAGGTTGAAGCCTGGTCTGCTACGGAGACCGGGCTGTTTTATTCCATTACAAATCTGTAGCCAACCCCTTTTACGGTAATAATTTTCAATGCAGGATCGCTTTTAAGATAGCTCCTGATTTTAGTGACGTATACATCCAGTGTTCGGGAATTAAAGAAGGAATCGCTTCCCCATAATACGTTCAGGATATCTCTGCGGTCAATAACATGCTGACGGTTTTCATATAGCAGTTTCAACAACTCACTTTCCCTGAAAGATAATTTTTTCTCCACCATATTGTATATTAAAGTTTGCCGGTGCGGATTAAAAATATACTCACCCATTCTGATCTCATCTTTCGGTTCCTCGCTTTGTGCTTCCCCGTTGCGGTAGCGCAAAGCATTTTCAACCCGTACAATCAGTTCTTCCATGCTAAAGGGCTTGCGGATGTAATCATTGGCGCCTTTGTGGAATCCTTTTACGAGATCGGTGGTTTGAGTTTTGGCAGTTAAAAAAATAATGGGCATATTCATATCTGCCTTCCTGATTTCTTCGGCAATGGTGAAACCGTCTTTATTGGGAAGCATAACATCCAGGATGCAGATATCAGGTTTGATTTCATGAAATTGTGCCATCACATCTGCACCATCCATCTCTAACAACACTTCATAACCCCTGCTTTCAAGGCTTTCTTTTACAATCTTCGCCAGGAATGTTTCATCTTCAACATACAGTATCCTAGTTTTCCTCATGGGTAATGGGCAGTTTGATTATAAATTCGCTTCCACTGCCCGGTTCGCTCTGCAGTGTAATTGTGCCGTGGTGCTGCTGAACAATATGAGCTACATAACTTAAACCTAAACCATATCCTTTTATGTTGTGCCTGTTATCGGTTGGAACGCGGAAGAATTTTTCAAAGATTTTGTTTTTAAATTCTGCAGGTACCCCAATGCCATTATCCTTCACCCTTAATATGCATTCATTGTCTTTACAGCTAATGCTCACATCAATGAGAGGTTTGCCTTTGCTGTACTTAAGTGCATTATCCAAAAGATTATACAGCACACTGGTAATATGCAACTGATCTGCCGTTATCATAAACTGGCTGCCGGAACTGTGCAGGTTGACTTTTGCTTTCGCCTTTTCAAATTGCAGTCCCATGGAGTCTATTACTTCAGTTGCCAGTTGTTTTAAATCAAATTGTTCATATTTTAACTCTGTCTGCTGTTTTTCAAACATCGAAAGTTTAAGCACTTTATCTACCAGCATAGACAACCTGCTTAATTCATTTCCTGCTATATCAAGGTATTCCTTTGTACGTTCGGGCTGCTGTAATACATTAAAGTTTTTTATGGCTTCAATGGCCACACTCACTGTAGAAATTGGTGTTTTTAGCTCATGGGTGATGTTGCTGATGAAGTCGTTTTTAATATTGGTAAGCCTTTGCTGATCTCTTAAATTCCTGTATAAAACAGAAAAGGCGGTGATGGTTAGACCTATAAGGAAAATTGAAAAAACAATTTGAGGCAAAATTTTTCCAAATATATAATTAGAAGTATTGCCTAACTGTACCTGGTAACTGATCGGGTGCGTAAGTCCGATAGTGGCTTTATTCCACTCGGGCCGCGATTGTTCATCGCGTTTTTTTTCAGATTCCTCCTTTCTTGTAATAGAAAAAGGAACATTTATATCTTCCTTCTGCAGGTTTTTTTTGTAGGCCTCTCCGATATCCACAACCCGTAGCGAATCCTGGAGAGAATCTATGCCGATTAAAAATTCAAAAAAGCGTCCGCCGGCTTTATAACTTCTGCGCAACGAGGTATCGCCGGGTACCGATCCTGCAGATCTTTCCACTGTAATAATGGAATTGCGTGTGGGTTGCGGGGGAATATTATAAAACGAATCACTCATGCGTTTTCTTATCGTTTCTGTAAACCGCGCTATATCAGGAGGTAAACCATAGCGCAGCCTGGAGGTACTGTCTAACTTTAGCCTGGATGACTGCAGGTCGAAAACCGATTCGCGGAATATTACATTGGTACGAAAGCGAAGCACTCTTTTCTCTTCGTTAATTTTCATACCGATCCAATACACCTGAAAGGCGGCAATCAATAAGATGGCTGCTACCATTAAACCAACCGATATATTGAATTTACGGGTCATGTAGCTGCAAAAATATATTTTACCCCCTTCAAGTTGTTATTGCTTTAACCTTAATTAACATCTCACCCCAAAATATAATAAAACGCTTAATGCTGCGTTACCTCTAAATACGCTTCATCCAATATTATTAAAATAGCCATCATGAACTCCTTTACATCAAGAAACTCATTTGATCTTAACAGGCTGTTTTTCAGCTTGCTGAATAAAATTATGCAACGTCCTGACTTTTACCCTATCAAATACTATCATAAGAGAAGACGGGGAAGAAACGAGTTGGAAAGTTTATAGTTAGCTGAAAAGATATTCCACATCATCCCTGGAAAGGCTCTTAACGAAAGTGCTGTCGTCTGCGATGAGGTCACGCGCTAAAGAACGCTTTTTTTCCTGCAATTGAAGTATCTTATCCTCAATAGTGTCTTTGCATATCATGCGATAGGCGAAAATATTTTTCGTTTGTCCTATACGATGGGTACGGTCAATGGCCTGCTGCTCTACGGCAGGGTTCCACCATGGGTCAACAATATATACATAATCGGCAGCGGTAAGGTTCAATCCCACGCCACCGGCTTTGAGAGAAATTAAAAACGCCCTGCAGGTATCATCGTTCTGAAAACGGTTGATGGCACGCTCTCTTTCGTGTGCAGGTGTGCTTCCGTCGAAATATTCAAAAGGCACATCCAGCGATTTAAGCTTGTCTTTAATAAGTGCCAGCATACCCAGGAACTGCGAAAATACCAGTGCCTTGTGATTGCTTATATTTTCAGTGATCTCCCTGGCTATTTCTTCCAGCTTTATCGAATGATTGGGGTATTTCTCCGGTTCATTCATAATTGCAGGCGAATCGCATATCTGCCGCAGTTTCATCAACCCCTGCAAAATGGTTAGCTGCGAACGCTCAATACCCTGCTCATTGATCACGCCCAATATTCTATTGCGGTAGTCGTTGCGGAAAGCTTCATAAATTTCCCTTTGCTCAGACTGCATTTCGCAAAACAGGATCGTTTCCGTTTTTTCGGGAAGATCTTTTGCCACCTGTTCTTTGGTGCGCCGGAGGATAAACGGATACAGCAGTTTCTTCAAATGCTCTTTCCTGTCCTGTTCTCCAAATTTATCAATCGGAGTAGCAAATTCATTTCTGAAGTATTCAACACTGCCCAGCATACCCGGATTTAAAAAATTCATCTGTGCATATATATCAAATGTGTTGTTCTGCAGGGGCGTACCACTCAGGCAAAGCCGGTTTTTTGATACCAGCAGGCCCGCGGCTTTGGTTACCTTGCTTTGGGGGTTTTTAATGGCCTGCGATTCATCAAGAATAACGTAATCAAAATGCATTTCGGTAAGCAATTTGATATCGCTGCGTAAAGTGCCGTAAGTGGTGATAATAATATTATGAGCATTAAAAACTTCCTTGCTCCGGCCCCTGTCGCCACCATGGTGAATATAATAGCTCAGATCGGGGGTGAATTTTTTTATTTCATTTTCCCAGTTGAACATCAGGGTCGTAGGACAAACCACTATGGCCTTCAGTGATTGATGGGTATCGCGGTAAAACTGCAAAAATGACAAAGCCTGCACTGTTTTACCCAAACCCATGTCGTCGGCCAGGATACCACCCCAGCCTACTTCGCTCAGGTAATTCAACCAGTGATACCCAGCTACCTGGTAGGGGCGTAAAATATGCGCCAACGCCGGGGGTGGGTCAATTTCCTTGATACGGTTAAATCCTCTCAGCCGGTTGTATTTCTCTTCCAGTTCTATTAAAACTTCGGCTTCATTCCGCTCTTCGTACAGTTCATCTATTACACTCAGATGGTATTTTGAAAGACGCAAAGAATTGTTTTTACCCTCCCCTACCCTGAACAGCAGTGAATATTTTTTTAGCCAGCCCTCGGGTAATATGCCAAGCGTGCCATCGTTAAGCTGAACAAACTGCTGTTTGTTAACCAGCGCTCTTTTAATTTCGTCTATACTTACCTGTTGTCCGCCAAACACTACCTTTACCCTGGCATCGAACCAGTCCATGCCACTGCTGATATGAATTTCAGTAGAAGGTCGCGCTGTATTAAAGCGAAAGTTTTTCAGCACATCAAAACCCACTACCGGTACATTCATTTCTTTCATACTGTCTACAAACAAAAAGAACCAGTTGTTCTTCAAAACGTCGGCGCCTTTTAAAGCCAGTGTGGCCGCACCCTCGGGATGAATGAAATTGGAATGAAGCCCTTCTAATTTTTTTATAAACTGCAATTCCACCTGCCGGTTTCTGTGAATTTCAAGCACCTTATCGTTTACAGGCAATGTAATGATATCATTGGCGTTGAACCGTGTTTCAAAACCCTTATACGAAAATACAGGCACAAATAAAAGGTAGTCTCCTTTTTCCTGCAGCAGTACTTTTACCTCCGGATCACCATCTTTTATTTCCTGAACAAGACTTTCGGCAAAGCGTACTTTATAATCCTTCGTTAGTGGGATAATAACTTTTTGCAGGTAGTCGGGCCAGTCATTCCCGGCAATAAGCAGGTTATCCTTTTGGGCAAACCTTTCAATTTCCATTATATCTTCCTGCCGGCTCCAGTTATAAAAAGTATCCGCGTATTTAAAAACCATGTTGCTGTTCCACTCGTTTTCCTGCAAAGGCACTTCGGTTCCGTTCACCTGTACATAACAGGTTATTTCAACTTTTTCTTTCCGGGTATTTACATGAAAAACGGGAGTTGCCGTTTCATCCGACAACTGAACCTGAAGGAGATTTGAGGTAATGAAATTTTTCCGGTGTGGTAATAAATAGATGAGTGGGTTATCTTTTTGCTCGTTGAATAATTTAAGCAGTTTGGGATACCAGTATTCCGTGATCAGGGATTTGGTTTCTTCGGGAAGATCATCATCTTCATGATGGATAATGTTTTCCCAGATTCCCGAAAAAGGAGAATTACGGCTCACGTATTTATTTACTTCAGCTTCGTTTAGTTTACGGATTTGCTGCAGCAGTTGTTTATCCTGGTCTGTATACTGATCTGCATTTACAAACTTTGCGATATCAAGTTTCTCAATCTTACCGCTAAAACCTGTACCACTGTCATTTATTTCACCGCTAATGGCATCCAGTCTAAAGCAAGGATATGCTCCTTTTGTTTCATTAAATACTACACCAATGCGGTTGATATTTTCACCGGGCAGCGGAACTTCTTCCTCAGCTATTACCGGTTCCTGCTCAGCAACAGCAGTACGTGACTTAAGCAATCCCCCTGCTACAGGATCCGCCCTTTTAATAGAAGAATCAAGCACACGCAAAAAAGGCTTTCCATCTTTATAGGTAAATTCAAATTTACCCTTCAGATCATCCTCCAGTGAATAGCCGTATACTTCAAGCAGTTTATTTTTTTGCTTATCCCAGTTGCGGATAGAGTCAAAATAATACGGACCGTAGGCATTGAGCAATTGCAGAAACAGGGCCACTTTATGTACACAAAGCGGATGTTCCTGCTCATCGCATTTGCAGGATGTGTCAAAATTTCTCTCCTCGTTTTTTTGTATCACCAAAGGGAAGGATTCGCCATTGTATACCAGGTTTGCTTCTACCCTTTCGTTTGCCGCGCTTATGATATTTACTTTTAGCTTCTGCAGTATTTTTTCGGCTTCTGCATAAATATCGGGTGAACTCAGCAGCCTAATGCTTTTAAGTTCAATATCCCTCATTTTTATAACGGTGTGGCGCTGGTGATACAATACATCTTTTTCACCGAGCACATTTTTATCTAACAGTTCCTGTAACTGAAGCAAAGCCGCTGTTTCATGGCGGCAAATATCTCCCAGGTTGTACGGACAGGTACAGCGAACTGAAAGCCCTTTGGGGTCTTTGTATTTTTGGATGTATACTTTGTAAAAAGTGGCATAACTGTCATCCTTTACTCTAAAGGTAACTGAACCCAGCAGGTCATCATGTTCCATTAGTTCAACGTATCCGATAGAATGGATTTTTTTACCCCTGCGGATTACTTCATCTGTGCCATTATTATATACAAACTTAATAAGATGTGGTAAAGCCATGCTCGAGAAAAATTCAGTAATTCAAGCCTGTCGTTCAAAAAAGGCTAATTGGCGAAATTACAAAAAAAAGCTCAGTAGAGACTAAGTTAAGAAGGAGGTATAATATTTGATGGCCGGAAACGTCATTGAATAGCTATCAGCTTTCCTTCGGCATATACAGGCAGTATATCCGCAATATCCGCCGAAAGGCAGTACTGTATATCCTTTTGCAGCCCATATCCGCTTAAGCGCAGGTAATGTGAAGCCTGCCTGTCTTTAACAAATTGATAAATATCCGGTTTTGCTTCCATATAAAGCATATGCGCTATGGTGGAAGAATCACAGTTGACGTTAAAATAGGGTTTTACCCGGTCAATAACTGCCCCGGCAAATAATGTATCTTCCAGGTTTATCCTGTCTTTCCACGCGGCACAGGCTAATACTACATTTTGTTTTTGGGCAATGAGGTGGGTGGCTACAGCCGATAAATTAGGAAAGGCGCCAGTAATAATGTTTTTTGCGCCTCTTTCAAGCGCCATATGTAAAAGCCGGGTGCCATTGGTAGTGGTAAGTATAAGTATTTTATTTTCGATGAACTTACGCGGGTATTCGAATGGAGAGTTTCCATATTGCAGTCCTTCAGCTATTTTTCCGTCCCGTTCCCCGGCCGTAACCGTACCGGGCTCCCTGCCTAATGCTATGCATCGGGCCACCGTGTCTACCGGTACAACATAACTGGCGCCATTGTATAATGCCGTGGCGATAGTAGAGGTAGCCCGCAAAACATCAATGATTACAACGATGGTATTGTTTGCATCGTAAAGATGCAGCATGGAAGGCGAAAGCGCTGTATGTAAAGCAGGTTTATTTCCGTTCATAATTAGCTGCCATGCAAATATCTGAAAGAAAGGGGGATTTACATAAAAGATCAGCCCATTACGGCACGCCATTTTTCCGATTCGGCATAAAGCTTTATCAAGGCATTGCGTTTGTTCAGCAAAACTTCAAAATAGTTTTTCATGAAAAATTTTCCCAGCATGCCGCCAACAGCATCCCTTGGTTCTTCCATTTCAATAAGATCAATGACCAAAGTGCCATTTTCGACCGGTTTAAAATAATGCTCATGCCTGAAACTTTTTAAATCTCCCTTCACCTGCTCCTCCACAAATTTTTCGGGAACATTCATCTCCAGCACCCTTGCGGTTATAACTCTTGTTTTGCCCAAATGTTTGGCGGAGAGTGTAATGGTATCACCCGCATTTACCAGTATTCCGGCAGCGCTTGCCGATAAACTCTCATTTCTGCCTTCCAGCGCTTTTTTATACACTGTAGTATTGCGGCAAAGATCAAATACCCGTTCAACAGGGGCTTTAATGAATGTGGTAAGATGAATGGAAGCCATAGGATATAAAGGTTGTTTATACACATTATATTTGTTGCACAAAAGGCAGTTTTACTACTTTTGCCTTTAGCAACCTGTCTCTTATTTCAATATACACTTCACTGTCTATGTCCGCAAATTCCGTTGTTACATATCCCATGCCTATGGCGCGTCCCAGGGTGGGAGATTGCGTACCGGAAGTTACCCGTCCAATTAAGTTCCCTTCTGCATCCTTAATCCGGTAATCGTGGCGTGGAATACCTTTATCTGTCATTTCAAAACCCACTAATTTTTTGTCAACACCCGCTGCTTTCTGTTTTTGAAGATATTCACTTGCCGTAAAGGGTTTGGTAAACTTGGTGATCCAGCCCAAACCTGCTTCCAGCGGTGTGGTAAAGTCATCAATATCATTACCATACAAACAATAACCCATTTCTAACCGGAGGGTATCCCTGGCTCCAAGTCCTATGGGTTTTAGTCCTGCCTGCGCTCCTGCCTCAAATATGGCATTCCATATAGCTTCCGCGTTACCATTCATACCTTGCCCGCCCGCAGGCAAATCTTCAAAGTATATTTCCACCCCACCGGCGCCAGTATACCCCGTAGCGCTGATCAGCACATTATCAATGCCGGCAAAGCGGCCTTTCACAAAAGTGTAATATTTCAGGTTCAATATATTTAGTTCTGTAAGCGGTTGCAGCATTTTTGCCGCATTAGGCCCCTGAACCGCTAAAAGACAGGTTTTCTCTGAAATATTATGCATTTCCACATTGCCGGTATTGTGATAGCTGATCCAGTCCCAGTCTTTTTCAATATTAGAAGCATTAACCACCAGCATGTAAACTTTATTGTATTCGATACAATATATCAGCAGGTCATCAATAATTCCACCGTTTTCGTTGGTCAGGCAACTGTACTGTATTTTGCCGGCGGTAAGTTTGGATGCATCGTTAGTTGTTACCCGCTGAATGAGATCCAAAGCACCTTCGCCTTTAAAAATAAACTCTCCCATATGGCTAACGTCAAAAACGCCGGCATTGTTACGTACGGCTGCATGTTCATCATTAATTCCTGTATAACTGATTGGCATATTGTATCCCGCAAACTCGGCCATTTTGGCACCGGCAGCAATGTGTTTTGCTGTAAAAGCTGTTTGTTTCATGAAAGTCAATTATTAAAATGTTAGTGGGCAATGCGGTTTATTTTATGGTGAACAGTCAATAGTGAGTAGTAAATAGAAAAAACCTTAATTCACCCGTTGTCTTTCAATGTAATCTTACCACTTACTACTTACTACTTACCACTTATCCCTCACCCCCTTCCTGCAATCTGCACCATGTATCCCTTACCACTTACTCCTTACCCCTTCTCTCCCTTAAACCAACTGCTGTACATAAGGTAATTATTAGCTATGCGGTTAATTTCTCCGCCGATCAGTTCCTCCGGTACATTCTTCACTTTTTTTGCAGGAACGCCTGCATAAATAGACCCTGCCGCTACTTTTACTCCTTCCAGTACAACAGCACCTGCCGCAATTATGCTGTGGCTTCCTATTTCAGCATTGTCCATTATAATGGCGCCCATGCCAATCAAGACATTGTCGTGCACTGTGCAACCATGCACAATGGCATTATGACCAATGCTAACATTATTTCCAATAATGGTTTTTGTTTTTTGATAAGTACAATGTACTACTGCTCCGTCCTGTATATTAACCTTATTACCTATGCGAATAGCGTTAACATCACCTCTTACCACAGCATTGAACCATACGCTACAGTCATCACCTATTGTTACATCTCCCACTATTGTAGCATTAGGCGCTAAATAGCAATTTTGTCCAAAAACAGGAGATATTCCTTTTACGGGCAATAATAATGGCATAACGAAAAGTTTCTTTTATTTTTTTGTGGTCTTAAACATGGCATATGCGACATTATTCGTGTACTGATGGCAATAGTTTATACCAATGCGATATCAAAATTTACCAGCTCAACAAATTGTTGCACTCTTTCGTCAATAGTGTTTTTCGTGAGTTCTCTCAGTCGCGTAGTCCCAAATTTTTCTACACAGAAGGAAGCTATTGCCGAACCGATGATAATAGCCGACTTCATTCCTTCAAAAGAAAAATCTTTAGTACTGTCTAAATAACCAACAAATCCGCCAGCAAAAGTATCTCCGGCGCCTGTAGGGTCAAATACTTCATCTAAAGGCAAGGCTGGTGCAAAAAACACATGATCACCATGAAAAAGCAGAGCGCCATGCTCTCCTTTTTTTATAACCAGGAATTTAGGCCCCATTTTCATTATCTCCCTGGCAGCCCGTACCAAAGAATATTGAGCACTCAACTGTCTTGCCTCGCTATCGTTTACCAACAGTACATCCACTTCTTTAAGTACTTTTTCCAACTCAGGCATTGCAGTATCCATCCAAAAGTTCATGGTATCCAGAACAATGAGTTTGGGAGGCTCCTTTAATTGTTCTATTACACTAAGCTGAACAGCAGGTGACAGGTTGCCCAGCATTAAAATATCGGCTCCCTGGTAACTGGCAGGAACAACGGGTTCAAAATCTTCCAGAACATTTAACTGCGTTTCAAGGGTATCCCGTGTATTCATGTCCATGTGATATTTACCACTCCAGAAAAAAGATTTTTTATCTTTTTTTCTTTGTACCCCTTCCATCTGAACTCCCCGGGCTTCCAGCATATCCAGTTCCTCCTGGGGAAAATCGCCTCCTACAACAGAAATTTGCTGAATAGGCTTAGTGAAATTAGACGCACTCCATGCAATATAGGTAGCCGCCCCACCCACTATTTTATTACTCTTTGCGAAAGGCGTTTCAATTGCATCAAAAGCCATGGATCCAACAACTATCACAGACATGATTATACATTTATTAAATGATCAAAACATTGTTTTAAAACCGTGCAAAACTAAGTCAAATAAATTAAGACTATAGGTTTTTAACCCCTTCAGAGACATTGATTCTTTTTATTTTTGCAACATGGAATTTGAAAATTTTATTTCAACGCTCAGCGCGTCTTCGCCACCTGGGATCATATCTGCTTATTTGCAGGCCATGTGGTTTGATGCTAAAGGAGATTGGGATAAGGCTCATGGTATAGTACAGGATATAGATGACAGCAAAGCCTCCCTGCTTCATGCGTATCTGCACCGCAAAGAAGGTGATGCCTCCAATGCACGGTACTGGTACAATCGCGCAGGTAAACCATTCCCTGCCATTTCGTTGCAGCAGGAATGGGAGCAGATTGTACAAGATTTATTGCACATGACAAAGTAAACGGCTGAATAATTTTGCAGCAAACACACGAAGAAACAAAGCCTGGAGTTCAGGCGTATGTATTGAGTCTTAGCATCCTATACTATCCTAATGAAAGCCTCTGATTATTTTAAGTTATTATTGTCTGGAGAAAACTTTTGAAAGTTACATGAAAACCAATACAGGAGAGCATTTTAACCCCTCTCCGGGCGGAGAGGGGTTGGGGTGAGACAAAATCAGACTGCTAAAAACTTTTATTGCTTTTACCGGACAATAATGATTGTACGTTTCGGGTTATGATCTATTTTTCTTTTACATTAACGGATATACGCCTGTTTTTCATTTTATTTTCCTCAGTGTCGTTGGGCGCCACAAAATGGGTGGGGCCATAGCCTTCGGCGCCTGTTAACTGCTGGGCATTGGTTCCTGATGCTTTTAATTTTTCCAGAACAGCATCGGCCCGCGCCTGTGATAGTTTTACATTGGCAGCCGAATCGCCTGTATTATCTGTGTAGCCGCCTATTTTAATTTTGGCTGAAGGAAAGGCTTTTAAAATAGCAGCGATGTTATTTACCTGTTTTGAAGATGCAGCTGTAATGGCAGCGCTTCCTGTTTCAAAATTCAGGTCGTCAAAATCAAACCATTTGTCTTTGCTGATGGGATCATTTGAGATCAGGTAAGTTACCAGCATATCTTCAATGCCCCCTTTATAGGCGTCAAGTTCCGTATTGTCCGGTAATTTTACTTTTATTGATTCACGAACCGACTCCATAGCCGCCGGCCGGGTTTCGGTTGCCTGTGTAGCTACGGTATCTGCCGGCTTGGTTTGCATGGTATCGCTGCCACAGCTTTTAAACAAATAAAGCAGCAGGGCAAATGCCAGCACTGCCAGGACAAGGGGAAGCATCCAGTTGGTTTTTCTGGCGGTGGTTTGCATCGTAGGCGCCGCGTGACTGCCATGATCCTGCGCTTCCGAAAAAACGGATCCCAATGTAGACCCTATTCCCGAAAGGCTACCCAAACCTAAGGCGCCTGCCAGGTTGAGACCAGAAGGAATAGCGGACAGAATACTATCTTTTTGTGAGGCCAAAAAAGAAGCGATACCTGAGGCGCCAATATTATTATCTGTAACATATTTGCCCAGGCTTCCCAAAGCAGCAGGCGCAACCATATTCAGTAAAGAGGAAGCAGAAGATTGTTTAATACCTGAAAATCCTGCAATAAGATTAGAAATATTGCCTGATTTATCTCCGAATAAATTGCCTGCCATATTTAATAAACCCGAAAACTTTCCACCGCCACCCTCTAATAGTCCTCCGGGGTTGGTTAATATACCGCTGCTGCCTGCCTGGTTCGCCAGATTTAAAAGCGATTGAGCTCCTTCCTTGCTTTCCGCTTTGTTTAAAAAACCTGCTAAAACAGATGGTACCGCTCCGCTTAGCGCTTTCTGAATGCCACCATTACTTTCCCCAAAAGCGGATGCAGCCTTGCTTATCAGATCATTACTGAAAAGATTGTTAACAGAATCGAGAAGATTGAATGCCATAGTGATTAGATTTAAAATGTATACAATATGGACGCGAAGAATTTTAAGATGTGTTTTGTTGCTGAATCGGCTGCAAAGTATAAAAAATACATGTCATACTCCAGCATAAATCCTGATCCTTTAAGGGTTTATTTACGTACATCCGGGCGAAATAATTGGTTTGCATTACTTTATATTAAATATCTTTGCAGCAGCGGTAAAGGGGTGTATTTGAATGGAATGCATCCTTTATATTTACCAGCCCGTTTTTGTTCGTATTGCTAAGGCAAATGCAGACCATTATTGGCCGAATGTTTTAAAGTTCTGTTTATATTCGTAAAAACCTTATCCGAATATGCTTGAATACAATCCTGTGAATGATAAAATTACTATATTAATAGTTGATGATCATAAACTGATCAGAGATACCTGGTCGTTTATTTTGAACAGCGATCCACGTTTCCAGGTTATCGCCGAAACCGATTCAGGGAAAGATTCCATTGATCTCGCCGAAAACAATCATCCCAACATTGTATTAATGGATATCAATATGAGCCCAATGAATGGTTTTGAGGCTACAAAAGAAATCCGCAAAGTATCTCCTGAGTCAAAGATAATCGGTGTTTCCATGCATTCCCAGCCTGCCTATGCAAAAAAAATGCTCCAGGTTGGCGCTATGGGTTATATCACAAAAAACTCTTCCAAGGAAGAAATGATCGGCGCTATAAGCGAAGTGGCACAGGGCAACAAATACATCTGTCATGAAGTGAAAACCATCCTGTCTGAGCAAATTTTGGAGGACAATGAAAAGCCGGATATCAATCTCTTATCACAGCGCGAAATAGAAATCATTGACCTGATCAAGCAGGGGCAGTCTTCAAAGGAAATTGCACAGCAATTAAGCATAACACTTAAAACAGTAGAAGTTCACCGGCACAATATTCTGAAAAAACTGAACTTAAAAAATACGGCGGCTCTCGTAAACTTTATTAATAATGCCGGGATAGCGTAGAGCCCGTCAAAAAATCAATTATTTTACATACCAATTCATTCCTGCTTCCCGGAGGCAGGTTTTTTACGCATTAATCATGTCGGCACTTTCTATCACTACCATTCAAACCCAGTTGTACTGGGAAGATAAAACAGCCAACCTCCGGATGTTAACGGAAAAGATCAATGCCATTCCCGGGAAAACGGAAATCGTTGTTTTACCGGAGATGTTCAGTACAGGATTTAGCATGCACCCACAGGCGCTTGCCGAAAAAATGGATGGTGCTACCGTTGAATGGATGAAAACGGTAGCTGCCCATAAAAAGGTGATCCTTACCGGCAGTTTAATAATAGAGGAGGAGGGAAACTACTTTAACCGTTTGATATGGATGCTGCCCGACGGCAATTATGGTTATTATGATAAACGGCATTTATTCGCCTACGCTTCGGAAAATGAATACTATACTGCCGGTAAAAAAAGGCTTATCGCTTCGGTAAAGAAATGGAAGATTAACCTGCAGGTTTGTTATGATCTGCGGTTTCCGGTTTGGGTGCGGCAAAGAAATTTTTCCCGGCAGGAAGAAGGAGCGATAATACATAATGAATACGATCTTATCATTTATATAGCCAATTGGCCCGAACGGCGCAATCACGCCTGGAAAACACTGCTCCAGGCCAGGGCTATCGAAAATCAATGTTATGTGGTGGGTGTAAACCGTGTGGGAAACGATGGAAACAACATCTACCACAGCGGCGATTCCATGATTATTGACCCGCTTGGTGAAGTGCTGTATACACAGGCGCATAAGGAGGATATTTTTACCTGTATTTTGCAAAAAGAAAAACTGGAAGAAGTGCGCACGAAATTTCCTTTCTGGAAAGACGCAGATCGTTTTTTAATAGATCCCTGAACCAAACAATCCATGCAATGAACACAGCCTGGCTGAACGGCAACATCTATACCGGAAACAATAAGGAAACGGGCAAAGCCATCCTCGTTAACAACAATGTTATTGAAGGAGTGGTTAGTATAAATGAAATTGGGGAAGGCTATACTGTTAAAGATCTTGAGGGGCTCAATATAGCGCCCGCTTTTATTGACCTGCAGATCTACGGTGGCAACGGCAAACTGTTCTCGGCCGAATTGACCACAGACGCTATCGCCGCCACTTATCAGTATTGCCTTAGCGGTGGTTGTACGCAGTTTATGCTTACCATGGCCACCAATACCATTGAAAATTTTTTGAAGGGTATTGAACTGGTGAAGCAGTACTGGCAGCAGGGCGGCAAAGGCGTGCTGGGCTTGCACATGGAAGGACCTTATCTCAATCCTGTCAAAAAAGGAGCCCATGTTCTGGAATGCATTAAAAAACCAACGGTTGATGAAGTGAGCATGCTGCTGGAAAAGGGCAAGGGCGTTCTTAAAATGATGACGATTGCGCCTGAAGTATGCGATGAAGAAATAATAAAAATGCTCATTGGCAATGATATTATTGTTTCGGCCGGGCACAGCAATGCCACCTATGCCGAAGCCACAAAAGCCTTCGCTTTGGGCATCCCCGCCGCTACACATTTGTTCAACGCCATGTCGCCCTTCCAGAGCCGCGAGCCGGGACTGGTTGGGGCTGTATACAATAATGCCAACGTTAAAAGCAGCATTGTGCCGGATGGGATACACGTTGATTTTGTGTCGCTGCGCATCAGTAAAAAAATTATGGACCACCGGCTCTTCTTTATAACAGACGCGGTTGCCGAAACAGCCGAAGGTGAGTACCAGCATGTATTTAAAGGCGACCGCTATACCCTTCCCAACGGAACGCTTTCGGGTTCTGCTTTAACCATGATGCAATCGGTAAAAAACGTAGTACAGCATGCGGGTATAACGCTTGAAGAAGCATTGCGCATGGCATCCACCTATCCTGCACAGTTGTTAAAACGAAAGGTGCCTTTAGGAAAAATAGAGGCCGGCTATGCCGCGGAGTTCGTGGTTTTTAATGACGCGCTGGAGGTGAAGGATGTGGTTACTCCGTAAATGTTTGCGCCCTTTCAAAGGCCAATGCAAAAAGTAATTGCCACCCGGCACTGAGTTTGAGGAAATGAATATGAACCGTGGCTAGATACTACCTAAGCTGCTTAATAAACAGCAGCCGGATCTCCCTCTCCGGGAGGAGAGGGACCAAGGGTGAGGCGATTCGTTGCCGCGGCGAATCCCAATGACGTTTAAAGCGGTCTGACCCTCCTGCGTCGGGTGCCGACCGCTTTATACAACCGCCAGGAACACCCAGTTAGCGCACAATCTTCCGAACATAGTTATTACCTGGGGTTCTGGTCATTAAAAAGTAAACACCGCTGCTCAGTTGCTGCAATCCATCCATCATATAGCTGTACCTGCCGGGTGTGCACTGCAACTGTTTCTGCATGATCATTCTTCCATGCATATCCACAATGCTGAACTGCACGGTTTGCCGGGTGTTGCTGTAAAAACTGATGTCTAATTTATCCCGGAAAGGATTGGGCGCTACAGTAAGGTTAAATTGCAAATTGCTGCTGTCTGTTACGCTCAGTGTTTTGCTATAGGTAAATTTTCCGTCGGCCGAAACAAGCTTAACCCGGTAAAACCTTTGAGCAGATACAAGCGGTTCTTTATCCGTAAAACTGAACAAGTTAGAAGCGGGGTTCGAAATGTACACTTTGCCCACGGACTTATATGCTCCATTACCCTTATCGGAAGCTTCCACTTCAAAATATTCAACGCCGGCTTCGCTGTATTCCCATGTAAGCACCACCTGGTTATTGCTGAGGCGGGAAGTGAAACTGGCAATACCCAGGGGAAGAACGTACTGGGCTGTCCACGCATCAGTGTTCAATCCGTATAAGCTTTGAGCAACATTCACAAATTGGTTAGGGTTAAAATGTTCATTAGAAACCAATACCCTGGTCTGCCTAACGGCGGTAATACTCTCCACCTGGCCATTCAAACCGGCGCTTCCCAAATCAATCCTTCTTTTATTACCCGTTGCAAATAACGCATCCATATTGGTAAAGCCGGAGATCATCCAGATTGCACACGAACCTAGTCCCTGGTTACTATATCCTAATAGTATAATAATATTGTCATTGGCTATGGTGGCGCTTGTTATTAAAATTTGGCCTGCATCAAAACTCCCTTCTCTCGCGGCTATATACGTTCCGGGTGCTGCCGGAAGAATATAATGCGCCGTTTGATAACTTAACCAGTTCTTGGTAAACAAATGCAGTTTGCCATCACTGTACACCACCGCTTCGCAGTCAAAGGCAGTGTTATTGCTGCCTGTTGGTGAAAAATCCGTTTGATCGGCATATGAAAAATTAATGATTTCTATATCTGCCGCAGGTACGGTACCTGTAACTCCGGTAATATTAGTAATACTTTGTAAGGGAACCCGGTAAAATTTAAGATCTGTCCTGTTTCCATTGGCATTGTTTCCAAAATCACCCACATATATATAGGTACCGTCTGTTGTAAGGTCTTCCCAGTCTGAATTGGTGGCACCTGCTAATGTTATGGTTTGTTGAATCACCCCGCTTGTTGAATCCAAAACATAAATATCAGGGGTATTCCCTCCATCATTCAGCGCATACAATTTACCGTTGATATGGATCATCCCGCTTATTTCGGCAAGCGTTGACGAAAGGTCGGCTTTTTTGGTCAGGGAACCGCTTGTTGCATCATACGTGCATGAGCCATTATTGACCGTGGCAGACGATTGCCAGTTATTAGCCAAAGGATCCATACAACCCGGCACCTGTGCACGCAGGGAATAGCTTGCTGTAACGCACAGCAAAAGTGCAATAAAAACGACACGCATTTTATACAATTGCTTTTAAGTTTCCTTTTTGTATACAGAGGTTGGCGCCGCCGGTAGCGGAGGCATTGAATAGGACCTGGTTTGTGCTCAGTTGAATGCGGCAAATACCGCTATAGTGTAAGATTAGAGGTAAAACATCGGGATAAGGGATTCGATCGGGATATTCAGGTCGCTAAGATAATTGTTTTGTAATGATAAAAAAAGAAAGACCTGTGTTATTATTATATTACCTGTGGTAAGGTTGCTGCAAGGTATGATTACCCGTTAGCATCTCCATATTTATTGTGTTGCAGATGAATCGTATATGATCTCCATCACTTTATCCATCTTTCCGTCCCTGCCCTGTCTTACGTTTTCAACGGTGGGCGGCACATAAATATCTGGCATAACGCCCCTGCCATCCTTCGGCACATGATTGAACTGCACCAGCCTGAACAAAGGCATCCGCACTTTCATTCTGGTTTCGGGCAGCACCACATCCGGAATAAGAATACCGCTATTGCCATGCGCTCCGCCCCCGGCTTCTTCACCAACAAGCAATACATTAGACTGGCCTTTTACAGCATGGGCAAATAAAGTGGAGGCCGAAAACGTGGGGCCGTTGATCAATACAAATACCTTTCCGCTGTAATGATTTTTTTTCCGGGGATGGAAAACATGGTTTTCCCAATACCTGAAATGATACCTGCCATCCTCTTTTTTGCGGGTGGTAAAAAAAAGGATCAGTGAATTGATCCACCCCGAGCTGAAATAGCGTTTGTAGCGGCCCAGTCCATTGTGCATGGCGGTAACGGTATCAGCCACCTTAAACGGGGTATTACGGATATACCGGGCAAGCGTGGTATAATTGTTCACCTTTCCCCCCCCGTTGGTGCGCAGGTCAATAACCAGGTTGGGTATTCCCTTTTTCTGCAACTGGCGGAAGCTCTTCCTGAAAAAAGAAGGCAGCCTTCCCTTGCTGCCAAAACTGTGCACCGTCATTACAGCCAGGGAACTGGTGGTATCAATTTTCAGTGATCTGAAATTTTCCCATTTCGCCGGCTTCTCCTCCGGGTCAATCTGCCTGTTCCTGTTCCGGATAAAGGATTTTGCCAGGCTGTCATTGGCCGGATCAAATAATGCAGCACTGGCTGTTCTTTCATCACCCGCGCTGTCTGTATATTCAACTGTATAGCATTTCGACAACCCTATGATATTGCGGTGATAATAAGGGAACGCCGCGCTGAGCCTGATGTAATTAATATTTTCTGCAAACCCGTCGGTTGGCATGAACTGGAAAAGCGTATCTGTCAATTGCCGCACATCAAGCCCGTTGATGCGGGTGATCAATGTACCTCGTTTTAATATGCTGTCCTGTTTATTGAGATTGGAAGTAAGCACCATGGTATCGGGCCATATTTTCATGAACAGGGGGAAGGAGGGTTGTACATGCTCACGCTGGCGTTTGCTGTATGCCCGCGGATAATTAAAGCTGGTATGGCCGCAATGCACTTTGGTGGTGAGGGGGGCAAGTATGGTAAAGCCAAACTGCTGGCGGGTCATAGAATCGGTAATGGCATTGTAGTATTTGTTGAAATAATAATCCATGCTGTCTTTTGGCGTATACCAATACAGAGCGGGATGAAATTCCTCCATTATTTTACGAAGGAGGGCATAGTCTTTACGAAGCGCTTCGGCGGGAAATTTTTTAGCCGGATCCATTGCTTTTTTTGCTGTTTGGCAGCTTGCCGCGGATAATAGAAGTGCGGATAACAGTAAACCATACAAAAACCTGTTTGTCATAATGGTAAAAATATATTCCAAAATCCAAACAGAGAGAAAAATGTGAAAATGCCTGCCCGGCTGAACAGGCGGGTGAAAAATGTGGGAGGCGGGTGTGGGTTGCAGGTTACAAGTTGCAAGGATACCCCTGGTACCCTGTAACCTGCACCCTGCACGACCCCTATCCAAAAGCGTTCCAGCCCTGCGCAGTTAAAGCATGTTTATTACCAGACCGGGTTATTATATGGCTACCTTCGGCCGGTTCTGTAATATAGCCAATTACACTAATCTGTTCATTAAGCACAATTTTCTCATAATCCTCCTGTTTAATGGTAAAAAGCAATTCATAATCTTCGCCACCGCTTAATGCACAGGCAGTTGGATCAAGGTCAAGCTTGAACGCAAACTGCCGCGATGCTTCGTCAACAGGAATTTTATCTTCGTGCAGTACACAACCGACGTTGCTTTGTTTACATATATGTAATATTTCGCTGCTCAGCCCGTCGCTTATATCCATCATGCTGGTAGGAAATATGTCGTTCGCTTCAAAAAAGCTGATGATGTCTTTCCTTGCTTCAGGCTTCAGTAACCTGCGTAAAATATAATCCTGATTTTCCAGGTCGGGTTGCACGGAAGGGCTTTCCATAAATATTTTTTTCTCTCTTTCCATCAGTAATAAGCCTAAGTAAGCCGCACCCAAATCGCCGCTCACACAAACCAGATCGCCCTTTTTAGCGCCATCACGTTTTACAAAGCGGTCAGGCGCCACTTCGCCAATTGCCGTAACACTTATAATGAAACCCTTATTGGATGTGGTGGTATCGCCTCCTACAAGGTCTACATTGTATTTTTCACACGCAGCATATACACCTTCGTAAAACGCTTCCAGGGCCTCAACGCTAAAGCGGTTGCTGACGCCGATGCTGAGGGTAATTTGTGCCGGTGTGGCATTCATGGCATATATGTCACTCAGGTTTACAATTACACTTTTATATCCCAAATGGTTGAGAGGTGTGTACACCATATCAAAATGAACACCTTCTATCAGCAGATCAGTGGTTACTACAATTTGTTTACCAAAATGATCCAGTACGGCGGCATCATCGCCTATGCTTAACACAGTGGAGGCATGATGTGTTTCATTGTTCCGGGTGAGATGATCAATTAAACCAAATTCGCCAAGCGATGCTATTTCTGTACGTGATGACATGAAAAAAGATTAAAGTGAAAAGTAAATATCCTGCAGGTATCCTGTTCGGACAGGTAATTATTCCTGAACTCCGTTTATGCAAGCCAGCAACGCATCATGTATTTTTCCGTTGGTGGCCAGTATTTGCGGTTGATAGGGTGAATAGTAGTTGTTGCTAAAATCTGTGATCATACCGCCGGCCTCTTCCACCATTAAAAATCCGGCAGCACTGTCCCACGCCTGTAATTTATGTTCATAAAATCCATCGAACCTGCCCGCAGCTACCCAGCACAAGTCAATCGCTGCGGAACCTAAACGCCTCACCGGGATGCCTTTCCGGATAAGGACATTAAAAACATCTAAGGGACCGTTTGGTTCATCTAAAAGGCTATATGGAAAACCGGTAACTAAGCAGGAACTGGCCAGGTCGGGTTTTGAACTTACGCTGATAGGTTTATCGTTCAGGGTTGCACCCTTGCCCTTTTCGGCCACGAAAAGTTCATTGATAAAGGGATTGTACACCGCCCCCAGTATCATTTTTTCTTCGTGTTCTATACCTATGCTTACGCAGCAAATGGGAATGCCATTGGCATAATTAACGGTTCCGTCTATAGGATCAATGATCCATTTATAGGCAGAATCCATAACAATTTCCCCAATCTCTTCACTCAGGATAAAATGGTTGGGATAGCTTTTTTTGATGATGTCAATAATAGCTTTTTCGGACGCGTGGTCTATTTCTGTCACTAAATTATTGATGCCCTCTTTGTTGGAAATTTTGAATGTACCATTAAATGAATCCCGCATAATGGTACCCGCCGCTTCGGCGGCCTCTAATAAAGTTGATTTTAACATGCCGCAAAGATAACAACTTCAAAAAAGAGTTATCTTTACCGATAAACCTAAACACATAAATATGGAATTATTTAAATCCGGTAATCCCACTCTCAGTGAAAAAATGTTCAAGTCAACGTTAACAGCAGACCGTGAGGATGTTATGACGGTAAGAGGAACGTTGAATAAATTCGGTTTCCTCTTTTTAATGGTGATGGCTACTGCTTTTTTTAGCTGGTACAGTTTTGGCAAAGGGGTAGATGTAACCTCATACATGTGGGGTGGCGCCATAGGCGGACTGGTTGTGGCACTGGTAATCGTTTTCAAAAAAACTTGGGCTCCTTTCCTGGCCCCTGCCTATGCTTTGTTAGAAGGGCTTTTCGTGGGCGCCATATCGGCCTATTATAATCATGCATTTGAAGCAACTGCCCCATATATTATTACTCAAGCTGTAGGATTAACCTTTGGGGTAGCTATCGCTATGTTTATTTTGTACAATATGCGTATAATCCGCGCTACGGAAACTTTTAAATCGGTTATTATTACTGCCACTGCCGGTATAGCCATTTTTTACCTCATTTCAATTGTACTGCGTTTTTTTAGTATAGATATTCCTTTTATTCACCAGGGTAGCACATTTGGAATTATCTTTTCATTGTTTGTTGTAGGCATTGCCGCACTTAACCTGATTCTGGATTTTGATATGATTGAGCGTGGTTCCGATGCAGGCGCCCCTAAGTTCATGGAATGGTACGGCGCTTTTGGGCTATTGGTTACCATTGTATGGCTCTATCTTGAAATATTAAGATTACTGGCGAAACTGAACAGCAGGAAATAAGCTGAAGAAACGGTATCTTCTAAACAAATTTGTAAACCGCCGCCGCAGCGTGGCGGTTTTTTATTAGAACAAATCTCCGTTAGAACAATCCTGCTATCAATCCCGTCCACCCGGTTTGGTGCGATGCGCCCAATCCTTTACCATTATCGCCGTGAAAATATTCGTGAAAAAGAATATAGTTGTTAAAATGCGGGTTGCTTTGGAGTTTATTGTTGTCGCCATATATTGGCCTTTGTCCATTAGCGTCTTTTAAAAACAACCGTTTCAACCGCACCGATAGTTCCTTGCTAATTTGAACCAGTGTTAAATATTGGCCGGAATGGGTGGGGTATTCCACCTTAAATTCATCGCCATAAAACAGGTGGAATTTTTGCAGGGATTCGATGATCAAAAAGTTTAACGGCATCCATACCGGTCCACGCCAGTTGGAATTTCCTCCAAAAACCGGAACAGGCGATTCGGCAGGGGCATATTGCATGTTATACGTTCCTTCACCATTGGTTATTGTATAGGGATGCTGATCATGAAATTTAGACAGCGACCGGATGCCATATGGACTCAGAAACTCCATCTCATCAAGCATGCGGTATAAAATTCTTTTCATGCGGTGCTCCCGCAACAAAGAAAGCAGGTGCATCTCATTGTCTCCTTTTTCATTCCATCGCGAAACCAGGGTAGCAAGTTCGGGGCGGTGTTTCAAAAACCAATTCAGATGCCCTGTAAATTTGGTTTGTTTTTCGAGTATGGTTTCATGTAATATTTCCACTACAAATAAAGGGATGAGCCCAACCATTGATCTTACCTTCAGTTTAATTTCTTTTCCTCCCGGTATTTTTAACTCGTCATAATAAAATTCGTCATCTTCATCCCATAAGCCACCTGCATTTTCACCCATAACAGACATAGCGCCGGCGATATACATGAAATGCTCAAAAAATTTCGTTGCCATATCCTGGTAAACGGGATTGGTTTCAGCAAGTTCCAGCGCAATCCGCATCAGGTTTAAGCTATAGGCCGCCATCCAACTGGTTCCGTCCGATTGTTCCAGAATGGTTCCACCGGGAAATTTTTGATTACGGTTAAATACACCGATATTATCCATGCCCAGAAAACCACCTTCAAAAATATTATTTCCGGTTTCGTCTTTGCGGTTTACCCACCAGGTAAAATTGAGCATCAGCTTATGAAAAACCGTTTCTAAAAAGGCCGTATCACCCTTGCCGCCATTATTTTTTTTATCCATTTCGTACACCCTGTAGGTTGCCCAGGCGTGCACGGGAGGATTAACATCTCCTAATGCCCACTCATAAGCAGGCAACTGCCCATTGGGATGAATATACCATTCGTGTGTTAGCAGCAGCAGTTGCTTTTTTGCGAAAGCCGCGTCTACCATTGCCAGGGTAATACAATGAAAAGCGAGGTCCCACGCTGCATACCAGGGATATTCCCACTTATCGGGCATAGAAATGATATCGGCATTGTTCAAATGTTTCCATTCGTTATTTCTTCCCTCAAGTCTTTCCGCGGGAGGCAATGGGCCGGCAGGGTCGCCTTTCAACCATTGCCCAACATCATAATAATAAAACTGCTTACTCCATAGCATACCTGCCAATGCCTGGCGCTGTACATTCTTCTCATCTTCGGAACTGATATTGCTTTGAAGGTCGCTATAGAAATTATTTGCTTCCTGCAAACGTTGCTGAAACAGTTCATCAAAATTGGATAAAGCATTATCAACCTCCCCGGCCACCAGGCGCAGTTTAATAACATGGCATTGATTGCCCTCTACTGTGATATCATAATGGATCGCGGCTTTTGTGCCCGTGTTGGTACCATTAACTGTTGGAAGACGATGAACGATAAAATCATTAATGCCATCTTTGCAATATTTTTTCCCGTCATCGTAACCATACAATTTTTTGGTATTCGTTTCATTCTCGCAAAATAAAAGTTCATTCGCCTTTTGATAATACAAGCGAAATGGTTTCATACGGGTGTGTTGTACAGCAATGGCTCCGTTATCATCAGCGGAAAGCGATGGCTTTTTATTATCGTAACCCCACGACCAGGTATTGCGAAACCAAAGCGTAGGCAAAACATGGAGTGCCGCCGGTTGGGAGGAACGATTGCATATGGTTAATTGAATAAGGATATCATCAGTATCCACCTTGGCGTACTCAATAAAAATATCAAAATAAGCATCGGTATTAAAAATGCCTGTAGCCATTAATTCAAACTCTGGCTGCAGCCGGGTTCTGTTTCTATTTTCCCCAACGAGTTGCTGGTAAGGAAATTCCGCCTGCGGATACTTATACAGCATTTTCATGTAAGAATGGGTGGGTGTAGCATCAAGATAGTAATACAATTCTTTTACATCTTCTCCATGATTGCCTTCGGCATTAGACAGACCAAATAAACGTTCCTTAATAATGGGGTCCTTCCCATTCCAAAATGCCGGAGCAAAACAGAGCAATTGCCTGTCATCACAAATACCACCCAATCCCTCCTCGCCCCAGCGCCAGGCTATACTTCTGGCCTTATCATGGGTAGTGAACTGCCAGGCGTCACCATTGGAACTATAATCCTCTCTCACCGTTCCCCATTGTCGTTCCGATACATAAGGCCCCCATGTTTTCCAGCCCTTTTTTAAAAGCCGTTCCTGTTCTATATTCATATCACCCAATAAAAAGAATCAATAACCTGAATTGTTCTTAATAAAACCCGTTTATTGCTGAAACGGTTTTTAATTTTTATTAGCTGCCACTATATCATTTACCCGTTTTCACTGAACCCCGGGTACAGGGTCATGCCACCGTCAACAAATAAAGTGGTACCGTTCACATAATCGGAGTCGTCGCTGGCTAACCATACAGCAGCCGCTGCAATATCTTCCACCACACCTACCCTTTGATAGGGTATTAATTGCAGCAGTTTTTCTTCCGCCTGCGGTGTAGCCCATGCATCGTGATTTATTGGTGTTTTAATGGCTCCCGGGGCGATGCTGTTGATCCGGATTTTTCGGGGAGCAAATTCCTGGGCAATGCTTTTCATCATCAGCATGATCCCTCCTTTGCTCGCGGCGTAATTGGCATGTCCGGCCCATGGAATTACTTCGTGTACGCTGCTCATGCAAATGATTTTGCCGGCAGCTTTAGACTTTTGAGGGACGACCCCTCTTTTCAAAAATTCACGGATAGCGGCTCTTGCACAAAGAAACTGTCCGGTGAGGTTTACACTCAGCACCGTATTCCATTGCTCCAGCGTCATTTCGTCAAAAGCCGCATCACGTTGTAAGCCAGCATTGTTTATTACTATATCAACGGCGCCAAACCGGGCTATCGTTTCATCAAACATTTTTTGAACTTCTTCTTCCTGGCTAACATCGCATTGAAATACAATGCCTTCGCCGCCTGCTGCTTTAATGCCGGCAAGTACCATTTCCGCGGCATCTTTAGTGGCAGCTACAGGATGGTTTACTACTACTGTTGCTCCTGCTGCCGCCAGTGCCTTAGCTGTACCGGCGCCAATTCCGGAACTGGCTCCGGTTATAATAGCAACCTGGTTTTGTAATTTCTTTTCTGCCATAATGGAATTGGTCTTTTCATATATTGTTCGCTTATCAAAACTACACAATTGTAAATTCAATACAGGAAGATTGCGGCCTGTTAATCGGGTGCATTGCAAATTTTCGCTTATGCACCACTTTCCGGTCGGTGAGACACCGACCGGTAGCGGACTTTACAGGCGGGTGTCACCACCCGCCTGCGAAAAAAAACTACACAATTGTAAATTCAGGAAGATTGCAGCCGGCTAATCTGAGTTCAATATCCATAAAAAAAAAGCGACACATGAGTTACAGGCGCCGCTTTCTATCATCACTTATCCGGAAGGGTTTATATTATTCCATCAGCCTGTACAATTCGTCTAAGTTCGGCGAAAGAATGATTTCTGTGCGGCGGTTAAGCGCCCTGCCTTCGGGTGTGGCGTTGGTATCGCGCGGGTCAAAATAACTGTGTCCTGATGCCACCACTCTTGCTGGATCAACCTGGTAATCTTTGGTTAAGATGCGAACAATGGAAACAGCTCTTGCTGTACTTAATGCCCAGTTGTCTTCAAATGTTTTACGAATGGGAATGCTATCGGTATGCCCTTCTACAACGATCTGTATTTTAGGATCGGTGTTCAGCACCTGGGCTATTTTACCCAATGCCTCCTGGCCATTTTTACCTACTACCGCGCTGCCCGATTTAAAAAGCAGGTTTTCCTGCAGCGAAACATATACCTTACCATCCTTTACAAATACATCAAGATCTTCGGCTTTGTACTGACCCAGCGCATTGTTAATGGTTCGCCGCAGGTTTTCAACCACACTGCGCTGCTGATCAATGAGCTTTTGCAAAGCTTCCAATCTTTTTTGCTGTTCTTCAATAGTAAGTGTAGTGTGGCTCAATTGTTCTTTGGTACTGGTAAGGAGTTTCTGTGCATTGGTCAGTTCCTGCTCTTTTAAGCTTTTGGCGGAAGCAATATCATTAAGTTCCTTTTTTAAAGATTCATTTTGCTGCCCGCTTTCTCTCAGGCTTTTACGCAGAGCCGAAAGATCATTTTCAAAACGGAGACTATCCCGTTGTAATGCATTAATGGCATTGGTAGCCTCGGTGAATTTTTTCTTGGATACACAGGAGGTAAAGCCGGCGCAAACGATCAAAATTGCGAGGGGAAGTAGGAGATGTTTCATATAAATTGGTTTTTCGGTTTACAGTTAATATATACGAATAGTTGCTGTGATGGAATGACGATGCCAAAAATAAAGAAATATTTTATTGCGCATGATTTTGAATCCCATGCACCCAAATTAACTGCCTGCCACAAAAAAACCTCCTGCTCATTCAGGAGGTGATCAAACAACAGGAGAAACGGTATAACCTAAAATTTTACCAACTGCTAAAACG
The DNA here is from genome assembly GCA_937991535.1 of uncultured Sphingobacteriales bacterium. GTDB lineage: Bacteria > Bacteroidota > Bacteroidia > Chitinophagales > Chitinophagaceae > Agriterribacter. The sequence continues at coordinate 71,166 of CALKHN010000013.1, forward strand.
CACACCCACTGCGTAAGGATGCTGATCTACCCCATACTGGTGTAAAGGAGTAATGGCGTACGAGCCATAGAGGCGTACGGGGCCCAATCCCAGTTCTGCAATATAGGCGAGTTTCCACCTTTCGAGGTTAAAGTCGCCTGCAAATTTCTGCTTGCCCAGGTCATCGCTCTTTTGTTTATTTCTTGCACCATACAAATAACTGGCGCTTGCGCCTACGCTAATATTCAATCCACCATTTTTATGCCCCGGATTAGGGTTAATATTTAGCATTAGAGGTACAGTTACATAATCAAAAGCCAGTTTATTTCTTTTAAAAGTAATATTCTGCCTTTCCACATAAGGATTGGGCGCCTCAATATACCGGATGTCAGATTTGTAGTAATATTTATACAATTCTATTCCCGCACCATATTTAAGGTTAACTACTTGTTTGTACAGACTCATGCGCTGCATAAAAAGCCAGACATTAAGGTTGAAGGACCCCGTCTTTACATTAAAATCACTTTCTCCCGCGGGGTGTGCCAGTGTGGAGCCATGCACAAAAGATTGGGCCTCTATTGTACCGTAATTTGTTTTATCATCATGATTGGCAAAACCCAGGTCCACAACAAACCAATTGGTAGACACTTTGTTTTTCCAACGGCTTCTGTGTGTATTCCACTCTTTGTGACGGGTATCTTCACTTTTATCTTCTTTCCCGTTTTTAATAATAATAATAGAGCCTACCCGTAAGGTATCGGCAGTGGATTTTTCCTGTAGCGTAGTATCTGTTTGTGCCATTCCTGTAAGGCATAGCAAAACGCCGCCCATCATCATTAGATGTACTTTTTTCATTTTTGTGGTTTAAAATGGATGAGTTTGTTATTTTCTGGTAATTTCAAAACTGGCAACCCGTACAACAGATTGCTTTTCATCGTTGATGCCGGAATTTGTTACGTGATCAACAAAGCGGGATGCCTTTCTTAATAATCCACGAAACATTCCTTTTGATCTCTTTTCTGTGTTATCTGTATCTAAAAATGTGATGCCTTCGTCTGTTTGGGTTATCGCTTCATGCATCATTTCATTGTCTTTGTGCTGAAAGGCAGCCTGGTCAAGGATCAGTGGTTTCACTTCTTCTGAAACAACAGCGGTGCTTTTGATCATCCTTTTCTTTTTAATGGCCAGCGGAACATGTGCAACAAGTTTTGCAGCCTGGTCAAAGGAAGCAGGCTCATACTCAACAGCCACAGACTCTTTTATTTGTTCAGCACCTGTAATATTGTTTGTTTGCACCCGTAGCCTGTTCAATGAACCATTGCTGTTCTTTTGTTCTTTGTAAGGCGCCAATACATTTTTATTAACCGGTTGATCTTTTTCTGCTGCAGCCAACTGCCCGTCAGATCCTTTTATTTCAATTAAAGGTGTGGCTTCGTTTGCTCCTTTACTTTCATTTTGAGTGGGCTCCCGGGGTGTTAACCGCTCTTCTACTGCTAAGGGCCGTTCTTTTCCCTGGCGCGGAACAACATTGCCGGCATTCATCCATATCCAACTGCCTATCGCTACAATGGAAGCCGCCGCAACCATTCGTCTCCATTGAAATGAAAATACGCGTGCAGTTGTTTTTTCCGTACGGTGCAATGAATGTTTATCCGCAAATGCAATTGCTATATCGGGTTGCAATTTTACACGTTGTATCAAAGTGAGTTCAGCTTTCCTTTGCGGGTGCTGAGCAATGAAGTCTTCTACCTCCTTTTGTTCGGCTTCATTGAGCTCATTGTCTGCATACAGCAAAAAATATTCTTCACAATTGTATGGCGTTATTACAGAAGAAGCAGATTTATATAAGGCTGCTTTATGCAAAAAGGGTATTGTTTCACCGGCAGAGAGCCGGGTTCGCATAAGGGATCGTAATTCCTCCTTCAGATCGGTATGGAGGGCAACAAAGGCTTCCACCACCTTACACTCTTCCACATCCAGTTCATTATCCGCATACAGCAGAAAGAACATTTCGTAATTATGCCTGTTAATTTCCATGTTTAATTTTTTTCTTATCACTTACCACTTACCACTTATATCACATTTTCAATCTTCACCAGGTATTCTTTTAATTGCAATCTTGCACGATGGAGGTATACTTTTACCTGGCTTTCACTCAGTCCTGTTATTTTGCCAATTTCTTCGTACGAATAGCCTTCATAATCTTTCAGCATTACCAATGAACGCTGGGTTTCGTTCAATCTTGCCAGGGCTTCCTCCAGTATTTTTCTTACGCTGTGCTTTGGCTGCGCAATACCAGCATCTTCCCTGAAATCTTCTTTAAAACTTACGCGTTTCCCTTTCCTGATGTGATCAATCATTTGATTATAGGCCACAGTAAACAAATATGATTTGCTTTTTTCATACTGCACTTCAGTCCTGTTTCGCCACAGCTTTTCAAATGCCGTTTGTACTACATCCCGGGCATCTTCTTCATGCCTCAGATTTTTCAGGATAAACCTGTATACATTGTCTGCATAGCAGTTAACACATTCATTATACTCTCTTTCGGTCATACAGTCAGTTAAATTCCCTTAAAATTACCTCTCTGATGTGTGATTTTGTTTATAATACGGTTAAACGGCGTAAAAGTTACATCAAAGTAAAATTTAAATGACATAGGTTTGCAATCAGGCGTTAAATCCTTAAAAATATTGAAGTGAACAACCCCGTGCACGATATTATTTTGGTAAATGAAAGAGACGAACAGGTGGGTACAATGGGAAAAATGGACGCACACCGCAAGGCACTCCTGCACAGGGCCTTCAGTGTATTTATTTTTAATAATAAAGGAGAAATGTTGTTGCAGCAGCGGGCGCGGAATAAATATCATAGCGCGGGCTTGTGGACAAATGCATGTTGCAGCCATCCCATACCAGGTGAAACCACTCTGGCCGGTGCTCAAAGGCGGTTAAAAGAGGAACTTGGTTTTGTTGTGCCTTTGCAGAAAGCATTTGATTTCATATATAAAGCCGGATTTGATAATGGCCTTACAGAAAATGAGTTTGACCACGTATTTATTGGTGAATATAATGGAGAAATTCGGCCTGACCCTTCGGAAGTAAGTGCGTTCTGTTATAAATCAATGGACGTGATCCGGAAAGAACTGGAAGCAGATCCGGAGAAATATACGGCATGGTTTGCTATTGCTTTTCCACTTCTTGAAGCATATAGAAAAAGGAATTTGAATAAGCAAACAGACAAGACCCGGTAAGATTTTTAAAATGATCGTGAACAACCATAAACGGCAAAGCTCAAAACCAGTTGCAGGCTAAGCCAGCATTTTCTTCATCACTTCTGTTAATTCGCCTTTGGTAATAGGTATACCCATAATTTTATTATAGGCTTTGGCGTCTACCAGGTATTTGTCGCGTATAATTTTAATAAGCTGGCCATTATTGATCTCAGGAATAAGCACCTGTTCAAAATTTTTAATGATATCCCCCAGATTGCGTGGAAAAGGCCGTAAATAGCGGATATGCGCATGGGAAACTTCATATCCCTGAAATTTCAGCTCAGCAACGGCGCTTTTTATAACTCCGTAAGTAGAGCCCCAGCCAATCACCAGCAATTTTCCTTTTTCCGCACCGCTGTCTAATCGTTGTTCAGGAATATCCGCGGCTATCTTATCTACCTTTTCTTCCCTGATTTTTACCATTAACTGATGATTTTCAGGATCATAGCTTACATTTCCTGTGATATTTTGCTTTTCAATACCGCCAATACGGTGCTCCAGCCCAGGTGTACCCGGTACTACCCATGAGCGAACCAGTTTTTCATCGCGCAGATAAGGATGATATTTTTCTTCTCCATGTCCCAGTTCTGTTTTAAAATGAACCGGTACTTCCGGTAAGTCTACAGTTTGGGGGAAGCGCCAGGGCTCGGCTCCGTTGGCAATATAACCGTCACTTAAAAAAATGATAGGAGTCATATGCTGCACCGAAATACGGCAGGCTTCATATATTGCGTTGAAACAATCATGTGGCGAAGAAGCAGCAACAACAGGCATGGGACATTCCCCGTTTCTCCCATAATATGCCTGCAATAAATCACTTTGCTCTGTTTTGGTAGGTAAGCCGGTAGAAGGTCCTCCGCGTTGAACATCTATTATAACCAGGGGAATTTCAAGCATCACAGCCAGTCCCATTGCTTCGGTTTTTAAAGCCATCCCCGGACCCGAAGTGGTAGTAACCCCCAGGCTTCCACCATATGCCGCCCCAATGGCGGCGGAAATTCCTGCAATTTCATCTTCGGCCTGGAAAGTACGTATACCAAATGATTTATGTCGGCTGAGTTCATGCAAAATATCGGAAGCCGGTGTAATAGGATAAGAGCCCAGGAATAAAGGCAGCCCGGTTTTTTGTGAAAAAGCGATCAGTCCGTATGTGAGTGCCTGGTTACCCATAATGGAGCGGTAAGTACCGCTTTCCATGCGAGCTTTAGCTACTGTATAAGTAGTACTAAAAGCCTCCGTGGTATCGCCATAATTGTATCCGGCTTTAAGCACTTTTATATTGCTCTCAAATATTTCGGGTTTCTTTCCAAATTTTTCCCCGATGAACTGAATTGTATTATCTAAGTTGCGGTTGTACATCCAGTATAAAAAGCCCAGCACAAACATATTCTTTGCCCTGTCTTTTTCCTTTGTACCCATGGTAATATCCTTCAATGCCTCACGGGTCATTTTGGTAACATCCATTTTTATCACCTCATAACTGCTGAGGCTATCGTCTTCTAAGGGATTGATACCATCGGGATAATTGGCCAGCCTGAGATTTTTAACATCGAAACCATCAGTATTGGCAATTATCCTTCCTCCTTTTTTCAGCGACTTCAAATTTACTTTCAAAGCTGCGGCATTCATCGCCACCAGCACATCGCATTCATCGCCGGGCGTATACACCATATCACTTGAAAAACGCAACTGGTATCCGCTCACGCCGGGTAAGGTTCCCTGAGGAGCGCGAATTTCAGCAGGGAAATCGGGGAAAGTAGCTAAATCTATACCCAACAGGGCAGTATTATTAGTAAACTGACTCCCCGTAAGCTGCATACCATCTCCACTGTCTCCTGCAAATTTGATCACTACTTCCTGTAATACTTCTGTTTTTGTAGCCATTATTCTCTATTTAAATGAAACTTGGCAAAGTTAGTTCAACATGTATTTGCTCAGGCAAAAATTTACGTCATGAGTTTGTCTGAATATTCGCCCTGCAGATAAGATTTTGCGGCCTCCTTTAAAATTTATTAATTCGCTGCTTTAATCTACTATTATAGTGCTTTCTGTAATTATCGTTAACTACAATGTAAAATACTTTCTTGAGCAATGTCTCTACTCTGTTTACAAGGCGGGGAAACATATTAATATGGAAGTAATAGTGGTTGACAATCATTCTGCAGACGGCAGCCGCGATTATCTGGAAGAGGCTTTCACACAGGTGCAATTTTATTGGCTTAGCGAAAACCTGGGTTTTGCAAAAGCTTGTAATTTGGGCTTAATGCATTCCAAAGGGGAGCATATTCTTTTTTTAAACCCAGATACCATTGTTGGTGAAGACTGCTTTGAAAAATGTATTGATTTTTTAAAATCACACCCGCAAGCCGGCGCCCTGGGTGTGCGTATGATTAACGAATCGGGCCATTTTTTAAAGGAAAGCAAAAGGGCTTTCCCTTCCCCGGCAACTTCTTTTTTTAAGCTTACCGGGGTTGCCCGTTTATTTCCACATTCCGGAACCTTTGCAAAATACTATCTGGGCAACTTAAGCGAACATCAGGTTCATGAAGCAGATGTACTTGCAGGCGCTTTTATGATGATAAAGAAAGCTGTACTGGATATTACCGGTGGCTTTGATGAAGCTTTTTTTATGTATGGCGAGGATATTGATCTGAGCTACCGGATTCAAATGAAAGGATATAGAAATTATTATTATCCCGGAGTAACCATACTTCATTTCAAGGGAAAAAGTACTCCTCAGAAAAACATACGTTTTGTGCGCATATTTTACCAGGCCATGCGTGTTTTTGCTAATAAACATTATGGCACGCGCAGCGGCGTTTTATATAATGTTTGCATACAAGTAGCCATATGGATGAGGGCAGCTATAGCGGGTTTGCTGTACTGGATAAAAAATAACGCAAACATAGTTAAAAAGCAATTTAATAAAATACAAAACCAGGGAAGTCCAATACGGGTACTTGTTATAGGTGAAGAGGAGGATTATAAAGAGGTATTGGCATTGATAAACAATACAAATAGCGGGAAGAACTGTCAAACTGATCTTTTGCCGATGGAGCAAAATACCGCGGGAAACCACAGTAACATGGCCGTCATATTAAAAAAAGACAATATTAAAAACATTGTTATTTGTGAAGGGAAATACGCGTTCGGGGAAATAATAAGGTTACTAGAACGGCTGAACAGCACGGGAATAACGGTTGGAATACATGCCCGGGGGAGTAAAGGCATAGCCGGGGAGCTGTTTATGCGGCAATGAAAGACATTGTACAGAACACGCAATAAAATATTTATTATTATTTGAAGTTTATACTTTAGGAGCTCAGGGGAGTACAAAAAACTAAATTTGCAGCGCTTACAGCGTCAAAAGCTACAGGAATTTAGGCACATACAAACTAGTGTCATACATTTGCCCGTTAACAAAATATCATTTAACCCATCTCTATTCAATGGGGCTTATTGAAATACCGATTCCTAAAACAATTGCAAGAACATTAAAATTGCACGCGGGACCGCAACAGCGGCAACAGGGCCGTGTTTTAAAAAAATTATTAAAAAAAGCAAGATACACCGAGTTTGGTCAAACCTATCATTTTGATGAAATATTGCTGCACAAGCATCCTGAGAAGATGTTTCAACAACGTGTTCCTGTTTTTGATTATGACAGCATCTACAGGGAGTGGTGGCACCGTACATTAGACGGTATTCCCGATGTATGCTGGCCCGGGAAAATTGAATTTTTTGCACTTAGCTCCGGCACTTCGGGATCTGCCAGTAAATATATACCCATTACCAATGATCTGATGCGGGGCAACCGTATTGTAATGATCAAGCAAATGCTTACGCTGCGCAATTACGAAAATATACCTGTGCGGTCTATTCGCAAAGGCTGGCTCATGCTGGGGGGAAGTACAGATCTGCAAAAAGGACCCGGCTACTATTCGGGCGACCTGAGTGGGATTACGGCAAAAAAAGTTCCTTTCTGGTTTACTCCTTTTTATAAACCCGGGAAAAAAATTGCACGTACCAAAGACTGGAATACCAAACTGGATGAGGTAGTTGAGCAGGCGCCTCACTGGGATATAGGATTTGTGGTAGGTGTTCCGGCATGGATCCAGATGTGTATGGAGATGATTATAGAAAGGTATCACCTGAAGAACATACATGAAATATGGCCCAATCTTGCTTTTTATGTACACGGTGGTGTAGCATTTAATCCATATAAAAAGGGGTTTGAAAAATTGCTGGGTAAACCGCTTACCTATATTGAAACGTACCTTGCCTCAGAAGGTTTTGTCGCTTACCAGGACAGGCAGAATGGAAAGGGCATGAAATTAAGCACCAATGAGCATATCTTTCTTGAATTCGTTCCTTTCAATAATCAAAATTTCGACCCCGAAGGGAATATTAAAGCCAGTGCACAGGCATTGCTTTTGGATGAAGTGGAAGAAGAAAAGGATTATGCTATTTTACTGAGCACTTCCGCGGGGGCTTGGAGATATCTTATTGGAGACACTGTAAGGTTCACAGATAAAAAAAGATCGGAGATAATTATTACCGGAAGAACAAAACATTTCCTAAGCCTGGTAGGGGAGCACCTGAGTGTTGATAATATGAATAAAGCCATTCAGCTGGCGGGGCAGCAAATGAATATTTCTATTCCCGAATTTACGGTGGCGGGCATTCCCTATGAATCATTTTTTGCACATCACTGGTATGTTGCCTGTAACGATGCTGTAGATGCAGAAAAGCTGCGTGTGGCTATAGACAATAATCTGAAAGACCTGAATGATGATTATGCTGTTGAAAGAAGGAGCGCATTGAAGGAGGTGTTGCTGACTGTTTTGTCTGAAAAAAACTTTATGACGTTTATGCAGCAAAAGGGCAAGCTGGGCGGGCAGCACAAGTTTCCCAGGGTTATGAAAGGAAAGATGCTGGAAGAATGGCAGCAATTTATTACTTCTGCAACCATATAAACGATCGTTCTGGCTTTTAGTTAACGGTTTTTTACAAAAACGGTTAACGATGGTTTCTTACATTTATACCTTCAAATTGATGAATCTAAAAGATAAATCATGATTGAGGCCCTTTTGAAAGGATTGGCTTTGGGGTTAATTTTAGCCTTATCTGTAGGTCCGGTTATTTTTACTATAATCAAACAAAGTATTTACAATGGTCATGAAGGTGGTTTTAGTTTTGTGGCAGGGGTATGGATAAGTGACATTGTTCTGGTAATATTAAGCAATGCCTTTACCGAATTGGTAAAGGAATTGCTGGAATATAAAAAGCTGATCGGCTATACCGGAAGTTCGTTTTTGCTGGCCATGGGCATATATTATCTTTTTTTTAAAAAAATTAAGATCAGGACAAACGGTGGCGGGCTGGAAGTTAAATTAGACAGGAAGGATCATACCCAGATCTTTCTGTCCGGGTTTCTGATCAACACCCTCAATCCAAGCGTTATTATTTTTTGGCTCGTGAACGCTACTGCCTTTGCGGTTACCCACACAGTTCAGCAGCGCATCATAATTTTTACCACATGCATATTATTCAATATACTGGCAGATGCGGCAAAAGTATTGCTGGCGGGCAGCCTGCGCAAGAGGTTAACCGTACACAACATTTCATTGATCACTAAAATTTCGGGGGGTATCCTGATCGGGTTCGCCTTTGCCCTTATATACGGCATAATTTTTTGGAGCGATAAGGTGCATTAAGTTTACAGGGTGCAGGTTACAGGGTGTCTGGTCAAAAAGCCTCAGCTATAAAATATAAATTTATTTCATGCGTAAACTTTTACTGCTGCCGGCATGCTTTTTCATTTCTCTTTTTTCATTCTCCCAGCAGAGTGATTTTTTATCCTTCCGGAAAAAAGATCGCACAATCAAAGCCTATTTTAAAGGAATGCCGATTGAATTTGTTCACCTTAACGGGTCCTTTGTAAATGGAGCAATCGAAAAGATTTATAACGACACCATATACATGATACAGTATGACATTAGAATGTCTCCTACGCTGTGGGGTACAAGTGTGCGGGACACCATTGGTCACTATGATCTGCGGTTTCATTATAAAGAAATAGCTGCCATACCCAAACCAGCAAACGGATTTGAATTTATACGCAATGGTACATTGTTCATGATCGGCGGCGGGGGCTATGCTTTCCTGCATACTTTTAACGGACTCATACAAAAAAAGAAAATTTATCCTTCAACCATCGCTATTTCAGGCGGTGTGGCAATATTGGGTTTCACAATGCATAAGCTGAGGAAATATTATTACCCCGTAGGAAAAAAATACAAAATGGAATATATAAAGATGTCTTCACCGCAGAAATAACATGTAAGGCTAAAGCATTTGCTTTATTTTGCAGCCTTATTATTTTACAGTTGTGAAAAATTTCTTTGCCAGCGTTTGGCGCTTTTGTAAAAGACTGTTCCTGATCCTTTTCATTTTACAATTTGTATACATTATCATTTTGAAATGGATCAATCCCCCGGTAACGCTTACCCAGCTTGGGAGTTTACTGAGTGGCAACGGCCTCTCAAGGGACTATGTTGCTGCTGATCAAATATCTTCATATGCCGGTTTAGCCGTTATTGCTTCGGAAGACCAGCTTTTTCCGGATCACAATGGATTTGACTGGAAAAGCATTCAAAAAGCGATTGAAAAGAACCAGAAAAAAAAGAACAGGATCGTGGGAGCATCCACCATTAGCCAGCAGGTAGCCAAGAACGTTTTTTTATGGCAGAGCCGAAACTGGATCCGCAAGGGGCTGGAAATGTATTTCACTTTTATGATCGAATGGATATGGGGAAAGGAACGCATACTGGAGGTTTATCTTAATGTTGTTGAAATGGGTAAGGGCATATTTGGCATTGAAGCAGCGGCGCAGCATTATTTTAAAAAACCTGCCGCTAAGCTTACCAGGAGTGAATCCGCTATGATCGCGTCATCATTGCCTAACCCTGTGCGGTATACGGTAAAGCCTTTATCACGCTTTGTAGCCGTTCGCTATCCGTGGGTGCTGTTACAAATGAATAACCTGGATGGAGATGCAGATGTAATAGAAGTTTTACCCGGCAAAAAAAATACAAAGAAATCACCATCTCAGTAATGCACTGCCCCAGGTAAAGCCACTTCCAAACGAGGCGAGACAAACCAGGTCGCCTTCCTTTATTTTTCCTTTTTCCCAGGCTTCGCACCAGGCGATCGGAATAGAAGCGGCAGTAGTATTGCCATATTGCTGGATATTATTGTACACCTGGTCGTCTCTTAGCCCTAATTGCTGCTGAACAAACTGGCTGATGCGTAAATTGGCCTGGTGCGGAATCAGCATATCAATATCAGCGGGTGTAAGTTGATTGGCTGTTAGCGCTTCCATAATCACTTCGGGCATTTTTACAACCGCTTTTTTAAATACGGATGGGCCATCCATAAAAGGGAAATTCTGCGCATTATCAATCATGTTATGGCTCATGAACATTTCTGCTATTTCGGCATCATCAAAATCTGCCAGTTGCTTTTCTGTCCAGTGATTGGCATGCGTACCCGGATTATACATGGCCAATAGTTCGGCATTTTCCCCATCGCTGTGCAGATGTGTGCTTAATATTCCCTGCTTATCGTTTTCCGAAGGTTGTAACACTACAGCACCGGCGCCATCTCCAAAAATAACAGACACGTTTCGTCCCCTTGTGCTGAAATCCAGCCCGAAAGAATGTTTTTCACTGCCTATTACCAGAATATTTTTATACATGCCCGATTTAATGAACTGGTCGCCCACACTTAGCGCATATATAAATCCACTGCACTGGTTACGAACGTCCAACGCGCCTATTTCTTTCATTTTAAGCGCCCGCTGAACCAATACGCCACAACCCGGAAAATAGTAGTCGGGGCTCAATGTAGCAAAGATAATAAAGTCAATATCCTTTGCCGTTGTGCCTGCCCTTTCCATTGCTTTTTTTGCCGCCTCCACTCCCATGGTAGTGGTTGTTTCACCTGTACGTTTTGCATATCTTCTTTCTTTAATGCCGGTACGTTCCTGTATCCATGCATCATTAGTATCCATATATTTTTTCAGATCATCATTGGACACAACCTGTTCCGGTACATACGTTCCTATTCCGGCAATTTTTGTGCGCAACATAGCAAGCGTTTTAATGGTGAATATATTCAGTTATATGCCAGTAAGGCAATGGAAATATAGAAAGAAATGTGGGAAGTGTATGGTATTATTTCGCTGGTAATTGTATAGGCAGGGAAACTTTAGTATCATCCCATCCAATCCACAGCAGTGCGCCCTCACTGGTTTTTTCAGTTTCCATAGTAAATGCTTCTATAGTGCTGGTTACGTGAGAGACGGGCACAGTGAATTTAAAAATATCTTTCTGATCATCTATCCTCAATCCCCAACTGTATAAATCACTATTCAGAATAAGCGTCCATTCTGCCGGCTGAGGTATGCAATACAGCATATATCTTCCTTTCGGAATTTTTGTTTGTTGTATGATTGCATCCTCAAAAAATTCTATTTCAGTAGCCTCATTTGCTCCCAGGCGCCAGTGCTCACCATATTTTACTACTGTTCCAAAAATTTTTCTGCCGTTTTTTTGCGGCCTGCTGTATAGCACTCTCAATGCCGGGCCCGACTTTATTTTACCCATCATCTTCAGCTTTGGATATTCCGGAGGATAGTATATGATATCCAGGGGTGATTTATCCAGCATAGAAATACTGTGGCCATTTTCGGCCCGGGGAAAGGGTAAAATAGTAGTATCTGCTGCTGCTTCCTGAGATGACGGGCGGGTATCGCAGGCGAAAAACAGCAAACAAATTAACAGGGTACTTATGCTGTAGATAGATAAATTGCAGGGCGGGTGAGTCATATCTGAAGCATGAACTTTTATAATGTAACGGGCAGAGACACTTTTACGTCTTCCCAGGTAATTAAAAGGTTTACGCCTGTGCCGGTTTTTTTAAACATCATGGTAAAGGACTCAACAGGTTCTGTATTTTTTTCTGTTTTAATGTCTGTACGCAGAATGTCCTTTTTTGCATCGTAAGCAAACGATCCCCACACATCATTGTCTTTGTTAATAATCATTGTCCATTTGTCTTCGTAAGGGATAGCGTACATGGTATATCTTCCTTTTTTGATTGTAGTATTGGCGATTTTTACGTCTTTAAAAAGGTCTAATTCTGTAGCTTCATTTGCCCCCAGCCTCCACACCGTACCGTATTCAACCAGTTCCCCAAATACCTTTCTGTTTTTTTTCTGGGGCCGGCTGTATATGATTTTCATCACGGGTATTTGCGGAGCAGATTTCCTGATCTTAAGTATAGGATAATCAACAGGAAGGTAGATCATATCCATCGGGGAATTGTCTAACGGCGGCCAATTTTCCTGTGCACCGGCAGAAATTACAAGCATGAGTCCAAGCGTAAAGGCAAGTATTTTTTTCATAGAGAACAAATGTACAGGTTTGCAGGATTATGGAAAATATAATAATAACCGCTTGCTTTCCCTTTTTGTCAGGCAGAAAGAAGCGATTGAAGATGCTCCCACGCCATTTTTTTAACGTCTGGGAAAAAAGCATCATAACATTCACGCAGCTCATTATAGTGATCTTCAAAAACCTCAAAAGCCCTTTTGCTTTCTGTTAAATAAACGGCTCTGTGCACCAGACCTCCAAAACTGTTTTGTATGCCCCACCTATAGCGGTAATTGTACAACCAGTTATGTTTTTTCATATAGGGCAGCATATTGCTGAAATCTTCAGGGAGCTGAGCATTATACTGATCAAGGATTGCATAGGTTTGTTGTGAAAATTCCATTAACCGGTTGTTGTTCAATTCAACCTTGTCATTCGCCAGGAAATGATCATACACGATATCAACAAATGCACCCGAATACAAGCGGTAATGTGGCCTGAAAAATTGTTTTGCAAACGTGGTACGCTCATGCAGATCGGTAAAACTGTCAATAGCGCGGTGCAGCATGATCCCTTTTTTTATGAGATCGGGATAAGCGTCTTTTTTTTTACCTTTTACAAAATCGCTGATCATGTTGCCCACTAATATTTGCGGATGCCCAAAAGACAAAAAAGCATGAGCAAGATAGTTCATAGCGTATGAAAATGATAGATAACATTTGCAGGGAAAACGGTTGGCAACCCCCTGGTGATTGTAAAAATTTGCATCATCTAATATAAGGCATTGCTTTGGGTTACCATTCATATTTGTATTTTCCGGATTATCAACCTTTTAACATCTGATAAGCGCGGAAGAATTATTTTTGCTGGTACAAAATATAGTCTATATGCTGTTACAGCCTGTTGAAACAGTAGACACCATTACACCTGAAGATTTTAAAAAGGACTACTATGACCAGGGGAAACCTTTGGTGATAAAGAGTATGGCTAAGGATTGGCCTGCATACCACAAATGGACATGGGATTATTTGATAACGTTGGTGGGCGATAAACGCGTGGGTATTTTTAACAATAAAAAGGGTGACGCCTTTACACCCGTAAATAAAGCCGATGAGTATACCAGCTTTGGTGAATACATTGATATGATCCGGAGCGGTCCGGCAGGCTGGCGTATTTTTCTGTTTAATATTTTTGATCACGCACCTCAACTGACTCACGATTTTGAATGGCCGGATGATCTTATGAAGGGTTTTATTAAACGGTTTCCCATGCTTTTCGTGGGAGGGGCTACTTCTGTTACGCATCTTCATTTTGATATTGATCTTTCACAAATCATGCATACACAATTCGTGGGCAGAAAAAGAGTGTTGCTCTTCCCTTATGAAGAGCAGCATAAACTATACAGGAAGCCTTTTGAGGTATTAAGTTTAGCCGATTTCTCCCGTTATTACGAGCATAATGGTATGCCGGATTATGATCAGTTTCCGGCTTTAAAACTAGCAAAGGGATACGAGGTAATTTTACATCATGGCGACACGCTGTATATGCCGTCCGGATACTGGCATCACATGGAATATATAGACAGTGGCTTTGCCATGAGCCTGAGAGCGCTCCATCAGGGAATAGGGGGCAAAATAAAGGGGGCCTGGAATTTAATAGGAATGCGCACTATAGACACGCTTATGAAAAAGACTGCTCCCAAATGGTGGGATCAGCTTAAGAAAGAAAATACCATGACTGCTGCTCAAAAGGTAATGGAAAAAGCCGAAGCCTGACACGATGATGCACATCCTGGATTTATGGCAATAAGCATCATTTGAAATCTGCAGAAGCAACCTTACTAAAGCAGTTTGGGGAAAATGACAAAACCCAGAAACATATTCGATTTTTGTTTGAAATATTAATGTAATCTTTTATTTTCGCATAAGGTATTACCCTAATTAATATCCAACTTCCTCTTTTTTGTCCAATCTCCCTCTTTTTAAAATCTAATATGTACTACAGGCAGGTTGCCAGCCTTAATCAGCTTTATTAAAACCCATAGTTTCTGAATAAAGCTACTGCGGGTAACAATCGAATATATTTTTGTTTTATTGGTATAATTCGTACATCAACTTTTTCTTTTTGTGGTTTCAGAGGTAAGCACAGGCCGGTGATTTCTATCGCCGGCATTTTTTTGGGAAACTTAAATCAGAAATTTATCATTTACCGTTAAACTTCCTTCAGGAATTCCGGCTTCAAATTTGAAGGTGGGCAAACCTGAAGATAGGTTTGATTCTTGTTTTTTCTATTTGGTACTTTGTATTTGCCGCTCACTTATTCCTTTAACTGTATATCCTTTTTCCTTCAACAGACTGATTACGCCTTCGGGTCCTCCAAGATGTCCGGCGCCTACCGCAAAAAATACTTTTTCTTTTTGCATGGCTTTTTCCATAATAGGTATCCATTTTTTATTACGGTTAAACAAAAGCACTTCTTCCGATCCGGCAATGTCCGGAGAAGACATGACATGCCGGTATATGGCATCCAGATCCTGCCGTTTATAAGCTGCAGCCATTTTCAAAAATTCTTTTTTCTGCTCATAAAATTCATCTGCAAACCGCATTATCATCTGCACCTGCAGGCTATCGGGCATATCGTCAAATATTTTCATTTGCTCTTCAATGGTTTCCAGCCCCAGCACCTCTTTACTTTGTGCTTTCGCCATTTCAATAAATGTAAGTTCATACGATTCCTGTTCGGAACAGGGAAGGCTTTTTTGAGTAAGAATACTGAACAATATAAAGGGCTTCATCGTATTTAGCAAAGTAAGCGGCATGCCAATGGTATCCCGAAAGAAAATATTCAGTTTATGATAATCGCTGTCACTAAAAATGTCGCTGAGTTTTTTTCCTTTCAACATGGAAAGCTGAATCATTTTTATGTTCATTGCAGGATCATCCATGTCTATTTCGAGGTAAACTTTTTGGGAAGCTTTAAACTTTTCCTTCAACTGTTCACTTATGGTAAAATCTTCAGCGCAGATCATATGCATGGTACCATACAAATAAGACGCGTTACTGAGGCCATTTCCTGAAATCTCCCATAGCAGCGTATTGTTCCCGGGAGTTTGAGCGGTAACCACGGGAGTACAAAAATGCTGTATAAAAAAAGCAGTAAATAAAACAGGAAGTTTTTGCATTATAATTCAATCCTTTTATGCCGGTAATAAAAATTATTCTTCCATTTCCTGCAGCAGGCTTTTCAATTTCTGTATATGCCGGCCGTACAGGCGGTTTACATACCATCTATTCAGAAAATAAAAAACAATGGTAAAAATACTGGTAAACAGCAGATATAACAAAGTAAATCCTATCCCGCCTCCTTTGGCATGCATAGCAGGAAAAAGAACAATGTGTTTATAATAAAAAAGAATATAAAAGAAAAGCATCACAACCGGGGCCAAAGCCGTACCCGCAAGTAAATAAAGCCGTACGTATTTTTCAAGCGTTACCAGTTGAAGCCGGAGGTTGGATTTTACCATGCATGCAGGACATCCCATTGCTTTAAGCAATTTGTTTTTTTTATAATAATAAATTATAAAGGCAACAGCCAGCAAAATATAGGCCCAGCTTACTTCTTTAAGCATCCCGCCAAATGAAATAAAGTAAAACACGGCTATTGCCACAACACAGCTCAGCACTATAACCAACTCATAAAAAAGATTGCGTCTCATTCCTGAAACAAGGCTTTGAGAACGAATGGCCGGAATTTCCGATACCTCCTCCCTGCCCAAAACGATAATCTCTTTTTGGTTCGCCGCCTCCTTCCACACTTCTTTTAAATATTCTAACTCCATGGCTTATTTTTATTAATGTACCAAATGAACTAGTGTTAAGTCAAGTCAATTATGTCTGTATGTCATCGTGAAAGTGAGAGGAAGGTGAGAGGCGTGTCTCACTTCTCACACCAGCCTGCCGGCTGGCAGGTTTCACGTTTTACATAGCACTAGGTTATTTACATCTGTTCAACCTGCCTGCGCAGCTTTTCTTTAATACGACTCATCTTAACCCGCAGGTTGGCCTGTTTAATTCCCAATACTTCTTCCATCTCGTGGTAATCCTTTTCTTCCAGGTATAACATCACCAGCGCTTTTTCAATATCAGATAAGTGGTTAACAGCCCGTTGCAACACTACCAGTCTTTCCTTTTGTTCGATGAGATCATGATCATATAAACCCGCACTTTCAGGTAATGCGCCATCAACTGTGCCGATCCTTCGCTGCTGTTTGCGAAAGTCTGAGATAGCAGTATTTAATGCAATACGATACATCCATGTACTGATCTTTGATTCATTCCTGAACTTTGGGAAAGCCTTCCAGAGCTGCAATAAAATCTCCTGGAAAAGATCCTGCCTGTTCTGGGTCGAATGGCAATACAGGTGACATACCTTATGGATGATGCCATTGTTTTCCTTTATGAGTTCCAGGAACTGTTCTTGTATAGAATCTGTAGCCAAGCTTCTGTTATACCTGCAAATATATTTGTCGGAGCAATAGTAAAATTGTTACAGGCACGGAACAGATAATATTAAATGCATCTGTAAGCAAAACATCTGCCCGTTACTATCTCATACCTTTATACTGCATTTGCAGCGTGCTGATATGGCGCTGCATGGCCCATTGCCGGCAGGATATTACAGTTCATGCATGGGTTTTTTGTAAAAAAGAATGGCAGATTGAAAAGGCTACAAAAATTCCGGTCCGTGTAAGATTAGGATCTCTTGAGTACTGCAACAGGATGGAAGGAAAATAAGAAGATTAACTCCTGTCATTGGCGTAAGAAAATATAACGGATAAATGCAACCCTTTAAAAAACGGGCGATCTGTTTCAAATGGATAACAAAGCAGTTAACGCTCTTGTCAGTTCTTATTACAAAGGAAAATAAAGGGTTTTAGCTCACTTTGGTACATCAGTTGCACCAGGTACTTCTGGTCATGAAGCACCTTGTATTTATTCATATCAATAATTTCGTTTGCCCTGCAAAAAGTTTCAGGGGATTCCACATGAAAAAGCATTTCATTTATCAACTCCACTTCATGTTCTATGGCCTGATTGTCCATAGACTCGTCTTTCAATAATACAAGCAAATCTCGATTGGATGTTTTCATACTTATGGGATTTCAATTATGGGATAGTGTACTCGTTTTGTTAATAACCTACCATTCCCTTTTTACTGGGACAACCACAACCTTTTTGCCCTCCTTTAAAAATGCCGCAGCCTGCAGTCATAACTGCTATCAGCAGAAACAACACTAAAAAAATTTTATAACTTCTTTTCTTCATTATCTTCCGGATTGCTATGTAGCGTAAATTTAAACTAAATTATCTTTAAATTATTGTTAGAGTAAGGCGCTTTTTAAAAGCGTTAACAATAATACTCATTATAATTTGAAACGGGTATGCATTTTCCCAAAATATTAGTAGCGCCTTTAGACTGGGGACTGGGACATGCTACCCGTTGCATTCCCGTTATAAATGAGTTGGTTAGCCGGCATTGCTGTGTGTGGCTGGCAGCCGGCGGAAGTGGGTTACAGCTTCTTCGTAACGAGTTCCCGGAGTTGCCTTTTTTGTCTTTAAAAGGATATGATATTTTTTATCATAACACAAAAAGTAATTTCAAATGGACTATAGCCAAGCAAATTCCCAAAATAGCAGCTTCCATAAAGCGGGAGCACAATTGGTTAAAAAAAGTAATGGATGACCATCACTTCGATGTAATCATAAGTGACAACCGTTATGGACTTTATTCAAAAAAAGCGCTATCTGTTTTTATTACCCACCAGGTAAACATTACAACAGGCATGGGAAACCTGGCCGATAAATTACTTCAACAAATCAACTACAGGTATATCAAAAAATTTGATGAATGCTGGATCCCCGATTTTGAAGGACCGCAGAATTTGGCCGGTAAACTATCACATCCTTCTGTACTGCCGCCTCATACAAAATACATAGGCGCTTTGTCAAGATTTAAAAAAAAGGAGGGGAAAAAAAAATATGATCTGGTGATCATATTGTCGGGACCCGAACCGCGCCGTACAATATTTGAACAGTTGGTTTTAAACGAGCTCGAAACATACAACGGCAAGACTTTACTGGTGCGGGGAGTGGTGAACGGCAGCAATGCTTTAAACACTGTAACCAGGGCAGAAGTGGTTGATTTTCTTTCATCAGATGAGCTTAATACTGTCATCGAACAATCCATGTGGGTGATTTGCCGCAGCGGGTACACTTCGGTTATGGACCTGGTGCAACTGGAACATAAGGCCATTCTGGTGCCTACACCCGGGCAGCCGGAGCAGGAATATCTTGCACAATGGCTTCATCAGAACCAAATTTTTTATACCAGCACCGAAGCTTCATTTTCTTTACAACGAACTCTGCGAGAAGCAACGGGGTTTCCTTTTCGTTTTGCTGCATTTCAGCCTTTTTTGTCTGGCTATAAAACGCATATTGATCGGTTACTGCAAAAATTAAAACTAATTTGACACGGCTTTTAACCCGATTATAGAACCGATAAGCGTAGCAATAAAGAAAACGCGCCAAAAATCAGCAGGTTCTTTAAATACAAAAATGCCAACCAAAGCCGTACCAACAGCGCCAATGCCTGTCCATACTGCATAAGCCGTACCAATAGGCAATGTTTGCGTTGCTTTAACCAATAAATACATACTAATGGCGAGGCATACAAAAAAACCTGCATACCATAAATTAGCTGTACTGCCGGTTGATTCCTTTGCCTTGCCTAAACACGATGCAAAACCAACCTCAAACAAACCCGCAATAATCAATATCACCCAGTTCATACGTTTATTTATGTATTTAAAAAAAATTAATACCGTTTGAAAAAGTAGCCAGTATGTTTAAGTAAAACAAGTCTTTCATTTTTACACACTCACTTTTCATGATCATATACAACATAACCTGCCCTTGCCAGGCCACGATCATGTACAAACCAGGAATAAAGTGAATTATAATAATTTCACAGCCCGTTTAAGATCTTCCGGTGTATCAATGCCAACTCCTTTATAGTCTACAATGGTCATACGCAGTGGTATACCGTATTCAAGGAACCGCAGGCATTCTATTTTCTCGGCATCTTCGAGCGGGGTAACAGGCCACTTTGTAAATTTCAGTAATGCCTGCTTCGTAAAAGCATATATGCCTATGTGTTCATAGTGTACAATAGCAATGGACTCGTTGCGCGGATAAGGAATAACATTGCGGCTGAACAGCAGGGAGTTCATTTTAAGATCGGTAACAACTTTTACAATATGGGGGTTTTCAATCAGTTCTTTTTCCGCAAGCGGGCGCATCATTGAGGCCACTTCCACCGTTTCATCATTAAATAATTCAATGAGTTGCTGCAATGGCCTGCGTTTAACAAACGGTGTATCGCCCTGCACGTTCACAATAATGTCAACATCCATTTGCGCAGCGGCTTCGGCAATACGGTCGCTGCCACATTCATGTTCCTTTACACTCATCATTGCATTACCACCATGCCTTTTTATTTCATTGTAAATGATGTCGCTGTCTGTTATTACCCAAACCTCATCAAACAAACCTGTGGCAACCGTATTGTCGTGGGTGTGCCGAATAACACTTTTATCGCCCAGCATTTTCATCAGTTTGCCCGGAAAGCGGGAAGCCGCATAACGCGCAGGAATCATGGCAACGATCTTCATGAGCAATTTTTTTTCAAAGATAGGGTGATCATTAGTAATCTGTCTTTATGGTTTTGTCAAATGGTATTCTAAACTGATAGCCAATGTTCTCATCATCGCTGCCTTCGAGTACATCCAATCCATACTTCAGGTTCCTGGGGTCTTCGTAAGCAAACGTTCCAAACAGCCGGTCCCACAGCGAAAAAATATTAGCGAAATTGGTATCGGTAAGCGGCCGCTCAAAATGATGGTGCACCTTATGTACATTTGGTGTGATAAATAGCCAGCTAAACGGCTTATCCAGCCACAAAGGCACTCTTATATTGGCATGGGTAAAATGGGTAAATAAACCAGAAACACTACGGTATAGAAAATAATAGCCAACCGGAACGCCCAACACCAGTACGCCTATTACAGTTGAAGTTTCCCGGAACAGCCACTCACCCGGGTGATGGCGGGTACCGGTGGTTACATCTACCTTGGTATCGCTATGATGCACCATGTGAAATTTCCACATCCATTTAACCTTATGCATCAGGTAGTGCGGGGCATACTGCCCGAAAAAATCGAGAAATAAAAGCGCTACTAATATTTTTGACCATACCGGCCAATCAAGTAAATACAATAAGCCGAACTCGTGTGCAGTTACCCAATGGCATACCAAAATAGTAGTATAGCCAAAAATAATGTTAAGCACAAGTGTGCAGGCTAAAAAAACAAGGTTAACACCGGCGTGCCGGTATCTTTCAAAAGAAAAGCTAAACAAAGGATAATAACCTTCGATCAGCCAAAAGAAAATCATTCCCCCCATCAATATCAGCACCCGGTGAGCGCTGGATATATTCTCCCAGTATTGAAGAAAATCGTTCATTACGGTAGATTATACAGAAAAGTTACGAAGATTTTTGGAGGTCAATTGGAAGAAAAAGACGGGGAAAACACATCTGGTATTTCATCAAACTCGAAACCGCATGCAAAACAATGGTATACCTTTTTGATGCTTACTGCGTAGCTGCCAAAAAGAAAACCAATTACGGCGCTTAACCAATTTCCCGATTTCTGAGGGTTACTGATGTATTCTACATTGTGCGAGTGGCAATTGGGGCATTGGAGATGTTTTCTTTTCTCCTTATCGAACTGCAGCAGCAGATCAGCGGCTTTTTGAGCATCGGCTTCAGGAACAGTTAGTTTTATTCCCCCGATAGCATTGGTTAGTATCGGATCAATCGTTACAGTGTATTCGTCGCGCAAAAAACAGGTTATTCCTTCATTTTGCAGCTTCCCGAGTATAATATTGGCGTCAATATAATTATCAAAACTTCTTATCGCAATGAAGTTCATAAGCCATAAAGTTAAAATGCTACTGATTCAGCATCAGGGGCATTGCCAGCATCAGCAGTTCCTCATTGTCCTCTTTTTCTACCGGGGTTAAAATGCCGGCTTTTGTAGGCGTTGACAATTCCATTACCACTTCGCTGCTGTCTGTGGCATTAAGCAGTTCTATTAGGAATTTTGCGTTAAAAGCAATCTGTATATCTTCCCCCTCATAGCGGCAGTTCATTCTTTCGTTGCCCTCAAAGCTAAAATCAATATCCTGGGCAGCCAATTGCAATTCCGCACCCGTAATACTAAGCGCCACCTGGTTGGTGCTCTTGTTGCTGAACACGCTCACCCGCCTCAGTGCATTCTGGAAATCGGAACGGCTTACCGTCATTTTATACGGGTTTTCTGCCGGAATCACTACTTTATAGTCGGGAAAGCGGGCGTCAATTAAACGGCAAACCAGCTCGGTGGCGCCGTGATCAATAAAGAGATGATTATTGTTATACGATACCTTTAGCTCATCCCCGTTATCCGGAAGTGCGGTTTTTAAAAGATTCAATGGTTTTTTGGGAACAATAAAACTGTCTTTCTGAGGGCAGCTTACATCCGTTTTTCGATAGCGCACAAGGCGGTGAGCATCGGTAGCCACAAACGTAATTCCTTTGGGATCCAATTCAAAAAATACACCTGTCATGGCAGGGCGAAGATCATCATTGCTAACAGCAAAAAGTGTTTTGTTGATGGCCGTTACCAGAGCAGCTGAACTCATGGTGAACATATTTGTATCTTTTGCTGCCGGCTCTTTGGGAAAATTATCCGGGTTTTCGCCCATTACCTTATACTTGCCGTTGTCGCTCGTGATTTCTACTCCAAAATTTTTATCAATCGTAAAAGTAAGGGGCTGATCAGGAAGATTTTTTAATGAATCTATCAGTATTTTTGCCGGAATACATATGCGTCCGCTGTCGCGGGCTTCAATTTCAAGATGGATCTTCATTACTGTTTCCAGGTCCGTAGCCACCACGGTGAGTTTGCTGTTGTCTATTTCAAATAAAAAATCTTCCAGGATGGGCAATACGGTGTTGGCGCTGATAACGCCGCCGATATGCTGTAACTGCTTTAGCAGTGCGGATGAGGAAACAATAAACTTCATAAATCGCTTAAAATTAGGATTATGGCAAATATAGAATTAAGCCGATAAAACTACCCTTATTTTTTCAAACAATATCAACCACTAATCCACTAACTTTCGGCTTCGGTCAACAACACGATATTTATTGATATGATACCACACGGTAAGGTTTCCCAGGAACAGGCTTTCACGAAAATAAAGTACTACTGCGCTTACCAGGAGCGGAGCCATAAGGAAGTTATGGGTAAGTTGTATGATTTGGGCTTATACAAAAATGAAGCAGAGCTGTTGCTTTCGCTGTTGATAGAAGAGGGATACCTGAACGAAGAACGCTTTGCCATACAATTTGCAGGAGGTAAGTTCAGGATAAAACAATGGGGCAAAAAGAAAATAGAGCAGGCGCTGAAAGAAAAGCAGGTAAGCAGCTATTGTATAAAAAAAGCAATGGCGCAAATTGATGAAACCGATTACCGAAAAACGCTGCAACAGTTGAGCACCAGGAAATGGGAGCAACTGAAGGGAGAAAAAAACATTTTTATAAAAAAAAGAAAATTGCAGGATTACCTGCTGCAAAAAGGCTATGAATATGAGCTGGTGAAAGAAGCGGTGAGTACTAAGTAGTAAGTGGTAAGTATGGTTACCGGATCAGCAAAAATTCCCGGATGCCCTCCACTGCCCTGCCCGGGAAAATACCCAGCCAGCATAAGAGAAGCATCATTACAATTAAGGCAAGATAGGTAGAGACAGAGAAGAATGGGTGAAGACTTTTTGCCGCAATGGTGGCTGACGAAGGTGCGGCAAATAAGGTACTTACAACGCGCAGGTAATAATACAAACCCATAACACTGGTTATGACCAGCACCAGAACAGGAAGCCATAAATTTTGCTGAACACCCGATGCCAGTATAAAAAATTTAGCAATAAATCCGGCTGTAAGCGGAATACCTGCAAGGGAAAGGAGGCTAATGGTTAATACGGCCGTTAAGATGGGTTGCCTGTGAAACAGCCCTTTGTAAACCGCCAGCTCCTCAGCATCTTTCATGCGGGTAGATAGCACAGAAACAACGCCAAACACGGCCAATAAAGTAATGGAATAAGCAAGCAGGTAAAAAGACGCGGCTTCCACTCCGGCAGCGTTGCCTGGCAGGAACGCCACCAGCAGGTAGCCAAAATGCGCAATGGATGAGTAGCCCATCAGGCGCTTTATATTCTGTTGCCGCAATGCCAGCAGGTTGCCCACTATCATAGAGGCCATGGCAATAACAGAAAAGATGGTGATCATAAGCGGGTACTGCTGCAGGTTTACCGATAGCGCAAATCGCAGCAATACAGCAAACACGCCAATTTTAGATACCGTAGCAATGAAGGCTGTTACCGGCGCCGGAGCGCCCTGGTACACATCGGCCGCCCATAAATGGAAGGGTACCAATGCCAGCTTAAAGCCTATAGCCACGATCATGATCCCGAAGCCCATATTGAACAGTACCGATGATGAGGACTCCTTTATGCTTTGCGCGATGCGCTCAAATTCCATGCTTCCGGTTTCCATATATATAAGTGCCATACCAAACAAAAGAAATGCGGAAGACACCGCGGCCAGCACCAGGTATTTCATGCCCGATTCCACTGCATTATTACGGTTGCGCAGGTAGGCGATCAGCGCGTATAAACTTACGCTCAGCACTTCGAGCCCTATGAACAGCGAAATAAAATGGGTGCTGATGGTAAGCACCGCAGCGCCCAGGGTGGCCAGGAACAACAGTATATAGTACTCTTTCGGGTTCTCTTCCCGTTCCTCAAAATAAACATAAGAAAACAAGCCTACTGCCATCATGGAAAAAATGATCATGCCTGTAAACAATGCGCCAAATCCGTCTACCACAAACAATGGCGGGATAGTTTGGGGCAGCGTGTCTTTTACATACCACATGGCAAGGATCACTGAGCATGCCATAAGAAATGCTGCAACCTGTATAACAGTATGGCTCATGCGAAACGCAATGAGCAGTATCACAGTCATTGATGCTGCGGCCAGCACCATAAAAGGAAGAAGCGCTTCAAATTGAAGTTCATTCATACTTCAGCAATAAACAATGAATAATATTGGTTTCGGCGATTGTCCATCAGCTTTCGGCTATCAGCCAATACAGGGCATAATAACCAATCAACCGCTCAACCGCCTATCCGGTCAACTAACGAACAACCCACTCACTACACCTTTCACCATATCTATAACAGGCTGCGGAAACAGTCCTAATACAACAATACTGATGGTTAGTGCCGACATCATTACCCATTCCCGTACGTTTAAATCTTTCAGCGGCGCTGCTACCGAAACCGGACCCAAAAAAACCTTTTGCATCATCCGCAAAGCATAGCATGCCGAAAAAATCAATCCGAGTGTGGCCAACACCGTTAGTGCAATGTTAACAGAAAACGCCCCAATAAGGATGAGGAACTCCGCGATAAAATTGCCCAGCATGGGCAGGCCCAGGGAGGCCATGGTAAACACCATTGCAGCCCCACCCATGAAAGGCATAGCCGTCCATAATCCGCCCATCCGGTTAATATCCCTGGTGTGCAATCTTTCTTTAAGCATACCGGCAATTATAAACAAAGCGCCGGTGCTTATACCGTGCGTAAGTATTTGCATAATTACGCCCTGCATGGCTATTTCGTTAAAAGCAAAAATGCCCAGCAGTACAAATCCCATATGGCTCACCGATGTGTAGGCGATCAACCGTTTCAGATCTGTTTGGGCAAAGGCAAGGAAGGCGCCATATAAAATACCTATGGCGCCCAGGAGCATGGCCCACCAGGCAAATGCCTGTGCCTGCTGGGGAAATAATGTGAGCACAAAACGGATAATGCCATAAGCGCCCGTTTTCAGTAATAATCCTGCAAGGATTAAACTTCCTGCTGTTGGGGCTTCACTATGTGCATCGGGCAGCCAGTTATGAAAAGGCACAACCGGCAGTTTAACCATAAAGGCGATCAGAAATCCCATCATGATCCATTTTGCAGAGGAAGCTTCGGGTGAAGTATGGAGGAGATCAAAATAATCAAAGGAATATATACCGGTTTGTTGCGCGTGAATAAAATACAAAGCCAGTACAGATAGCAGCATCAACAAACCACCTGCCTGAGTAAAGAGGAAAAATTTATAGGATGCATACCGTCGGTTGCTATCGCCCCATATTGAGATCAAAAAATACATGGGCACCAGCATTACTTCCCAGAAGAAATAGAACAGGAAGAGATCCATCGCTACAAACACACCACAAATGCCCGCGAGGGTCCATAGCAGGTTAAAAAAATAAAAACCGTGCTTTTCTTTGATCTCACTCCATGAGCAGAGCACCGACAAAATACCCAGAAAAAAAGTTAAGAGCAGCAACACCAGGCTTAAGCCGTCTAATGCCAGGTGAAAACTGATGCCGAAAGAAGGGATCCAGTTAAGCCGGTAATTGATGAACCAGCTACCGGCTTCCCCTGCAGCATCTTTATATTGTAAGCAAAGCCATACAGCAATTACAAGCCCTGCGGCAGTGGCACATAAAGCAATCCACCTGGAAAGCGCTTTGTTCCACTGTGCCAGCAGCCAGCACAATACACCTCCAATAAGCAATATCGCAATCAGCCATACCAGTATCATAACAATTGCATGCTTATGATGAATAAAATACCGAGCAGCACACCGGCAATATACCAGCGCAATGAACCATTCTGGGTAAGCGAAAGCAGGCGGTTCATACGAATATTAACCTGTGCGAGGCCGGTATATAGCCGGTCAAATACGTCGTTCTTATTGATGCGGGTAATGAAAAGAAAGGGCTGTACAAACCATGCATGATACAAATCATCAAAGCCCCATCCTTTCAGCAAAAAATTCCTGATTGTGAGCATACGCGCGGACTGCCGCCAACCCTCAAGAATCCTCTTGTTGCTATAATACAAAACATAACCCGTGTATAACCCGGCAAATGTTACAAGAACGGCAATACCCTGAAAAATAAATTCCGACGGCAATCCTTGTTTTAGAACAACCGCGGGCAATACTTTTTGCACCAGATCCGAGAACAAGGTAAGGTGCATGAGGTTGTGGGGCCATTCTATATAACCGGCCGCAACCGAAGCTATGGCCAAAATAACAAGCGGCACCGTCATCCATTTACCCGGAAGCGCTCCAACAGGCGTCTTCTTTTCGCCCCAAAAAACAACAAGCATTAAGCGGGTGCTGTAAAAAGCCGTAATAAACGCACCGGCTATTGCCAGCATCCATAAAAAAGGATTGCCATTTTCGGCGCTCCACGCGTACCACAATATGGGATCCTTACTAAAAAAGCCGGCAGTAACCAGCGGCAGCGCTGCCAATGACGCAGCGCCTGCAAGAAAAGTAAGAAATACAGTGCGCATGTCGTGTTTTAGTCCGCCCATTTTAAAAATATTATGTTCATGGTGCAGGGCTTCTATTACTGCTCCTGCGGCCAGAAACAGTAAGGCTTTAAAAAAAGCATGGGTAAAGAAATGAAAAATAGCTGCACTCCATGCCCCCACACCCAAAGCAAGGAACATATACCCGATCTGGCTAATGGTTGAATAGGCCAGTATCCTTTTGATATCTGTTTGTACCATAGCACTGCAACCTCCAATAAACAAGGTAACTGCTCCTATTACCGCAACAACGTTCATAGCTACAGGGGAAAGCTGGAACACCGTATGCATCCTTGCGATAAGATATACACCAGCGGTTACCATTGTGGCTGCATGAATCAATGCACTTACGGGCGAAGGCCCGGCCATGGCATCGGGTAGCCAGGTTTGCAGTGGCAGTTGCGCCGATTTACCAACACTACCCATCAGCAATAAAAGAGCAATAAGGGTAATATCCGTATCCCCGGATGCAAAACGTTTTGGCGCCTCTTCCAGAATTGTAGCAATATGCAATGTGCCCAGTTCTTTAAACAGCAAAAACAAACCAATAGCCATAGCGGTATCACCGATGCGCGTAATATAGAAGGCCTTATTTGCCGCATGACAATTGGCGGGGGTTTCGTACCAGAAACCAATAAGCAAATAACTGCACAGGCCTACACCTTCCCATCCCAGGTATAACAGTACAAGGTTGTCGGCCATCACCAGAATCAGCATCGAACACACAAACAAATTCATACTCGCAAAAAAGCGGGCATAGTCGCGGTCCCTGCGCATAAAGGCAGTGGAATAAATATGAATGAGCGCTCCAACAAAGGTGATAACGAAAATAAACACCATTGTCAAAGCGTCTGCCGTAATGCTAACGGCAACGGACAACCGTCCTGCACTGAACCAGTTCCATAACAATTGCGTATAAGCGCCTGAAGCAGGAGGATTTTTTAGAAATTCGATTCCCAGCAATATCGTAACGATTGATGCCGCACATATTGTACCTGCACCGATCCATGCTATAGTTGTTTTATGCAAATGTTTCCCCGCCAGGGATAAAATAAGAAACCCCAGTAAAGGCAATGCAGGTATAAGAAACAAATACTGATGCATAAAATACCAGTTATTCATTTAAAGAAGACAGACACATTAATACGTACCGCTGTCAGTCCATCGCCTGTGCTACACCATTTCGGTCATATTTTCATCTTTTAATGCTGTTATATTTTCAACATCCAGCGTTTTGTGCTGGTGGTAGATCTGCAGTACCAATGCCAGTCCTATTGAAACTTCTGCAGCGGCCATCGCCAGTATGAACAGGAACATCACCTGCCCGTCTGGCTGCTGCCACTTCGCGCCTGCTGCCACAAAAGCGAGCCCTGCGGCATTCAACATAATTTCCACCGATATGAGCATAAAAATGACATTCTTCCGGGTGAGCACACCAATCAATCCCAACACAAAAAGTATTGCTGAAAGAATTAAAACGGTATGCACAGTAAAGGGAGGCATTGGTTGTTTATCGTTTATTGTTCATCGTTCATCGTTTGTAATTATTTAAAGTAATCACGCTCTGCTGCCCAGCACTTGTATGCCTTCATTTTCAAATGCTCAAATTTTCATATTTCCACACGCGCCATCGTCTCTTCCTTCAAAAAACGGTGAAGGATTTTTTTCTTTTGCTTTCCGATATGTGCAGCGCCTACAATTCCTGCCATGAGTAAAAACCCAACCAGTTCCAGTGCGATAATATATTCGCCGAATAAAGACAGGGATACCTTACGCGGATCAACTACGGCTACATGCATAATGGCATTCTGAGCATTGAGGAGCAGCACAATCATTTCAACCAGTAATATTAAAACCAGCAGCGACGGACCTGCCCATACTTTGGGCCGAAGCCAGTTCTTTTCCTGCAGAGCCGTATCTTTGCCGAGGTTGAGCATCATCACAACAAAAATAAACAGTACAATAATGGCCCCGGCATACACGATCACTTCCAGCACGGCAATAAAAGGCGTGCCGAGAGATAAAAAGATCATTGCGGCGGCCAGAAAAGAAACCACCAGGTACAATAAGGCATGTACAGGATGAAAACGGCTGATTGCCATAATGGTTGCTGCAACAGCCACAAAAGATGATATGTAAAACAGCAGGTTCATAATATGGTGAGCATTCAGTAATGTATTTATGGCAACAGACTTTTAATATCCACAGCAGGTTCTTCATTGATACCTTTTCCTTTTTCCTTAACACCCGCATCCATGCCCGCCACTTTGTAAAAATTATAACCGGGGTATTTTCCCTGGCTGTTGATCAGCAGGTCTTCTTTTTCGAATACAAGGTTTTGCCGGTTGTATTCTCCCATTTCAAAGTCCGGTGTGAGTTGTATGGCATAGGTTGGACAAGCTTCTTCGCAATAGCCGCAAAAAATACATCTCGAAAAATTAATCCGAAAAAATTCCGGGTACCTGCGTCCGTTTTCATCTTCTGTTGCCTGCAAAGCAATGCAATCAACAGGGCAGGCTGCGGCGCATAAATAACAAGCCACACAACGCTCCCCGCCATCAGGATCTTTCGTTAAAACGATGCGCCCACGCCACCTCGGATGCAGTTTTATCTTCTCTTCGGGATACTGTATTGTTTCTTTTTTACGAAACAGGTGCAAAAACACCAGCCCCATTGTTCTAAGATTACTCAACATAATTTTACTCCGTCTCCCGGAAGAGTGCCCAGCAGCACCCCGGAGAACTTATTTTAAATTATTACTGACGTCTTCCTTTCTTCTTGTGATAAACCTATGAGGTTCTCCTCCCTGCCATTGCCATCCTGCAGACCTCATGGGCTGTGCTGCTCCATTTTCAAATTTTCACACTTCCCACATTTTCATACTCCCTTAGCCTCCTCTCATCCACAATGCAATGGCGCCCGTGATCATCAGGTTTGCCAGTACAACCGGCAGTAATATTTTCCATCCATATTCAATCAGCTGATCATAGCGCGGCCGGGGCAGTGAGGCCCTGAGCAGTATGAACACGCCTATAAAGAAAAAAGTTTTCAGCGCAAACCATGCCAGCGGGGGCAGAAACGAAGGCCCGAGCCAGCCTCCAAAAAACATAGCCACCATCATTGCTGAGATGAGTGTAATGCCCAGGTATTCACCAATAAAAAACATCCCGAACTTCATACCGGAATATTCAGCATGATAGCCGGCTATCAATTCACTTTCGGCTTCCGGAATGTCGAAAGGCAAACGGTGTGTTTCGGCAATGCCGGCAATAAAGAAAATAAAAAATCCCACGGGTTGCGTTACAATAAACCACATGTCCTTCTGCGCTTCCACGATAGCACCCATATTAAACGACCCTGTAAGCATTACCACACCCATCAGCGAAAGGCCCATGAACACTTCATAGGCGATCATCTGCGAAGCTCCGCGCAAGGCGCCCAGCAGGGCATATTTATTGTTGGATGCCCAGCCGCCCAAAACAATACTGTAAACACCCAGGGATGACATAGCCAGGAAAAACAATAGCCCGATATTAAGATCTGCCACAACAATACCGGGTGCAAAGGGAATGATCACAAAACTTAGCAACACACTCCCTACTACAATAGCCGGAGCCAGTATAAATATCTTTTTATCAGCAAAAGGAGGGATCCAATCTTCCTTAAAAAATAATTTCAGTGTATCTGCCAGCACAATAAATAAACCCAGAGGTCCCGCACGATTGGGACCAAGCCTGTTCTGCCATAGGGCTAATAACCTGCGCTCTACCCAAATAAGCCCGGCGGCAATATTGAGCAGTACGAACAATACGCCAATCACAATCCATATATGTTGCATAACCGTCATACGTTTAATTTAACCCATGATCCCCATGGCAGAGCGGGCATTCCGTGGAACCCTGCAGAAGCCAGTACAATTCCGCTGCACAGTTCATCATGGATGACCAATGGTAAACGATATTGAAAATCATTTTTTTCTATAATGATCAATGTTCCGTTTACTGCACCCAGATCTGCTGCATCTTTTTTTGATAAGATGATCGCCGCCTCAGGAACCAGTTCGCTTATTGCCTCGCTGTACATACTCCATTCACCGGAACCAAACAACTGGTATTGTGGCAGCAGCAAATGCTTGCCGGGCCGGGGAACAAATGCTTCAGGACTGTCTTTAAAGAATTGGAGTGCGCCGGTTTTACTGGCGAATAAACAGATGCCGGAATTTTCTTCCCTGAGCGCAGCTCCTATTTCATGCTGGTATTTATTAACAGCCTGTCCCGAGTTCCAGCCGGGCGCCCAGAAATAAGGGATCATGGACGAAGGTGGTATTCCCGCATACCCTTCCATTGTATAGGTAAGCGGCGAATCATCATCCTGCAATGGTTTAGGCTCACTAACTCCCAGGTTAGCATACATAGCAGTACGGCCGCTGTAACGGTGTGGCTCCCGTGGAATGGCCTGACCGTTAATTCGAAAATGGCGTGGTGGCATTACTTTTGCAATACTTGCAAACTGTGGCAATGTTATTTCCAGTTTTGCCAGCCATTCATCGGGATGCTGCTGCAATCCATTGGAGGCTTTTGCCTGCATTGTTTTCATTTCCCCCAGCCATCTCCAGCTTTCTTTAATATGCGTATTTACCGGCATAAACACCTGGTAAAAATGTTGTGCACGGCCTTCGTTGTTTACAAGGGTCCCGTCGGCTTCGGCAAAAGTAGCCGCCGGTATCAGCACATGTGCTTTTTCCGTTGTGCGGTTATGTAAGCCATCCATTACAACCAGGTTTTTGCATTGTGAAAGAAAAGCATCTGCCTTAGCCGCCGGGACATGCCTGTACAAATCATTTTCCAATACTATTGCTGTACAGTTGTTATCGGTTCTAACCCTTTCTGCAGCAGCTTCAAAAGAGGACGCTCTCATTAAAGCAGCGCCCATGCTGTTGCATTCGGGGAAGACAAAGGAAATGCCTGCCTTTCTTTGGGGTGTACTCAACGATTGTACAATATTAAAAGCAGCCTTAACCAGGGCTTCATTACAACAGGAGTTACCGGTAATAACTACCGGTCGCTGTGCATGCAGCAAAGCATCGGCAATATGCTTTGCTGCATGCATTTCCTTTTCTGTTAAGCTGGTGACAGCGGGTATGCCTGCATTGAGCAAATGAGCAATAGCAAAACCCAGCCTGGCTATATTGTCCGGGTTGTTGCGCATAGCAATGGTGGAGATGGAATCGAGAGGAGATGATAAAATGGTGATGTTTGCGAGAAATCCTTTTTGCTCCTGAACCAATTCTTTGATCGCCGCATCATGCCAGGCAGCCAGGGAGTTTTGTTGCGTAGCTTGTGCGGCGGCCGTTTTCATTACAGATTGTCGTACTGCCAATGCCATAACAGGAGCCGTATGCCAAATATCTTCACCCAAAACCAGCACTGCATCGGCCGACTCAATTTCTTTCAGAGAAACACTGTGAACGGTTCCCTGTTGCAACAGGTCAGTCATTCTTCCTTCAAGGTATGCAGTATCGCCGCTTACACCCTGGTAAAAATTTTCTTTCCCCACCAGTTGCATCAGGGCAAAATTACTTTCCACCGACGCCCGCGGCGAGCCAATACCAATCAAAGGGTAAAGCGTAACGAGGTCTTTCAAATGATTCATGAGCGTGGCTTCATCCACCGCTTCTACCGGCAGGGTACGGATAAGCGGTTCTGTTATCCGGTTTACACTGTTAACAAATTCATAGCCATACCGGCCTTTATCGCAAAGGAAATAGCCATTTACACTACTGTTGTACCGGTTTACAACACAACGTACCTTGCCGTACCGTTCGCCGGCTATAATGTTGCATCCCAGGCTGCAGTGATGGCAAACGGAAGGAGCTGCGGTAAGATCCCATTTGCGGGTATAATGCTTTTTAAGCGTTTTATCGGTAAATACACCCGTTGGGCATACCTCGGCCAGGTTGCCACTGAAAGGGCTTTGCAATACCCCATCTTTTTCTCTTCCAAAATAAACATGGTGATGCGCCCCAAATACATTCAAATCATCACCCCCTGCATAATCGCGGTAAAACCTCACACAACGGTAGCATTGTATACAACGGTTCATTTCATGATGGATAAGCGGCCCCAGGTATTGATTGATGTGTGTGCGTTTCTTAAACTGGAAGCGCCGGTAATCATGCCCGGTCATTACGGTCATATCCTGCAAATGACAACTGCCGCCTTCATCGCAAACGGGGCAGTCATGCGGATGATTGGTCATCAGCCATTCAATTATCTGTGCTCTGAAAGCCTGGGCTGTACTATCGGTAATGGACATACGTAAACCATCTTTCACGCTTTCCATGCAACTCATCACTATCTTTCCATTGGTATCCTTTTCATCTTTAAATATTTTTATAGCACACTGCCTGCATGCCCCCACGCTTCCCATAGCCGGGTGCCAGCAAAAATAAGGAAGGTCAAAACCAAGACTCAGGCTGGCTTCCAACAGGTTTTTTCCTGCTTTTACTTCATATGGCTTGTTATCAATATAAATGGTTGGCATAATGCCTTGATTTAATATGGACATTTTTGTTCTCTTATATGCCTGTCAAAATCATCCCTGAAATATTTTATAGCACTTTGAAGCGGCTCCATAGCTCCGGGCGCCAGTGCGCAAAAAGTATTGCCCGGCCCCAGCAATTGTGTATGCATCTGCAACAGATCAATATCCTCCTGCTTCCCTTCCCCTTTTTCAATAGATAATAATATTTTCTCTACCCAGGGTAATCCTTCCCTGCATGGCGTGCACCAGCCGCAACTTTCCTGAGCAAAAAAATGCTGCAGGTTATGAACAAATCCAACCGGGCAGGTAGCGTCATCCATTACCACCATGGTGCCGGTACCCAAACGACTTCCTGCGGCAGCCACCGATTTAAAATCCATTTTAATGTCAAGATGCTGCTCCGTTAAAAAATCGGTAGAAGCGCCTCCCGGCAATACCCCTTTGAGGCGGTAGCCTTTTTTCATTCCACCCGCATGCTCCTCAATCAGTTCACGCATGGTTACCCCTATGGGGAGTTCCCAGGCGCCGGGATTATTGACCTTACCGCTAACGCCGTATATTTTGGTGCCGCTATCTTCGCTATAGCTCAGGCTTTGAAACCACTCCGCACCATTGTTTACAATATGCGGAACACAGCAAAGGGTTTCTACATTATTAACGATCGTAGGCTTTCCAAATAACCCGCTCACCTGCGGAAACGGGGGCTTTGCCCTGGGTGTAGCGCGTTTGCCTTCCAGCGCATTTAGTAAAGCGGTTTCTTCACCGCACATATATCTGCCGGCACCGGTATGCAGGTGCATGTTGAGGCTAAACCCGGATCCCAAAATGTTTTGTCCCAGCCAGCCAGCCTCGTACGCCTCATGAATAGATTGCTCCAATACCCGGGCTGCCTTTTTATATGCCCAGCGCAAAAAAACATAAGAAATATTTGCCTGTATGGCATAAGCGGCGATGATCATTCCTTCAATCAGCTGGTGCGGATTGCCTTCCAGCAGCAGACGGTCCTTGAAAGTTCCCGGCTCCATTTCGTCTGCATTGGCAATAAGATATTTGGGCTGAGGTGCATCCGCCCCCATGGGAACAAAACTCCATTTCATTCCGGTGTTAAAGCCTGCTCCCCCGCGTCCTTTGAGATTGCTTTTTTGCACCAGTTGCTGCACTTCCTGCGGCGTATTGTTTTTCAACACCTGCTGCAAAGCGATATAACCACCCGTGGTGGTATATTCCTTCAGACTGAGCGGTTGCCGACCGGCATGGATATTTTTGGTGAGCGGACGTTCCATTGACAAGAA
This sequence comes from uncultured Sphingobacteriales bacterium, assembly GCA_937991535.1. Classification (GTDB taxonomy): domain Bacteria; phylum Bacteroidota; class Bacteroidia; order Chitinophagales; family Chitinophagaceae; genus Agriterribacter. The sequence goes on from CALKHN010000013.1 coordinate 106,288, forward strand.
TTTGATCAGGTATATTTCAACAATATATCATCCAAAGTTTCAGTCTCAATATCCGTGTACAGTTCCCCATTAATGATCAATGCCGGCGCACGATCGCAGCAACCCATACATGCATTAGGCAGCAGGGTAAATCTTTGATCAGCGGTGGTTTCGCCAAATCTTATTTTTAACTTCTCCTGCAGTGCTTCATAAATCTTTTTATACCCCATCACATAGCATGAAATGCTGTCACAAAGCAGAATAACATGCCGCCCTACCGGCCTTCGAAAAATAAGGTTGTAAAAGGTGGCTACACTGTCTACCTCAGCAGCACTCATTTCAAGACATCGCGCGATATCATCCACGCTCTCATCATTGATCCAGCCGCGGCGTTGCTGCACAATTTTCAATGCTTCAATTACCGCTGCTTTTTTATAGGGCAGTTTGGCCGCTTCATGATCAATGTCCTGTATTTCTTCTTTTGAAAGCATAAATGTGTTTGCTGGTAAATAAATATAATTTAAAGAAAAAGTAAAAAAAGTTTAAGCATGGATGAGGATACAACAAATCCGTGCACACGCCTTGATTTAACTCTCATACTATTGTAGCTTCAGCTATTTATCCCTGATAAATATGCAAAGAGCTTGAACTATTGTTACTTTATCTATTCTCAAATTTCTACCTGTCAATATCCGCCAGCACAAAATCTACGCTCCCCAATATCGAAAGCAGATCGGCAACCGTATATCCCTTGCTGATATAGGGCACCATCTGCATATGCGGGAATGAGGGCGTTCTGATTCTCACCCGGTATGGGGCCGTGCTTCCATCGCTGGTTAAATAATAACTGTTAGCCCCTTTGGTTGCTTCAATGTAACTCATTGCTTCACCCGCAGGAATTACCGGTCCCCAGCTCACGTTTAAAAAGTGGGTGATCAGTGTTTCAATATCCTGCATCGTATACTTCTTCAATGGTGGAGTGGTAAGCGGATGATCGGCTTTGTAACTGCCTTCCGGCATGTTGTTGAGGCATTGCTCTACAATCCGGAGACTTTGCCGCATTTCTTCTACCCGTACAACCGACCGGTCATAACAATCACCATTGTGTGCGATGGGTATATCGAAGTCGAACAACTCATAACCCGAATACGGCCTTTTTTTTCTGAAATCCCACTCCAACCCGCACGCTCTTAACCCGGCTCCTGTTATTCCCCATTCAATAGCTTCATCCAGTGTATATACACCAATGCCTTTTGTTCGGGCCCGGAATATGCTGTTGCGAATCACCATGTTGTTGTATTCTTTTAACTGTTTGGGGAAATGATCAACAAATGACCGGACTAAGGTTTCCCATCCTTTAGGAAGGTCCTGCGATACGCCGCCAATGCGGAACCAGTTGGGATGCATACGGCCTCCGCAGATGGCCTCAATAATATCGAAGATTTTTTCCCGGTCGGTGAACATATAAAATACCGGCGACAACTGCCCAACATCCTGCGCGAATGTTCCAAACCATACCAGGTGGCTGGCAATACGGAATAACTCACAGAGCATTACGCGTATCACCTTTACCCGTTCAGGCACTTCAATGCCCGCCAGCTTTTCTACAGCCAGCAGGTAAGCCAGGTTATTCATAACACCGCCCAGGTAATCTATGCGGTCTGTATATGGAATATAGGTATGCCAGGTTTGTCGTTCGCCCATCTTTTCGGCGCCCCGATGATGGAACCCAATCTCCGGAACCGCGTCCACAATATCTTCGCCATCGAGTTGCAAAACGATCCGCAACACCCCATGTGTGCCCGGATGCTGGGGGCCGATATTGAGGAACATAAAATCCGCATCATCGCTTTCGCGCTGCATGCCCCACTCTTCAGGTTTAAACCGCAATGCTTCCTGCTCAATATCCTGTTTTTCATCCCACAACTGGTAAGGGCCCATTTCCGTTGCGCGGGCCGGATGTTCTTTGCGGAGGGGGTGCCCTTTCCAGGTGAGCGGCATCAGGATGCGCTGCAGGTGAGGATGCCCTTCGAAGCGGATGCCAAACATGTCATATACTTCCCTTTCGTACCAGTTGGCATTTTTAAAAACAGCAGTAATGGAAGGAAGAGCAGGATACTCGCCCTGCAAAGCCACTTTAAGACGGATGAAATGATTTTGACGATATGAAAACAAGTGATAAACAACCGTAAAGTCTGAAGGCGGAGTATTTGTTTTTTTTGTTCTGTTGCGTTCATCAATGCCGCTCAGATCGTACAGGAATGAGAAAGATTGAATGGGGTCGGATTTGAGGTATTGTATTACAGGTATAATCCTTTCCTTAGGTACCCAAACTGTGGGCATCTCATCAACAGTAAGTTGTTGTTGAAACGCATCATTGCTGAAACGCTCCTGCAGATGCTGTAATATTGCATTCGCAAGCTGCATGCAGTTTGTATTTTATTCCTGTTGTACAATTCCTGCTACACTTCATCCACTCCTTTGTATTGTAGGTTGTTCATTCTTTCTTCTCTTTTCCGTTCTTTCATGGAAGCAGGTTGCGGTTTAATAATTCCTTGCTCTCCTATCACCCAGCTTAATGGCCGTTTTTCTTTTCCTACTGCATCAGCAAGCAATATAAGTCCCTGCATAAAAGCATCGGGCCTGGGCGGGCAGCCCGGCACGTATACATCAACCGGTAAAAATTTATCTACGCCCTGTACTACACTGTATATATCGTACATACCTCCGCTGTTGGCACAACTGCCCATAGAGATCACCCAACGTGGTTCCATCATTTGTTCGTGCAACCGCTTAATAACAGGAACCATTTTTATAAATACCGTTCCGGCAATCACCATTACATCCGCTTCGCGTGGTGTGCCGCGGATAACTTCGGCGCCGAAACGGGCTATATCGTATTTGCTGGTAATACTGGTTGCCATTTCTACAAAACAACAGCTCAGCCCAAAATGGAAAGGCCACATTGAATTTTTACGTCCCCATGCCACCAGGTCCTGCAATGAAGTGAGCACTATGCTTTTGCTTACCGCCTCTTCCATCGTTCCCGAACCGGAAATATTGCCTGTTGTATCGCCTGCTTTACTTACCCACCATTTCATTGTTGCCGTTTAATTTTTTATGATCCATCAGCTTTAATAATTTCTTACCATTAATTCCAATATCTAAGGCCCCTGTTCCCCATTCATAAATTAATACCACCACCAGTTGCGCGGTAAATAGGGAAGCGCCGATATAACCCGGCCATCCCAATTCGTAAAAGCCCAGCGCCCACAGCATGAGAAATACTGCTTCAATGTCAAAAATGACGAACAGCATGGCCACCAGATAAAATTGCGCTGAAAAACGAAGCCTTGCAGAGCCGGTCTGTTCAATCCCTCCTTCATAAGGTTTGCCGGTAGCCCTATCGCTGTGATGCTGACCCAATAAATAAGATAAAGTAAGGATAGCGCCCAGTAATACAATAACTATTCCTGCATACAGGAACAAAGGCCATAATGGCATATTATGCAATGCGTTCTCCGGCATATACGCTGCTTATTCGCTGATGAGGAATACAAACAGGTTAGTTCTTTTGCACAAAGGGAAGGATAAGAACACATTCCAAAATTTCAAACCGCTTTTATTTCAGCCCGCTTACTGCAGGAGAAAGAAAAACGCCAAAAAATAATGCACCGAAAATTTGGGAATGGGTCCCATAATAAACCAAATGCCTTTAACTGGAAATATAATGCTCAAGATGTTCAATGATAAAATCTTTCTGATTCATAATGTAGTTCACCAGGTCACCGATTGATACCAATCCAACTAATTTTCCATTTTCGAGCACAGGCAAATGGCGAATGAATTTCTGGCTCATCAGCTTCATGCAATCACCAATTTCTACATCAGGAGTAACATATACCGGCCGCTCTGTCATGATGTGCCGGACCAGTGTTTCTTTTGAGGAGCGTCCCTTTAAAATAACTTTACGGGCATAATCGCGTTCAGTAAATATTCCGTTCAGTATACCATCGTCTTCCACCACTACAAGTGATCCGAGATTGTTTTCTTCAAGCATCTCCAGTGCTTCATACACCGAACTATCAGGACACACAGTATACACCATGTTCCCTTTTAATTGCAGGATATTTCTTACGGTATCCATGACACGAAATTTAGAGAACCAACTGTACTGTTAAATTAAATCTTTTTATTAGAACATGCAAGCATTTGGGAGTTTGAATTTTCAGATATTACAGGGATTCAAACCTTGCTGTAAAATGCCGCAGGTAAGGAGTTTCATATATTATTTTATACCCGGTTATATTTTCCCTCTGACTAAAGACATTTATTATTACTTCTGTTGTATAATCAATATGGCTTTGGGTATACACACGGCGGGGAATAGCCAACCGTACCAATTCCATTCCTGCAGGTATGAGGCTTCCGTCTTCCCTGTATTTTCCAAACATTACCGATCCTATTTCCACGCCCCGTATGCCGCCCGCAACGTATAACGCACCGCACAGTGCCTGCCCGGGATACTGATCCGGAGAAATATGGGGTAAAAAAGCACTTGCATCTAAATATACCGCATGCCCACCAGTAGGTTTTATATAAGGTACACCGGCCGTATCTAATTTTTCACCGATGTACTCAATACTGCGGATACGGTATTTTAAATAAGGCTCCTCCATCACTTCGTTCAAGCCTATGGCAATTGCTTCAAGATCACGGCCGGCCAATCCACCATAGGTAGGAAATCCTTCTGTAATGATCAGCAGGTTGCGGGATTGCATGGCTAAAGTTTCATCGCGCATGGCCAAAAAACCGCCGATATTGGCCAGTCCATCTTTTTTAGCGCTCATGGTGCATCCATCGGCACAGGAAAAAAGTTCCCGCGCAATTTCCAGGATGGATTTGTTTGCATACCCATCCTCCCTCGTTTTAATAAAGTAACAATTTTCCGCAAAACGGCAGGCATCAATAAAAAACGGTATATGATGTTTATTGCAAACCGATTTTACCGCACGAATATTCGCCATGCTAACCGGTTGTCCGCCGCCCGAATTATTGGTGATGGTAACAATCACCAAAGGAATCCGGCGAGCTCCTTTTGCCATAATGAACTGTTCAAGCGCCTCAATATCTAAATTACCCTTAAATGGAGCCGGAACAGAAGGCAACTTCCCTTCTGCGCATAAAAGATCAATGGCCTCTGCACCGGAAAATTCAATATTGGCCCGCGTCGTGTCAAAAAGTGTATTGCTTATTACATATTTTCCTTTACCTCCCATAATACTGAATATAATTTTTTCGGCAGCCCTTCCCTGATGAGTAGGTATTATATAAGGCATACCGGTTATGTTTTGTACCGCTGTTTCAAACCTGAAAAAACTTTCGCTACCCGCATAGCTTTCATCGCCACGCATAATACCGGCCCATTGTTCACTGCTCATGGCACTGGTACCGCTGTCTGTCAGCAAATCAATCATCACGTCTTTTGCCTGTATTAAAAATGGGTTATAAAACGCTTTTTGAAGGATGTTCTGCCTTTGTTGCGGAGTGGTAAAATAAATGGGTTCAACCGATTTTATTTTAAATGGTTCAATAATGGTATGCATAAACAAATCAGGTTTAATAAAATGAAGAAGTGGAACGGAACATTATGAAAAAAATGATTCTGGAACTGAGTCCATTAAGTAGGATTTTTAATAATATTTTTCCAGATAGTCACTGCTGTGGGGTAATTGAACACTAAAATAACAATAATTAAATGGCAAAACAATTGTGCTCCCGTGGATTTGTTGTAGCTTTGCACCCTCAAAAAAATAGCCATCTGGCTTTAGGTGTCTCATACAGCCTCAAATGGGCGTTGCTGATTTCTAAAGGCTGAGTTAAAGAATTAAAAAAATGCAGATAAGAAACATAGCCATCATCGCCCACGTTGACCACGGTAAAACTACCCTGGTTGATAAAATCTTACATCAAACCAATGTGTTCCGCGCTAACCAGGAAAGCGGCGAACTGATCATGGACAGCAACGATCTCGAAAGAGAAAGAGGTATCACTATTTTTAGTAAAAATGCTTCTGTGATCTATAAAGGCGTAAAGATTAATGTGATAGATACACCCGGTCACTCCGATTTTGGCGGCGAGGTAGAAAGAGTACTGAAAATGGCCGATGGTGTGTTGTTATTGGTGGATGCTTTTGAAGGTCCTATGCCACAAACCCGCTTTGTGTTGCAAAAAGCGCTGCAACTAAACCTGAAACCCATAGTGATCATCAATAAGGTGGATAAAGCAAACTGCCGGCCGGATGAAGTACATGATGCGGTATTTGAATTGTTTTTTAACTTAGATGCTACCGAGGAACAATTGGATTTCCCTACTTTTTACGGATCGGGAAAAAACGGCTGGTTCAATGATTCACTTACACCTTCTGAAGATATTACGCCCCTGTTGGATGGCATTTTAAAGTATGTGCCCGAACCTAAGGTAAATGAAGGACCGCTGCAGATGCAGATCACTTCATTGGATTATTCCTCTTTTCTGGGGCGCATTGCTGTAGGCAAAGTTACCCGTGGCAGCATTAAGGAAGGTCAGCCTTTTGCATTGGTTCAGGCGGATGGTTCCATCAGAAAATCGAGGGTAAAAGAATTATATGTATTTGAATCGCTGGGCAAGAAAAAAGTTGCCGAAGTAATAGCCGGGGATATTTGTGCAGTTGTAGGATTGGAAGATTTTAATATTGGTGATACCATTGCCGATGCGGAGAACCCCGAAGGATTACCCGTAATAAGCGTGGATGAACCCACCATGAATATGCTGTTCAGCATCAACAATTCGCCCTTCTTTGGTAAAGATGGAAAATTTGTTACCAGCCGGCACCTGCGCGACAGGCTGCTCAAAGAAACAGAAAAAAACCTTGCACTGAAAGTGCTGGATAATGATAATGGCGACAGCTTTATGGTGTATGGCCGCGGTATATTACACCTGGGCATATTAATAGAAACCATGCGCAGGGAAGGCTATGAATTAACAGTAGGCCAACCACAGGTAATTGTAAAAACAATTGATGGTAAAAAATGTGAGCCTTACGAAACGCTGGTTGTAGATGTTCCCGAGGAATTTGCGAGCAAGGCCATTGACCTTGTATCGCGCCGCAAGGGTGAAATGCTGGTAATGGAAACCAAGGGCAATATGCAGCACCTGGAGTTTGAGATCCCTTCGCGGGGTTTGATAGGACTACGTACACAACTGTTAACGGCAACCACCGGCGAAGCTGTAATGGCACATCGCTTTAATGAGTATAAACCGTGGAAGGGGCCAATCCCGGGACGGAACAATGGAGTATTGCTTTCTAAAAACCAGGACAAAACAACTGGTTATTCTATTGATAAACTGCAGGATCGCGGAACCTTTTTTGTAGACCCGGGTGAAGACGTGTATGCAGGACAAATCATCGCAGAACATATTAAACCAGGCGACCTTGTGGTGAATGCCACCGAAGGAAAAAAACTCACCAACCATCGTGCCAGCGGCAGCGACGATGCCACCCGCATAGCGCCTAAAACGATCATGTCATTGGAAGAATGCATGGAATATATCCAGCATGATGAGTGTATTGAAGTTACACCTAACCATATTCGTATGCGCAAAGTAATTTTAGATGAAGAAGAACGTAAAAAACAATCCAAAAAACTAAGCGCACAGGAGGCATAAAAGTACAGTTATAACTTTTTTAAAGAGGCCGGTTCGGAAGGATCGGCTTTTTTGTGGCTGTATTTTGCGGGACAGAGTCCCGGAAGAACATAGGGATGCGAAGTTAGAAACTTCGCATAGCGAAAGTACAGGTTTTAGGATACAGGGAAAGGCTACCAGGAGCGGTCTGACCCTCCTTCGTCGGGTACCGACCGCTCCTGGCGCTTAGTGGCATATCTTAAGCCGGTTTTTATTTTCATGAAGCAATGCGGCAAAAACCTTCCGTGTTCACTTCCGGAAGATTTTTTGATGCTGCTCTGAGGCAGATAGAAAATAAATTAACGCGCAACCGATTTTTTCCCACGGCCGTAAATATCTTTACAGGATATGCAACTTACCATTTTTAAAGACTATCATGCCTTGTCGCAGCAGGCAGCAGATGAAATAATAGCATTGGTAAAACACAAACCGGATGCCGTTTTGTGCCTGGCTTCGGGAAGCACACCGCTTCTTACCTGCAGGCTATTAACAGAAAAAGCCTTAGCGCAGCATATTGATTTTTCGGGGTGCATTTTTATAGGATTAGATGAATGGGTAGGTATCCCTCCTGAAAATGAGGGGAGCTGCGCTTATTTTTTCCATAACCAGGTTTTTAAGGATTTGAATTTTTCTTCTTCGCGTATTCACCTGTTCAACGCTTTATCCGAAAATCCTGAACAGGAATGTGAAGCAATGAATAAAGTTATTTTTGAAAACGGCGGTATTGATCTGATGCTTGTTGGTGTGGGAATGAATGGGCATATAGGTTTTAATGAGCCGGGTGTGTCGTTTGATCTGTATGCGCATGTAGCGGAACTGGATGAAACCACCACTTCCATAGGTCAAAAATATTTTAAAGAAGCTACTGAACTCAAACAGGGCATTACCCTTGGATTAAAGCACCTTTTGGAAAGTAAAAAAGTATTAATGCTTGCCAATGGCAGTAAAAAAGCCGCAATAATACAAAAGGCCCTGGAAGGTGAAATAACCAACCGGTTACCCGCAAGTATCATACGCCGGCATCCCAATAGCATGGTAATGATTGATGAGGAAGCGGCAGTTATGCTTGAGCGTTAGTGAATGCTTATATAATGGCAGAAAAAATTAATCAGTAATTAATCCTTTACTTTTTCAGGTGACCTCTCTTACCCGCCTGTAGCTCCCGTGCATCAGGTATTGAACGCACCAGGTAAATCAATATGAAAATTTTAATAATAATGCTGCCGCCCAGGTAAGTAGGTTTTAGTGCCGCCGAAATAATAGAAATTACTATGAAAAGGAATAATGCAGATAAAATAGAGGGATATGGATTTTTTTTAGCCAGGAAAGCCAGTACACCAAAAAGAAAAACTTCAACAAAGGTAAGTATGGTAACCGCCCACGAAAAATGATTGCTGGCCAATATAGAAATGATTTCACCCGCCACAATCAGGCACAACGTGTCTAAAATAATATTTCTCGTTTTATTTTCATCCATTTTCCAGGGAGACCCTTCCTGCCCCGGAAAGGAAGAAGGGGGGTTGTTTCGCTTTCCCATTCATTTTTAAAACAAAATAAAGCAAAAACGCTATACCCCCAAAGGAATTGCCGTTTGTTTTAACACAATTATTTACAGATTTTATTTATTTACATGTACTTGGGAACCCTGTTGGCGCCACAAACTTATCTTGTTCTCCCATCCAGCGGGATATCCCGTTTTAGCATATCGTTGCGATTGGCCATTTCCCAGGCGGTAAAAAATATCAGCTTTGCTCTTTTTTGCATCAGGCTGTAATTGATCTTATCGGGCGTATCGGTGGGTTTATGGTAATCGGGGTGTAAACCGCTGAAATAAAATATAACCGGCACCCCGTTTTTGGCAAAATTATAATGGTCGCTGCGGTAATAGATCCTTTCCGGATCCTTAGGATCGTTGTATTTATAATCCAGTTCCAGTTTGCTGTATTTTTTATTGATGGCCTCGCTGATGGGTTTAAGATCGGAGCTCAGTTTATCATCACCAACAATGTAAATATAATTGGAAGAGTCTCCGTGTTTACGACTGGGATCTATCCTTCCTACCATATCAATATTCAAATTCACCGTGGTCTTCTCCAAAGGCAGGGCGGGGTGCGATGAATAGTAATCGGAACCCCATAAGCCTTTCTCTTCGCCACTTACGGCCATAAACAAAATACTCCTCCGCGGGCCCTTACCCGCCGCTTTTGCCTTTGAAAATGCTTTGGCCAGTTCTAATATGGTTACGGTACCGGAGCCGTCATCATCTGCGCCATACCATATGGTGTCGCCTCTTTTTCCCAAGTGATCATAATGGGCAGTAAGCACCACATATTCATCCTTCAAATCGGTTCCTTCCAGAATGCCCAGTACGTTGCTGCTTTGCAGCGTAATGGTTGTTTTATTAAAGCTGAGTGCTATGTTAGCAGCATATACCTGTGGCGTTTGTGCGGTTGCTTTTTGGACAGCATATCCTGGTCCCATAATTTTTTCTGCCAGTTTTTCGCTGATGTTAAATGTAGTGATGCGCTGCGTTTTCTGGTAGCGGTTCACATACATATTTCCTTTGTTGTTTGTAGCGGCAATATTTTTATTGACCACCAAAAGCGCAGCGGCGCCATTTTTCATGGCCGCGCTTTGTTGTGTAAAACCGCTGAAACCTTTGCGGCTTCCCGCCGGAACATCCTCAGACCATACCATCACCAGTTTTCCCTTTACATCCAGTCCTTTGTAATCATCGTGGGTTGAATCGCTTATCCCGTTTCCTGCAAAAACAACCTCCGAAAAACGGTAAGCGGCGGGGTGGCTGGTCATAAGGTTCACCGAAAAATCTTCGTTTGCTACAAATGCCGTGTCGTTTACGGAAAAGGAAAGATTTTGTAAAGAGTCTACATACACAGGGAAATGCATCTGGTAGTTGTTATTATTACCAGGAACCAGCCCAAGTGTTTTGAATTCATTTTGAATATAGGCCGCAGCTTTTCGTTGGCCTTCGGTTGCCGTTTCCCGGCCTTCCATTTCGGCACCGGCAATAATGTACAAATGCCTTCGCATATCTTCAATTGTAATACGCTTTGCAAAAGATTTGGGGTTGGTTTTGTGCTGGGCCTGAGCCAGCAGGGCAGGTAAAACAAAAAGTAACAATGCCAGTTTTTTCATAATATGATCGTTTGAAATAAATATGCCCAAACATAATGGAAAATTACATTGGGCATATCGTTGTTATGACAATTGGTTAATAAAATCAACTATAAGCAGGCTATTTTACCCGCTCTTTTCGTGTTTCGCCCAGCTTCAAATTTTGTTTTAATAAATTTTCATACCGCGTTAAAAATTTTGCCTGCTACTCAGGAATTTGTATCTTAACAAGTATTTTCGTTCACTTTAAAAGTGGGGTATGATCAACAAATTTATTTTCGTACCGGAAGGAAAAAAAATGATTCCCCACCGCAAACAAAATCATTCCGCGTTTTTAAAAACGACTAAAATATTGTTGTTATGCCCCTCTTTATGGATTTTCACAAGTTCGACAATATAACCATTGAGGCTGTTAAAACCGCCCACACCGCTGATTTGGGTGTGCAGGATCAATACGGTGTAAAATATCACCAGTTTTGGGTAAATGAAGAGCAAGGCACAGTTTTTTGCCTGACAGAAGGTCCTGATAAGGAAACTTGTGAAAAAGTACACCAGATAGCGCATGGCAACGTAGCCTGTGCTCTTACAGAAGTAGAACCCGGGATTTATGAAAAGCTGATGGGTAAAGCTTATAAGCTGGATCATGGTCATGTGCGCCACGCCGACGGAACAACCGATTCCGGCTACCGTAGTATATTGGCGGTTTCCATTTATGGCGTTACACATGCTTCGGGTTTGAAAGATATTTCTCTTTTGGTATCCCACAACTGGGCCAAAAAGCTGGTCACCGATACCATTGCCGCCTTTAATGGAAGAGCATTAATGTGGGGAACGGATGCCAGCCTTACCGGCATTTTTGACGACTCCACACAGGCTGTTCAATGCGCTGTTCAAATCCGCCATGCACTTCTTCAAACGACAGGAAAAGTTTCGAAAAGTATTCTTAAGATCGGATTAAGCGCTTCGCAGCCGGTAACAGCAGAAGGCGACTTTTTTAATGAAGCCATTAAACTGGCACACAGGCTGAGCAGGATGGCGCAGTATAATCAGATACTTATTTCCGCTCTTGTAAAAAGACTTTGTAAAGAAGAACATCTTTTATCAGATTCAAATGCTGTTAAATCGCTCCGGCTAAAAGAAGAGGAATTTATATCGAACCTCATGCATGTTGCCGAAGCAAAACTTTCGGACCAGCGTTTCGATCTCAACAGCATGAGCAGCGAAATTTGTATAAGCCGCCCGCAGCTTTACCGCAAAATTACTGCCTTAACCGGGCGGTCTCCTCATAATTTTATGCTCGACCTGCGCATGGATAAAGCACTGGCATTGCTAAAACAAAAAACCAACAACATCGCGGAAATCGCCTATCAAACCGGCTTCAACAGTCCATCCTATTTTACCAAATGCTTTTGTGAAAAATTTGGTTGTACTCCTTCGCTTTTTGCTAAAATCAATATAACCTGAACAACGATCTGATCAGATATTGTTATTCTTTGAATAATAATTGATACCTGCCTGTAAAAACGCTGTCTACCTTTGTGATTAAGTACGCTTCCCCGATTTGTCAAAATTCTTCCAGCAGATCCTTTGAATGCTCCCGCTTTATTTTTGATGCCAAAGAACAACTAAACCTGTAAAACCGATTTTTGAACTTCTAAAAAAAACTACGATCCTGTTGCTCAATAATTTTAAACAGGTCTTCGCACGAAATCCATCACTTCAAATATTACCATATGACATCTCAAACGATTGCTGCTTTCAAAGCCGGTTTACGTGGAAAACTGATTCAGCCGGAGGATGCTGAATACAATGACGCCAGAAAAGTTTACAACGGTATGATTGATAAACATCCTGCATTGATTGCCCAATGTGCAGATACCGCCGATGTGATCGCTTCAGTGAACTTTGCGAGGAATAATGATATGCTCCTTGCTGTAAGAAGCGGAGGCCACAATGGAGGCGGGTTGGGAATATGCGATGATGGATTGGTTATTGATTTGTCGCTCCTGAAGTATACACATGTTGACCCCGCGGGTATGACGGTGCTGGCTGGCGCAGGATGTACCTGGGGCGATATTGACCATGCCACGCACACATTTGGGCTGGCTACACCCAGCGGCATTATTTCCACCACAGGCGTGGGCGGCTTAACATTAGGTGGCGGACTTGGCCATCTTACCCGGAAATGCGGATTGACTATTGATAATGTATTGTCTGTTGACATGGTGCTGGCCAACGGCGATTTTGTTACAGCCAATGCCGGTCAAAACCAGGATTTGTACTGGGCCATAAGAGGAGGAGGAGGAAATTTTGGCGTGGTAACTTCTTTCCTTTTCAAACTGCATCCTATTGATACCGTATACGCCGGGCCAATGCTGTATGAAATAAGCGAAGGCAAGGAAGTAATGGAATGGTACCAGGATTTGATTGTCAAAGCGCCCGATGAGCTGAACGGTTTTTTTGCTTTTCTTACGGTGCCGCCAGGGGATCCATTTCCCCCACATCTCCATCTTAAAAAAATGTGTGGTATCGTTTGGGCTTATACCGGGCCACTGGAACAGGCCGAAGAAACATTCAAACCCATCCGTGCCTTTAAGCAGCCGGCACTCGACATGGTGGGGCCGCTTCCACAACCTGTATTGCAAAGTATGTTTGATGCATTGTATCCTCCCGGCCTGCAATGGTACTGGAAGGCCGACTTTGTAAATGAACTTACTGCAGAATCTATTGCGGAGCATTTACGCTTTGGAGAAACGCTTCCATCCATGCATTCTACCATGCATTTATATCCTGTTAATGGTGCTGCCGGTCGTGTAGGAAAAACAGAAACACCCTGGAACTACCGTGAGGCGGTTTGGGGAATGGTAATGGTAGGCGTTGATCCTGATCCGGCAAACAACAGCAAAACGATCGCATGGACAAAACAATACTGGGAGGCATTGCATCCCTATTCGGCCGGTGGCGCCTATGTAAATATGATGATGGATGAAGGTGAAGACCGCGTAAAAGCAAGCTATGGCGATAACTACGAAAGACTGGTAAAAATAAAAACCAAATATGATCCTGATAATTTATTCAGGGTAAATCAAAATATTAAACCGCGGTTGGTTGCTGCGGACGCTATGGCATAGAAGTTTATGAAATATTGCTTATCGTTTATTGTTCCTTAAAATTCAAACCCGTAAAATTTTATTTGTGAGCTTTGCGGGTACCCGGTCCCCGGGACAACCTCTTTTTAAAATTCCGGTTACTATCAATTACCTGCTGTTTCCCTTAGCCGGGAAAAAGCCGGCTCATCATCTGGTAAATTAAACCCTTGGTCTTTTTAATTTTTTTTATGGTAAAGATCTTTAACGCGGTTATTGCTGTTTTGCTGTTTATGCTACTTTGTCAATATGCCCTTGCACAGTCATTCAATATAAATAAAAAGGTATACCGGTTTTCCATCCGGGCGGCTCAGGACTTAGCCGGCGAAAAGCCTTCCCCAAAAGCCAGGCAATATTTAAACAGCATCAATATAAGGGCCGTAAGAGATTTCATGAAACGGCATGCGGCTGCTACTAATGAATTTTGGGCTGTTATGGATAACGGCGGATTTAAAGTAAATTTTATTGACGGTGGTATACATTATTCAGTCTATTATAATAAACATGGAAACTGGGTAAATAGCTTAAAAATGTATGCAGAAGATCGTTTGCCGCGAAACGTACGGCATATGGTTCAACGGGAATACTACCACCATACTGTTGCGCAGATCTATGAGATTGAAACGATCAAAAACAATAGCAAACCCACTTATATTATTCGTTTAGAAGATGAACATTCATTTATTTTTATCCGGGTACAGGATAGTACCATGGACATATGGAAGGAATTTGAAAAAGCGGAATAGTGGATTGGAATGCAACCGTTCATAGCAGCCCAGGTTTTGATAAGATAGAATTGTTATAATTTCGGCTTTATGCAGGAGGATATACATTTCATGCAGCAGGCATTGACGGAAGCCAAAAAGGCATTTGAGGAAGAAGAAATACCGGTGGGAGCTATAGTGGTAATGAATAACGCTATTATTGGACGCGGATATAACCAGGTTGAAAAATTAAACGACCCTACCGCGCATGCGGAAATGATCGCCCTTACTTCGGCGTTTAATTATCTGGGCAGCAAATATTTACCTGAAGCCAGCATTTATATCACCGTGGAGCCCTGCCTGATGTGCGCAGGCGCTTTATACTGGAGCAAGATTGGCAAAATTGTCTTTGGCGCTACAGACGAAAAAAACGGGAGCATTAGCCGCCCGCCCTTCAGCACACTACCGCAATTCTCGCCCTTTCATCCCAAAACCATTGTGCAAAAAGGTATTTTACGGGAAGAATGCGCTCAACTGATGAAAAGTTTTTTTAAGACCAGGAGGTAGGTAATGTGGAAATGTGAAAATGTGGAATGTGAAGCCCGGATACCAGGAAGAAGAACCCAATAACAAGAACCAAACAGACAGATGGTTTGTGTCTTATAATGACAAGCAAAATTCAGACCCTGCCGTTTGTAGCTGTCACCTGGAAGCAGATTACTGATCTGGCAGCCATAAACGATAAGCAAACCATTGAGCACCCTGTACCCTGTAACTCGCAACCTGCAACCCGAATCAATCTCAAATTTGCTCCTTAATCATCATCCCCGCCGCCATTACCACGATTATTCCGGTTCAGTAAAGAAAAATCGGCTTTACCAAATTTATAGCTGAAAGAAATGCGGAAACTCCTGACATTCCACCTTCTGTACGAATCCTGGTAAAAGGTTTCCGTATCATAAATGGTTCCCCACCTCCTTGTATTGAATACATCATTGATACCAAATGTAACAGAGGCCCTGTTTGCCTTTAAGAAGTCTTTACGTATGGCAAAATCTACGTCAAATTCAGAAAGCTGCCTGCCCTGCGGTATTACCCGTGGCGATTCGTAGTCGGCTATAAGCTGAAAACTCAGGTTATTGAACAGGGCACTCTTTTCCGTTTTAATTTTATAATTGGTGATCAGCCGCGACTCCCAGTTAAATCCCTTATTGCTCAGATCCGTGTTGCTGATCCTCGCCTGCACCGTTCTGTACTGCAGGTTAAAGGTGGGCGTAATTTCAAAATTGGGGCCTATTTTATGTTGTACAGTAAATTCGGCTCCATACCGGTTGGTGGTGCTGGCGTTTACCCAGGTATTCAAAATGGCATTGGGATCAACGGCTGCATTCTGCAATTGCTCAAACTGTGCTGTTGTAATGGTATCGCTGTATTGTGTAATATCGTTGGGATTGTTTCTCCAGTACAAAACGCCCAGAAAATTACCGCCTGTATAGTTCTTGCTGTAATTCAATTCAAAGGAATTGATGAATTCCGGCTGCAGTTGAGGGTTGCCCTGCCGCAGGTTAACGGGATCATTGATCTCTATATAAGGATTCAACTGCCAGAAATTAGGCCGCCTGATCCTGCGGGAAAAATTAACCTGGATCTCGTCATCTTCCCCGATTTTTTGAGTAAGGAAAAGACTTGGAAATAAAGCGTTCCATATATTTTTGATGGAAGCCGGATATTCATAACCAAATTTAAAGGCACTATCAATCAGCAGTCCGTCAAATTTCGAATACTCTGCCCTTAAGCCAGCCTGGTATGAAAATGTTCCTATTTTTTGGGAATAGGTTCCATATACGGCGTTCACGTTTTCGGTGTATTTATAATTATTGCTCAATGGCAGTTTTGTTTCCTGTCCGTTATCATAACCAAAAACATTGAAGTAGCTTTTATAGTCATTAAAATAAGCTCTTAGTCCCGCCTCAAATTTCGAATGCTCACCAATTGGATGTACATAGTCGGTCTCAAAGGTAAACTGGTTGTTCTTGTTACTACCGTCATTATTCACTGTTGCAGGTGATCTGTATTCTGTGCCATCAGGAAAAAAATAAGTATTGAGTATGGTTGAGTTAGAGCTGCCGTTGCCATAGTTATAGGTAACGTCTGCAGTAAGTTCTCTGCCTTCCCGGGGAAAAGTATGCTTGTAATTGATGCGGGTATTGTTGCGGTTAAATCCCCAGCGGCTGTCGCCGGATCGTTCGCCGTAATATTGCACTACTCTGTTTTTATCAAGATATTCCTGTTGCTGCAGTTCATCATTTTCCGAATTTCCACCCCCAAAACGTTGTGTAACGGAAATGGTATTGCGGTTATCTATAAAATAATCGAACCCAAAATTGATAGAGGTAAATTTCCTGTGCCGGGTATTGATGCTGTTCTGGTTGAAAAAATCCCTGGTAACACCCTGCGACTTGTTTTCGCGCAGGGTTCTCCCCTTCGCCTTTCCGCCGGATTGGTTGTAACCGCCACTCATAAAAAAGTTCAACTTTCCCTGGCGCACATTTAAACTCAGATTGCCGCTCAATATGCCAGGCGTGCCAACAGACGCGGTAGCGATTCCGTTCAGGCCTATGCGTTTTTCTTTTTTTAATACTACGTTTATAATACCACCGGAGGTGGAGGCATCGAATTTGGCCGACGGATTGGTTATCAGCTCCACCTTTTCAATGTGATCGGCTGGTATCTGGTCTAAGGTAAGGATGGTGGGCCGCCCGTCTACAAATATCCGGGGGCTGCTGTTGCGCAGTTCAACATTACCATCAATATCCACAGATACCGACGGAATATTTTTCATAACGTCAATAGCCGTTCCGCCTGTAGCCGTTAAACTCTTGGCCACATTAAACACTTTACGATCTATACTCATTTCCAGCGCAGGGCGGGTAGCCGTAATCGTTACATCTGCCAATTGCTTTATTTCGGGATGCAGAGAAATATTGCCCAGGTCTTTTTCAAAGCGCCCGTTTCTTTCAGAAGAAGTTCTGATAATACGTTCCACAGGTTCATATCCCAATGCCGAAATGATCAGTTTATAATTGTGCTGAGTTGAAATATTAGTGAAACTAAAATTACCATTGGATTTGGTGAGCACCCCCCCGTATAAGCTGTCTTTATCTGCCAGGTACAATTGTACCGAGGCCGCTTCTATACCTTTACCTGAATTTTCATCTATTAACTTTCCATAAATCCTGCTGGTACTCACCCGCAGGGTTGGAACATCACCCGACAATGGTTGTTGCTCCGGATTTTGAGCATTGGCTTCATCAAAAACAAAAATAAAAACCAGTAATGGTATAAAAATCCTCATACTTTATATTTGGGCTGATGAATCAATATAAATACCAACTGTGGCCAGTAGCCTTAGGCAAGCACAGGGGCTCAACTAACATTATACCCGACTTAAGTGCTAAAAAAGGATATATAAGAGAAAGGTCAAAGATACACTTTTATGCAGGAGCCGGGGTATCACCGGCAGCAATTAAAATGCCCCGTCAAATATTTTAACTTTTTATTGCTATAACTTTTTCGCTGGCAGCAGCTACAGACCAGCACTACGCGGAACGCTGCATATGCAGACAATTTACCGGGTTTGCAAAACAGGTTTACATTTTGCCCAGCAGGGCCGCCGCCGCTTCATCCACAAACCAATGCAATTCACCCGAATAGGGCTTTATTACCTGTGAGGGATAAAGATCCGCATCAGCACTGCCTTCCAATACTTCATACAGGGCTTTTGACTTGTTAGCGCCAAAGGTTAAAAAAACAATTAGCGATGCCCGGTTCACCACAGGCGCAGTAAGGGTAATGCGATACATTTGCTGGGAAGTTAAATAAAAGGCCTTTACCCATGCTTCCTTTTCGTGAATGACTTCTGTACCTGGAAAAAGAGAAAGGGTGTGCCCGTCGTCGCCCATGCCCGATAATACCAGGTCAAAACTTTTTCCGGTTTTGCCAAAGTACTGACTTAGTGTTTTTTCGTATTCCAGGGCTGCCTGTTCCGGTTCGGTATCAGTACGCATTACATGCACCTGTGCCGGTATCACAGGCACTTTGTTCAGCAGGTGTGCGTAGGTCATCCTTGCATTGTTGCGGTCATCGCTAAAGGGAACAACACGTTCATCTCCCCAAAAAATATGTACTCTGTTCCAGGCAATACGCTCTTTATACGGACTTGTTGCAAGCATATCATACAAAGCTTTGGGCGAGTTGCCGCCGGTAAGCACCCAGGTAAACCGATCCTGGTTTTGCAGCACGGTTTCTATAGTACCTGTAATCCATTCCGCTAATGCAGCGGTTACTGCCGGCGGATCTTTTTGTATATGTAGCATAGGGAGATTTGAAATTTGAAATTTAAGATTTGAAATGGCAATCTTGTACCCGGGAATTTGTGGTTTATTGGATTACTCTTCTAATTACGGACTTCCGGCTTCGGATTTTCCTGCCATGCTGAGCCTGCCCGCCGCCGCGGGGAAAGAGTATCTACTTCTTATTTGTTTTTTATCATTTGGTTCTTGCTATTTGGTATTCCGGAGCCTCCTCTTCCCTCGCTGCAAACCCATGAGGCTTTTCCACCCTGCAATTGCCATCGCGCAAACCTCATGGGATTTGCTATTCCCCATTCAGCAAAGGCAGGGTTACCCAATTAAATCCATCTCTCGCAATTAAGGCCTCTGCATCTTCCGGCCCCCATGAATCGGGTGCATAATTAGGGAAATCCACAGGCTGCCGGTTTTGCCAGGTTTCTAATATTGGCATAATGATCTTCCAGGCCGCTTCCACCTGGTCTACCCGCATAAACAAAGTGGCATTGCCCTCCATTACATCCAATAAAAGCGTTTCATAAGCTTCGGGTTCATGCTCATCGTAGGCTTCATCGTAATTAAAAATCATGTCTACCGGGCTAAGGGTCATATCTTGTCCGGGTCTTTTGGCCTGGAAACGGATCCGGATGTCCATTTCGGGTTGTATACTTATGGTAAGCCTGTTAGGGCGCCAGGTATCGGCTGCCTCCCGCGGAAATGCAAAGCTCGGCGCGGGGCGAAACTGCAGTGTAATAATAGTACTTTTGTTGTGCATGCGCTTGCCGGTACGCACATAAAAAGGAACATCCTGCCAGCGCCAGTTGTCAATATAAAATTTAACGGCAGCAAAGGTTTCAACGCCCGATTCCGGGTTCACATTCTTTTCCTGGTTATAGCCCGGCACCTTTTCACCCTTCATCCATCCTTCGGAATACTGCCCTCTCGCCGCGAAATCCTGCACACTGGCATGATCTATTTTGCGGATAGCATTCAGCACATCCACTTTTTTATTGCGGATTTCGTTGGCATCAAAGGAAACCGGAGCCTCCATGGCTACCATGCACATCAGTTGCAACATGTGGTTCTGCACCATATCGCGAAGGGCGCCCGATTTTTCGTAATATGCGCCCCTGCTCTCAGCCCCAACCGTTTCGGCCGCGGTGATCTGTACGTTTTCAATATAATTGCGGTTCCATATAGGCTCAAATAAAGCATTGGCAAAACGCAGGGCTAAAATATTCTGCACCGTTTCTTTACCCAGGTAATGATCAATACGAAATATCTGGTCTTCATCAAACATGGTGCTCAGCAAATGGTTCAGTTCCCTTGCACTTTGCAGGTCGTGACCAAATGGCTTTTCAATAACGATGCGGGTGCATTTGGTATCGGCACAAATGTTCAGCGGACCCAGTTTGGCGGCAATATCGGGTACCAGTTGTGGCGCCACGGCCAGGTAAAAAATAACATTGGGATGTTCGCCAAAAGCGGCCTCCCTTTCTTTAACAATGGCGGATATCTGCTGGTACGCTTCTTCATCTTCCGCATCCATTTGCAGGTAGCTGATGTGCTCCGCGAAATTTTGCCAGTTACCATTTTCCTCACCTCTGCGGCGGGAGAATTTTTTAATGCCATCGAACAAATGCTCCCTGTATTTATCGTTGGTATATTCACTTCTTCCAATACCCACTATGCCAAATTTTTCGGGCATCCATTCATCAAGGAACAAATTGTATAAAGCAGGAGTTAATTTACGAAGATTAAGATCGCCGCTTCCGCCAAAAATAAAAATCAGTGAAGAAGGGGGTCGTTTATGGTTCTGCATACTTTAAGGATTCAAAACTATTGATTGTATATGTAGGCTAAATTGCCACGAATGCACGAATAAAAAACAGGTGTATTATAATTCGTGTATTCGTGGCGATCGGTTATTTGATTTTTTATTGCCAGTTGGTATGAAAAATCCCCTCTTCATCAATACGCTGATAGGTATGCGCGCCAAAAAAATCGCGCTGGGCCTGTATCAGGTTAGTGGGCATCACTTCGCTGCGGTAAGCATCAAAATAGCCCAGCGACACTGCCAGCGCGGAAACAGGAATACCTGCCTGCACTGCCGTGGCGATGAACCTGCGGGTATTGGCTGTTCTCGGTTTTAGCAGGGCAGCAATATGGCTATCTAATAAAATATTAGACAGCGCGGGGTTATTGGAATAGGCCTGGTAAAATATTTCCAGTAAGGTAGAGCGGATGATACAACCTCCCCTCCATATTTTTACCACCTGCGGAAGCGGGATCTCCATATCGTATTCCTTAGAAGCCACAAATAACAGCGCCAGGCCCTGTGCATAGCTCACCAGTGTTCCCAGGAACAAAGCTTCATGTGCCTGCTGGATAATCTCTTCTTTGGAAACCCCCGTTATTTTAACAGCGGAAGGATATATTTTAGACGCGCTTACCCTTTCCTGTTTGAGCGCCGAAAAATTACGCATACTCACGGCCACATCAATTGTGGGGATAGCAATGCCGAGGTCCATAGCATCCTGGGATGTCCATTTACCTGTTCCCTTGGAGCCTGCCTTATCCAAAATCATATCCACCAGCCGCTTGCCAGTCTTATCATCTGTTTTTAAAAATATATCACGGGTAATTTCCACCAGGAATGACTGCAGCTCACCCTCGTTCCATTGTTTAAATACTTCATGCAGTTCATCATTGGTTAAGCCATAGCCGCGGTGCAGCACATCATATACCTCGCTGATCAGTTGCATAATGCCATATTCAATACCATTGTGCACCATTTTTACATAATGGCCTGCTGCGCCTTTACCCAGGTGCGCCACGCAGGGCTCGCCGTTTACTTTGGCCGAAACGGCTTCGAGCATGGGTTTTACATGAGCGTAGGCTTCGGGGTCACCGCCGGGCATAATACTGGGGCCTCTTCTTGCGCCTTCCTCGCCGCCCGAAACACCCATACCCATAAAATGAAAGCCTTTTTCCTGCATGTACTGTACACGGCGCAGTGTGTCGGTATAATGCGAATTGCCCCCATCAATAACAATATCACCTTTATCCAGCAGGGGAATCAGCTCGCCAAGCACATCGTCTACCGGTTTTCCTGCCTGTACCAGCATCATAATTCTGCGGGGCGATTTAAGCGCATCCACCATTACTTTCAAATCGGAAGTACCTTTTACCGTAGTATCCGCAACGATTTCGCTTTCTAATTCCGTAACTTTTTGCGGGCTCCTGTTGTATCCTATTACTGCAAAGCCGTGATCGGCCATATTCAATAACAGGTTGCGTCCCATAACGCCTAACCCAATCAATCCAAAATCGAACAATTGATTTGCCATTGTAGTATGAATAAAATGAAAAGGAGGGCAAATTTAGGTGATTTCATCTGTTTATATTCCTATGATTTTTAGAGGCACGATAACAACTGCCTGAAGATAGCGCCATAACGCTTTATTTCACTTCCTCAAAATCAATATATTCCCCGGCAGGAGTTTTTTGGGCAGCCTGCTGCTGCGGTGGAGGCGTAGACGACTGTTGCTGCCGCATTTGCTCGTGCATGCGCTGCTGCGTTTCGCTGAACTGTTTTTTTATTTGTTTTCCCGTTTTAAAAGCCGGGATCAGCATGCCCGTAACAAAGCGGTAAAGCACATAGCCAAGGAGTATGTATAAAATGTATTTCATTGCAGGCAACGAAGTTAATATTTTTCTTATTTTTTAACTAAAGTAAGATGTTAAAGAAAATGGGAGAAATTCAAAATTTGAAAATTTGAAAATGGAGAGCGCACCGCACAAAACATATTTCAAACCCGGAGCCGGCTGCGGCAGGGTCATCGAAATCCAAAACGAATACAAAGAACGCCCAAAGGTGAAAGGAGAGAAGTAAAAGACCGTCTTTAGCGTTCGTGCCGGCAGTTCAGGCAGGCACACTTTGCATATGCCCGATCTTAAATCCGGTTTCCCGCATCTCAAACTCCCTTCCCTGCAACTTGAATTGTTTTTTACCTCTATATTTGCCGAAAGAAATTTTCAGGAGATTTATGTAAGTCCCTGAGTATGTTGAGATTCCTGCGATGGCATTCATCCGGGACCCGGTTTTTTGCATAAATCAAATCCGGGTACGATATATGCTAATGAAGGACGAAAAAAACGATCAATTGATTAACCGGCTACAAAAAAGAACATGTAACTGAGGGGGCGAAGCTGTGGGGTGAAACCTGGTTACAGGTTATAGGTTACAGGTTGCAAGGTAAAGGTTGCAAGGTAAAGGGAATCCGAAACGATAAATCACAAACAATAAACCATACATATTCAGTCTTATTTCTTCCACCATTAACTAATCATGAACAACAATACTAAAAAGTGGTACGCTGTTTATACAAAACCCCGGTGGGAAAAAAAGGTTTATGCCCTGTTGCAGGAAAAGCAGATCATGGCTTACTGCCCTTTAAATAAAGTACGAAAAAAATGGAGCGACAGGTATAAAATAGTACACGAACCCCTTTTTAAATCGTATGTTTTTGTGCAGATAGAGAACAGCGAGACAGTGGATGTGCGAACGGTAAGCGGAGTAGTGAATTTCGTGTACTGGAACGGCAAACCCGCTGTGATAAAGGAAGAAGAGATCAACACCATCAGGCGGTTTTTGAATGAGCACAGCCATGTGGAAGTAGAGCACGTACAGTTTAAGCCCAACCAGCGGGTAAAAATAATGAGCGGGGTACTGATGGATAAAGAAGGGATTGTGGTAAGGTCGGACAAAAACAAAGTGCAGGTAATACTGCAAAGCCTGGGTTTTAGATTAACCGCCCGGCTAAACAGCAATGAAATAAAACCGGTATGAGGGGGAGGTTCGAAGCACAAAGCACTAATTCGAAGGAAGAACCCAAATACAAAAACCTGGAAGCAATCTACTTATCCGGATGAATTATTTCGCACACCCCACCGCCGTTATAGATGAAGGCTGCACCATTGGCGCGGGAACAAAAATCTGGCACTTTTCACATATTATGCCCGGCTGCATTATTGGCAGCAATTGCAATATCGGACAAAACGTAGTAGTATCTCCACAGGTAGTACTGGGCAACAATGTAAAGGTGCAAAACAAT
The DNA here is from genome assembly GCA_937991535.1 of uncultured Sphingobacteriales bacterium. GTDB lineage: Bacteria > Bacteroidota > Bacteroidia > Chitinophagales > Chitinophagaceae > Agriterribacter. The sequence continues at coordinate 130,443 of CALKHN010000013.1, forward strand.
GTATCGGTGTACACCGGCGTGACCTGTGAAGATGATGTTTTTCTGGGCCCTTCGATGGTGTTTACAAACGTGTTTAACCCCAGAAGTGCCGTATCCAGGAAAGAAGAATACAGGAAAACTATAGTTAGAAAAGGAGCCAGCATAGGGGCCAATGCCACCATAGTGTGTGGATACGAAATAGGCGAATATGCATTTATCGGCGCCGGTGCGGTAGTAACCAGGGCAGTTGCTGCTTATGCCATAGTTGTTGGCAACCCCGCAAAACAAACAGGCTGGATGAGCCGCAACGGCCACAAACTTCATTTTGATGCTGATGGCATAGCGTCATGCCCGGAGACAAAGGAAAAATATTTGTTGAACAATAAAATTGTCACCCTGTTACAATGAAAGAAGGTGAACGGATAAAATTTGCAATAGCCGGACTTGGGCATATTGGCAAGCGCCATGCTGCCATGATCAGCCAAAACAGTGAATGCGCCTGGGTAGCAGGATGTGATACAATAGCAAAAGAGCAGTTAAAGGTAAGCGGCAATCCAATACCCTGGTTTCAATCAGTAGATGATCTGCTGAAAAGTGATGTGGATTTTGATGTACTCAGCGTAGCCACTCCCAACGGTTTACACGAAGCCCATGCCCTGCAGGGGCTGAGGGCGGGAAAACATGTGCTGATTGAAAAACCGATGGCGCTAACCAAAGCCGGTTGCGAACAAATCATTTATGAAGCCCTGCACCAGCACCGCCAGGTCTTCTGCATCATGCAAAACCGCTATTCACCCACTTCGGTTTGGCTGAAAGAAGTACTAATGAAGGGTATTCTCGGTAAAGTGTACATGGTGCAGATCAACTGTTTCTGGAACCGCGACGAACGCTATTACACGCCGGGCAACTGGCATGGTACCCGGGAGCTCGACGGAGGAACGCTCTTCACCCAGTTCTCCCATTTCGTTGACATCATGTTCTGGCTTTTTGGCGACATCAAAAACATTTCCGGCCGTTTCGCCAACTTCAATCACCAAGGGTTAATCGAATTTGAAGACTCCGGTTTTGTGCAGTTCGATTTTGTAAACGGGGGTATGGGCAATCTCAGCTATTCCACCTCCTGCCGTGACAAAAACCTCGAAAGCAGCATTACGGTAATCGCTGAAAACGGGATGGTAAAAGTAGGCGGACAGTATATGAACGAAGTGGAGTATTGCCACATAAAGGACTATACCATGCCCCTATTGCCGCCAGCCAATCCACCCAATGATTATGGACCCTATAAAGGCTCTGCCGCCAACCACCATTTTATTTTTGAGAATGTGGTAGATGTTTTAAAAGGCCGCTCCCCAATCACTACCAATGCCCTGGAAGGACTGAAAGTGGTGGAAATTATTGAGCGGATTTACAGCTTGAAGGCTAATGTGGTTTGACCGCCCCACCGATTAACAATATCCCTGATTATCATACGTTAAATAAGTTTATAAAACAATTACCCACTACAACCTATAAATGACCACTCCATATCTCTTTGGCAAACCATTCCGCTGCCTGTATCCGGCACTAGCCATAATGGGCCTGCTGCTGTTTTCGTGCCGCACCACCAAACCGGTGCAATACCTGCAGGGACCAATAGATACCGCCGCCCTCAGCCGCATCAATCTGCCGGAGCCCCTCATTCAAAAGGGCGACCTGATTGGCATTACCGTGTACAGCGACAACCCCGAAGCCACGGCTGTATTTAACCAGCAAATGAATACCACGCTGACTGCCGGTGCTGCTGCTGGTGCAGGAACAGCCACCAGTGCAACAGGCGCCACCACCCAGGGCATGCCAGGCTACCTTGTAGATGACCAGGGTGAAATCCGTTTTCAGTTGCTGGGTAAACTGCATGTGGAAGGATTGACCAAGTCCGAACTGGAGGCTCTTCTTAAAGAAAAACTATCCGGCCAATACCTCAGCAACCCTTATTGCAATATCCGCTTTTTGAATTATAAATTTACCATGCTGGGTGAGGTAACCCGCCAGGGAGTGTATTCTATACCAGGGGAAAGGATCAGCATTCTCGAAGCCCTGGGCATGGCGGGCGATATCACTATATTTGGCTTAAAAGACAGCATTACCGTGGTGCGGGAAACCAATGGCAAAAGAAGCTTTGGCTACTTAAACGTAAGCAAACCAGAGGTATTTGCCTCTCCCTATTATTACCTGCAGCAAAACGACATTGTAATTGTAAAAGCCAGTCCCAAGAAGCCCGATGTATCAGAGCAAACCGCAAACCGAAACTTTTCGAGGGCCGCTACCATTTCATCCATCCTGCTTTCACTTACCCTGGTATTCGTTCAAATTTTTAAATGAACTTATATGGGAATGTTTCATCTTTAGTTCAGGTATAACAGGCAGTGATGATCTATAACCAATTGAACCGCATACATGCAAGATCATTTTGAAACCAGTTTTGAAACGAGCCAGCCTTCCAGAGAATTTAATTTAAAGGAATTTATCTTTAAATACCTGCGCTATTGGCCCATGCTGGTGGCATTTGTAATGATTGCCCTGGTACTGGCCTTTCTTAAAGTAAGATACGCCACGCCCATTTACAATGTAAAGGGCTCTTTGTTTATAAATAAAGAAAATAATAATAATGCGGGGGGTGAGTCACTGGAAAATATGTTCATGTTTCCCAGCAATCTCAACCTCAAAAACGAACTGGAGATCTTAAAATCCAGGCCCCTGATGCAGCGGGTAGTCAAAAACCTTGATCTCCAGTTGAGTTATTACAATAAGGGCAATGTGCGCACCTCCAATATTTATGGCGCTTCACCCCTGCGCCTGGAGATCGTTTCTCTGAAGGATACGGTTAACGCCTTTTCTTTTGAAATAGAAGCTTCGGAAAAGGAGTTCAGGTTCCTGAATGGCAATACGCCTCTTGAATACAACAAAATATTTGAAACAAACAATGGTGTTTTCAAACTCAATACAGCACCTTCCGTATCCTTTGCCGGGTACAGCAGTGATCATTTCATCATCACTTACCGGCCACTGGAAGCGGCAGCCGCTTCGCTTGTTTCGTTGCTCAGTACTACCCAAACCATAGAACAGGCTACCATTCTCGATATTTCGATGGAAACCGACAATATAGCGCTTGGAAAAGATGTGATCAATGACCTGATGACGGAATACGGGAAAATGAATGTGGAAGATAAACGCCGCATTTCGCAGGTAACCATGCGGTTCATTGATGAAAGGTTAGACACCATCAAATACGAACTGGGCGGTGTGGAAAGCGGCTTGCTGAAATACCGCGAAAAAAACGAAGTGATTGATCTTAGCCAGCAATCCACCCAGTATTTTGAAAATCTTTCCGAGAGCAATAAACAATTGGTTACCCAGCAGGTGCAACTGGGCGTGATAGATTACCTGCTGCAATACATGCAAAACCCTGCCAACCGCAACAGCCTGGTACCCGCAAACCTCGGTATCCAGGAACCCGTGCTGGAGCCCATGTTTGGCCAGTACAATGCCCTGCAGTTGCAGCGCAATAACCTGCTGCAAACTACAGGGCCTGCCAACCCCGCCATTGCAGCCATTGACCGGAGCATTGAAAAACTGCGGGAACAGATACCCGAGGCCCTCAAAAATGTAAGACGCTCCTATACCATCGCCGCCAATAAATTACAGGAAGAACTGAATCGTTCCCGCTCCGCTATCCGTAAAGTGCCTTCCAAGGCCATGGGCCTGTTGGATATTGAACGCCAGCAAAAGATAAAACAGGATCTCTATCTTTTCCTTTTACAAAAAAGAGAGGAGGCCGCCATAGCCGCTGCCGCCACGGTAGCCAGTTCCAATCCCTTAGAAGAAGCTTCCGGGTCTGCCCGGCCGGTAAAACCCAATCAAAAAAACATCTACCTGATAGCGCTTTTGGCAGGTGTACTGATTCCTGTTGCCGTCATCGCTCTGTTGGAAATGCTCAACGACAAGATCAGGGAGCGCGAAGAGATCGTAAGACAAACCCAGGCGCCCATTATTGGCGAGATCGGTCATGCCGGCGAGGAAACCCTCATTGTGCAGGCCGGCAGCCGAACCGTGGTTGCCGAACAGTTCCGCATAATGCGCACCAACCTGCAGTACCTGGTCGGCAAGGTAAATAAACCGGTAATACTGGTTACTTCCTCCGTAAGTGGCGAAGGCAAGTCCTTTGTAGCCACCAACTATGGCGCCGCCCTGGCCCTTACCGGCAAAAAAACGGTAGTACTCGAATTTGATATACGAAAACCCAGGTTGCTGAAAGGTCTGGACATGCAGGTAGTTAAGGGGTTGAGCAATTTTATTATAGGTAAGGCAACGCTGGATGAGATCGTTCAGCCCGTGACTGGATTTCCAAATCTTTATGTTATTGGCTGTGGACCCGTGCCGCCAAATCCATCGGAATTATTATTGGATAAGCAGGTAGAAAAATTATTTGAGGAGTTAAAATCACGCTTCGAGATTATTATTATTGACACAGCCCCGGTTGGCTTAGTAAGCGATGCCTTTACCCTCAGCGCCTATGCCGATGCCAGCCTATATATTATCCGCCATGGTTACACCCTCAAAAGACAGTTGAGCATGGTGGAAGACCTGTACCTGCAAAAAAGGCTGCCCAATATGGGCCTGGTGATCAACGATATCCAAACCCAGGGCCGCTATAAGGGATATTACGGATATGGTGGCGGTAGCTACTATGGATATGGTTATGGATATGGTGGTGATTATTTTCAGCCTGTTAATAACACGGAAAAAAAAGGATGGAAAACTTTTTTACTTAGGAGGAAATTGTAAATGATTTTATCTGTATCAAAAAAACATCTGCTATTAAAGGTTTTGGAAATTTAAATACCCACCTATAATTATTGATTTATTTGAAAAAATGAGAAGCTATTAGCATGTACATCTGCCTTTTTGAGCAATTGCAAAATAAAAGCATATATTCTTCTGAGTAGCTAGCGCAAATTTGAATATTGGTTGCCAGGTTAATAATATAATTTTCTCCTTGATTAAAAGAATACTAAATAAAGTAAGGAAATCAGATTTTTTAAAGCATACGGTTATTCTTACATCAGGAACCGCAATAGCGCAATTAATTACTATTTTTTCTGCTCCTGTTACATATAGAATATATCAACCTGATGACTATGGTACCTTGGGCCTTTTTATGACTGCATCAAGTTTAATCAGCGTTTTTTCAACCTTGCAATATCACAATGCTATTATAACCGCGGAAAAGGACGAAGATGCAATTTCTGTAACATTTCTTTCCATTTATCTCTCAATTATTTTTACAATAATTGCATTTTTTTTTGTTATCATTTTTAAAAGTGGAATTAGCAAATTTTTCGGAAATAAAGATCTGATAAAATGGCTTATTTTTTTACCCTTTTCTGCTTGTTTTACAGGTTTGAATTTAATTTTTTCAGCATTAGCAACCAGGAAAAGAAAATTTAAATTATTATCTGGTAACAGGATAATTGCTGCGATAATTGTACCCACTGTTTCTATATTGATAGGGATATCACTTAAAGGACCTGCCGGACTTATGGTAGGGCTACTGGTTAGCCAGGTATTGCCCACCATTTTATTAATTCGTCATTTTTCACGTAATTCTGATTTTACGTTAAAACATTCGCCTCAAGAATTAATCGCCGTAAGCAAAAAATATAGGAATTTTCCATTGTACAGTTTACCTGCGAGTTGGATTAATAACTTTTCAAATCAGCTACCGGTGTTTTTATTAAATTCTATAGGAGGAAGTAGAGTTGTAGGTCTTTTTAATCTAAGTAACAGAATACTTGGCTTGCCATCTCAATTGATCTCTACAGCTATTGGAGAAACTTTCAGGCAACGGGCAACAAAAGATTATTTTCAAAATGGCTCATGCAGAAAAATTTTCTTAAATGTTTTGATGATTTTAGCGATTGTTGGATTCTTCCCTTTTCTATTGGTCGCATTTGTTGGACCTGAATTATTTTCCTTCGCATTTGGAAAGAAATGGATTGAAGCAGGTGAATTTTCTCAAATATTCTCCGTTTTATTTTTTTTTAAGTTTGTTGTAAGCCCGCTAACATATACAACCTATATTTCTAATAAGCAATGGATAGGATTGTTGACAGATATTCTTTTACTTAGTACGATTTTAATAATAATGTGGCTGGCAAAGTTTTATAATATCCATTATAAAACAACTTTACTTATTTATTCATTATCATATTCGTCTCTTTATTTACTCTCTTTATGGGTGTCATTTAAATTAACAAATAATCCAAATCATGCTTCAAAAAATTAAAATTTTTTTTAACCGGAAAACCTTCAACTCAAAAGAATATTGGGAAGCAAGATATACTTCAGGAGGTAATTCCGGAAGTGGCTCCTATGGCAGGCTTGCAGTTTTTAAAGCCCAAATACTAAATAAATTTGTTTCTGAAAAGAATGTTCACACAATAATAGAGTTCGGGTGCGGAGATGGCAATCAATTATCAATGGCTGAATATCCAAAATATATCGGACTTGATGTTTCAAAGGCAATTATTCAAACCTGCATAAAAAAATTTCAGGGAGATAGCAAGAAAAGTTTTTTTTTATACGATCAATCCTGCTTTCAGGATAATGGGAAAATATTTTCTTCAGACGTATCAATGTCATTGGATGTATTGTACCATTTAACTGAAAAGGAAGTTTATGAAACATATTTAAAGCAACTTTTTTCCTGCGCTCTAAAATTTGTTATCATATACGCTCCCAATGTAAATATTGCCAGGTCTTCTCCTTTTTCTCATGAGTTTTATAGAAAATTCAGTGATGATGTTGAAAGATTGGCACCAGAATGGGAACTTTTTGAAGTGATAGAAAATGAATACAAGTCCCAAAATAGGTATGAAGAAAACTGTAGTATAGCTGATTTTTATTTCTATAGAAAAAAAGAGTCAAACTAAATTAATGAGAGTTCTTTTTTTATTTGGAACACGGCCTGAAGCAATTAAACTGATTCCTGTAGTACTTGCTATGCGTGCAGATTCCTTTTTTGATGTCAAAGTTTGTGTTACCGCCCAGCATCGGGAAATGCTTGATCAAATATTGGAAGTGTTTGATGTTATTCCTGATATAGATTTAAATTTAATGACACCTAATCAGTCCTTGCCGGGATTAACTGCTAAAATATTAGAAAAAGTAGATCAGATTGTAAAAGATCTAAAACCTGACGTTTGTATTATTCAAGGGGATACAACAACGGTGATGGCGGGAGCACTAGCCTGTTTTTATAATAAAGTTTTTTTAGGACATGTAGAAGCTGGCTTAAGGACTTACAATAAATATTCTCCATTCCCTGAAGAAATTAATAGAGTATTAGCAACACATTTATGTGATATTCATTTTGCGCCAACAGAAAAATCAAAAAAGAATTTATTACTGGAAAATGTAGAAGAGTCAAAAATTATCGTTACCGGAAATACGGTGATAGATACTCTCAAAATTACTAAAATAAGACTTGAAAGGAAGGAAATATTTTGCAATAATATTTTAGTCAATAATATCCTTAACGAAAAGCAGCCCTTCATTTTAGTAACGTCTCATCGAAGGGAAAATTTTGGAGGGGGTATTGAGTCTATATGTAACGCTTTAAAAAAGTTTGCACTTAAATATCCCTTTTTGAATATTGTATTTCCAGTTCATCTAAATCCTAATGTCAAGGTGCCTGTCTACAAAGCATTGTCTGGCTTTTCTAATATCTACTTACTGGATCCATTAGACTATGTTTCATTTGTTGCACTAATGAGTGAATGTTACATTGTGATAACAGATTCTGGTGGCGTTCAGGAAGAGGCACCAACATTTGGTAAGCCAACTCTTGTTATGCGTGAAACAACGGAACGGACAGAAGCTATTGAAGCAGGCTTATCAAAACTTGTAGGCACAGATGAAAACAATATTTTTGAAGCGCTTGTAAAATTAGTGGAAGATAAGACTGCCTACTACCAAATGTCTAACGGAATCAATCCTTATGGTGATGGAAAAGCAACGGAAAGGATTGTTGGATATTTTAAAAAATTGTATAAAGGATAAACATGAAGAAAATAATGGTTCTTGATCTTGATTATCCAAGTGAAAATAATCTTTATGGAGATGTTTTTGTTCATACCCGCGTAAAAGAATATAAAAAATACGCTTTGGTTCAGGTAGTCTCTTTTTTTAGAGCTCAGCCAGATTATGAATATGAAGGAATAAAAGTTGTACATGCGCCCTCCATAAATGATATATTTTATATTTTTAATCAATTTAAGCCCGATTCCGTTTTTATACATTTCTACGATAGAAGGCTATACCCTTTCATAAAGAATATTGAGGTGCCTGTTATTATTTGGGTTCATGGTTATGAAGCATTGGGATGGTACAGACGTCTATTTAATCATTCTACCTACGGCTTAATTCGAAACGCCCACAATATAATTCTTCCCAATATTAAGCAGATGTTGGGGTTTAGAAAGGTTGTTGAATTTTCGAACAAGACTAAAAGAATTCATTTTGTTTTCGTATCAGATTGGATGAGAAGAACGGCAGAGTCCGATGCTTTAATAAAGGCAAAATATTATTCATTAATTCCCAATCCAATAAACATTGAGCTTTTTAAATACTCATCTAAGATAGCGGATAACAGGAAAAAGATTTTATTGATTCGATCTTTTGGATCACGCAAATATGCTAATGATATTGCTGTTGATGCAATATTGAAATTGAGTAAAAAATCTTTTTTTGAAGATTTGCAGATTACTATATATGGAGCAGGAAAATTATTTAAACCACTGACGGAACCTTTGAAGCAATTTGCAAACATTTCATTAAATGAAAAATTTTTACCAAATCATTTGATTCCCCAAATTCATTATCACAATGGAGTATTTCTTTGCCCAACACGTCAGGATGCGCAGGGGGTTTCGATGTGTGAGGCTATGTCAAGCGGATTGGTACCAATAACAATTAATTGTACTGCAATACCAGAATTTATACAAAACAAATCTAATGGTTTGATGGGCAAAAATGCCGCAGAACTCGCAGATCAGATAGAATACCTATATTATAATCCTGAAGCTTTTTTGGGTATTTCAAAAAAAGCATCCGAATTTATAAATGCTAAATGCAATATTTCTGATATTGTCAAAAAGGAAATGGCGATAATAAGTCAATAATCTTTATTTTATCTCTATATAATATGGTAGCCATTATTGACTACGGTGTTGGCAATTTAAGCTCCATTAAAAACATGCTGAAAAAAATTGGAGTGGATGCCGAAATCAGTGGAAAGGCGGAAGATATACAAGCCGCTGATAAAGTGATCCTTCCCGGTGTTGGTCACTTTGACTATGGCATGCAGCATTTGTATGATTCGGGATTGGTAAATGTTTTAAACAATGATGTGCTGATCAATAAAAAGCCCATCCTTGGCATATGCCTCGGCGTACAACTATTAACACAAAGCAGCGAAGAGGGAAAGGAAAAGGGGCTTGGCTGGATAAAGGGCAAAACGATTGCATTTGATAAAAACAGGCTTTCACCGGGGCAAAAAATCCCGCACATGGGCTGGACAGATGTAAAAGCCTTTGAACGATCCAAACTCTTTACCGGAATGTATGCCGAACCCCGTTTTTATTTCGTGCATTCCTACCACCTGGCATTAAACAATCCTGTTGATATATTGGCAGCGGCAAACTACGGATACGATTTTACTGTTGGTATTGAACATGAAAATATCCTGGGCGTGCAATTTCACCCCGAGAAAAGCCATAAATTCGGCATGAAGCTGCTGGAAAATTTCGTAAAATATTATTGATTGAGAAGAACAAGGGTAATACCCGCTTTACTGCTGCACAAAGGGGGATTGGTAAAATCTGTAAAATTTAAGGATTACAAGTATGTAGGCGACCCCATCAACGCGGTTAAGATATTCAATGAAAAAGAGGTAGATGAAATTGCGTTGATTGATATTGATGCCGGCAGGGAAAACCGTGCCCCGGATATTAAAAAAATCACGGAAGTAGCCAGCGAAGCCTTTATGCCCATGGCCTATGGCGGTGGCATCACCACTATTGAACAGATCAAGGAAATCTATTACAACGGTATAGAAAAAGTGATCCTCAACAAAGCGGCTGTTCAAAACCCGGCATTGATCACAGAAGCCGCCCGCTTGTTTGGCAGCCAGAGTGTAATGGCATCTATAGATGTAAAAAAACATTTCTTAAAAGGAGCGCGGGTGTATATAGAAAACGGCAATACCAACACGGGATTTGGCCCTGTTGAATTCGCTAAAAAAATGGAGGCTGCCGGCGCCGGTGAAATTTTATTAAACAGCATTGACCGCGATGGCACTTATGCTGGTTACGACACCGGCTTAATAAAACAGGTGGCTGAAGCCGTGCATATTCCGGTAATAGCAATCGGGGGCGCTTCCGGAATTGAAGATTTTAGGTTGGCTGTACAACAAGGGGCATCGGCGGTTGCTGCCGGCAGTATGTTTGTATTTCAACGACCTCACCGGGCTGTACTTATTACTTACCCTTCGCAGGAAGAATTAAAAAAAGAAGTGTATTCACAAATTTGAATATGGAAAGTTATTTTGCACATCCAACGTCAATAGTGGATGAAGGTTGTCCTATTGGCGATTGCGGGCAGGCTAACATGGCTTGGTGGAAAAGCAGTTAGCGCTTAGCGAAGCGGATTGTGAATGGGAGCTCGGCGTATTGAATTTTTCTATATCGGTATAGGGTAAAAATTTGGAAAGCAGCATCACAATTATTGCAAAAGAAAGCACGATAAAGTAGGTAGTCAATACATGAATGAGGCGGAGTATTGCCATATTAAGGATTATAACCCATGATTGAAAGTGATGGAAATTATTGAAAGAATTTATAAATCATAGAAATAATTATGTTAGCATATAATGAAGAATTTTGGAAAAATGATCGGGCGGGGAACTTTGGACGGCCATATCAGCAATGTACAAGAACAGTGATGGATACAATCTCTGATCCCGATATTGTTTTTGATAAAAATGGAGTTAGTAATTATTATTACGAGTATCTTGAATTAGAAGAAAAGAGTGTTTTTAAAGATGATCTGGGTCAATATAAGATTAAGAATATTGTTAAGGAGATTAAAAGAGATGGTATAGGTAAAAAATATGACTGTATTACTGGGGTTAGTGGTGGCGTTGACAGCAGCTATTTAATTTTACTGGCAAAAAAGCTTGGCTTGAATCCCCTTGTCGTGCATTTTGATAATGGCTGGAATTCGGAGTTAGCGGTTAATAATATTCAAAACATTATTTCAAAGCTTGGTTTTGATCTTTATACGTTGGTAGTTGACTGGGAAGAGTTCAAAGATATTCAGCTTTCCTATTTTAAGGCTAATGTTGTTGATATAGAAGCCATAACCGACCATGCTATTATTGGAACTCTTTATAAATTAGCGGCTGAACATGATATAAAGTATATTTTAAGTGGAAGTAATATTGTTACTGAGGGAATATTGCCAAAACATTGGATTTTTAATAAGGCTGACGGAGTAAATATTAAAGCGATACATAAGGCTTTTGGAGACATTAGGCTAAAAACTTATCCCTTTTTCTCTACATATAGAAAGCGATATTATATCGACATTAAAGGCATTAAGACAGTTTGTTTATTAGACTGCTTGGAGTACAATAAGGATAAGGTTAAAGAAATAATAACCCGGGAGTTGGGGTGGAGAGACTATGGAGGTAAACATTACGAATCCATATTTACAAGATTTTATCAAGGCTATATACTACCAGTAAAGTTCGGCATTGATAAACGAAAAGCACATCTCTCTACTTTAATATCTTCTGGTCAAATAACAAAAGACAATGCGTTAAAAGAACTCAATACTCCTATGTATAATTCTGAACAACTGATGACTGACTACGATTTTGTACTGAAGAAGTTGGGACTTTCTGAAAAGGATTTCATTGAATATCTTTTAGCCCCCAGAAGAGAGCATATCGAATTTAGACATGAAAAAGGAGTATGGGATGACATACCCTTTATAAAGCCATTTAGGCCTATATGGAAGTATCTCAAGAAATTAAAGACTAAATAGCCATATCTTATTTAGGAACAGGTGGGACAAACTATGTTAAACAAAACTCAAAAAGGGGTATATATTGTATCGGAGACGGGATGCCTAAATCCCGATAGTGGAGCAAATAAGCATATTAAAGCGGGTCTCATTCAATTGAAACGCTATTTTCCTATTGAACTAATTCTTTTTTGTCGGGACTATCAAACGAATAATGCAAAAAGCAAAATAGGTATACAAAAAAACATTAAACAAAAAAGGAGCTTATATTTCAATATAAGGAGTGGACTAAAATGGCTCCATTTGCTCTTAAAAAATCACTGGCATTTTTTTTCATATTTAAGAATTATAAAAAAGCATTCTCCTGAATTTATTTATGAAAGGGCATGTTACCTGAATTATAACGGTGTATTGATTGCTAGAATACTTGGAATTGCTCATATATATGAAATAAATGGAATTTTATTCAAGGACCACGAGCGATATTTTCCACCTGCGTGCAATAGTATAGCTTATTGGCTGGAAAAGAAAGTGTATGAAGCAACGACTTTTGGTTTTTATGTAGGTGGGATCAATGAATTCTTTAAAATTCCTGCAAATAAATTTCTCGTAATTCAAAACGGTATAGATCAGGAGTTTACTACAATCTTCAAAAGTAAATGCGACAAAGTAGGGGATAAGATTAACATTACATTTATAGGCCATGCGATGACACATCACCGGCTTGATGTTTTAACTGCTGCGTTGAAGTTGCTTTCGAATCCTTCCGCATTTCGATTACATTTAATAGGATCAAACCTTGAGTCTCTGAAAGATAAGATTCCCGATACTGTTGAAACTATTTTTTATGGCAGCCTAAATCATAGTCAAATTTCCGAATTATTGAAAGGTTTCAATGTAGGCATTATCACTTTTGCCTTACCTTATTTTAGCCACGTCAAGGCTTTTATGTATGGGGCCGCTAAATTGACAATGATTGTTCCTGATTCTAAGAATTTCAAAGATATATTTTCCGACGAAGAAGTAATTTTTATAAAAAACGCAGATCCCAAAGATATGGCCGAAAAGCTTAATCATTTGGCGATGGATACCTCAGTATTAGAGCAATATGGAGAAAATATTTACAATAAGGTTTGTAACCAATTCACCTGGGAGAAAATTTATGAAGATGTGGCAAATAAAATTATAAACATCCTTGAAAACCATCCCAGATAAACCTTGTTTGATGTGCATTCTTCATCTTCATGAAAAAACCACCATCCACGGCGGAGCCGAAGTATACATCAGCCAACTTCAGGATTTATTGCCTTTGTTCAATTATGAAACGTACTGGATAGGAATTGACAAGTCTTCCGGAGAGTATACTATTACCGAATTTGGGAAAGAAACGGTAACAAAGTGCGGTGATATAAAAAGCGTGTTTCAGTTTATTAAGGATTATATCAAAGAAAAGAATATAGACCTCATCAACATCCATAATATTTTCAATCCGGCCATTGTAAGGTTCTGCCTTCAAACGCTCCCGGTGGTAAAGTCGGTGCATAGCCCGGTAATGGTTTGCCCAGGTAAGGATAAATTCTGGCGTTATTCCGAAAGACCTTGTACCATCCCATACGGTTTACACTGTTTTAAACATATTTATACAGAAGGGTGTGCCAACCGACATCCCAAAAGAGTAATCAGGGCATGGAATTATGTAAACTTTGAAGTGCATGAGGCCGCTGCAAAATATCAGCGAATTGTGGTAATGTCGAACTATATTAAAAAAGGCATGCTGGAATCTGGTATTGCAGAAAGTCAGATAGTGTGTAATCCATATTTTACCAATGAAATTATACCAGTCCCCGATATAAAGTTAGGGTCAGGGGTAAAAACTATCCTTTTTATCGGAAGATTAATCTCATCCAAAGGACCGCATATCATGCTGCAGTCATTACTGCCACTGTTAAACGAAAAAGATGACCTTCAACTGCAGATCATAGGTGACGGTATTATGAAAACGCAACTAATGAGTACTGTAAAGGAAATGCACCTGGAACATAAGGTTTCTTTCAGTGGCTGGATGGCAAAACCTGATATAGATAGGGCGATAGGCCAAAGTGCCCTCGTAATGTTTCCATCTATTTATCCTGAAGCATTTGGAATAGTGGGTATTGAAGCCATGATGCAGGGAAAACCTGTAGTGGGTTTTGATGTTGGTGGTGTAAGTACCTGGCTTAAAGATGGAATAACGGGATTTTTAGTACAAAGGAGCGATATTAACAGTATGCGGGAAAAAACGGCATTGCTTTTATCAGATGCAGCACTCTATGAAACAATGAGTTCAAATGCGAGGAAACAGGCGCTTGAGCATTATGTGCCGGATATACACATAAAAAGACTGATCGGTGTATATTCAAATAGCAAACTTTCTAATGCATGAAAAGAAGGATATCAAGGCTGGTAAAAAAACTACTTGTATATTCCAGGCTGGATAAATGGATAGCCGATCAGTTTCAAAAATCAGAGTTACATTTATTAAAGAGATTGATACCAGACCGCACTTTCTATAAACCAACCGATACACGGCGCGTTTTAAGAAAGGGTGCTTTTTTTGAAGTGCATCCTGCAGACTTTTCTCAATGGTTACTGTTTGCCGGCGATAATTTTGAACACGTGGAAGCTGCGTTAAAAGTACTTGCTCCCGATCCTGAAGGATTGATACTGGATATTGGAGCAAACTGCGGGCATTTTTCAATGGTACTTGCCCAAAAAATCAGTGAAAGAAAGTGGAAGAATCAAATTATTTCTTTTGAGCCCAATCCCAGGATTTTTGCTCTTCTTGAAAAAAATCTTAAAATCAATCCTGACCTTGATAATATCATACACCTGGTTAATAAAGGCGTTGGTAAGGAGAAGGGGGTACTGCAACTTCAGATTCCTATCCGTAATTCAGGTGCAGCGTCATTGGTAAAAAATTATGAGCATGAGCCACATGAAAAACACGAAATTGAAAAGCATGCTAAGCAAAACATTCAATTTCTTGGTTAAAGGGATCAACTGCACCCTGGAAATAAATTATATTATATACATTAAACTTCGCTTAAATTGAAAATTACTCTTCTTACGGATGGCATCATTCCTCTATACAATAGACTGCTCACAAAAACACTCTTATTTATGTGTAAGATTAAGCAAAAAAAGTTAATGGCTTTTTAACATCAATAAGTCTGTTGATATAGCATGCTGCCGCTTTCCAATCTAAAATACTTTTTAATAGAGATATCAATATTTCATATTTAAACAGGCCAATGGCAGAAAAGGTATACTTTCCAAATTTACACGGATTTAGGTTTTTTGCCGCAGCACTTGTAATGCTTTCGCATATAGAACTCTTTAAACGAAGAATAGGGCTGAAGAACTTTTGGGATACCCCCTTCTTTTTTGAAGCTGGAGGGGCTGGCGTAGATTTTTTTTTCGTGCTGAGCGGATTTCTGATTACCACACTTTTGCTCAAAGAACTGGCGAATACAAATTCAATAGCTATCCGGAAATTTTATATGAGGCGCATCCTCCGGATTTGGCCGCTCTATTATCTTATAATTGTATTATGCTATTTTATTTTGCCCTACCTATCTGCTTTCTATATTCCCGGTTACTCAGAAGGAATACATGAAAATTTCAGAGAGAAGCTTATATACTCCATTTTCTTTATGCCCAATGCCGCATTGGCTTTCTTTGGAAACATTCCTTATGCTGCGCCTATATGGTCGGTAGGTGTGGAAGAACAATTTTACGTTTTCTGGCCTTTGTTGCTTCTGCTCTTTACAAAGAGGGTGCAAACGATACTATTTTTTATTGTTGCATTTATAGGGATAAAGATTGTTCTTATTCTCTCCAACACCCTTTATGCAATAGACGTTAATATATTTACAAAAGTTAAAGATCTCGTTGTGGCCACCCGAATGGAATGCATGGGTATCGGTGGTTTGGGAGCCTGGCTTATTAATAAAAAGCATAAGGCAGGTGATATATTAAAGAGCAATACAACACTTGCGATTGCGCTATTGCTGTTTCCCGTAATCATTTTATTTGCAAAGAATCTTTTCGAACTCCATCATATTTTTTTCTCCATTCTTTTTTTAATTGTTATTATAAATGGAGCGGCTAATTCTAAAACTCCTATTAAACTTGAAAATAAGTTATTCATAATGCTGGGCAATATCTCTTATGGTCTTTATCTCTGGCATTCGATCTGTATAGGTTTTTTGATCAACCTCTTGCGAAATCATCAATTTTTTAAATCAAACGAAGGGTGGTTTAACCTTGCGTTATATGCCGGA
Source organism: uncultured Sphingobacteriales bacterium (assembly GCA_937991535.1). Taxonomy (GTDB): domain Bacteria; phylum Bacteroidota; class Bacteroidia; order Chitinophagales; family Chitinophagaceae; genus Agriterribacter. Next base: position 146,867 of record CALKHN010000013.1, read on the forward strand.
ACATTTTTATTAAGTACACTAATCGCATGGTCATCCTTTACTTATTTTGAAACTCCCTTTTTAAAATTAAAATCAAGGTTTTCAGTAATCGTTTCAGGAACAGAAGCCCGCAATAGCAAGACGAACTCTACCGCCAGGGAAAATTAATTTATGAAAGTAGCACTACTAACCGATGGCATTTGGCCCTATGTGATTGGCGGCATGCAAAAACATTCTTATTTTTTGTGCAAATACCTCGCTAAAAACCAGGTGCATGTATTGCTGGTGCATACGGCTGCCAAAATAACGGAAGAAGTAAAAAACCTAAGCTGTTTTACAGCGGAAGAAAAAAAATACATTACTCCCGTTACAGTAGAAAAGCCACGGGTAAGCTCATTTCCCGGTCATTATATTTACCAATCCTGGTTGTATTCAAAAAAAATATATGAAACCCTGGATGGCTTCCCCGATGTGGATTTCATTATTGCCAAAGGCATGACGGGCTGGTATTTCCTGCGCAAAAAACACGCAGGCTCGCCACCGGTGGCCATCAACATTCACGGTTACGAGTTCATGCAAAAAAAAGCGGGGCTCAGAATGCAGCTCGAAACGCTCCTGCTGCGTTACCCGCTCACGCAGATAAACCGCAGGGCCGATTATGTTTTTTCGTATGGCGGCAAAATAACCGGCTATATTAAAAAGCTCGGCATACCTGCAAATAAGATCATCGAGATCCCCGCGGCCATTGAAAGCGAATGGATGAATGCGGAAAATGTGGAAGTAAAGTCCGAGAGACGATTTTTGTTCATAGGGCGTTATGAAAGAAGAAAGGGCATTGAAGAGATCAATGCCGCCATTGCCAGGCTGGCCGGCGAATACCGTTTTTCCTTTGCTTTTGTGGGGCCCATACCCGACAATAAAAAGCTTTTGCTCCCCAACGTGGTTTATCACGGAACCATCCGCAACAGGGAAGATTTACAAGCTATTCTACGACAGTCGGATGTACTGGTTTGCCCCAGCTATTCGGAGGGCATGCCCAACGTAATATTAGAAGGCATGGCCAATGGCTGCGCTGTTATTGCCACGGACGTGGGCGCGGTGTCATTACTGGTAAATGAAAACAACGGGTGGCTGATCCCCGCCGCCGATGGCAAAGCACTGGAGACTGCCATTGTTACCGCCATCACCGCCAATAGCGAAGAGATGGTACAGAAAAAAAGAGCGGCCTACCAGTGGATTGCGGGTAAATTTCTATGGCCCGATGTGAGCCAAAAACTGATCGGGGCCATCAAACAAAAACTGTGCTCATGAAGAAAATAATCTTTTTGATATCGTTTACCGCTGCTGTCTTTTTGGTTAAAGCACAGCAAGCTTCGCATTACTGGACCTTTGAGGGCAGGGATATGCTTAACGACCAGGTGGCGGGGAAGGCGCTCAATATCAAAAACTATGACGCGAAAGTTAAGCCTGTTAAGGGCATAGCAGGGAATGGCATTGAACCTGTTGCTTCTGGCAAACTGATCGTGACCAGCCTGTTGCAACCTGTCGGAGACCTGGCTGATTTTACCCTGGAACTGGCTTTCAAGGGTAAGCAGTTCATGTTCACCACCTTCCCTAAACCAGAGTTTAGGCTGAGTTTTTCCTCCGGAGGCATTAATATCAACTATACTGTTATACGGAAGGGAAAACACGTAATTGAAAACTGGAATATACCACTGAACGGTACCGGCGTAACCAGTTATAATCGCCTGTTAAATGGTGAATGGCATCATTTTGTTTTGGTGGCCCGAAAATCGGGAAACTTTGAAATTTGGATTGACGGCAAAACTGATCCCCTGTTTATTAAAAAAGCTGAACCTTTTGATAACTGGGTGATTACCGGCGGAGATGGGTTTATATTAAATGCCGCCATAGATGAACTGGCATTTTATAACGCGGCACTTTCACAGGATCTAATTCAGCAGCATACGCATGAACTGGAAAACGGCCAGCACTATAGTTTCCGGGTGAACCCTGCTGTGGTTGCCCAAAGAAAGAAACTGCCGCAGCAGGAAACCTATACCCTCGATGAAAAAGAGTTTGCCCCCGGCTACCCCGATTACACCGTGCAGGCAACCGACCAGTTAAAACAGTTTGCCTTACCACGCTATGCGCAGGATATTCAGATGCCGCGTAATTTCCCCTGGATGGATATAACCTACCTGCACAGGGAACTGCCGCAAAACGGGGGCAAAGGATTTGGGAAGGTAAACCCGCAAACCGCGGTTCGGTTAACCGATGAGCTGGCCAACAACTGGAATTACTACATTGAGCTGCCAACCCTTAGGGCAGACGCGGCTACAGCCCAAAAAAGGTATACCAATCCATCTGAAATATTTTCCTCACTCATAGCGTATGCCAATGCGCATCCGCAAATCCCGGCTGCCACGGTATTGATGCAGGTGCAGAACAAGCCGGCGCAGGCAGGTTTCGACCGGTCCTCACCCTATGTTACCGCAGAGGATCTGGCAGACAAATATTACCTCTACGGTAAAAATGGTAAACCCATTCTTTACAATAATAAAAAATGGCTGAACCCATTTACTTCAATGGAACTGGTAGAGAAGGATGGACTTACTTCGGCCTTTTACCTTAAACAGTTGGGCAGCCACTTAACCCGTAAAATAAACATGATCAACGAAAACGGGGAATGGTTCGGCCACAAATGGCCGGAAAAATTACTGCAGCAGTCACCGGAAGTATTATCCTTTATGAAAAAAGCAGGAATGGATTATGAGCGCTTTAACGGCTGGATGCACAACCGCTTTGATTCGGTGTACAAAGCCACCATACTTGATAATATTCCGTGGAAGGATGTGCGGTTCACCTTTTACAATGTAAGCGCTTACAACAGCGCCTATTGGCCCCAATACAGTGAAAGAGTAATGACCAACAGTTTATTCAATGGCACACCCCGCTCCACGCCGGCTTTTTACCCGGCCCGGCCCGACAACTGGCGACTTGCAGCAGGCCCCTTAAACGGTTATGGCACGGTGGCGGAAGGCAGGAAAAAAGAAATAGCTTTGGGCGTAAAGCACTTCGCGCCATTCATCAGTGCCGGGTGGGACCTGGAAGAAAAGAACATCCGGCCGGCGCAATGGCTGGGCCTTCTAAAATCCATGGTGATGCTGGGCGCCGACTTTTTTCATGTGGGTTACTTTAACGTTACCGGTAAAACGGGCTGGCCAAACGGCAAGGGTCCCAATGATCCCCGCGGTTATATTTACCAGGCTGCCATGCCGGCCTACGCCCAGGCCATAGCATCGCAGGTATGGGCATTTTTAGATAAAGGCATATTGCTCGAAGACCCGTTATCAAAAGAGGCGCGCATGCCTTTTGCTTTTGCGGCTTCGGCTTCCAACCACCTGGTGCTGGTGCGCAAACTGGATAAAAAATACCTTATTTATGGCGCCGTGCAGCCCAGCTCCAACTATAAAGGCAATACGGTATTGGAAGCAACTACTTCCATTAACGTGGAAGGCAAAAAAATAAGTTTCAAAATCAGGCGGCAGGGCAGCATGTATGTGCTCGACCTCAACGGGAATCAACCTGTGTTTTATCAAATAGATGGCTGGCACCAGTATGAACATCCGTATTACTGGTCGAAATCCATAGAAGTGGAGGCGGAAAATACAGATGTTCGCGGAACATTGAACTTAATTACAGAAACAAATAAGGGAGCGGAATTTGATTTTTCAAACTTTAATACTTATGTTGAATTGATACCAGGCAAATCTGCGCAACTGACTATCCCGCAAAAAAGATCCGGAGAATTATCCTTGTCGGTATTTGTAAAAGTGAGTAAAGGCAGTCCTTCAATAATATTAAAAACAAGCTCGGGGAAAGTAAAAAAAATGATTTCTTCAGTTGATCTTAACGAATTAACCCTTTCTCCGGCAGATCTTAAAATACTGCAACTGAAATCCGGTGAAGCGTTGAGCCTGTCTTCGCAGAATGGTATCCTGTTTTTAGATATACTCAGATTCTAAGCAAAACGAGTGACATTAGCCTACCTGCATATACTCCGGTCTCCTGATAAAAAGAAGGTATACGTTGCTTCTCTTGCAGAAACATTGCTGGTATTGTCAGTGTTTACCAAGGAAATAGGGTCAAGACGCATATTCGGTATTGATTTTGACTTTATCGCCTATCCCTTCGCTATCCTGTTCCTGTTGTTTCATGTGAAAGACATTATTTTATCGGAAACCTTCCCCTGGAAAATTTATGTATACCTGGCTATCACCAGTTTGTTTTCCATTTTGTTTCTACAATTGAGTTACGACGGCTTTCTAAAGCAATTTTTACCGATTATTATTATATTCTCCGTTAATTTTTTTATAGCAACAAAGTACAACTGGAGGATGCTCTTCAGGCTGTATGTAAAATTTGCCTACCTGTCAGCTATATTTGGTATTATACAGGTTATCGCATCGTACGCGGGAATTAACCTGCTCAATCGTCAGGCCGGCAGGCTGGATTCTATCGCTTACGAGCCATCGCATTACGCGGCCATCCTGATGCCTGCACTGGTGTTTACCTTCTTTCATTTTAAACAGTATAAGCTGTATTTTTTTACCATGCTGGCCGCCCTGGTGCTTACATTCAATCTTACCGGGTACCTGGCCTTCCTGGTCGTGATCAGCATTGCCTATATAAACCCATTATATATAATGATCTCTATCCCTGTACTATACTACATAGTATTTCATGTGCTGGTAAATTTTAATGAGAACTTTAATTCGCGCATTATAGAAACACAGCAGGTATTCAGCGGCGATGTAAATGTGCTAACCCGGCAGGCAGTAACTAATGGCACCACGGTGTCTCTTTACTCCAACCTGATGGTGGCCGAAGAAAACTTAAAAAATGGGAATGTCATTGGCAGCGGTTTGGGCGGACATGAAGAAATGTATTACCGGTATTTTGAAAATTCCTCCTTCCGTTACAGTTGGTTTTATGGATTGAATGCGCCCTCGGGACATTCGCTTACCATTCGCATATTTTCGGAGTTCGGTTTACTGGGACTTATTCTGTATGTGGCAACATTGGCCAGGAAAGTAATATTGCTCGACAATGGAATATACAGAAGCATTTCCCTTGCATGCCTGAGCCACTTTGTTTGCAAATCGTTTAAACTGGGTGGGTTTATTGATTACGGTACGCCCTTCTTTTTGGCCATACTGTTCATTAACTTCCGGCATTATAAAAAAACCACCGCAAAAAGCAAACTGAACAATGCAAGAAAAAAGCCTGCACTACCTCTTTCTTTACAGCCGGTTGCCTGATTATTTTTTTCGCTGTGTGCAACATTTGCTGAAGAGCAGTCTGGCAAATTCAGAGGCGCGTATCGTGTGTTACCCGCAGGACACGAATGCCCCTTACCGTTATGAAGATGTAACCGGCGCCCTGCGCATTGTTGAAAAGAAAGACCTGGCGACGCTTAACAACTGGCAACCTGATCTGATATACATAGCTGGCTGGGGCGATAAGGAGTATAACCAAATTGCGGCCCAATGGATAAACAGGATACCGGTAATTATGGGAATGGACAATCCCTGGAAAGGAAGTTTAAAACAACGACTGGCGGGTTTAGTTGCTCCGATCTATTTAAAAAACAAAGCCACTCATTTGTGGGTAGCCGGCTACCCGCAATATGAATATGCAAGAAGAATGGGATTTCCGGCCAACCGTATTCTTCACGACCTGTATTGCGCGGATATGGCTAAATTCAGGAAAACCCTGCCTGCTTTTCAAAGGCGGATCGTATTTGTGGGACGCATGGTGGAATACAAAAGACCGGATTGGCTACTGGAAGCTTTTACTGAGTTATTCGCAAAACATCCCGATCTGCAGGACTGGGAGTTGCTGATGATCGGCAACGGACCCCTTCAACAGGACTTGCAAAACAAATATGCCGGGGCAAAGCAGGTATCGTTCCTGTCTTTTGTGCAGCCGGACGAGCTGGTGCGGTATTATCATCAGTCTTCTGTTTTTTGCATGCCCAGTTTATTTGAACACTGGGGCGTAGTGGTGCAGGAAGCCGCGGCGGCGGAACTGGCATTGTTGCTCTCCGATACATGTGGTGCAGCGTCTACATTCCTGATCAATGGCCACAATGGCTTTGTATTCGACTCTGGCAGCAAAATTGACTTCACGCAAAAACTATACATGCTAATGAAAATGGAACCTGTTGGGTTGCAACAAATGGGTAAGCGAAGCGCGGCACTTTCGGAAAGAATTACACATGATACCTGGTGTGGAAATTTACAAAGCGTGCTCAATGGCGGGAAATAAAATCATGGTTTTCACCGACTGGTACGAACCCTCATTCAAAGCCGGCGGTCCCATCCGCTCCTGCGTGAACTTCGCGGCCCACATGAAGGAGGATTATGACGTTTATATTTTTACCGGCGACAGGGACCTGGGTGATAAGCAGGCTTATCCGCAAATTGAAACCAACCGCTGGTTAGAAAAGGATTGCGTTCAGGTTTTTTATGCTTCCCCCGGCGCGCTGAACTGGGAAAGCATCCTGGTGCAGGTACGGGATATAAAGCCCAACTATATTTACCTGAACAATATGTATTCTAAGTATTTTACGGTGTATCCCTTGCTTATGAAACGCCTGGGGATGATAAAAGCGCGGGTAGTGCTGGCGCCAAGGGGTATGCTCAAATCAACCGCGGTACAATATAAAACAGGCAAGAAAAAACTATTTTTTAAACTGCTGAAATTGCTGAACATTCCCCGCCGGGTTGTTTTTCATGCCACCGATGCCACGGAAGAAACCGATATTAAAAACCTGTTTGGCAGCGATATTGCTATTAAGCAGATCAGCAATTTCCCCCCGCAACAAAAAACCTTGCAGCCCATTCATAAACAAAGCGGCTCGGTTAAAATAATTTTTACAGGCAGGGTGCACCCTGTAAAAAACCTGTTGTTTTTATTGCATTGCCTGCCATCCGTTACCGGTAACTTTGCGCTCACAATTGTTGCCGCAATTGAAGATGAAGCCTACTGGCTGGAGTGCAGGGAGATTATAAGAACCTTGCCTGAACACATATCAGTTGAATTACAACAGAATGTTCCGCATCGCCAGGTTGAGCAACTGATCAATGAACACCACGTTTTTGTATTGCCCACGCTGGGTGAAAATTTTGGTCATGCCATTTTTGAAGCCCTGGCTGCCGGCCGGCCGGTGCTCATCAGCGATCAAACGCCCTGGCGGCATTTGGCAGAACAGCATGCGGGCTGGGATTTACCATTAACAGATGAAAAAGCTTTTGTGCAGACTTTGCAACAGGTGGCTGATATGGATGATCAGGCGTATCAGCAATGGAGTACCGGCGCATGGCAGTATGCCAGGAACTTTACGGAATATTCCAACCTGAAGGAAAAGTATAAGGAATTATTCAGTTAAAGGCCCGTTATTGCGAGACGTAAGCGGATGCTGGGAATTAGAATAACTATACACGTCGAAGCAAGCCCCCCGTAGCGAAGCGGAGTACTAGGCCGGTTTAAAGAAATGTATTCCGCCCACGGAATTGGGGATTGCGTCGTCGCTCTTTGCACAAAGCTTTGCTGCTCCCCGCAATGACGTGAAAAAGCAAGCCCCCCGTAGCGAAGCGGAGTATAAGGCCGGTTTAAAGATAATCCGTATCCACTATCGGGTGATTACTTCGACCCGTAAAATATTACACATCATGCAGAATAATTCAGGGGCTCGTAATGATGTTTATGAAAGGGGGCTTCGTTTATATCATAACCAATAGGCACCATACGGTGCTGTACACAGGGGTTACCAGTAACCTGGCAGCAAGGACGCAGCAGCACAAAAACAAAAAATATCCCAATAGCTTCTCAGCCAGGTACAACACCGATAAACTTGTTTATTATGCTTTCTTTCCGACCATAATGGAAGCTATTACAGAAGAAAAACGGATCAAGGCAGGAAGCAGGGCAGCTAAGATCAGATTGATTGAAAATATGAATCCGGCGTGGAACGACTTATGGGAGAATATAAAGGAATGGTGATGCACCGCACAGACCTCAGCACATATAACAACAACTGGTACAAAAAAACCATAAGAGCCGGTAAACTAAAACAGGCCCTCTGGTATTTTACCAACGTTGTTTTTTTCATTAATCCGCTCAACCCATTGTCGGGTTTGAAATGCTGGTTGCTGAAATGCTTTGGCGCCAAGCTGGGAACGGGGGTAATTATAAAACCGGGGGTAAACATTAAATACCCCTGGAAACTGGTTACCGGCGATCACTGCTGGATTGGTGAATCGGTTTGGATAGATAATCTGGATAAGGTAACAATAGGCAGCCATGTTTGTATTTCACAGGGAGCCATGTTGCTTACCGGGAACCACAATTATACAAAAACAAGTTTCGATTTAATAGTAAAAGAAATTATACTGGAAGACGGGGTTTGGATTGGGGCAAAAGCCGTGGTTTGTCCAGGCGTTACCGCTTTTTCGCATGCCATGCTCAGTGTAGCCTCGGTTGCTACAAAAAACCTGGAGGCCTATGGAATTCATTCGGGCAACCCGGCTGTAATGCTTAAACAAAGAGTGATTGTATAGAAAAACGAACCGAAGCAGCATGAAAATCTCTCTCATCACCGCCACCTACAACAGCGCGTCAACCCTGCGCGATACCCTGCAATGTATACAGGAGCAGGATTATGCCGATATCGAACATATTATCGTAGACGGGGGATCAGCAGACGATACCTTGCGCATTGTTGCGGAGTTCCCGCATATTGCCAAACTCATCGCCGAAAAAGATGAAGGCATTTATGATGCCATGAACAAGGGTATTGCCGCCGCAAGCGGCGATGTGATTGGCATTTTGAACTCCGATGATGTGTATGCCCGCAATACGGTTGTTTCAACCATCGCCCGGGCTTTTGATGATCCGGGTGTTCTGGCGGCTTACGCCAACCTGCAGTTCGTGCAGCGCGACAATTTGCATAAAGTGGTGCGCACCTGGAGGGCTGGCAAATACAGTAAAAAAAGTTTCTATTATGGCTGGATGCCGCCGCATCCCACTTTTTTTGTGCGCCGTGAAATATACGACCAGGTAGGACTTTTTAATTGCAGCCTCCGGTCTGCAGCCGACTACGAACTCATGCTGCGCATATTGCTGAAGCACGAAATACCCGCCGTATACATCAATGAAGTGATCATTAAAATGCGGGTGGGCGGCGTAAGCACCGCGTCATTGAGAAACAGGTTAAAAGCCAACAGCCAGGACAGGCTGGCCTGGAGAATAAACGGGCTCGATCCTTATTTCTTTACTTTGTACATGAAACCGCTGCGAAAGCTGGGGCAGTTTTTGAAGCGATAACAGTGAATTTGAAAATGTGTTGATTTGAAAATTTGAAAATGGTGGGGATTGCAGGCTACAGGGTACACGTTGCAAGGTGCAGGTTTCAGGTTACAGGGTTGCAGGAGGCAGGGAGTAGAAGTTACAAGTTACAGGGAACGGGGAAATGAATCCGTGAAGTAAGATGTACCATAGCAAATATGTCACTACACAAGTCGCTAATGAACAATAGCCCGATCCCCCTCGCCGCGAGGAGAGGGGTCAGGGGTGAGGCGGATGCTTCGTTCCCGCCAGGGCGGGCAGTTTGCCATTGGAAGGTAAAACCAGGTGGAAGGTGCGGAAAGGAGCATTAAGAACCAAGCAGGCAGATGCTTCGTGCCTCAGCATGACAAACAGTAGTAACGCTATTGATCATTTAAAATGAAGCCAAATCAACAACTCACTGCTTGTTACGCCAGCGCAGCTTGGCTGCCGTCTGCCCGGATGAGCCCTTCGGACGGGGCAGGGAAATGAATCCGTGGAGTAAGATGTACCATAGCAAATAGGTCACTACACAAGTCGCTAATGAACAACAGCCCGATCCCCCTCGCCGCGAGGAGAGGGGTCAGGGGTGAGGCGGAAAACCCGAAATCCATAGCCAAAGTCACAACGATAAACCATAAACGTACAAACCATAAATTTTTTACTATTCCATCATGAGTAAAACCGCTTTAATTACCGGTATCACCGGGCAGGACGGCGCCTATTTGGCCGAATTATTGTTATCGAAAGGATATTTTGTACATGGCATAAAGCGCCGCAGTTCTTTGTTCAACACCGAACGCATAGATCATCTGTACCAGGATCCGCATGAGAAAAATGTGCGGATGAAACTCCATTACGGCGATCTCACCGACTCTACCAATCTCATCCGCATTATACAGGAAACCCAGCCCGATGAAATATACAACCTTGCGGCCATGAGCCATGTGCAGGTAAGCTTTGAAACGCCCGAATATACGGGCAACGCCGACGGACTGGGCGCACTGCGCATATTAGAAGCCGTTAGGTTCCTCGGGTTGGCCCAAAAAACAAAGGTATACCAGGCATCCACTTCCGAATTATACGGACTGGTACAGGCCGTTCCCCAGTCGGAAACAACGCCTTTTTATCCGCGCTCTCCTTATGCTGTGGCCAAGCTGTATGCCTACTGGATCACCGTAAACTACCGCGAAGCTTACAATATATTTGCCACGAACGGCATACTGTTCAATCACGAATCGCCATTGCGCGGGGAAACATTTGTTACCCGAAAAATATCCCGTGGCGTGGCAAAGATCGCCCTGGGCATGCAGGATAAGATCTATCTTGGCAACCTCAATGCGCGGCGCGACTGGGGGCATGCCAAAGATTATGTGGAGGCCATGTGGCTGATACTGCAGCAAAATAAACCGGAGGATTATGTAATTGCCACGGGCATTACCACGCCGGTAAGAGAATTTGTACGGATGTCTTTCGCCGAGGTGGGCGTGGAAATTGCTTTTAGCGGAACCAACGACAAAGAAGTGGGCGTTGTTCAATCCTGCAGCAATCCCAATTTCCAGTTGGAACCGGGCAAAGAGGTAATAGCCGTTGATCCTAAGTATTTTCGTCCCACGGAAGTAGACCTGCTGATTGGCGATGCCACCAAAGCCAGGACAAAACTGGGCTGGAAGCCAAAATACGACTTGCCGGCATTGGTAAAGGAAATGGTAGCCGCCGATGTGGAACTTTTTAAAAAAGAAAGGCTTTTGAAAGAAAGCGGGTTTGTGGTAAAGAATCAATACGAATGAACCTCACTCTCTTTCTCTCTCCACGCTGTGGAGAGAGACGGTGCTTAATAAGAACGCCTGGCAGAGGCTCTACCATTTCAACTATTCAATAAAAGTGAGCAATGCTGTAGGGACCAAATAAAACCTGTCCGCGTGGCGGATTCAAATGTTAAATCCGAAATTCAATAGAGGTCTGTCAGCAGTCAGTCATGAGCTACGAGCAGTACAAAAAGAAGGAGTATTCATGCTATGATTAGTAGTTACTCAACTGATAGCTGACGACTGATACCTGATCGCCGCCAATCCGAAGCCAATGCAGTCTCAACACTTTAATAGAATAGCTATGGTGCAGCCTACTGAAAAATGAGAAAGCAGCAGCGAAATGAAGCTGAAGCTACAGTAGCATAAAAGCTTCATCAAGGCTCCTCCCCGAAATCGGGTTGTATATTGATTTCGGGTGGCTTTTTTGGTTACTTTTTTTCCACAAAAAAAGTGACAAACAGCAAAACCAAATAAAACCTGTTCGCAGTGGATTCAAATGCTAAACGACAAATCCGAAGCCGTAGATCCGAAATCTAAAAAAGAACAGAATACCAGGAATGTTGGATTGTGTATTGCAGCAAAAGTGTCACTGCTAAAGTTGCTTATTGAATAACAGCCCGATCCCCCTCGCCGCGAGGAGAGGGGTTAGGGGTGAGGCTATCAAATCTTAAATTTAAAATCCTTGAACACACACGATAAAATATATGTTGCCGGTCACCAGGGAATGGTGGGCTCGGCTATTGTTAGAAAGCTGAAGGAGCAGGGTTTTGAAAATATAGTTGCACGAACATCCGGCGAGCTGGATCTGCGCAATCAGCAGGCTGTGGATGATTTCTTTGCACAGGAAAAGCCTGCCTATGTTTTTCTGGCCGCGGCCCGCGTGGGCGGCATTATGGCCAATAACAGCTTTCGCGCCGACTTTTTATATGACAATCTCATGATCCAAAACAATGTGATCCATGCGGCATACACAAACGGGGTTACCAAGCTCATGTTCCTCGGCTCATCATGCATCTATCCGAAACTGGCCCCGCAACCCTTAAAGGAAGAGTACCTGCTTACCGGCCTGCTGGAACCCACCAATGAGCCTTATGCCATTGCCAAAATTGCGGGTATTAAATTGTGCGATGCCTATCGGGCGCAGTATGGCTGCAATTTTATTTCGGTAATGCCCACCAATTTATATGGGCCGAACGATAATTATGATCTGAAAAAATCGCATGTATTGCCCGCGCTGATCCGCAAGTTCCATGAAGCTAAAATGCAAGGTCATAGCAGCGTAACCATCTGGGGTACGGGTACCCCGCGCCGTGAGTTCTTACATGTTAATGACCTCGCCGACGCGTGCTATTTCTTAATGCAGCAATACAATGAACCGGGGCTGATCAATGTGGGCATCGGCGAAGACATTACCATAAAAGACCTGGCCTTGCTGATCAAAGAGATAGTGGGCTATAATGGCGCCATAGAACACGATGTTTCCAAACCGGATGGCACCGCCAGGAAATTAATGGATGTTAGCCGTTTGATGGCGTTGGGCTGGAAAGCGAAGATCCATTTAAGAGAAGGAATTGAAGAAGTGTACAGGGATTTTGCGAAACGAAGTACATGAAACGGAATACAAAGAGCCAAAAGACAAATAATAAGAACCAGGTAAATACAGATGTTTCGTGCCTCACCCTAACAAACAAAATTCGAACTTGTCCGCCGTGGCGGAACCTGCACGCCGGGGCGGAACCTGTTCGCCGGGGCGCATCCGAAGCAGGAAATATGAAATTCAAAGGAAAGAATATAAACAATAGCAAAATGTGTTACTACACAAGTTGCCGATTGAACAATAGCCAGGTCTCCCTCTCCGGGCGCCTGCCTGCGGTAGGCAGGGAGGGGGAAAAAGGGTGAGGCGCCACAAGCGATAACCATCAATTAAAAATCCGCGGTACAGCGGTCGGTACCCGACGTAAGGGGGGCAAACCGTGGAGTAGTTTTATTCTCAAATCAGAAATCTCAAATCCAATGTTTTCCCTATTCAAAAAAAAACAGCCTGATTTCAGCGGCAACCTCAGTGTGCTGAAATGTGATATGCATTCGCATCTGATACCGGGTATTGACGACGGATCGCCTGATATGGATACCTCCATACAACTTATTGAAGGGTTACGCGACGCTGGCTATGAAAAGCTGATCACCACACCCCATCTCATGCTCGACCTCTTCCCCAACAACAGGCAGACCATCATGCGGGGATACGAAAAACTGAACGCCGAAGCAGAGAAAAGAAATATCAATATGCGTTTGCAGGTGGCGGCGGAATATTTTTTAGATGATCATTTTGATCATTTGCTGCAGCAGGACGAACCCCTGCTAACGATAAAAGACAATCTTGTGCTGGTAGAATTTTCGTTTGCGAGCGCGCCGTTCGATTACAAGGAAAAGCTATTTGCCATACAAATGAAGGGCTATAAACCCATACTCGCGCATCCCGAACGGTACACTTATTTTCATCACAAGCCCGGAATATATGAGGAGCTCAGGAATGCCGGTTGCCTGTTCCAGGTTAACATACTTTCGTTAAGCGGCTACTACGGCAAGGGTGTTGCGCAAATGGCAGAGCGACTTTTTAAACTCAAATACATTGAGCTGCTGGGAACCGACCTTCATCATCACCGGCATTTAGCACATTTGCAAAACCCGGCAGTGTACCAGAAAGTAAATGAAATTGCCGCAGCGCTGCCGCTTCTAAATAGTCAGTTGTGACGGGTGCAGGGAATCAAAAATAAAGTTTGAACTCAGGTGGAAGCTTTCAGCATTCAGCGGTCAGCCATGAGCAGGGAAATACCCAGAAAGCGTACTTCTGCCTTGTCATTGGTAATTTACCCAACCGATAGCCGGCTGCTGATGCCTGAAGGAAAAGAAAAAGGTCTCATGTATGAGAAAGGGTAAGGGGCCTGTAAAAGTGTAAATTGAAGGTGAGAAGCGAAGGAGGAGCACTCTTTTTTTTGGTTAGAAGGATGTCACTGATAGCTGAATGCAGATACCTCATAGCTGACGGCTGATACCTCATTACAAAAAAAGTCACCCCGTTGCCAGGATGACTTAGCTATTTGTGCAATAGTACAATTAAGCAATTTCCACTTCAGCACCTGCTTCCTTCAGCTTGGCTGCAACTTCATCGGCCTCAGCTTTGGCAACACCTTCCTTAATAGGTTTGGGTGCACCGTCAACCAGGTCTTTTGCTTCTTTCAATCCTAAACCGGTAAGGTCTTTAACGATCTTTACCACGCCCAGTTTGTTTGCACCTGCAGCTTTCAATATTACATTGAATGCGGTTTTTTCTTCAGCGGCGGGGGCGCCTGCAGCAGGTCCGGCAGCTACGGCTACCGCAGCAGCAGCGGGTTCAATACCATACTCGTCTTTCAGGATCTTTGCCAATTCATTTACTTCTTTTACTGATAAGTTTACCAACTGATCAGCAAACGCTTTTAAATCTGCCATTGTTATCAAATTTTTTCCACCTTCATTGCCTGTGCTCCGGTGGAGTGATTAAAAAAATTTGTTTGTATATTATCCCCCAGGCCGGGATAAGTAATTTGAGAATGTGTTAATTTGAAAATTTGAAAATGAACGGAATACTTTATCCGCAATTACACTAACTTATTTTCAAACCAACACATATTGATCTGTTCTTTTTTTCAACTTTCAGAAAATGTGGCAACCTTACCCCTGATGCTCCATTAGCACATTGCCATATTTTCAAATTTTCAAATTAATTCGCTCTTTCTTCCAAAGCCTTGATCAAGGCGGCCAATTTATTACCGGCATTCAATGCGCTCATAACATTTTTAGCTGGCGACTGCAACAGCCCGATGATTTCACCAATAAGATCATTCTTACTTTTGAGCGCAGTTAATGTGGTTAACTGGTCATCGCCTGCAAATACATCCCCGTCAATAAAAGCCGCTTTAAGCTCAGGTTTTTTCCCATTGCTATCTTTGCGAAAAGAACTGATGATCAGCGCTGGTTCTTTGGCGCTTTCCGAAAACAGCAAAGCCGTTACATTGTTCAATGAATCGTACACGCCGCTGTATCTTTCGCTGTCTAAAGACTCAAGCGCCTTTTTGATGAGGGTGTTCTTTGCCACTTTCATTTCTACCTGCTTGTCGAAACAGGCCCGGCGCAATTTAACTACCTGCTCTACAGATAAAGATTCGGTATCGGTAATGTAAAAATTATTGTATTGTGAGAACTTGCCTTTCAGCAGTTCAATCACTTCGTTTTTTTCCTGTTTGGTCATACAAAAAGATTTTTATGCTGTTAAAGCATTAGTTCATGAATGATTTGGTGTCAATAGCAATGCCGGGGCTCATGGTGCTGGCCATAAATGCACTTTTTAAATAAGTGCCTTTGGCGGTAGACGGTTTGGCCTTAATAATGGCATTGATAAATTCCTGGCTGTTCTCAGCGATCTTTTCGGGAGTAAAACTTACGCGCCCAACAGATGCATGAATGATACCGGCTTTATCAACCTTAAATGCTATTTTACCACCCTTTACTTCATTTACAGCCGCAGCTACATCGTTGGTAACGGTTCCTGTTTTGGGGTTGGGCATCAGGTTGCGGGGACCCAGTATTTTACCCAGCTTACCAATTTTAGGCATTACAGAAGGAGTGGCCACAATTACATCCACATCTACCCATCCGCCTTCAATTTTAGTTACAAACTCATCTAATCCCACATAATCGGCGCCTGCAGCTTTTGCGGCTTCTTCTTTATCGGGTGTACAAAGTACCAGTACTCTTTTTGTTTTACCTGTTCCGTGTGGCAGGGTTACCGTGCCCCGGATAGCCTGATCCGCTTTTTTAGGATCAACGCCCAAACGAAGGTGAATGTCAACGGAACTGTCGAATTTCGTGGTATTCACTTCCTTAACAAGGGAAGAAGCTTCCTTAAGCGAATACACTTTGGTTTTATCTATTTTAGCTTCCGAAGCTTTTCTTTTTTTACTGATTGCCATTTTCTTTCAGTTTTTTGGAAAGTGAAGATTTAATTTTCCCATGGGGCTTTACCATCAACAGTAATTCCCATGCTGCGTGCCGTGCCGGCAACCAGGCGCATTGCGCTTTCCGTAGTAAAGCAATTCAGGTCGGCCATTTTATCTTTGGCAATCAATTCTACCTGGTTCCAGCTTACTTTTCCTACTTTGTTGCGGTTGGGTTCTTTAGAACCTTTTTGCACTTTGGCAGCTTCCAATAACTGAACGGATGCGGGGGGAGTTTTAATGATGAACTCGAAAGATTTGTCGGAGTACACCGTAATCAATACGGGAAGTACTTTACCCATTTTATCCTGCGTACGTGCATTGAACTGCTTACAGAATTCCATGATATTGATACCCTTGGAACCCAACGCTGGACCTACAGGTGGCGCAGGATTGGCCTGCCCGCCTTTTACCTGTAGCTTTACATAGCCGGTAATTTCTTTTGCCATTTTTTACATTTTTTGGTGTTAACGTCACGCCATCGGCGTGACTCCCAAACAAAAAGAACTTTTTGGGGCGGCAAAGATAGAGGGAATTTATTATTTGGCAAAATTAAAAGAGATAGCTGGGTTGGGAGGTATAAGGTTTAACGATAGGATAGTCCCCTGTAACTGTCCATGGCTGAAGACTGACCGGACGGCCTTCGAATTTATTCATATTGCTATGCTTTGGTTCTAATTATTCCCTGTTAATTGGCCGGTTGCAAGTTGCGATTGGGTTGCTATTTTCTTTGTTACTTTTTGCGGAAAAAGTAACCAAAAGCCGCACGAAAACGAATACTGCCCGTTTTCGTGAAGCACCCTGATTAAGCCGCACTACTACTGTGATTTCAGCTATAGAACGCTATTGCTTTCTCATCTTACAGTAGTCCGCACTATAGCTATTCTATTTGAGGGTTAAGATTGTTTTTCACTTCGGATGTTGAATTTGAAATTAGTTCGGTTCTTGTGATTTGTCTTTTGGTGCTTCTCCCCTGCACCTTGTAACCTGCAACTTTTTTCCCATTTCATTTCTCATACATCTCATTTCCCTAAAACCTCTTCCAGCTTATTGTGCAAGTCCTGTCCCCTCAGGTTTTTGCCGATGATTTTACCCATGGGATCAAGCAGTAAATTTTGAGGGATAGACTGTATACCATAAAGTTGTGCAGCAGCATTGTTCCAGAACTGCAGGTCGCTGACATGCGTCCATGTAAGGTTATCGTCGTGAATGGCCTCTAACCATGCGGCTTTGGCTCCGGGCCTGTCGAGTGATACGCCCAATACAGAAAAACCTTTGTTCTTATACTTATTAAAGGCGTTTACCACATTGGGGTTTTCGACCCTGCAGGGGCCGCACCAACTGGCCCAAAAATCAACCAGCA
The DNA here is from genome assembly GCA_937991535.1 of uncultured Sphingobacteriales bacterium. Lineage (GTDB taxonomy): Bacteria > Bacteroidota > Bacteroidia > Chitinophagales > Chitinophagaceae > Agriterribacter. The sequence continues at coordinate 164,449 of CALKHN010000013.1, forward strand.
GGTATTTCCCCCTCAGTGACGAAAGACGTACGGGGTTGCCCAGGGTGTCGTTCTGCGTAAAATCGGCTGCCATCTGCCCGATACTGGTTCTTTTGGCAATATCCAAGCGTTCCTTAAACTGCAATGCCGATGGCCAGGCTTTTACCGCAGGTGAAAGCTGGCTAAACAAAGGCTCAATTTCATCAACATTTATATCATGCCCCGCATATTGCTGTAGTATAAGCAGCGATACGGGTGATGCGGGATGGGTTTTGATAAAAAAATGAAAAACATTCTCTTTTATCTTTTTTTCGAGCAGATCGGCCTGGTCTTCAATCTGCTTCATTTTGGCTGTATTGCCTTCGTTACGGTATTGATTGTATGCATTTGATAATGCCCGCATGCTGTCGTTCAAAGGCCTGCTTATTGTCTCAAATTTTTTATAGTCGTTCTGCGCGTAAGATCCTTTTCCTTTTACCACGATATTAGAAAAGGAATCTATGCTGGTCACCTTCAGCTTGCCGGGCGCCAAAAAAAGTATAGCCATATCTTTTTGCATATTCACCGGCGCTTCCGTATCCCTTTGTCCTAATTTGTATTTTACGCTTAACCGCGATAATACAGGCTCATTTATATTGCCGGTAAGCCGGTATTCACCATTTTGTACTTCTGCGCTGTCACTAATTCTGTTGTTATCCACTACATAATAGAGATATACCCAGGCGGCGGTGTCTTTCACTTTTTTGAGCTTTCCAGAAATAGTAAAAGACTGGGTTATCGTTTGGGCCATAGTAAAAAAAGGCGCCAGAATGCATAGAAAAGAGACAAGTAGTTTCATAACGCGGTAAGAGGTTTATCGTTTATTATTTGTAGTTTATTGCTCGCGTTTCCCTTTGAAAGGAAAGGATTTGAGATCCGCCGCGGCTTACAGGTTTAAATTTTCAGATGGCATTGTCCTTCGTATTTCGAATTTCCAGCTTCGAATTTGGGCTTTGTAACTTGGTTTCTTGTTATTTGGTGTCTTGTTATTTGGTGTCTTCCTCACCCACCCTGTAACCTGTAACTTGTACCCTCCGACCCTGTTCCCATTTTCTGCCTGCAAATTACGGTAATTTCGTTCCTTCCCGGTTACGATCTGATTTTATTATGTCAGGAATTATACGGTTAAGATAAATTCCGGCATTATAAAATCTTCTTGTTTTGTATCTTCGCCCATTACAACTTACTATGGCTTATATGAACATAGGAAGGAAAAATATAAAAGAACAGTTTAAACTAAAAATTCATGGAACCGAATGTCTTGTATATTATAATTGGTGTTATATGCCTGATCGTGGGTGTGGTAGCGGGTAAATTTATTTTTGCCGTCAACACCAAAAAGCAACTTGAAGAGGCTGAAAGCCAATCCCGTAAGATAATTGCCGATGCCCAAACAGCTTCCGAAAACCTTAAAAAAGAAAAACTGCTGGAAGCTAAAGAAAGATTTGTTCAGCTAAAATCTGAGCATGACAAGGAAGTGCTCGACAAAAACAAAAAGATCAATGATGCGGAAACACGCATCCGGCAAAAGGAGCAGGCCCTGAATCAAAAATTAGAGAATATTGATAAACAGGTGAAGGAAAATGATGTGATCAAGGAGAATCTTAACCGCCAGATAGAGGTAGTGGGCCAGAAGCGCACCGAATTGGAGAAACACCAGGAAGAACATATCCGCCGTTTAGAAAAAATATCTGCTCTTACCGCTGAAGAAGCAAAAGCGCAATTGCTTGAAACGCTTAAACAGGAAGCACAAACCCGTGCCCTGGTCATACAGCAGGAAATCATTGAAGATGCCAAACTGAAGGCCAACAAGGAAGCCCGTAAACTGGTTATTCAAAGCATCCAGCGTACCGCCGCCGAACAAACCATCGAAAATACGGTTACCGTATTTAACCTTGAAAGCGATGAAATTAAAGGCCAGATCATTGGCCGTGAAGGAAGAAATATACGGGCCATTGAAGCCGCTACCGGTGTAGACCTCATTGTGGACGATACCCCGGAAGCCATCGTGCTTTCGTCTTTTGACCCTTTAAGAAGAGAAGTTGCCCGACTTGCTTTGCAAAGACTGGTTACCGACGGGCGTATACATCCTGCCCGTATTGAAGAGGTGGTGGAAAAAACGAGGAAACAATTAGAAGAACAGGTGCTCGAAATTGGCGAAAGAACTGTTATTGAACTGGGTATTCACGGGTTGCACAAAGAACTGGTGCGCATTGTAGGAAAAATGCGCTTCCGCTCTTCTTACGGTCAAAACCTGCTGATGCACAGCCGTGAAGTAGCCAACTTGTGCGGTATTATGGCCGCTGAATTGGGACTTAACCCCAAATTGGCCAAACGTGCGGGGCTGTTGCACGATATTGGTAAAGTTCCCGATGAGGAAACTGAACTGAGCCATGCTTTATTAGGCGCCAAACTGGCAGAGAAATATGGTGAAAATCCTGCGGTGGTAAATGCGATCGGCGCTCACCACGATGAAATGGAAATGCAGTATGTTATTTCCCCGGTTGTTCAGGCCTGCGATGCCATCAGCGGTGCACGCCCCGGCGCCCGCAGGGAAATCATGCAGCAATACCTCACGCGCATCCGTGAACTCGAAACCCTGGCCTTAACCTACCCGGGCGTAGAAAAGGCTTATGCCATTCAGGCCGGCCGTGAACTAAGGGTGATCGCGGAAGCCGATAAAATGACCGATGCCGACAGCGAAAAATTAAGTTTTGAGATAGCGCAGAAAATACAAACAGAAATGACTTATCCGGGACAAATTAAAGTAACCGTGATAAGAGAAAAAAGAGCGGTGAATGTTGCGAGGTAAATTTGTTACAGGTAGCAGGGTACAGGGTAGCGGGTAAGGTGGCAAAGTGTATTTCCGTGTAACCTGAAACTTGCACCCTGTGACATACGTTCACAATTTGTTTTGGTATTTCAGCATCGCATCGTTACCTTTGCGTCCCTTAAAAATTTGTAGTCATGAGCACAGCAGTACAATTTGTTCACGAACAATTGACCACTTCTAAAACATTCCCTAAATTCAAAGCGGGCGATAATATTACTGTTAATTATAAAGTAGTTGAAGGAAACAAAACCCGTATCCAGGGTTTTAAAGGCGATGTGATCAAACGCCAGGGTACCGGGCATACCGCCACTTTTACAGTTCGTAAAATTTCTGATGGCGTGGGTGTGGAAAGAACTTTTCCCCTGTTTTCACCCAATATTGATTCTGTTAGCCTTAATAAAGTGGGTAAAGTGCGCAGGGCCAAACTTTACTTCCTGCGCAGCCGCAGCGGTAAAAGCGCCAGGATCAAAGAAAAGAGAGCAGGAATATAAACAACCGGTCTTTAAAAAGTATGATATATCGAACGGAAACCTCATGGTTTCCGTTTGTTGTTAAATCGCGGTTAACCCAGGTTAACCCAAAAGGGAATTTTATAAATTCGTTGTCCAACCAATTAAAATTGTAACTTTGTTTGCTCAACTTTAAATATTTTATACCATGCTTTTACTGAACTACAATTCCTTATTGATATCAATGCCGGGTGGTACCGAGTGGATACTGATCATTCTTGCTGTGCTGATCCTTTTTGGAGGACGCAAAATTCCTGAATTCATGCGTGGTTTGGGACGTGGTATCCGTGAATTTAACGATGCGAAAACCAATGTTAAAAAAGAAATAGAAGAGGGCATGTCTGAAAAAGATACGGCTCCCGCTACCAACAATACTACCAGCAAGCAACAAGCGTAAATCCTTTCATCTGCAGCAATACTATTTTGCCGGCTGCAATAAGGAGAAATCTTTATTGTAACCGGCATTTTTAATGCGGTGAAATAAAAAACAATTGCGGATACCGTCCACCGGAGCTATCCACTGACCAACACCCGCCCGTTTTCTTTTACAGACCGATAAACTGCTTCTACCACTTTTATATCTTTCAGCCCTTCTTCACCCGGCACCAATACCGGTGTGTTCTTCAATATAGCCAGGGCATCTTCGTCCATTTGTTTGGCCTGCTCGTTGGGAATAACCGCATTGAGCAATTTGCCATCACTGGTAACCCCTTTAATACCACTGTACGCCTGAAAAGGTTCAAGTTTATACCAGCCTTTGGTGCAGGTAACATGCAGGGCATTCATGCTTTTACCAAAACTCGTTTCGCATTCAGCAATGGCGCCCCCGGGGAACTCCAGTCTGAACTGCATTGTTTCATCCACTTCTTTGTAAATATCCGGGCGGTTAGTACTTTGTTTTGCCGTTACCGCTATGGGTTCTTCACCCGTAGTATACCGGGCTGCATTTAAAGGATATACCCCCATATCGTACATAGAGCCTCCGCCCATTTCTTTCTTTTGCTTCCAGTGATCTGTGCGGGAGTCGTAATAACCTGCCCTTGCTGAAACCTGCGTAATAGCACCGTAGGTCTTATCTTTTCTAAACTGTATAATGCGTTGTGTATTGGGCTCGTGCTGCATACGGTAACCGATGCTGAGTTTTACCCTGTTCTTTTTACAGGCATCAATCATTGCCTGGCATTCCGCGGCAGTAACGGCCATAGGCTTTTCGCACCACACGTGTTTGCCCGCGTTAGCGGCTCTGATAACATATTCGGCATGCATGGAAGGTGGCAGCACAATATAAATAACATCTATATCCCGGTTGTTGGCTATATCATCAAAGTTTTGATAATCATACGTGTTTTTTTCGGCAATATGATATTGCTGCTGCCAGCGTTTGGCTTTACCGGGTGTACCGGTTACAATACCTTTTAACTGGCAATGCCGGGTAAGCTGCAATGCAGGCGCCAGTAAATCGGTACTGTAATAACCCAGGCCAACCAGGGCAACACCCAGTTTTTCTTTTTGGGGAGTAGCACAGGCCAGTGAAAACGCTTCGCTGCCAATTGCTAATGCAGCCAAACTGCCCAGGCTGTTTTTTATAAATATCCGCCGTGTATGCATGATGGTGAGTTTGGTTAAGAATAATACCGGAAACAAATTGCGACAAAAGATAAAACAGATCAATTGAATGATATGATATTCCTGTTTTTTTTTGTCTTAAATATATAGCTTTTTACCTGTAATACGTTGTTCTGCAGCGTAAAACCTGTGCAAAAAATAACATTCCCGGGTACTTATTGTGCTTCTATTTCAATACAAAACAACGGAGCGCATTTATCATTAAAGATGAATGGCAATAAAATCGCGATAGAAAGGCATTCATCTTATAAAACAGCATCATAGTCGAAAACAGGCATTCACGCTGCAAGCAGGCAGCACTTTTTGCGTTAATAGATGAAATACGTTTTTTATGAAAACAATACTCGCCCTTTTAGCACTGATTGTATCGGCTGGCACGGTAAAGGCGCAAACCAACAATTATCATTTCATGTCTGGCCAGCAGCAGCAGGTGAAATATGATTCAACAAGCAAAGCTTACTTTATTGACCGCGAAATCAATAATGTTTCCCAAATACACATCCAGAACAATATTGTTTCTTTTGTTACCACCGGTAACAGAAAAAGCAGCGTGTTCATTAACAATATGAACCTGGAATCTTTAAACAATAAAGTGAGTTTTACGCTCGATGGTCGCGATACCCGCAGCGGTAAACGGGTAAAGCTTGGCTTTTGGTTTATTGACGGCGTACTGGAGGAAGTGAGCTACGCGAACGAAGCCATACATCACAGCATAGCATACAAGGATATTTCCGATGCGAATGAAACATCTGCCCAATCCATAGCTGCTGTACGTACAAAATAATTTACCCTGATCCGTACCCTTTTCCCCACACCCGGGGGCATCTGTGCAAACAGGTGCTCCCTTTTTTTTATTCTGGAGTAGGCCCACTTGTAACCTTGTGAAGTAAAATTGGTCAGTTGGATTCCGCATTGACCTAAACCTCATGGTCACATAGAACATAGAGAAACACTTAGTAATCCAACCCTAAAACTATGCGCCTCTGTCATCCTGCATTTCTTGCATGGATCAAAAAAGTAGTGCAAACTTAAAGGGGAAAAAGCAGCGATTATCTGCCCGCGTGTTTAGCAAACTGCATTTCGTGTAATTTGGCGTAAAACCCTCCCTGTTCGAGTAATTCAGCATGTGTTCCCGCCTCTTTGATCTCCCCTTTATCCAACACAATTATTTTATCGGCTTTTCGAATAGTAGAAAGCCGGTGCGCAATAACAATAGAAGTGCGTCCTTCAATTAAAGTATCAATAGCATGTTGTATCAGGTGTTCGCTTTCCGTATCTACCGAAGATGTGGCTTCATCGAGGATAAGGATGGAAGGATTATACAGTAGTGCACGGATAAAAGACAGCAACTGGCGCTGACCCAGTGATAAAGTGCTGCCTCTTTCCATTACATTGTAATCGTACCCGCCGGGTAACTCCATAATAAAATCATGCATGCCTATTAATTTTGCCGCATGTATTACCGCATCCCTGCCGATGGCATCGTTGCGGAGCGTTACATTATCGTGTATGGAGCCCGAGAATAAAAATACGTCCTGCAACACCACGCCTATCTTACTGCGCAATGCTTCCAGTTTATATTGATCAATATTCACATCATCAATATGTATGGCGCCTTTCTGAATATGGTAAAGCCTGTTAATTAAACTGATAATAGATGTTTTTCCGCTCCCCGTATGCCCTACAATAGCCAGTGTTTCACCCGGTTGTATAACAAAAGAAATATCCTTTAAAACAAAATTGTCTTTATTGTAAGCAAACCACACATCTTTAAATTCTACCTTTCCTTTAATGGTTAGAGGTGCATAATTGCCGTCGCGTACAATAAAATCCGGGTTATCCAATACTTTAAATATCCGCTCACTGGCTACCATTCCCATCTGTAATACATTGAACTTATCTGCTATCATCCGCAACGGGCGGAACAATAAGTTCAGGTAAAGAATAAAAGCGATCATTATCCCTAAAGTAGCATCACCTTGTGCGGCATCCCGGGCGCTCCACCATATCATTAAGCCCATAGATACCGCCATTATAATTTCCACAAAAGGAAAGAAAACGGAATAAGCAAAAATAGCCCTGATATTGGCGTTACGGTGTTCCCTGTTGATTTTCTTAAACTTTGCAAACTCCCTGTCTTCCGCGGCAAATGCCTGCACAATCGGCATGCCTGTTATATGCTCCTGCGCAAAGGCGTTCAGTTGGGCCACCGCGTTCCGCACTTTTTGAAAAGATACGTTCACACTTTCTTTAAACCACCAGGTTACAATAATTAAAACAGGCAGTACGGACATACACACCAGGGTAAGTTTCCAGTCGGTAAAAAACATTACAAGCAAAATAGCAACAATAGCAAGCAAATCAGCAACAATTGATATGAGGCCTTCCGAAAAAATATCATTTACCGCTTCTATGTCGTTGATGGTACGGGTAGTCAGTGTTCCAATAGGTGTTCTGTCGAACTGCGACAGGTTAAGATGGATCACTTTTTTATATACTGTAACACGAAGATCCTTCACAACCGTTTGGCCAAGCCATGAGGTAAGAAAAGAAAAAGAAAAACGCAATGCGGTTTCAGCCAAAAGCAGTCCGATTTGTATAATGGTAATTACAATTACCGTATTTACCAATCCGCCCCTGATGTATTTATCTACCGTTACTTGTATAAGCCACGGACGCACCGGCGACATCACAGCCAGTACAATAGCCAATGTTATAGAAATAAAAAATTGCTTTTTATAAGGTGCGGCATATTGAAATACCCGCCTGAGCAAGCCGAAGTCAAAAATTTTTTTGGCCGGTGAAAGTGTTGACATAATTAGAGCGCAAACCTACGTAAATTTTACTTGCTCCCTGTTTCAGTTAATCTGCACGCCCCCGGATCAGGGAGGTCCGTGCACGCTATTTTTGCCGAAAAGCCCGATCACCAGGCGTCCGTAGCCGAAAATGATAAGGAGGCGGTTGAACAATGGATAACAGGTAGATAAGCGCTACGGGAACTGCCTGAACACCGTTAGCCTGAGCAATAATTCTACAAAAACAAACCCGATTGCCATTAACGCCAGCGGATGAAAGCGCTCCGTATACAACCGGGTTGTAGTGATATTGATCTTTGTTTTTTCAAGTCCGTCTATTTCTTTGTAAATAGCCTGAAGCCCCTGATTGGCTTTAGCGCGAAAATACTGGCCGCCGGTTTCTGCTGCAATTTCTCTTAACAGGGGCTCATCAATATTTACTTTTTCCTGCTGCATAATAATTTGGCCGCCCGGGCCCTGCACGGGGGTGCTGGCATAACCATCGGAACCCATGCCAATGGTATATACTTTAATGTTCAGCGATTTCGCAATTTCTTTGGCCGTCTTGGGATCAATCAACCCACCATTGTTTTCACCATCGGTGAGCAATATTACCACTTTGCTTTTGGCTTCGCTGCTGCGCAAACGGTCTGCACTGGTAGCCAACCCCGAGCCTATTGCAGTTCCATCTATCAAAAACCCTCCATCTACCTGGTATATCTGTGTTTCCAGCACTGCATGATCGCCGGTTACGGGACATTGGGTAAAACTCTCACCTGCGAATATCACCAGTCCGATCCGGTCTGCGGGACGGTTACGCACAAAATCACCCGCAACTTTTTTGGCTGCTTCCAGCCGGTTAGGATGAAAATCCTGGGCCAGCATGCTGCCACTCACATCGAGGCACAACACAATATCTATTCCTTCGCCCTCCACATTCTTTTCATCGTTATGGGTTTGCGGCCGGGCCAGCGCCAGTATAATACAGGTAAGTGCCAGCATGCGCAAAACAAAAGGAATATACCTGAGCTTGCTTTTAAGGGAATGGGTAGTGCGGAAACTTTTAAGCGAAGAAACCATCATGGTGCCGCGGAGCCTGCTGGCATAACTGATATACCACCCGGCCAGTACCGGAATAATCAGCAGCAATACCAATACCCCGGGATATGCAAACTCAATATGTTCAAAATAATCTCTGAGCACCTTTATTGTTTTAAATGGTCCAGCACTCTTATCACTTTTTCGACAGTATGCAGGGAAGCGGAAGCGGAATCTTTTTCCGGGCGATACCTGGCGAACTTAACGGCATCGGATATGCGCAAAGTTCCGGCGGTTTCACTTACCATTTGTTTGTCCAGCATACCGTTGAGCAGCAACAACAATTCGTCTGTTGTTTTTTGTAAAGCCGGTGTGTTGAACCTTCTTTCTATATATATTCTAAATATACCTGTTAATACACTGTAATATTTTTTCCATTCGTCCTTATCTGGTAACTGTTCGGCTTTCAGAACGCGGAGCCCGCCCAATGCTTCTTCCAGCGGGGAAAGGGTGCTGGTATGCGCACCTGCAGCAATTGACTTACCGGTTCCTGACTTTAGCCATAGCCTTATTAAAATGCCCAGCGCTGCAAAGGATAATATGCCCGCAACCCAGTACCACCAGGGCGTTTTTGCTTCCGGCACATCAATTATCTCTCTTATATCGTGATAAGCACTGTCTTTTAATTGCACGGGAACAATGGTTAGCGCCAGCGAATCGGTATATATTATTTTTTTATTGATGTTAACACCTAAAGCGGGGATCATCCATATGCCCTGGTCATAACCGGTGATGGTAAAAGTTTGGCTATAAATTGTTACAGATGCCTCAGCAGCAGAATCTACGGGCGACCGACTCAGTATTTCAAGATGATGAAAACTATCGGGCAGGTTGAACCACGCGGTTACAGGGAGGTTGGCCCTTGTCCTTACTTCCACCTTCAATTCAACAGGTTCGCCAATCAGTACATGATCGCGGCTTAATGAAGCTTTTACAGAAGGAGTTTGAGCAAGTGCAGCGCCAGTAATAAAAAAGGCTGCGAGTAAAGCAAAAAGGGAAAAAAAGCGCTTTTGCGGCAACCGGCACAGGCGGCGGATAAATGTAAGGCAATATGATTTGCAGTTGCAATAAAAACCAAAATCAATAGCGTTCTGCCAGCCCCGGAAATACCATTCTATATATATGCTTACTTTCATTGCAGGTTGCCGTCTGTATTTTTACTTTACCGGTTTCTTCCGCTTCAAAAAAAACTTTTGCAGTACTTTTACGTAGTCTTCATCGGTGCGCAGGTAAAGCAGGTCGGCGCCCGATTTTAAAAAAGAAAGCCGGCAGGCTTCCTCATTGAGTACAAATTGTTCATGATAATTGTATTGCACCATTTTATCATTGGTATCAATCCATTGCGTTTTGCCCGTTTCTGCATCCCTCACCTGCGTCATCCCAATTTCGGGCAAATCCATATCCATCTTATCGTATACTTTAATGCCAATTACATCATGCCGGTTACCGGCAATCCTTAAGGGATCGTCATACTGTTCTACCATAAAATCGCTCAGAATAAAGGCAATACTTTTTTGCTTAACCGCATTGTTAAAAAACCGTACCGCTTCATTGAGATTGGTACCCTTGCTTTTGGGTTGCACTGTTAATAGCTCCCTAACTACATAGAGTACATGCTCTTTTCCTTTTTTAGGAGGGATATAAAATTCAATTTTGTCGCTGAAAAAAATAACCCCTACTTTATCATTGTTCGTTACAGCAGAAAAAGCCAGTACGGCGCACACTTCTGTGATCAGGTCTTTCTTTCGCTGCTGCACCGTTCCGAACAAAGAACTGGCACTGATATCTACCAGCAGCATCATCGTAAGTTCTCTTTCTTCTTCAAACAGCTTGCTAAACGGCGCGCCCATGCGTGCAGATACATTCCAGTCAATAAAACGAACATCATCCCCTGCGCTGTACTCTCTCACTTCTTTAAACACCATTCCCCGGCCTTTGAACGCCGTATGGTATTCACCGGTAAAGAGATTGGTAGTGAGCTTTTTGCTCCTGATCTCCAGCTCTTTTACTTTCTTTAATATGTCTGCTACGCTTAAAGTGTTGTTTGCAATTGCAGCGTTAACGCGTTTTTTTGATTTCATGTTGCTGTATTAGCTGTCAGCAATGAGCCGTCAGCTTTCAGTTGAATAATTGCTAATGATAAGCTACGTACTCTTGTTTCATTGCTCACTTTCCTTTCTTCTTCGAATTTCGTGCTTCAGGCTTCGGATTTAATATTTGAAATCATTGTTGTCCGGTAAAAGTAATAAAAGCCTTTAGCAGCCTGATTTTGCCTCACCCAACCCCTCTCCGGGCGGAGAGGGGCTAAAATACTCTCCTGTATTGGCTTTCACTTGACTTTCAAAAATTTTCTCCGGACAATGATAATTTGAAATTTATTTGTTTTTTGTGATTTGGTTCTTGCTGCTTTGCATTCCGTTCGGATTTCGCGTTTCGGACTTCGGGTTTTTTTGTCATGGTGAGGAACGAACCATCCATTCCGTCCGCAGTCTGCCCCTCCTTTGCCGGGTACCGACCGCATTTACCGGAAGTTTATGGTTTTTTATTTTAATGTTGTATTTCTTCGAATTTCGTGCTTCAGGCTTCGGATTTAATATTTGAAATTTATTTGTTTTTTGTGATTTGGTTCTTGCTGCTTTGCATTCCGTTCGGATTTCGCGTTTCAGGCTTCGGATTTAGTATTTGTCTACCCTTCAATTGCCAGCCCTCAAACCTCCCGGGGTTCGCTTCTCACGGCACATTCACCGCCCGTAATATTTCTTCAACCACAATCTCTGCATTAATATTTTCAGCCTCAGCTTCATAGGTCAGCCCTATGCGATGGCGTATCACATCTTTGGCAATGCTTCTTACATCTTCCGGAATTACATATCCGCGCTTGCTTAAAAATGCATGTGCTTTAGCCGCCAGCGCCAGGTTAATGGAAGCGCGGGGCGAACCCCCGTAAGCGATCAATGGTTTTAATTTGTCCAGCCGGTATTGTGAGGGGTTGCGTGTGGCAAAAACAATATCCAGTATATAGTTTTCTATCTTTTCATCCATGTATACCTCTCTCACCAGGTCTCTTGCGTGTAATACTTCCAGCGTGGTCACTACTTGTTTTACGTCTGGTATTTTACCGTAATTTAAGTTTTGGCGAACAATGAGCAGTTCTTCTTCCCGGCTGGGATAATCTATAATCACTTTTAGCATAAAGCGGTCAACCTGTGCTTCCGGTAAAGGATAGGTACCTTCCTGGTCAATGGGATTTTGTGTAGCCAGCACCAAAAAAGGCTCGTCTAATTTATAGGTAGATTCGCCAATGGTTACCTGTCTTTCCTGCATGGCTTCCAGCAAAGCGCTCTGAACTTTAGCGGGAGCGCGGTTAATTTCATCGGCCAAAATAAAATTGGCAAAAATGGGGCCCTTGCGTACCACAAATTCATGCTTTTGCTGATGGTAGATCATGGTTCCAATTACGTCGGCCGGCAAAAGATCGGGCGTAAACTGTATGCGGCTGAATCTGGCATTCACCGCCTGGGCCAGCGATTTTATAGAAAGGGTTTTGGCCAATCCCGGCACCCCTTCCAGCAGCACATGCCCGTTGCTCAATAACCCAATCAGCAGCCGGTTAACCATATATTGCTGACCAACAATAATTTTAGCGATTTCACTTTCCAAACGATCAACAAAGGAACCGGCTTCCTGTATCCTTTCATTCAGCCTACGGATATCTTCTGCGGTTTGTAACATAATATTATAAAGCGGATTTATGGAGTGTAAAGCCTAATCTGCCTGATTTTTAACGCAATAATACGCCTCAAGTTGCAAAGCCTTTGCCAAAAATTACAGAACAGGTCATTCTTTGTTTTTAGAATCTATTATAATGGTCACCGGCCCATCGTTGGTAAGGGTCACTTTCATATCGGCTCCAAAAGTGCCCGTTTGTATCTTCTTACCCAGGTCCTTTTCAAGTTGCACTATCATTTTTTCATACAGGGGTACCGCAAAATCACCCTTACCTGCCCTGCTGTACGAAGGACGGTTACCTTTTTGGGTAGAAGCATGCAAAGTAAACTGGCTCACCAATAATATATCGCCGCCCGCATCTTTTATACTTACATTCATTACACCCTGCTGATCATTAAAAATACGCATATTCACCATCTTGGCACTTAGCCACTCCAGGTCGGCCGTTCCATCGGCATTCTCAATACCCAGCAATACCAGCAGCCCATTTTTAATAATTCCGGTTATTTTTCCTTCTGTAGTAACCGAAGCTTCTGAAACACGTTGTATTACTGCACGCATGAATGATTGCTTTTTGCTCCGCTGCAAGTTAATGTGAAAAGAAATTGGCGGAAAAAAACTAATTTTCCTTAATGAACAACAGCATCATGAACAAGGTAAACGTTCATAAGGAAATAATATTCAAAACTGCCAGGAGCGGCGGTAAAGGCGGTCAAAACGTAAACAAGGTGGAGACCATGGTGGAAGGCTATTTTGATGTTGACCGGTCGGCCCTGTTAGATGACGAACAAAAGCAACTGGTAAAGCAAAAGTTGCGCAATAAAATCACTGCTGAAGGACTTTTACTGGTGAAATCACAGGCAGAACGCACACAACCGGGTAATAAGCATTTGGTGGTAAAAAAAATGAACGACCTCATTAATCAGTCCTTAATAAAGCCCCGCAAAAGAATAGCCAGCAAGCCTACCAAAGCCGCTAAACAAAAGCGGATTGATGAAAAGAAAATAAAGGGGCAAATAAAGGAAGGGAGGAAAAAGGTTCGACCGGAAGATTGAGATGCCATCTGCCATTTCCTTTCCCCCATTTTTAGCATTATCTTTAAGCTACCATTATGAAAGCAGGTTCCGGTTATATTTTATGCGCCCTTTTATTCCTGCTGTGCAGTTGCCAGAAAGAATTAAAAAACGATAACAGTACATTAAAGTCCAATACTGTTCACATCGTATTCCGGCCGGTTGTGAAGGGTCAGCCTTTGCTCTTCAATCAACCTTATACCAATGCTTTTGGCGAAGATTATACGGTAACCGCATTTAGGTTTTACATAAGTGCTCTATCGTTAAAAAACAACAATACAGGTTTTCCTGTCACCAGTGAAGTGAAATACAGGCTGGCGGATGCGGCCGTTGGCAATACCCTTTCCTTCGCCATTTCCCCTGATCAAAATACCTTCAATGGTCTTTCATTCCAGTTGGGAGTAGATAGCATTGATAATGTAAGCGGCGCCCAGGGCGACGACCTTGACCCGGCCAGAGGCATGTTCTGGACCTGGAACAGTGGCTATATTATGGCCAAACTCGAAGGGGCTTCGTCGTATTCAACTGTTCCCAACGGAAACTTTACCTATCATATTGGAGGGTTTAGCGGTGAAAACAAAACCATGCGTTCCATTTCAGTTTCCGTCCCGCAGGGCCGGCAGATAACACTTAAGGATAACCGCATTACCACTGTTTTTGTGAATGCCGATATTGACAAATGGTTCGATGGGGCACATGCTTTATCCATTGCGTCCAATGCCTTTGTGCACAGCCCTGGCTCATTGGCCGCGTCATATGCAGACAATTACGCGGGCATGTTCAGTATTGCTTCAATTACAGAAGAATGATGAGGCGCACAGTCATATCAATCCTTATCATGCTGCTTGGTGGATTTTTATTCCTGGAAGCCTGTAAAAAACAGGGGGATACCGCCACCGCGCTTATACCGCTACAGTTCACTGTTCCCGTAGGATTTCCTGATCCTGTTTATAAATTTGAAAATAACCCGCTTACGCAGCAGGGATTTCAACTGGGAAAGAAATTGTTTTTTGACGGCCGCCTTTCCAAAGACGGTAATTTTCCTTGTGCTTCCTGCCACCAGCAGTTTGCCGCGTTTGCCACTTTTGATCATCCTTTCAGCCATGGTTTTAACAACCAGTTCACCACCCGCAATGCCCCCGGCTTGTTTAATGTGGTATGGATGAAGGAACTGCACTGGGACGGAGGCATCAATCATATAGAAGTGCAACCCCTGGCCCCTATTGTTGCTGAAAATGAAATGGCGGAAACCATAGATAATGTAATTGCCAAGCTAAAGGATGATGCTGGTTACCGGCAAATGTTCAAAACGGTTTTTGGCGATGAAGAAATCAATTCACAAAGAATGCTCAAAGCATTGACCCAGTTTGTTGCCATGCTGGTTTCGGCCGGTTCCAAATACGATAAAGTAAAAAGGGGAGAAGCTTATTTTACGGAAGCCGAGCAGTCTGGCTACGAGGTGTTCCAGGCAAAATGCACTGCCTGCCATGCAGAACCATTGTTTACCGATAATTCGTTCCGCAATACCGGTTTGCCGGTAAATGAAATATTAAAAGATATTGGCCGCATGCATATTACGGGCAATCCTGCAGATTCGCTGAAGTTTAAAGTGCCCAGTCTCAGAAATGTATACGCCACTTTTCCTTACGGGCACGACGGTCGCTATTATTCTGTAAGCGCGGTAATAGACCATTACCGTTATGCTGTAGTGAACGGTCCTGCCACCGACCCGCTGGTAAAAAACAAAATAGCAATCAGCGATTACGAAAAACAGGATCTGCTGGCTTTTTTGCAAACGCTCACCGACTCCGCTTTTATAGCCAATAAAAGATTTGCTCAAACGGAGTAAGCATGTTTATATTTTTACATGCGCCCAATTCTCTTTGGTTTTAATGCGGTGAATTTGCATATCGGATACGCCATATTTTTCGGCGATGAACTTGAGCGTATTTTTTTCTTTGAGCATTTTTTTTATTCCCTTCACTTTCCTGATATCAAGTTTCTCACCTTTTTTTGTTGGATTTTCTTTGCGTCTTTTCAGCGCGGCTTTCACCCTTGGATTTTTTTTGTTATGCGCCGATACTTCATCCTGGGTAGCCCATTTCAGGTTATTGTATTTGTTGTTCTCATAATCATGGTCAAGATGAATGATAAATTTTTGCTTACCCCTGGGCTTGGGTAAAAAATGTTGCGCTACCAGGCGGTGAACCAAAGCGGTATAGTATTCCCCATTGAGTTTTTTGCGCCAAATCGGATAACTGGCCTGCCTGCTCAGCCGCAAAACGAAGCCATCTGACAGGCGCTTATTGTATTTTATTATCCTGCCATGATTGGAAATTGCGTATTTGTACCAAACAGCCCCTTTAGACTCATGCTCGGGAAGATCTTTCCAAATTTCCTTCGGAAGCATTTTTACTGATTCTCTGATAGCCATTTTGTTTTATTTATGTCTGAATAAATAATTACAGGTTCAAAAAATAATAATGTTTCCAACAGGAAGCTGCCTGTAATTCATAGAAAGGGGTTAATAATTGCAAAAGGAATAAGGAGTCATCCCGAAGTTACAACATCATCGAATATCAAAATCAATAATTACATTATTTGTTTTTATACCATTCTTATATCTTCAGCCCTTCAACAAGTATAATAATCATATTTTTTTCAAGTTGTTCGGCCGAAATTTTTTGCCTGGAACGATGCCATGATTCAATACCGCTTATAGCATGCAGCATAATCAATACTGCCGTTGGAGCATCAATAGCCTTGATTTCTTTTTTCCGTATTCCATCCTCTATAATAGCCGCTAACCGCTGGCGGTAGCTCTTTCGCTGAACTTTATAGTTGGATAAATAGGGCTCAGAAAGATGTCTCCACTCCCTGTCGGCCACATGCACATCTTCATAGTTGTTAACCATATGCTGTATGTGAAACCGCAGGATAGCTTTGATTTTATCAATAGAATGTTGCTTATTAACCTCAATTTTTTCGAGGTGTTCAATAAATATATTGGCAACCCTGAAACAAATATCCTGCAGTATTTCTGCTTTGGATTGAATATGGTTGTACAGGCTGGCTGCTTCTACCCCTACATCTTCGGCCAAATCGCGCATGGAAGTTCCGGAAAATCCCTTTTCCCTGAAGAGCCTGGCTGCTTTGCTGATAATAACTTCCTTTTTTGTGCTGTTGCGCTGGGTTTTAATAGCAGGCATATAATATTTGAGATTTCTGATTTCGGATTTCTGATTTCGGATTTGCCTTTTGACTTGTAACGGTCGGTACCCGACGCAAGGAGGGTCAGACCGTGGAAGTATTGCCTGCCAGGTAAGTAATTACCAATAGCAGGCAAAATTTTCCTTCTTTCACCTCTTTCTTTTCTCCTCTAACCATCCTTCTCCTTCGATTTTCTGCATTCGGGTCTGTCTTTTGACCTGCTTCTTGCAATTTGCATTTTGGTTATTTTCGCCGGATTTCCTGCTTCGGTTTTCTCTTTATGCCCCATCTTTCCATGCCCATAAATGCATACAGGCATAGGTACGGTAAGGCGCCCATTTTTCTGATATGCTCATTATTTGTTGCCGGAAGCTTTTTTTATCCGCTTCAACCAGTTTATACAAACGTTTCATGGCAGTTTGTATTCCCAGGTCGCCGGCCGAAAATATGTCTTCCCGCTGAAGGGCAAACATCAGCAACATTTCCGCGGTCCATCTGCCAACACCTTTTATCTGCGTTACATATGCAATTACTTCCTCATTGTCCATACCGCTGAGCTTGCTGGTTTCTATTCCCTGCTCCTCTGCAAATTTGGCTACGTTAAGTACATAGCTGGTTTTGGCTGCAGACAAACCAATGGAGCGCAAAACATCAAATGGAGTTTGGCTGATCTGCAATGCAGTGGGTTTTCTGCCTCCATATAAGCCAAGAAAGCGTTTGTAAATAACATCTCCTACTTTAACTGAAAGCTGCTGGCTCATTATAGAAGCGCACAGGTAGATGTGAATATCCTTTCTTCTCTTTAACTGAAAAGGAGGTTGGAGTGCGAGCAGCTTCTTTAGCTTTCTGTCTTTACACAAATGTGCCACATAATGCATAGTTAGCTGTTTAAATGATGTTCCAGCTTACATTGCCGTCTTTCTCATCTTTTAATATGATGCCCTGTTGCTGAAGTTCGTTGCGTATTTTATCCGAAGTGGCAAAATCCTTTCTTGATCTTGCTTCCTTTCTTATTTGTATCAGTAACTGTAATACGCTGTCGAGCCGGCTGTTATCGGCAGCTTTATCATCTTTCAAGCCAAAAACATCAAGCAGGTAGGTTGTAAACTGCTTTTGCAATAATTCAAATGTGGGCCGGCTGATGCTGTTAAGAGGGATCTGGCCTCCTTTAAAAGAATTGATCAGCGGCACCAGTTCAAACATATTAGCCAGCACTTTCGCTGTATTGAAATCATCGTTCATGGAAACATCAAAATCAGCGATCAGTTCGCGGCAACGGCTATCCGTTTCAGCATCGGCAGCGTTCGGTTGAAGTGTGGACGCCTGTGGTTGTAAGTTCCCAAGATTTTCATATGCTTCCCACAGCCTTTTCAATCCTTTTTCTGCAGCCTGCAAAGCTTCATTGCTAAAATCGAGCGTACTCCTGTAATGCGTTTGCAGCATAAAAAAACGTACCGTCACAGGCGAATAGGCCTTCTCAAGCAGCGGGTGATTGCCCGTAAATAACTCGCCGGGAAGAAAACCATTGCCTGCGCTTTTACTCATTCTTGCACCATTAACTGTAAGCATATTGGTATGAATCCAGTAATTGGCCGGGCCTACATTATAGCAGGCCTGCGATTGTGCAATTTCGTTGGTATGATGTGTTGCCGCAAGATCCATTCCTCCGCCATGAATATCGAATTGTTTGCCGAGATATTTTTCACTCATTGCTGAGCACTCTATATGCCAGCCCGGAAAACCCATGCCCCAGGGCGAGGGCCATTGCATTAAATGCTCCGGCTTTGCTTTGATCCATAATGCAAAATCAAGCCGTCCCTTTTTTTCATCCTGCCCGCTTAGTTCACGTGTGCCTTCCAACAGATCTTCCAGTTTCCTGTTGGTTAAAATACCATACGGCTTTTCCTTATTGTATTTTTCCACATCAAAATACACGGTACCATCAACTACATAAGCATAGCCGTTATTGAGGATGTGCTTCACCATTTCAATTTGTTCGGAAATATGCCCTGTTGCTGTAGGCTCAATAGTGGGTGGAAGGTTGTTAAACAATTCCATCACCTTATGAAAGCCCAGGGTATATTTTTGAACAATTTCCATAGGCTCCAGTGCTTCGAGCCGCGCCTTTTTTGAAAACTTATCATCGCCTTCATCCCTATCGCCCTCCAGGTGCCCGGCATCTGTTATATTGCGTACATATCTTACTTTGTAACCAAGATATTTTAAGTAGCGGTAAATGATGTCAAATGAAATGAAGGTGCGGCAGTTCCCAAGATGTACATCGCTGTAAACCGTAGGGCCGCATACATACATGCCCACGTGCCCTGGTGTAATGGGAGAAAACACTTCTTTTTGCCTGGTCAATGAATTGTAAACCTTCAGTTCTGCCATAGCCTGGTTTAATATGGTGTATGTTTATTGCAAATATAAATGGAATAATATTTCAGCGTTAATTCATATTAAAACTACGGGATGCTGTTCCTTATTTACCCGAAAGCCGAACATCTGCTACCACGGGTATATGATCTGATAGTATGATGGGGACCCTTGTGCACTGCTCCACACTAAAGTGCGGATCCGCAAAAATATAATCAATCCTGATGGAAGGCAACTGCCGCATAAAATTGGAAGAAAAGCTATAGTAGGTTTGACCTAAACCAAACCCTTTGGCTATGAATGCATCCCGTTTTTTACCTTTTACAGAGAAGTAAGCATAGGATCCCGGCACATCATTCAAATCTCCGCAGAAAATTTCAGGATATGCACTTTCATCCAGTTGTCTGCGTATAAGATCGGTTTGTATTCCCCGCATCTTAAAAGCAGCGCGCATTTTCCGCACAATGTTTCTTGAGGCATCAATTCTTTCGCCGGCGTCGTTCCTGATCTTAGAAAGGTCGCTGTAATCCTCCGGCATAAAGCGGTAGGATTGCAAGTGGCCCGTGAAAATCCTTATGGTATCATTGAGGCACACAACATCAACACTCAGCAGGCTTTCCACATTGTCACCCGCATTTTGCGGCATAACAGTTCTCGAGGAGCCGATGACTGGACATTTTGAAAAAATAGCTGTGCCGCTGCGATTGTCTTTATATCTTTCAAAATCACCGGGGAAATGATAATACCGGTACCCCATGTTTCTCAGAAGCGACAGGTTGTTGAACCATTTAACGCCTTCAATACTATAAAATTCCTGGATGGCTATTACATCGGGATCGTAATCGTGTATAACACCTAATATGCTATCCCGGTGAGCGATCCGCGTTTCTTTGTTTTTAATATGCTCAGCCGGAAAAAATCCCTTGATATTCCAGGTCATTATCCGCAAAGTACCTGCCTCTTTTTTTGTCTTATCGAATGCGTTCAGGGGGTGAAAGGCAAAAACCGCAGCAATATTGTTCCAGCCCAGCAATAAAGCAATTATACCGGGCCAGCTCCACCGCGACCTTATAAATAACCAGCCTGTTAAAAAAAAACACAATGCAATAAACAGGTAGGGAAAAGCGAGGCCTAAAAAGCCAAATATCCACCAGGTAGCCGGATTCAGGAAAGGCGACAGGCAGGAGGCAAGAAAAAAAATGATAACAACAATATAAATGATAAGTAAAAAGCGCCTGATGAATTTACGAAACATGCAGTAAAATTATATATCTTCCTCGCTTACCCGGCGTAATATCTCCTTCTCATCGAATGAAAGACTGCGATACCCGGTTTGGTTGATTTTATCTAAGATTTCATCAATTCGTTGCTGGTTCAGATTGGGTTTCTTTTTATAGGGTGGCTTTCCGTGCGTATCATAAAATATTTTGCGCCTGGCCGACGCTGGTTCAGGTTCCTTGTCGGGATTAAATAAATCGAAAAACCAGTCGTAAACATTATTCATCCATTGGCCCATATCCTGCCCCCGGTTGAGCCGGTTTACGAATACAAAACCCATTGCCGCACCCGCCATTTCGGCTCCATAAGCGGCAGGGTTACCAAAGGAATTTCCGGCAAAATTAATGATTACGTAGATCAACGTTAATATCCACAATGGAATACCTCCATTTAGCATGGGGAAAATTCGATATTTCGGAGCGGCAACGGTAGCCGCAACCGCAATAGCCATAACACAGGCATTGGCCCCGGCCAATGCCATATTTGAAGCATTAGATGCAAGCGAAGGAATTAAATTACTACATAAAATATAGACTAAAGCACCCGCAAGTCCGCCGTAAATATAGAGTGGCGCTAATTTCCGGCTTCCAAAAAAACTTTGAACAATAAATCCAAAAGCCCATAACCAAAGCATATTGGCAATAAGACTCCATATATCAACATGGGAAAACATGAATGTAATTACTGTCCATGGACGGGTGATCAATTTGCCTGTATCGGCCGGCAATATGAACCAGGCTACCACATCGGACTGGTACCGTGCAAGATCAATATCAGAAAGCTGGTAAATAGAACGGATGAAGAAAAGAACGGCGGTAACCAGTATATTAAGAATAATAATCCGCACCAATGCATCATTGTCCGCACCAAAAAAAACCTTTTTTGTTTTTGTTTGTTCAAGCACCCCCATACTTAAAAATTTATACTTAAACGTAACACCGTAAAATTACTAATAAAATTTTCTGCGCTTTGTTTTATTCCAGTACAATACCAGCAAAAAGCCTACCAGAGCCCCACCCAGGTGCGCCCAATGGGCTACATTATCGCCGGCAGAATTGCGAACACCCAAAAAGAATTCCATAGCCGCATACATCAACACAAACCATTTGGCTTTAATGGGTATAAAAAAGTATAAATAGATAAGGCTGTTGGGAAAGAGATAGCCGAACGCGGCAAGACAGCCAAAGATAGCACCGGAAGCACCAACAGTAGCGGTATTGATCTTAAAATTGGGTGAGTACAAAAGGTCGGCCTGCTGATCCGGAGACAAAGAATTAAAAAGCTCCATGATGGGTACGTTTTCAAAATACAAAACGCCCAAATGCAATAACCCTGCTCCTAAACCACAGGCCATATAAAAAATCAGAAATCTTTTTGCGCCCCAGTAGTTTTCCAATACGTTACCAAACATCCACAACGCAAACATATTAAAGAAAATATGACCAAAACTTCCATGCATGAAAAGGTGTGTTACCAATTGATGCGGCCGGAAATAAACCGAATGCACGTCATGCAGTGCAAAAAGATTTTCAAGTGAAACCATTCCGGTTTGCTGAAAAGTTACCTGCGCCAAAAAAACCAATCCGTTGATAATCAGTAAATTTTTTACAACCATTGGCAATACCTGGAAGCCACCCGGACGAAATTCTGTCATAATTATTCAATTGATTACGATGCGAAAATAAACCATGGCTGATAATAAACCTTATAGTATGGCCGGATGCCTTAAGCTATAACATTATCTTAGTTTTAACTGAACTACATTTTCTATATGATGGGTATGTGGAAACATGTCTACAGGCTGTACTTTTGTTACCTCATATTTTTCATGCAGCAATTGCAGGTCCCTGGCCTGCGTAGCACTATTACAACTTACATATACTACCACCGGCGCCTGCATTTCCAATATTTTCCGAACTAATTTATCGTGCATGCCGGCGCGTGGCGGATCGGTAATAATCACATCTGGTTTTCCATGCTCCGCAAAAAAAGTATCATTGCAAATGTCAATTACATCACCCGCAAAAAAACCGGCATGGCCTATATTGTTCAACAAGGCGTTTTCTTTTGCATCGGCTATGGCCTCGGGTACCAGTTCCACTCCTATTACTTTTTTTGCTTGTTTGCTTACAAAAATACCAATGCTGCCCGTGCCGCAATACAGGTCATATACCGTTTCACTGCCCGTTAATTCAGCAAATTCCCTGGCTACCTTGTATAATTTTTCACCCTGACGGCTATTGGTTTGAAAAAAGGACTTCGGACTTATTCTGAATTGAAAATCTTCGAGCCATTCTGTAATATATCCTTTACCATAATATATTTCAGGTTCCAAATCGTATATGCTGTCATTTTTCTTTGCATTGATGGTATACAACAGGGTAGTAACGGAAGGAACCCGCGCCAGCAAATGATCCATTAACTTTTGCTGCTCTGTCTTTTCTTCATATGCCAAACAAATATTTACCATTACCTCGCCCGTAGTGCATACCCGTATAATGAGGTTACGCAGCCAGCCGGTGTGCCGGCGGATATCATAAAAAGCATAGCCCTGCTGCATCGCGAAATCGCGTATCGTGTTTTTTACCGCATTGGTGGGTTCTTCCATCAGGTGGCAGGTGGTAATATCAATGACTTTATCAAAAATACGCGGCACATGAAAGCCCAGCGCCGGGTCTTCTTTTCTTTCGGCGCGGGGTTGTAGTGGCGAGGGATCATTTTGTATTTCCTCCCATGTTTTATACCTGTGGTTGCTGAAAGTAAATTCCAATTTATTGCGGTAGCGTACGGTTTTATCGCAGCCCAGGATAGGCATTACAGGTGGCAAATGGATCTGTCCCAGCCTGCGAAGATTTTGCTCTACTTCATTTTGCTTATATGCCAGTTGCTTATCATAAGGCAGCATTTGCCATTTGCATCCTCCGCAAATTCCAAAATGACTGCAAAAAGGTGCTGTTCTGTTCGCAGACAAGGTATGTATACGAATAGCTTTTCCCTCTGCCCAGTCTTTTTTACTTTTTCCCAGCAATACATCCACCACATCGCCGGGAACCGCTCCCTCAATAAAAATAACTTTGCCATTAACCCTGCTCAGTGATTTTCCTTCCGCCGCGTAATCCTCCACCAGCAAGTGCTGCAGTACCTGGTTTTTATTGTTTTTTCTGCTCATGAACCGCAAAAGTAAGCGTTGTGCACCAAGCTTCATCCAATCCTGCAGCCAATCCTCATCTTCAGGTGCAAAAATTTCATCTGTTTTGCATTCAGGTACCGCGCCAATTTTGAAGGCCAACAATGCAGAAAATTTGTCTTTGCTTAAAGAAAGAACACGGATAGATCAGTCCGGAAAATAAAAGTTAAGAAAAAATTAATTTTATAAGAATAATACTGTAGATTTGGCACCGAAATAAAAAAAAGAAGGTCTTCTGTAGAAACAGATGACCTCTAACGATTGCTTGCCATATGAAAATTCTTAATAAGTCTTGTTCTGTACATGATTGCAGTGTTCCTGCTTTCATATAGATGCCTCTAACACTTGCCAGTTTCCTGCTTCACAATTGCTTGCCTTTTTCTCTTTCCTCATTTGCTGATGTAAAAGTAGTACACGAATTTTTGCCCTGCAAAACAAGTTGTTCGTAATTTTATCATGCCAAAAAGGGGTGTAGTAATACAAAACCCTTTGTGGCACTGTGTTTCAGGAAATTTTTATTATGATGCCCAACAGTTTTACAGATGCTTTATTTCAACTGGTCCGTTCTCTTGAAAAATCGGAGAAAAGACATTTTAAACTCTATATAAAAAGAAGTTCAGGCAAAGAAGACCTGAAGATCATCCAATTGTTTGATGCTTTGGAAAAACTGCATGAATACGATGAAAAACTGCTGCTTACAAAACTTAAAGGCGTTACCAAACCGCAATTGGCGAATTTAAAAACGCACTTATACAAACAACTTTTATCAAGTCTGCGCCTGCTTAAAACCACGGAAAACACCGATCTGCAACTGAGTGAACACCTCGATCACGCCCGTTTATTGTATAACAAGGGGCTGAAGATTCAAAGTCTCAGGATTTTGGAAAAAGCCAAGGAATTGGCCAAAGCCAATCAGAAGTTCAATTTTTTAGCGCAGGTTATTTCGCTTGAAAAGAAAATAGAGACACTGCATATTACCCGCAGTTCACTTGAGAAAACAGAGCAGCTCACCTCCGAAGCATTGGCCATCAGCGCTCACATTGACAGGGTAACGCGGTTATCTAACCTGGCGTTGTTGCTTTACCGCTGGTATGTAAAATTCGGACATGCCCGTAATGTGGAGGATGAGAAGGACATCAGAGCATTTTTCAAAAGCAATATCCCCAGCGATATCCAGGCCATAAACGGCTTTTACGAAAACCTTTACCTCTATCAAAGTTATTGCTGGTATGCCTTTATACGCCAGGATTTCCTGATGTATTACCGTTACAGTGAAAAATGGATCAATTTATTCGAAGCGCACTCCACTATGATCGCTGTGGAAACAGGCCACTACATAAAGGGTATGCACAATTTGCTGAACGCCCATTTTGATCTGCGCAATTACAGAAAATTCCAGGGCACCCTGCACCGGTTTGAAGCATTTGCTGAAACACCCGTTGCCAGGCATCACGACAATTTTCGCATCCACACTTCCATCTACATTAATGTTGCCCGCGTAAACTGGCACCTGATGACAGGAACTTTTAAAGAAGGGTTGGCGCTGATACCCGGAATAGAAGCTAACCTTAAGGAATACGCGCTTTATGTAGACAGGCACCGTATACTGGTTTTTAACTACAAGATCGCCACTTTGTATTTTGGCGCCGAACAATACGAGAATGCCATTGATTACCTTCAGAAAATAATCAATGGTCCGCTTGATCTCCGCAACGATTTACAATGCTATGCCCGGCTGATGCACCTGATGGCGCATTACGAACTGGGTAATGACGAGATCATTGAATCGCTTATAAAGTCCGTTTACCGGTTCATGGCCAAAATGAAAAACCTCACCGTCGTTGAAGAAGAGATGTTTCGGTTTTTACGCAGCTCATTTCATGTTTCGCCACGCCAGTTAAAACCTGAGCTGGAAAAATTTCTGTACAAAATAAAGCACCTTGAGAAAAACCGTTTCGAAACCCGTGCTTTTGCCTACTTAGATGTTATTTCCTGGGTGGAAAGCAAAGTATATGGCAAACCACTGGCTGCTATTATCCATGAGAAGCACCTGCAAAGCAGCCGCAGTGCAGTTAAAAGGGCTAAAGTATTGCATGAAGCTTCCTGATCCTGTTGCGGGCAATCAGCTATGAGCCCTTGGCTTTCAGTGAGTAACCACTAATCACAGGATGATTCTTTTGCTCATAGCCCATAGTCAAGGCTGATGGCTAACAGCCCGACACTTCTTTTCCAATCTATTCTTTTAGTAAATTTATCCCGGTTTAATAACCTATATATGTTCATTTATGGAATTCATTGACTATTATAAGATACTTGGACTGGATAAAACCGCCAGCGCAGGGGATATTAAAAAAGCCTACCGGAAATTAGCTCGCCAATATCATCCCGATCTTAACCCGAACGATAAGAACGCGAATAAAAAATTTCAGCAGGTTAATGAAGCGAACGAAGTACTGAGCGACCCTGAAAAAAGAAAAAAATACGATCAGTACGGACAGAACTGGCAGCATGCAGATGCATATGAAAAAGCGAAACGTCAACAGCAGGAAGCTGGTGATTCGGGTTTCGGCTCATATGGACAACAGGAAACTTTTGGCGGAGATTTTTCTTCCGGGGATTTTTCGGACTTTTTTAATTCCATGTTTGGAGGAAGTGCGCGAAGTGGCAGAAGCGAGGTTAAATTCCGGGGTCAGGATTATAATGCTGAACTGCAAATAAGTTTAAAGGAAGCGTACAGCACACACCAGCGCGTTTTCACGATCAATAATAAAAACATCCGCATTACCATCCCTGCCGGCATTGCCAACGGGCAAACCATTAAGCTCAAAGGGCATGGCGGGCCGGGGGTGAACGGGGGTCCGCCCGGCGACCTGTACATCACATTTAACATTTCGGAAGATCCTGTTTTTAAACGGCTGGGGGATGATCTGTATGCTACCGTGGAACTCGATCTGTATACCGCTTTGCTTGGCGGAGAAAAAACAATAGATACCCTTGATAGCAAAGTAAAATTAAAAGTGAAACCCGAAACGCAAAATGGCACCAGAACAAGATTAAAGGGAAAAGGATTCCCGGTATACAAAAAAGAAGGATCCTATGGCGATTTGATTATAACATGGTTTATTAAAATACCGGTTAACCTTACCGAAAAGCAAAAGGACTTATTCAGGGAATTGTCTCAATCTTAATACTAAATCATTTTTATGTCAAATATCGAAGACCTGATCACGCCTGAAGAATGTTGCATACATTATAATATTGAGCTAACCTTTATACAGGCGCTGAATGAGTATGGACTGATTGAAATGATCTCTGTTGAAGAAAAGCAATTCATACCTAACGCCCGGCTCCAGGATCTGGAAAAGTTCATACGCATGCATTATGAGTTGGGTATTAATATGGAAGGAATTGACGCTATTGCACACCTGTTGCTTAAAGTGAAAAGTATGCAGGAAGAAATAGCTGAGCTTAAAAATAAATTACAAATAGGAAACGCCTATTAATCATTCCCAATGAAAAAGCCGGCATTTTTTGTTATTTTTTCTTTTCTCATTCATTGCGTTTTTTCACAATCACCGGTAGTTGAATCCGGACTCATCTTTCCCACCCAGGACAAGCGTATTCATGGCAGCACACTGGTAGCATTACCCAATGGCGATTATTTAGCAGCCTGGTATTATGGAAGAAAATAATGAAATAATATACATATGGACCTGTTGCAAAAATTAAAAAGCGAACAAAATATTTACGGCACTTGTTTTACCTCGATATCGCCGGGCTGGCCACTGGTTTTTAAAAAAGCCGGGCTTGATTTTGCCTTTATTGATACCGAGCATACCGCAGTGAACCGGGCTGATATGGCAAGGATGTGCCAGATCATGCAGGCATACGGCATCACCCCCATTGTGCGCATCCCATCTCCCGATCCTTATTTAGCCTGCCAGTGCATTGATGGCGGCGCCAAAGGCGTTATTGCACCTTACTTAGAATCGGTTGAACAGATCAGGGAATTGACAGGCGCCACAAAATTCCGTCCGCTCAAAGGAGAAATATTGCAAAAGGTATTGAACGGAGAACATGTGCTGTCCGCGGAAATGAAGGCCTATTTAGATAATTACAACAAGGGTAATATATGTATCGCCAATATTGAAAGCGTGCCAGCCATGAATAAGCTGGATGACTTATTAAGTGTGCCGGGATTAGATGCCGTATTTATAGGTCCGCACGACCTGTCTGTCAGCCTCGGCATACCCGAACAATACGATCATCCTGCATTTGAAAAAGCGGTTAAGCATATCATCCATACCACAAGAAACAAGGGATTGTCCATAGCGATCCACTTTTCACTTGAACCGGAGCGCCAGGTGAAATGGATCAAAGAAGGTGTAAACATTGTAGTGCACAGTACAGACATTGCCTTGTTCAGTCAAAAGCTACAGGCCGATATAAGCGCTATCAAAAAAGCGGTTGGCGACAACATAGCAGATAAAGTTTCAGCACAGGAAGAAGTACCGGTGGTGTAGGTTATTTATGGTTTGTGGTTTATCGTTAGACCCTTCCTGCGTCAGGGTGACAAGCAGTGGATTGTTGATTCGGCTTCATTTTAAATGCTCAATAGCGTTACTACTGTTTGTCATGCTAAGCCTGCCCGCCGCGGCGGGGCACGAAGCATCTGTCTATTTGGCTCCCGGTCCTTTTCATCATTAACACAAACATATGCAGGAAATACAATGGGGCATGATAGGTTGCGGTAATGTAACCGAAAAGAAGAGCGGTGCGCCGGCAATCAATAAAGTACCCCATTCAAAACTGGTGGCGGTAATGGCCCGGAAAATAGAAAAGGCGGCCGATTATGCTCAACGGCACCATGTGCCCAAATGGTACAGTAACGTAGATGACCTGATCAACGACCCCGATGTTAACGCCATATATATCGCCACCCCACCCGATGTGCATCTTGAATACGCTACAAAAGCCATGCAGGCGGGTAAGCCGGTATATGTTGAAAAACCCATGGCGCGGAATTTTGCGGAATGCGAAGCCATGAACCGGGTAAGCCGGGAAACGGGTGTGCCTCTTTTTGTTGCCTACTACCGGCGTACCTTACCCTATTTTGTGAAATTGAAAGAATTGATTGACGCAAAAGCCATAGGGGATATCCGTTGCGTTATTATTGCATTGCATTGGCAGCCTTACAGTGAAGAAGTGGCTGAAAATCCACAGCCCCGCTGGCGGGTATTTCCGGAAATTTCAGGCGGAGGGCATTTTCATGACCTGGCCTCACACCAGTTCGATTTTTTAGAATATGCTTTTGGTCCCGTAAAATATGCAAAAGGTATAACCCGTAACCAGGCGGGCCTATACAAAGCCGATGACATTGTAGTAGCCAGTTTTGAATTTGATTCGGGCATATTGGGAACCGGTAGCTGGTGTTATACGGTTAGCAAAGAACAACGCATTGATCGGTCACAACTCATTGGCTCAAAAGGAAAGATCAGCTTTTCGTTTTTTGAAAGCAGTAAAATTGTGGTAGAAACGCCGGAAGGCGTGGTGGAATACGATGTTCCCTATCCGCCGCACGTGCAGCAACCCCTGCTTGAAACCATTGTACAGCAGCTTCGGGGAGAAGGCAAATGCCCGAGTACCGGCGAAACCGGCGCAAGAGCCAATTTGATCATGGATTGGATTACTGCTAAATAGTAAGCAATTCATCGGGCTATCTATATTTAAACACATAGCCACATAGGTGCACATAGATTTTAATCTGCTATTATGCTTTAGTAGGTGTCTTTTTCTCTATTGTGTTTCTATTGTGCCTATGTGTTTGGCATTTTTTTAGCCACAGAATTATTTTCTCCCTTGCAAAACTTTAATTATTTCTTCATCAGCCAAACCTCTGTTACCTGCGTTCCTCTCTGACCATCGCCGCATGTCCACGTAAAAGTTACCTGCCCTCCGGAAGTAGCTTCTTTTGGAATGTCAAACTCATAAACGGGCTTTTCACCGGTTTGTATAAAGTCGTTAATAACAATACTATCATTGGCTACCAGCTTTTGTTTTGACCGGAACCTACCGGTATAGGTTACGCGCATTTTATAGGTAGCCGTTGTGTCCAAATGATCGTACCGGATCTTTAACGGCGTATCGTACAGGGTATTGATCTGGCTCATCCACGCGCCGGGAGTGGTTTGTCCCGAAAAACCCTGTGATCTTACTTCATGCACCCATTCTTTTCCTATAACACCTACCCCAAAACTTATTCGCGGCGATTGGAGACTTCCGGGGTCTTCCTGCCACGTTTTTTCCGAAATGATCCTGTGTTTGCTTTGTACTGATCCGAAATGATCATAAAAACCACCTGGTCCGGGGTCGGTACGGTGAAGCATTTCTTTTATCTTACCCACCCTTTCACTGTTACTATCAATTTTTTCAAATGCGGAAAGCTGATCCAGCAGCCACGACGCATTGTTAAGGGGCAGATCTATATTGTCAATAAAATTTCCCCTGCCAGGCATGGCGCCATGCTTTTCAATGGTAAGCTGCGCTCCAATACTGCTGAATAATGAATCGGCAAGCACCATGCATTTTTCCTTTAATACTTGTGCTACAGGCTCTTCCTCAGCCTTTTCCAATATCATTTTTGCCTGTATGATAGCAAGCGATGAGGTTGCATTGGTTGCATTTTCCAGTATATCTTTCGCCTGCGTTTCCAATGCTTTTTCATAAATTAAACGGCGTTGTATATAAGCGTCATAATAAGCTCTTAACAGGCACATCTGGAACCTGAAATTTTTCATGAGTTCAGGAGAGGCTTCGCTTTCCATTCGCTGCCACTGCTGAAGCGTTTGTTCAACCTTTTCATTGGTAAGTAACGCACCTCTTGAATTTTTCTCAATACTCATAATACCCTGTGCCGCCTCATCAGCAATATCCGCACCCATAAATAAGCGGCTATAATCGCGTAATGTTTCCATTACCTGTGTTTGCGGGTCCCAGTCCTGATCGCTCCAAATAAATTTATTTACGTCATCATTTGTTCCTTCCGAATAGCTGATGCTGCCTGATGCATAGGGCGCCAGGAGGTTGTGAATATGTTTTTCGTCTTCAGGCCGGGGGTTAACGCATTCCCTGCCCAGGGTCATCGCGTAAGCAACATCCCAGTCTGGCACAGGATACTGGCAACTTAAACTGTGCGTTATATCGGGATACCGCCTGATCGGAATTTCCGCTTTTACCTGCTTGCGCAGTTCTGCCAGCGGTATTTTAACCCATGGGCCAAATACCACTCCCCCAAACCACGGATAGCTGCTGTTTACATGCCTGAAAAAATCATCGAACCATTTTTGATTGGGCCGAAATACCTGAGGTGAAACCCATATCCTGGCATTGGGATGAAACTGGTGCAGCGCCACTGCTACTGTGTTCAGCCAGTCAAAGAGCACATCCGGTTCCAGGTCGCCCGGATCACCACCAGGAACAAAAACATGATCTAATTTTGGCAAAGCGGCAAATATTTCAATCCGCTCCTGCAATTCTTTTTTAAGTGAATCCCTGCTGGCATAATCTGGCCCCATATTCGGGTACCACATCCACACGTCGAGATCATAGGATTTCGCTATCCGCGATTGCTCTGCCATCATTTTTACAGGCGGCAGCTTCATGTGTACACTGGTATCATCGTCATCCGTGCGGGGTGGCATTATCTCAATGCTGTTGGCGCCGAACAAGGCCAGATCACGAATATACTGATCAAATTGTTTTACAGAAAAAGCATCGTATGAATTGGTTTTAGGGCGGTAACCCAACTGGTGTCCCCGTATGGGATATTTGGGAGCTGTTGACAATGTAAGATTATCCGGTACCAGCAATTGCCCGGGACGCATAGAAGCTTTACGTAAAAATCGTCCTACACCATACAATACACTTCGTGCACTCTTTGCCGTTATTACCACAGCATTTTGCTCCTTTATCGTCAGCAGTCGGAAACCCTCATTACCGGGTTCTGCAACAGCGTCTACCGCCTGCCGTATCGTTTTCGGTAGTTTGGATTCGCGGCCTGTTGCAAGCACATAAATAACAGTTTGTCCTTCATCAGGCTGTTTTGCAACAACAGGAAGCAATAGCTGTGTCCTCTTCTGAATTTCCTCCCGCAATACCTGCACCGGTTTTTCCAGAGATATTTTCTTTTCAGCGCTCACCCATATAATGGCTTTGGAAAGATCTATGTGCTGCGCATAAGACGAAAATACCATGAGCAGAAAAACAATACAGGCAACCAGCTTTGAACATTTCATAATAGGTTTGGGTTTAAAGAAGAATAATGAATAATATACAAGTATATTTAAAATATTGTCATTATACTTACAGAGTAATGAAAACTTATTCCATACCCTTTTTATTGTTTCCTAAATTATCCGTTACAGTTCAACAAAAATCCAAATAGTACGTTAATTACTCAGTATCAATATCCTTTTTAAATAGATTTGCAGGCATTACAGCGTGACAGCATGAAGACTCGCATTTTAATTTTTTTATTCCTTTTAGCAGGTTTACCGGTATTTGCACAAAACGGCTATCAAATAAAGGTAACGCTCAAACCGTTTACTAATGGCTACCTCTACCTCGGGCACCACTTTGGAAGCAAACAGTATATCATTGATTCCGCCGCCATCAACGGCAACAGCGAAGTAATCTTTTCAGGAAAAGAAAAATTATTCGGTGGTGTATACATGGTAATTTTTCCAAAAAAAAATGGGTGGTTTGAGATGCTGGTAGATAAGCAACAATATTTTTCAGTTGTTGCAGATACCGCCGGTATCGTTGGAAAAACCCAGTTTGCCGGATCTTCCGATAACCAGTTGTTCCAGGCTTACCAAAAGATAGCCCAGGAAAAAGGAAAATCCGTTTTTTTATTACAAAAGCGCTTAAAGGAAAATCCGGCCGATCCGGATTCCGTTAAAGTAAAGTCGGAAATTACAAGGCTCAATACCGAGATGCAGCAATACCGGGAACAATTTATAAAAACGCATCCCACGCATTTGCTGAGCGCGATCTTTCATGTATTGCAGGAAGTAAAAATACCTGAAGCATCCAAACACCCCGGGGGTAAATATGATTCGGCATTTGCCTATCAATATTACAAACAGCATTACTGGGACGGGGTTTCGTTTACGGATGAACGCCTGGTACGCACCCCCGTTTTTGAACCTAAGCTACAAAGATATTTCAGCAATGTACTGGTGCAGCATCCCGATACCCTCAGTAAGGCAGCAAATAAAATCTTAGACGCATCCATCGGCAATAAGGAAATGTTCAAATTTATTCTTTCATCACTTACGGAAAAATACATCAACCCCACGTACATGGGACAGGATGCTGTTTTCGTAAATCTTTTTGAACGATATTATGCACCCGGGAAAGCCGATTACTGGCTTAATGACAAATACAGGAAAGCAGTGTTTGACCGTGCTTACAGCGTAATGGCTAACCTTATTGGCGAAAAGGCTGCCGACATGAACATGGTTGACAGCGCTGGCAAACCTGCCCCGTTGTACGGTATTAAAGCACCATATATTGTTATTTGTTTCTGGGATCCCACCTGCGGTCATTGCCAAACGGAAGTGCCTCAATTAGATTCCCTTTTTCAAAATAAATGGAAAAAGCAGGGCGTTCAGTTGTATGGTGTGATGACAGATGGGGGAAAGGAAGCCTGGTTGAAATTCATTCGTGAACATAAGCTCAAAGGCTGGAACCACGTACACCAGTTGCCTGCAGTAAAAGAAGCAGAATATGCCGCAGGCAAACCTGGATATAAACAATTATACGACGTGTATCAAACCCCCGTATTGTACCTGTTAGATAAAGATAAAAACATCATTGCCAAAAAATTAAACCACAATCAATTAGATGACCTGCTGCAGTTGAAGATGAAATAGGAATGTGGAAATACCTGCCCGACTGAACAGGCGGGTGGGAATGAAAAGATGCATAAAAGTATAATCCCATACCTCTGCCTTAACCTGTTGTAACGATATGAAAAGATCGGCTATTTTTATTCTGCTTATTTTATCGGGAGGCTGCCTTTCCGCTCAAACGCTTTTTACTTACGGGAAGCATAAGGTTGATAAAGAAGAATTTCTGAGGGCATTCTATAAAAACAACACAGGAGATAAAAGCGGGCAGGCTATGCGCGATTACCTGGATCTTTTTATCGCATTTAAATTAAAAGTACAGGCAGCCAAAGACCGTAAAATGGATACGCTTCCGGGACAGAAAAATGACCTGGTCAATTTTCGCCTGCAAATAGAACCGAATTACCTGACCAACGATAGCGTTGTCCATGCACTTGTAAAGGAAGCGTTCGAACGCAGCCGGAAAGACATTCGTATAGCGCATATATTTATTCCTTTCGGGGAAAGCTATGTGAAAAACGCTTCTGTTACTGAAGGAAACAATATGATTGATACCCTGGCCGCCTGGCAAAATGTACAAAAAGCCTGGGCTGCATTAAAAAATGGAGCAGACTTTGGCCTAACCGCAGAAAAATATTCACTTGACCCTTCAGTAAATAATAATAAAGGTGATATCGGTTTTATTACCCTCTTTTCTTTACCCTACCCGTTAGAATCCATCGCCTATTCGCTTCAAACCGGTGCATATTCTATGCCCTTTAAAAGCCAGGCAGGATATCATATCATTAAAAAGATTGCAGAAAAACCTGCCTTTGGCAAGATGAGAGCAGCGCAAATATTACTGGCTTATACGCCTGCCGCTTCAAATGAAGAGCGGCAAAAACAAAAGAAACTTGCAGATTCATTATACCGTGCATTAGAGCAGGGCAGTAATTTTGAATCCCTGGCAAAGCAGTTCAGTTCAGAAAGAAATGCATCTACCACGGGCGGACTGATGCCCGATTTTGGCGTGGGCCGCTATGATCCTGTTTTTGAAAATGATGTTCTTTCCTTAAAAAATGACGGAGCTATTTCCAAACCCTTTGAAACGGCTTATGGCATTCACCTGGTGAAACGAATTAAACATTTGCCTGTAAGCAGCGATAGTTCCCAGGCAGAAGCATTGTTTAAAGAAGCTGTTTTGCAGGATAGCCGCGCTGCTATTGCCGGTGAACAGCTCACAGAGCAAATGCTCCGGCGCATAGGATATCAAAAAAAATATAAAAACGAACTGCTATGGCCGATCACCGATAGCTTCTTAGTACGTAACAATTTTATTTCTTCAAAAGGAACCGGTGAGCAAACGGTTTTGTTTTCCTTTGCCAAAGAGCATACAACGGTAAAAGACTGGCTAACCTATATAAAAAAGGAAAAGGATAAATACAGCGGATCAACCCCATTGCCTTATCCGGCCATCATGAAAACATTTGTTTCACTGCGGGCAAAGGAGTATTACCGCTCCCATCTTGAAGACTACAATGCAGGTTTCCGCAATCAGTTAACAGAATTTTCGGAAGGTAACCAGTTATTTGAAATAATGGAACAGGAGGTTTGGAGCAAAGCCTCGAAAGATAAAAAAGGTTTACAGCAATATTACGAAACGCATAAAGAAAAATATACCTGGGGACCCAGTGTTAATGCCATATTTTTTACAACCGATAACCGGCAAACGGCAGAAGACGTAAGCAATGATATTAAAAACTACATAAAAAAATGGAGAACACTGGCTGAAAGCTCTGCCAGCACAATCATTGCTGATTCAGCCAGGTTTGAACTGGGGCAGATTCCCGGCGCCAGGGAAGATATACGGCCAGGACAAATTACAAAACTCATTACAGATGGGGCAAACGGTACAACCAATTTTATGTACGTGCTGAATGTATATCACGAACCCGCGCAAAGAAGCTTTGAGGAAGCGAAGGGTTTGGTGATCAATGATTACCAGGCAGTGGTGGAAGAAAAATGGATCAAGACATTAAAGAAGAAGTACCCGGTAAAGGTGAATGAAAAACTGCTGCACACATTGGCAGAATAGAAAGAGGTTAGATGTGAAAAGAAAAAGGAGAAAGAAGAAGCTAACAGTTACTCACCTGGCCTCCGGCAGCGGATCGCTGATTGCCCCGAATCCGCCTACAAGATCGCTCTTACCACATTCTCAATCATCCATGGTTTACCCAGCGTGTAATAGTGCAATACCGGCACGCCGGCTTTTTTGAGTTCAATGGATTGTTGCTTCAGCCATTCCGTACCTACCAGCTCTACATCAGCATCCGTTTTACATTTCAGTATTTCCGTGCTTAAATCGGTAGGTATATCTACATGAAAAGTACGGGGTAGTACCGTTAGCTGCTTTATAGATGAAATAGGCTTTAAGCCGGGGATAACAGGAACATCAATCCCGTTGTCGCGGCAGCTTTTTACAAACTCAAAGTATTTTTGATTATCAAAAAACATTTGGGTTACAATATACTCGGCGCCGGCATCTACTTTGGCCTTAAGGTAAAGCATATCGGTAGAGGCATTGGGCGATTCAAAATGCTTTTCGGGATAGCCGGCCACGCCAATGCAAAAATTGGTGCGAAAGCCGTTGCGGATGCTTTCTTCTAAGTAAATGCCATTGTTAAGGTTTACGGTTTGCTTTAGCAGGTCAATGGCATATTTGTGCCCCTCAGGTTCCGGCTCAAAAAATGTTTCGTTCTTTGCCGCATCGCCACGCAATACCAGTACATTATCTATTCCCAGAAAATAAAGGTCAATGAGGGCGTCTTCCGTTTCACGAACCGTAAAGCCGCCACAAATAAGGTGCGGAACAGCATCTACTTTATAATGGTTCATAATGGCGGCGCAAATGCCTACAGTTCCCGGCCTTTTCCGGATCTCCACTTTTTCGAAGCTGCTGTCGGCCTTTTTCTTAAAGATATGCTCTGCCCGGTGATAGGTTACATTAATGAAAGCAGGTTTGAATTCCATCAATGGGTCTAAATGATCGTAAATAGAATTGATGGTTTTGCCCTTTAAGGGTGGTAATATTTCAAAAGATATCAATGTTCCTTTAGCCTGGCGCAGGTGCTCTGTAACTTTCATTGTTCCAACTGTGCTTTTTTCAAAATAATGTGCAAACATAATTCAAACGTGGCATACCCGAATAGTCTGTTGCACAGATAAGCAATAATAATAACAGTTTTGAGCCCTGTTACCGGCTGCGATAGTAAAATCACTTTCCAATGGCCTGTTAAAGTACAAAGCATTAATAACAGCAATTAGCGGCTATCCTGTATTTTTGCCAAAACCCATATAATTTGAGCATCACTATACATACCAGCAATTTAGTAAAGCAATACGGCAGCCGCACAGTAGTGAACCAGGTGTCGGTAGAAGTGAAGCAGGGAGAGATTGTTGGACTGCTGGGTCCCAATGGCGCCGGGAAAACCACAACGTTTTACATGGTGGTAGGATTGATAAAACCCGATGAAGGTGAGGTATTTTTAGAGGACAGGAATATTACCAAACTCCCTATGTATAAAAGAGCGCAGATGGGCATCGGCTACCTGCCTCAGGAAGCGTCTGTATTCCGTAAACTGAGCGTGGAAGATAATATTGCCGCTGTGCTGGAAATAACCAAACTAAGCAAAGCAGAGCAAAAACAAAAACTGGAGGCCCTTTTAGATGAATTTCACCTGCACCATGTACGCAAAAACAATGGCGATTCCCTGAGCGGGGGCGAAAGGCGCAGAACAGAGATAGCCCGCGCCCTGGCGGTTGACCCCAAATTTATTTTATTGGATGAGCCTTTCGCCGGCGTGGATCCTATAGCGGTGGAAGATATTCAGGCGGTAGTTGCCCGGCTGAAATACAGGAACATTGGCATTTTGATCACAGACCACAATGTAAACGAAACCCTTTCTATTTGCGACCGGGCCTATTTGCTGATTGACGGAAAGATATTCAAACACGGCTCTGCCGAAGAGCTTGCCGAAGACGACAAGGTGCGGCGGCTTTACTTAGGAAGGAACTTTGAATTAAAAAGGAAAGACTATTTGCACGAAGAAGCTATCAAATCAATTGGCGAATACCCTGCAGTGGAACCGGGGGAGTGATGAAAATGGCGGCGTGTAACAAACTCCATTGCCTGAAAAAACGAAGACCTGGCGTTCAAGCATGATTGGGCTTGGTCACCTCGTTTATACCCACATCCTTAGGAGATAATGATATTATTGAGGTTATCTTCCCTGATCTCTATCTATATAGCCTTGTTCTTCCACAAGCCGAAGAAAATTTGCCTGCTATTATATAGCGCTCGTTGCATTTCCGAAGTAGAAGCCGCGGGCGAGAGCATTGGTCTGTGTCACTGTCCATCTCTCACTCAATCTGATAAGCATCAGCGGTTGATCTCTTTTTTATTAATGTTTAGCATAAAACCATAAACAGGCAATTGTGAAAAGCTGCCGGCAACCGAAATGATCGCAAACAATCACTGGAAAGAATTCCTTCCCCATTTCTGGCAAATGTTTTATTTTGCTGAAATTCAATGGGAATATTAAGCACAACCATATCACAACTGGCCCGTATGCGCCTGTGGCGTATTGAAGCCTGGGTACAGCACCCCATCGCTTCCCAACGGGAGGTATTGCAGGACCTGGTTACCTCCGCCCAGTATACGGAGTTCGGCCGCAAATACAATTTTTCTTCTTTATTTTCTACACGGGATTTTAAAAAAGCCGTGCCTATCCACGAGTACGACGACCTGAAGCCTTATATACAACGTATGATGAACGGCGAAGAAAATATTCTGTGGAATACACCCATACACTGGTTTGCCAAGAGCAGTGGTACCACCAGCGATAAAAGCAAGTTTATTCCCATCAGCGAAGAAAGCTTAGAAGACTGTCACTACAAAGGCGCCAAGGATACCCTTACCATGTATTATAATTTCAATCCCAACTCGGACCTGCTAACGGGTAAGGGACTGGTAATTGGCGGCAGTCATACCATTAACCAGGTTAATGAGGAGATCCATTATGGCGACCTCAGCGCTGTGCTGCTGCAGAATTCTCCCGCCTGGGGACAATGGATCCGCACGCCCGAACTGGCAATTGCCCTGATGGATGAATGGGAAACCAAAATTGAAAGGCTGGCTGAAACAACGATTACAGAAAATGTTACTTCTATTTCGGGAGTGCCTACCTGGACAATGGTGCTGTTTAAAAGAATTCTCGAAATTACCGGCAAAAGCTGCATTGCAGATGTATGGCCCTCACTCGAACTGTATATTCATGGCGGCGTTTCGTTTACCCCTTACCGGGAGCAATTCAGGAAAACAATAGGAAAGGATATTTACTATATAGACAGCTATAATGCCAGCGAAGGATTTTTTGCGGCGCAGGATAAACCGGGTGAAGATGGCATGCTGCTGTATCTCGACCACGGGGTGTTCATGGAATTCATGCCTTTTGAAGAGTATGGGAAAGAAACCCCCCGCACCATTGGGCTGAAAGACGTGGAAACCGGTAAAAATTATGCACTGGTAATCAGCACCAACGGCGGGCTATGGCGGTACTTGCTGGGCGACACCATACAGTTTACAACACTGTATCCTTTCCGGATCAAAGTAAGCGGCAGGCTCAAACATTTTATCAATGCCTTTGGCGAAGAAGTGATTGTAGACAATACCGATAAAGCGGTTTCTATGGCGTGCGAACAAACCGGCGCCATCGTAAATGATTATACGGCCGCCCCCATTTACTTCAGCGATGATGGAAATGGCGCACATGAATGGCTGGTGGAGTTTGATAAGGAACCCGACAGCCTGGATCATTTTACCATTGAGCTGGACAAGGCTCTCCAAAGCATAAACAGCGATTATGAAGCAAAGCGCTATAAAGATATTGCCCTTCACCAACCTTTGCTTCATATTATGCCTAAAGGGCTTTTTAATGAATGGCTGAAAAGCAAAGGCAAACTGGGCGGGCAGCATAAAGTACCGAGACTGAGCAATGAGCGTTCGATCATTGAAGAAATCCTCAACTTTAAATCATAATACACTGTT
Organism: uncultured Sphingobacteriales bacterium; assembly: GCA_937991535.1. Lineage (GTDB taxonomy): Bacteria > Bacteroidota > Bacteroidia > Chitinophagales > Chitinophagaceae > Agriterribacter. Next base: position 204,177 of record CALKHN010000013.1, read on the forward strand.
GCGGAGCTGTGCTGGGTGCATTTCAAATTTTCGCTTATGCACCACTTTCCGGTCGGTGAGACACCGACCGGTAGCGGACTCTACAGGCGGGTGGTGACACCCGCCTGCGAAAATTTGAAATGTGCCCGTTGTGCTTCTTTACATTCTTTCTGTTATCTTGCAACAATATTAATTATCAAACCTTCATGAAATTACTCAGCAACAAAGTAGCTATTGTAACGGGCGGCGCCAGGGGTATTGGGGAAGCGATTGCGGTTAAACTGGCAGAACACGGTGCTCATATTGCCTTCACTTATGTAAGCGACAGCAGCGGCGAAAAAGCAGCAACATTGCAGAAAAAATTACAGGCATTGGGTGTAAAAGCAAAGGCATACCAGAGCAATGCAGGCGATTTTGTACAAAGTGAAACCTTTGTAAATGATGTGATCAAAGAATTTGGCACCATTGATATCTGCGTTAACAATGCAGGGATCTCAAAAGATAACTTATTGCTTCGTATGTCGGCCCAGCAATGGGACGAAGTAATAAATACCAACCTTAAAAGTGTATTCAATATGACCAAACAGGTCATACGTCCTATGATGAAAGCCAAAACGGGAAGCATCATCAATATGAGTTCCATCATCGGCATTACCGGTAATGCCGGGCAAAGCAGCTATGCCGCCAGCAAAGCAGGCATTATTGGATTTACCAAAAGCATTGCCAAAGAAATGGGCAGCCGTAATATCCGCTGTAATGCTATAGCGCCCGGCTTTGTTGAAACCGATATGACAGGCTATCTTAAAGAAGGCGAAGCTGCGGAAAAATACAAAAGCAGTATTCCCCTGGGCCGTTTTGGAACAGGCGAAAATATTGCAGATGTGGTGCTCTTTTTGGCCAGTGACTGGAGCAGCTATATCACCGGGCAAACAATAAGCGTTTGCGGCGGATTGAATACTTAGCTTAAGCAATAAATATTGATTACTAACACACCAAAAACCCCGTTTGTTGCGGGGCTTATTTTTTGCAATCCGGAACTATCTTTGCAACTGCAGTTAAAACATAAAAAATGAACAGGAAGTACAAAGGCATTTTTACAGCCGCCCTATGGCTTACAGCAGTATTCACCGGAAGCGCCTACGCTACACCTGTTCCTTTAAACATACCCGCCGATCTTATTTCAGCAACGAACACATTTCAGCCTTTACCCGACACTGTACATTATCCCGAAGAAAAGCATTTTAAGAATATCCAACAACTTACGTTTGGCGGCGACAACGCCGAGGCATACTGGAGCTATGATAGCAAGTATCTTGTTTTTCAACGAACCAATACAAAAGACGGACTGAACTGCGACCAGATATTTATAGGTAAAATACCGCAACAAAGCGGCGAAAAATTTGAATACAAGCTGGTAAGCACAGGCAAAGGAAGGACAACATGTCCCTTTTTTACTAAAGATGGAAAACACATCATCTATGCTTCAACGCATCGTGGTGCAGACAGTTGCCCGCCCGTGCCCGACAGGAAAAAATATGGCAACAAATACATATGGCCCTTGTATGACAGCTACGATATTTTTATGTGTGACCTGAATGGAAAAATTGTAAAACAACTTACCCATGCCAAAGGATATGATGCAGAAGCTACGCTCTCGCCCGATGGAAACAAGATGATCTATACAAGCGATAAGGATGGAGACCTGGAGCTTTATATTATGGATCTGCGCTCGGGAAAGGAAAAAAGAATTACACATACACCGGGATATGATGGCGGTGCATGGTTCAGCCCGGATGGAAAGAAGATAATATGGCGTGCATCGAGACCCAAAACAGAAGCCGAAATAAAGGAATATAAAGAATTGCTTGCCGAAAGCCTCGTAGCGCCCACAAGCATGGAAGTTTGGGTGGCCAACGCAGATGGAAGTGATGCCCGGCAGGTTACAGCATTCGGGCAGGCCAACTGGGCTCCCGCGTTTATGCCCGATAGCAAACGGATCATTTTTGCCTCCAATCACGAATACAAAAGAGGGTTTCCGTTTAATTTATATACCATCAATGAAGACGGAACCAACCTGCAAAAAATTAGCCGCGACAAGGGATTTGATGCTTTTCCCATGTTCTCTCCCGACGGAAAAAAAATTATTTTTTGCAGTAACCGCAACAATGGCGGCACAAGAGATACCAATATTTTTATAGCAGATTGGGTGGAATAACAAAGCAGGTTAAAACAATCATCCTTTCTAAATCGTCCATTGGTCGTGCACTATGCCAACCAAATATATTTTGTTGTTATAATTTTTAAATACCAGGCGAAGTGAGCACCAGTCCATGCCATTATACTTTTGGTCGAAGCCGGGAAAATGATGTTCCGTAAAAGCGCAATCTCTATAAATGGCTGTAAGATTATTAAGGGAATTTCCGCTTCCGATCATTTCATTCAAACTGGTTTGCGGAGCATTTAAAAAGTCGGCATTATACACAAACTTTTTAAAGTACGCTTCAATGGTTAACGTAATAGGCTCGCCTGTTCCATCATACTGTCCCCAGGTAATTTTGGTTTGCGGTTTTTTTGAAAGCTCATCCAGGAAGGCCCGGGCGCTGAATACCATGGCAGTTGCCGTATCAACATAACCATAAGGAGAAAATCTAAACCCTTGCGCAGGATGTATAAAACCCGCAAAAGATTCATAGTCTTTATTTTTTAATGCCGTTAAAACTTGTTTGGCCAATGCTGGTATCTGTGCACCCGTATCAATCGTATCAGGTTTTAGTGCAGCGGTATCCGTTAGTGTTTCATTTTGGGCATCCGTTTGCCTGTTTTGGCAAGCCAACAGCATTAAAAAAGACAGTATAGTGATTAAATGAGTTTTCATTAAAATTCAGTTTGCCGGATCGTTACCGGTCCCATAAGGCCTGAACTCAGTAATGGAGCATCTTTGGTATAATGCCTATAGGTAGTAAAGGTATATCTGTTACCTGTTCTGGGTTTACCCTGCAGCAGCCATTCGGGCCATTTACCATTTTTTACGCCATCATCGGGTAATTGCTCATCTCCGATCAAACGATTTGGCCATAGGTTGGCTATTTCTATTTGCAACTGGTTTCCTTTTTCCTTTACCGCCTTTGTAATATCTACCCGCCAGGGCGCAGTCCATAGCACGCCCAAATCTTTTCCGTTAACTTTTATACGTGCCATGTTTTTTACTTCGCCCAAATCAAGAAAAATGCGTTTGTTTTTATCTTTGATATCCGCTGTTGAAAGGTCGAAGGTATTGCTGTAAACTGCTATTCCCGAATAGTATTTTATTCCTTTTTCCGGGCGGCTGATCCAATCCTGCAAGTGGTCAAAAACTATTTTTTCCGGCCCACCCCATTTGGGATCAAAGGATACCGTCCACGCGCTATCTAATGTGATCAGGCTTTGGGAGCCGGGGAAATTCTCTTTTTCAGGATGAGGAGGCGTTGTTTTACTTTTTTTGAATACAATAAAAAAGCTTTGGTAAGGCTCAAATTGAAGTGGAATACGGGTTTGCCCGTTTTCCCTGGTAAATTCCGGCAAAGCCCTCATTTCTCCTGTAAGGGGATCCCAAAGTTCCGGGCCTTCTTTATCAGACCTGAATACGCCATCCGCATTTAAGGGTTCATCCGTTTTGTTCGCAACAAAATAAATATCCCAATCCGCAGTAGACCGGTGTGTATAACGCAGCTCGCCTGCCCATTCAAAATCTTCCGGCACACCCATATCATTCAATAACTTTGCCGCTACAGCATATGCGGGGTAAATGCCATCAGATCTTGTGCTGGTACCGGCGCCCCAAATTACTTTCCCTTTGCCATATACATGCACAGTTTCATCGGCCGGCACATTCAGCCCTCCCCATATTGTTTGAGACAACTGTTTTACCTGTTCATCACAAGCCGGGTAGCCCGTTAGTCCCGGTGATTTAACGGGAGGCGATCCCACCACTATCGCTCCTTCGTAAACCAGCGCTCTGATCTTTTCTAATAATTTCGGCGTCATTGTTTTAACATCAGGCATTATCAATATTTTGTATGATGCGCCGCCCGGAAATATGATCTGGTTGTCTTTAACACTTGCAGTAAGCAATTGTCCCGGAGAGCATCCATCAAAATTATAGCCCCTTCTGTCGCGCACCGGTTCTTCACCGGTAAGTGCCGATAAAGGCGGGCGAAAAATATGCGGAGCGCCTTCCGGGGTTAAATACAAAATATCTGCTACCGTTCTTCCCTGCTGTAAAATAAACTGGCAGCGGGAGATGTACCGGTGATACCCGTCTGCCATTGGCCACCAGGTTTGGTTTCTGTCCCAATGCACGCCGTACGGGCCCATCGTCATCCCGGGACGCAAACTGTCTGGCAATACCTGGCTTTGAAAAGTGTGGTATACCAGGCGATTGATACCGGTTGCAAAAGCCCAGTCGCCCTGCGCTTTCATTGAGCCCGGGTACTGTTTCCATCCTTCGTTTTTTTCGGCTGTAAAGGCTTCTGCGGCAACGAGTGACTGCCCGTTTACATGAGCAACCGATACCGCTTCAATGCAACTGAATGAGGTATTGTACCCGAAATCTTTACTCCAGAATTCACACATCGGCACATCCGCAATGGAGCCAAGTTCCATATCTGCCGTGGGGTTCATATCATAAGGTTCAATAGATAAACCCAGCCCATGCCGGTGACTGTATTTTTTAACCTGCCCGGCATGGTATTCCAGTACCAGTTCCTGCCCCGTTTGCCGGAGATCCCACAAAAATCGCTCACTGATTTCAGGACTTTCAACAATAACGCCATTATACACAGGATAAAAAGGCAAGGGATCATACCCCCTTCGCTTAATGAATTCCGCTCTGAAGTTTTTTGTCCAGTTTTGCGCTCCCATTTCCCAACTGTCCATGTGCAGAAATTTTAATCCACCCACAGATTTTTTTTCGGCTTTCCCTATTTTCCGGAAGATCCTGCCTGTATATTCGTCAAGATGTTTGTTTAAAGCAACCGTATCGAATTTATCCGATTCAAAGCCCACACCGGGGAAAGGCGCAGGCCGGGTAACAGCGCCGTTGTTGCGTGTGCCAAAACGCATAATCGTCCAGTTGCCCTGTGGCGCTTCCCAGTTTAATGTTCCATCTGGCTGAAGTTTATTTGTGAGATCTACTATTTCACTTTTTGAAACAACGGCCCCTGCAGGAACGTCATCAGCATCATAAAAAGAAGGCAGAAAAGGTTTTACACCCGGAACAGATGAGTAGGGCGCACGATAATACAGCGCTTTTTCATCAATGTCTTTTATCTTATCAGCAACTGCAGGCTGCGGGAATGCAAGCACGGCAACATCTTCATAAAAGTTCTGCCATTGCTTTTTCAACTCCGGAGTAAAACCTCCTTCGCCAAAAAAAGGTTTTTTGGGAGGAGGCACAGGAAGTATTATTTTCTTGTTTTCATTTTCTGATACCTCTACACTTACTGACACCAGGTGCTGCATAGATTGTTCAGGAGCAACCCACGGCCCGCCGCTTCCTGTCCATCCCGGCCCTATGCCCAGGGTCATTGCTATATTCAGCCTCCGGCATTCCTTTTCGGCGTGCTTAAACAATTCAAGCCACCGGTCGCTTAAAAAATCTACTTTACCGCGGGGCACACCTACATTTACTTCAAGAAATACAAGGTTACCAATGCCTGCCTTAGCCATGGACTCAAGATCTTTCGTCATGCCTTCCTCCGACAAATTTCCATCCATAAAATACCAGTATACACCGGGTTTGGCCGCATCAGGCGGCTTTACAAATCCGGCCCGCAGCGCTTGTATTCCGGATGCATCTGCTTTATCGGAACCGGTTATTTTTTTATTACATCCATAGTACAGCAGTACAATAGCGGAAATAAAAATCGTTCTCCATTTGTTATTCCGAAGCAAAAACATAAGCTCATTTTTAAAATTATTGTTAAAAATCATCCCGGCCTGTTAAGTCATCAAATGATGATTGTATGTTCCCGTGAAAAGGGAGAAGATAAAGGTGAAAGGGAGTGTTTCACTTCTCCCGTCTCACGTTTTACACAACACCAGGATTTCACATCAATCACCATTCAGGTAACTGTTTCAAGGTTCGCAACCTTGTATATCACTCACCGCTGAAAGCTGATGGCTAACAGCTCTTCTTCAGCATACCTGTATGGTAGCCATTCCAAGCAGTTCGCCAAGCTTTTTTATTTTGGATGCTATATGCCCGATTCCCACAGCACAATGATGCGCCGGGCCATGTGCATTCCATTCTTCCACAAACCGGCGGGCGCCAATGGGAAACCGGTACCGGCTATTGGTATTGCCAATTTCCAGTATAGCGCCCGGCACCGATTCTGCCTCGGCAACGAGGAACAATAATTTCCCGTCCACAGTTTCAACTACCGACAGTAAGGTTACTTTTCCGTACTGCACCGACATCTCTACAGAAAGCCCGTTGCCTACCTTACCGTGATACACCTGCAAAGGTTTTACTTTGATCTTCCCTTCCGCGATAGCCAAATGACCGGGACCATCATGTCCCATTAGCACTACATCGTCATTAAAATCCATGGCATAATATTCGGTAAAGGAACCGCCTGCTCCAAAGCTGTCCATTATTTTCATAGCCTGGGCGTTTTTGATCTCGTATTCACCTGCTACCGGAATGCCATTGGCGGTAAGCAGCGAATTGCCCAGGATAATAGAACTCATTGTATCTTCATTTTGGGGGTTGCCGGTGCCTTTGTGATAATAGGCCATTGAGCCGAGCCTGTATTTACGCACCAGCTGATCAAGCGCCACCGCCGTTCGTGCAGCCCGCACCAATTCAAACTTTGAACAATCGGGTTGCACGTCAAAAGCTTCCAGGAATACTTTTACCTTATCATCTATTTCACTGTCGGTTACCTGCTGGCGTAAGAAGGAGAGTTCATCCACTTCGATGATTTCTATATGCCCCCCAAAGACCGCGCAATGCAATGTTAAATTGGAATAAATATCGAGCATGCCGCCATAATAATTACCCATAACCCCGAGGTTATTATGATACATGATATTGGCCACTTTGGCAGCCGCTATCCATTCTTCTATTTCACGCCACGCAACGGCATCGCCCTGCAGCATACCCGTAACCTGGTAAAAGGGAATACCGGAACGTTTAAACACACTGGCGATTTCCGGTACCGGACACGCCGAACAAAAAGCCAGCCATTCACCCGTCATACGGGTACGGTCTTTCAGTGCATTGAACCATTCATAATCTATAGCGGCTTCCGGAGCCAGATTGAGTACTATTACAGGAACTTTTGCCCTTTTTACTACCGGAAGCACTGTTGACGACAAGGCGTATGTAGTAACATATAAAAAGATAAGATCAACATCCTCTGAACGAAAACGGTGCCCGGCATCAAATGCCTTAGCCGGGGTATCTATCAAACCCAGGTTAATGATGTCGGCGCCAAAATCCTTTAACTTACTTTCTACCACTTCTACATATTGGGAAAGTCTTTGTTCCAGTCCTTCAAACTGCGGCCAGTAAGCCTCGAGGCCAATTCCAAACAATCCTATTTTAAGGGGAGGCGTCATATTTGCTGATTGAGATTTCGCGTTTAAGATTTTATACAATGAACAGTGCCTTCATTTACTTATCGAATTGCAACAATTGAAAATCTTCCATTAATCCATAGTCATAGGTATCATACTTGTTCCCGGGGGGATACGCGTTTACATTTGACCAATGCCCCGGACCTACCAAACCAGGCTTTGGCGAGTTATGATGCGGCCCCAACAGGTTTTTGAGGCTGCCGATCACTTCAACTTCTATGCGATTAATGCCCTCCTTCAGGTATTTGCTCACGTTTAATGCGTTGGGTTCTGAAAATATGATACCCGCCGGTTTGCCATTCACTTTTACAGCAGCAACCGTTCCTTTCCATTCTCCCAACTGCAGTTCAAACTGCTGATCAGGTTTTTGCAGCCTGAATGTTTTAACATAGGTAATACCAAATCCATATAAGCCCAGTCCCTGTTCCTTCCAGCTCCCCAATTTCAATGGCTGAGCAGGTATTATTTGCCATCCCTTATCCTTTGATTGCAGGTTAAAATCGCCAAGAATATACACGGGTTCAATTTCAGCGTATACACTCATAGGATTGGCCGTAATGGATATAGTATTTTCGCCTGGTTTCAAATATTCTCCGATTTGCAGCACGGCGAAAGACCTGTCTAACCACCACTTATTTTTAGCGGGTGTTACCGGTTTACCATTTACCATTATTGTCTTCCACAAATTTCCCTGCTCCACCACTGCCCTGAATTTTTTATACCCGTTCTGCTTATCAATGGTGAAATGATAAGTTGCCGTAAATCCACTCCCTTCAGGGAAAGTATCTCTTGCAATAATATGATCTTTAAACTGTACCTGGTGATTCCATGGATTCCTGTTAAAGCCATAATGCATAAATACCATTTTGGAAGCTACGCCAACATGTGTATCTCTTAGCAGGGTGTCGCCAAACTGTATATCGCAAAAATCTATCATCAGGGTATTTTCTGCCGGGCGCATCACTTTAATATCAGAACCCTTAACGATTGATTTATTTTTTGCAGGCGCGTGCTTTTTTAAGCCCTGTTGCTTTTTATCAGCAATAAAGAGCAGCAGGCTGCCTGCCGGGGGAATATCAAAGTGCACAGTTAATTTATTCAACTGTTCCTGTTCGGGATAGTCGGTTATTTTGCCCGTAGCAAGATCCATCAGTAAAGCATCCTTACCGTTTATTTTAACCTGGCCCTGTGAGGGGGAAACCATGCTGGCATTAGAAAGAAACAATATCTGCCCTTCATCTGTTAAGCGGCGGTGATGATATAAGTCTCCGCCAATGGAACCCGGCCTGCCTGCTGAAATCAGAAAATCATCGGACAAAAACTCGCCTTCTATAATGGATTGATCCAGTTTTGTGTATTGATGTATATTATTTTTCGGATGATTGAAATACTGAAGCTCATTTGTGGCGGCTCCATCAATTGTTTGCAGCTTCTCAAACTGTATAACCTTTCCTCCTGCAGCTGCATAAGCTTTCAAAAGATTGTAGGTTGGCAGATCTATATTTTCCATTCCCGGCGGAATAACCACGGTACGGTATGCACGCTCACCTACTATAAATTTTTTAGCTTCCACTTTACCATGATCCTTAATAATATTTTCGGAACCCAGGTCATATTCAACCTGCGCTTTTTCAAGCGCAGTAATAAAGGACTGGAAATGATTACCGATTTCAGCCATCCGTGTATGCTGCTTTCCCGGGCCGGTATACATCCATGCAGAACTGGTAGGCTCGATAACCAAAATATCATTCATTTGCTTGCCCTGCGACATTGCCAAAGACAGGCGTGTATAATATTCATTGAGGGATTTATAATACGGCCACCATGGCGTATGATAAGAAAAGCTCTGGGGATAATCATATTTTCTTGCCCCCGTAAGCGTCATCATAGAAAGATGCTGATTTAAAAAATTTACGCCCAGTACATATTGCCAGTCGCACAGCCGTTTCATATCTTTAAACGTTAGCTCCCATCCCCCGCCGCCATAGGTTTCACTAAGCGTTCTTTTTTTACTGAGCTGATTGGCAACACTGGACAACTCTTTTACCGACCGTATATTTCCAAATTGGGCATTAGGGCTTTTTTCATTAAACTGGTTGAACAGCATATCAATGCCGGGTAGCTGGTGCCAGGCATACATAGCCATGTTGTCCGGACCTTCTTCGGGGCTGGGCCATCCATGCTCCCAGTAATGCCCGGTCCATTTAAGATTATTCTTCTCCGTATATGCATGCATTGGCTTCGACCAGCGGTCAATAAACAATTGTAAAAGGGTTTGCTGGTAATTATGTCTTACTTTTCTCCAGTCGCCCACTTCCTCATACAGGGAGGGTAGATGGTCTTGCAGATTATACCCCCACTTTTGGGTAAAGCTACTGAAGAGGTCGGGCGTCCATCGTACATTTCCTTCTCCCTGTGTTGGAATGCTGGGCTCATCTGAAAAAAGTCCGGGAACCGTTTTTCCAAATTCATTGCCGGCGATCTTTTCATACCCTTTCATCGTTACATCAATAAATTTTTCAGTAACGCCTTTAACCATAAGATCAACATAGGGAAATTCCGGAGGTCCTACAATTCTTGCCTGCTTTTTATAATATTCTTTCGTAAATAAATAGTAGTTGCCGCGCTTTCCACTTTCAGCAGCTAACTGCGATGTAATATTGGTGAATGTGCCATTATGTTCTTTCAGGCAGATATAAATTTGATCTGTAGCGGCAGGCAGCACCTCTGCTTTGGTTAAATGTAACATTTGCCCCTGATTATAGGATTCAGGCATCTGGTCGGGCACATTTCCACCGGCAAATCCCGAAGGGTAGGAGTTCTCATCATATATCCAAACATCCAACCCCAGTTCTTTCCCTTTTTTTATAGTGTACTGGTATAAATTAAACCAGTCCTGTGATAAATATTCGGTAATGAGTCCCGGCCGGGGATGAACCATTACGCCACCAAATGCATTTTCTTTAAACTCCTGCATCATGGAATCAATAATGTTCTTTGTTACCCTGGTATGCCAAACCCATAATGGGGCGCTACCATATTCTTTACCGGGTTCAAAGAATCTCTTTTTTAGCAATTCAAAGTTGTTACTACCAGTGTTTCCAGCGGTGTTCTGGCAACTAACAGGTATTGGAAAGTATATCCAAATGAAAAGGGTTATTAGTAAAGCGGATGAAAATTTGTACATATGCTATTTTTTAGAGTTGATTTAAAGTTTCGATGCATATTGTTTCTTAACCCTGATCCTAAAATGATCATGCCACAACTGTAAAATTTCTCAAATGGGGAATATGCGCTTATACTGAAAGTTTTTAAAAGAAGATCTCCTATTTAAATTTAATTACCGCAACAGCGAATGCATTAAGCGTTATGATATTACCGGATAATTGCTTTTTAGCGGGCTTATTTTCCCCGGTGGAACCATCTACATAACTCATTTCATAAGCGTTTGCACCTTCAGGCAATTGAAGCTGTACCTCCTGCTCCTGTTTATTGATCAGCAAAAGCGCTTTGCCTGCTTTGGTTACAAATGCCTGTGTAGCCAATCCTGTTATGTTCGGGCGTGTTTGTACAAGTTTGTCGCCGGGGCCAAAATGATCTTTGAGTAATTTTAGTACCCAAAAGCGTGCATTGGGTTTTCCATTTTCCCAGTTCATCATACTTACCGAAGGAAATTGGGTAGGATAACCAACCAGTTGCGATTCACCCGCTGCATCAATCCCGATCTTTGCCAGTTCAAGATAAATATAGGCATACATGGCTCCCGATAAATTCCAGTATGCATCAGGTATCGGCTCGTTAACACCATCACGCGACAGAATATTACCGATTTCGTTGATAGTAGTAAAAACATGAGGGGCCAGGCGTTTGCGTATATTTTCTATATACCGTACTCTATCCAGGAAAGCATTGGCCTGGTTGAAAAATGAATACTGGTAAGTACTGAGCGGTTGCTTATTGTTATCTGGCGAGCCATAAAAATGGTATGAAATACCTTCTAACTCAACTCCTGGTTTATGATTTTTAGGATCAAGAAAATATTCGAACCACTCAGGATCTTTTTCAAGTGCAAGCGACATACCGATAAACTTTGTTTCGGGTGATATTTTTTTTAGCGCGATAACGATATTGTCATAAATCCTGGTATACAATTGCGGTGTAATGTTGTGTTCAAGATCGGGCTCATTCAATACTTCCCAGTAAGGTATTTTGTAGTAATGGCCTGATTTGTGAAACTTCCCCAATTCATCGGTGAAGCCTCCTTTGGTGTACCAGCTAAATAACCTTACATAATAATTGGTTAATTCATGCAAAGAGGAATCCCGAAGGCGGGTACCCTGGTTATAATTCCAGGAAGTTTGGTAAGCATCTTCCGGATAGGTTACAACGGCATCCGTTTCCCACATCCAGGCTGGTGTGGTACTGAAATTGATGACCACCGGGTGACCTTTTGTTGCTTCCATAAAAGCCTCCATCGTGCTATCGAGGTAGGTGAAATCCCAAAAAGTTTCGGTGGCGGTTGGCCGTTTTAATTCTGCTACGGCCATTTTAGGGTAGGGAAACCAAGGTACATACCGAACATAGTTCGCCCCCAGTTCTTTTAATGCTTTAAAAGTAGAAGTATGTATGGGCGAACTAGGCCGCACCATAGGATTTTCAACCAACTGTAAGGTTGGTGTTGTTTTGGATACAACAATCGTATTGTTCCAATCAATTGAAATGAGATTATTTTGCGCGGCAATATTTGTGAAAGACAGGCACACGACTGTTGCCATAAGAACCGCTCCCGGCGCAGTAAGAAAATGATCTTTTTTCATGTTCTGTAATTTTGGTTTATCTTAATACAGGGTATATAGCGGAAATACATTTACTATGAATTATTTTGTAATAAACAGCTACCCGGCGGTATGAATGTATTATGGAATAAAATAAAAGAGATACACAATTTGATATTTCAGATACACATCCTGATACCTTTTGCTCATGACCAATTTTTATAAATACCTGCCTACCAGTTCCGGCGACGAAAGCTGGGGGCTGCATGTTTTAAACACAGGTTGCAACAGAATTAGCAGCGGCGAGATGTACCCTTCCACACAACATCCTGCACATCATTATTTTAACTGGAACAAAGGCCGTATACTTGATGAATACCAGATCATATATATTGCGAAAGGGGAGGGACTGTTTGAATCTGAGGGTTGCAAACAACAGAAGGTAAATGAAGGAACTGTTTTGCTGTTGTTTCCCGGCGAATGGCACCGGTTCAAACCCAGCAAGCAAACAGGGTGGGATGAATATTGGGTAGGTTATAAAGGAGCGATCATGGAAAACCTGGTACGGCAGCGCTTTTTTTGTGCTCAAAAAGCCATCTTACACGTGGGAATCAGCGAAGGCATTATTGACCTGCTGGAAAAAATCATTGAAACAACAAAAAAAGAGAAAACAGGTTACCAGCCGCTTGTATCAGGTGCAATAGTGCATCTGCTGGGAGAAATTCATTCGATAATAAAACAGGGCGAATTTGAGACGGAAGACAATACAGAATCCATCATCAACAAAGCCAGGGTTATTTTCAGGACAGGCATTGATGATGAAATGACAATTGAAAATATTGCGGAAGAGCTGAACGTGAGTTATGCCTGGTTTCGCAAAGCTTTTAAAATGTACACCGGCATCGCCCCTCACCAGTATTTGCTACAGCTCAAAATTGAAAAGGCGAAAATATTGCTGGGCGATCCTTCAACATCAATTAAAGAAATAGCGTTTAATTTAAATTTTAATTCCGCCTACTATTTTTCCAAGTTATTTAAAGAAAAAGCAGGCGTTTCGCCGGCACAATTCAGGAACAACAAGTACGGTAAAGGAAAGCAAAACGGTTAGGGGATGGTATAACAGTAGTATCTGTATGTTTTCAGGGAATGTTCACTTTTTCACCCAGGAATTTGGGTTCCGCGCCAAATAAGTAGTCAATAAATACTTTTACCCTGGCCAGTTTTTCGCGTACCTGCACTTTTAAGCCGCCACGTGTTCCCACATCTTTAGCGTTAAAGCCAATGGCCGCAATGCCTTCCCTGGAAGCAATGTAAATGGCTCTTTCATTTTGAAAAGGCTGGGATATAACCGTTACGGAATCCTGGCTGAAAATGGCTTTGAGGCGAACCACCGAATCAAAGGTTCTGAAACCTGCATAATCCGAATAAATACACGATGAATCAATGCCTGCTTTTAATAAATCTGCCCGCATCATTGCCGGTTCATTATAGTATATGCTGCTGTTATCGCCGCTGATAATAATATATTTGATTTTGCCCGCCCTCAGCAAGCTGATCGCTGCATTTATGCGGTAGGTATAATAAGGATTAAGATGGCCTGCCACAAGGTATTTGGAAGTGCCGGGCAATAAACCTGTTTTGTTATAAGGTATGGTTTCTATGCTGGAATACAACTTGCCTTTGGCCGCATTTGTTATGACCCGGTCGCTGAAAAAAATGGCTAAAAGCAAAACCATCAGCAACACAGAAAGATAAATGAATATGATCCTTACTTTACGCATTAGGGTCGAAAATACATGATGTACGGTTGATCTGTGCACCGGCAATATACAAAAAGCCACCCAAAAAAACCTTGAATGCGCTGAGCTTTACAACCCACTTAACAGGATGGCAACGGCATTCCTTTCCCTTATTTTAACCCATACTTTTTCATATATCTTTCATATAACTGCGTTTGTTTGCTGGCGAGATCTACTTCCCGGCCCTGGATAAAAGCATGGGTAACAATGCTGGTGCGCATATCCATAATGTCTCCTTCACTTATTACAATATTGGCGTCTTTTCCTGCTTCGATAGAACCGGTTTTACCCGCAATGCCCAGGATTTTTGCTGTATTTAAGGTAATAGCGCTCAATGCTTCTTCCCTGCTCAATCCAAATGCTGAAGCGGTGCCGGCATTAAAAGCCAGGTTGCGGTAACGGGCATTGCTGGCGTCGTCATTGAGGGCAAACAACACGCCGGCCTTTTGCAGCATAGCCGGTGTCTTAAAAGGCTGGTCAAAGTCTTCGTCTTCCGTTGACGGTAAATTGTGTCCGGCATTTAATATAACGGCTATATTGTTTTCTTTCAGCAGGGGAGCAATTTGCCAGCTTTCCTCCCCGCCCACGATAACCACTTCAAATCCAAATTCTTCTGCAAAATCAATGGCCACCAGCATTTGTTTTACCTGGCCGGCATGAACAAACAGTTTTTGTGTTTTATCAAAAAGGCCTTTTACCGCTTCCAGCTTCAGGTTGGTGGCGGTATGCGTTGTTTCCTGCAGGTAGGCCCTGGCTTCCCTGAAAAAAATTTTTACCTCTTCTACTTTTTCCAGCGCCTTTTTTGCAATCTCGTCCGCCTTAGCCGGTATGGGTGGGGCTGCTGCGGTAGGCCGCGGTGCAGCAAAAGATGGCAAATTAATGTGTATACCCATATCGGTGGCATAAGCAGCATCTTCCCAGTTCCATGCATCGAGTTGCACTACCGACGAAGAACCGCTGATCGTTCCGCCCTGCGGCACAGTGGCGGCCAACAATATACCATTTGCTTTCAATACATTGATCATGGAAGAAGCCGCATTATAGGCTACAACAGACCTGATATTAGGATTGAGATCACCAAGTTCGCGGTAATCGTTGGAGCCACGCACGCCACCGGAAATTTCTTTTAACCCCAGGTCGGATTGTGGAAGGATGAGCCCCGGGTATACCTGTTTGCCTTTGGCATCAATCACTTTTACACCGCCCTGCGGTACGGCTATATTTGTTCCCACCCGCACGATCCTTCCATTGTTTATTTCTACTGTAGCATTCTCTGTTACCTGCCCGTTTCCCACATGCACCGTACTATTGGTAATAAACAATAAGCCGTTATATTCTTTTGCAGGATACACATCGTCCTGCGCCTGTGCAAACAGTGCTAAAGAAAGTACAGCGGAGAGCAAATATATTTTTATCATAGTTGTCTTTTAAAGGGATCAACGAAACAGGGTAAATGCTATTGCATATTGATTTGCTCATCGTCATTTTCATGATCATCACCGCAACTCAATGTTATATAAGTGCTTGGTTTAAATGTTGCTACGGGCGCTCCTGATTTCTTTTCACCGATCATTTTTTGAACAATGCGGTTGCGTTCTTCCGCGATAGTGCGCCGCAATTGCAGGTCATGTTCAAGATCAAAATAAACAGTACCGTCCACAATTGTTTTTTCGGGTTTCGCATAAATACTCAGGGGGTTTTCGCTCCACAATACCAGGTCGGCATCCTTGCCGGTTTTAATACTTCCTGTTCTGTCATCAACGTGCAGGGCTTTGGCCGGATTGATGGTAACCATCTTCCAGGCTTCTTCTTCCGGAACACCGCCATATTTTACCGTTTTTGCGGCTTCCTGGTTCAGACGCCGGGCCATTTCCGCATCATCCGAATTGATGCAAACATTCAACCCCGTTTTTTGCATAATGGCCGCATTGTAAGCAATGGCGTCAGCCACTTCCATTTTATAGCCAAACCAATCGGCAAAAGTGGATACGTTGGCTCCATGCGCTTTCATTTTATCCGCTACTTTATACCCTTCCAGTATGTGTGTAAACGTATTAATGCGAAAACCAAATTTTTCCGCCACGCGCATGGCATAGATTATTTCACTTTGCACATAAGAATGGCAGGTGATAAATCTTTTTTTGCGCATGATCTCCACCAGCGCATCCAGTTCAAGATCTCTCCGCACCGTAGCGAAAGGATTTGCTGCCTGCTTCTTTTTTCCCGTACCAACAGATACCTTTTTCAATGCGTTTTCATAATCCACTGCTCTTTGAAAAGCATCTGTAAGTACCTGCTCTACGCCCATCCTGGTATCGGGAAAGCGGTTGTTTACCGGTGATGTGGTACGCTTTACATTTTCACCCAATGCGAATTTGATAAAAGGATCGGCATCCTTAAATTTTAGCCCTTCATCGTTTGCGCCCCAGCGCAGTTTTATAAGTTGGGTTTGACCGCCAATGGTATTGGCGGAGCCATGCAAGATGTGTGAGGAAGTAACTCCACCCGCCAGCTGCCTGTATATATTGATATCGTCGGGGTTTAAATTATCGCCTATCCGTACTTCCGATGTAACGGACTGCGCTCCTTCATTAATGGAAACAGTAGCAATATGCGAATGTTCATCAATAATGCCCGCCGTAAGGAATTTGCCTGTTGCATCTATCGTTCTTGCTCCGGACATATTGGAAATATTTTTACCTACCCGGGCGATCTTACCCTCCTTAACGAGCACATCTGTATTGGCCAAATTTCCCTCCGCCTCACCAGTCCATACCGTAGCGTTTTTAAAAAGCAGCGTTTCCTGTTTGGGTAATTCATCCCAGCCATAACTGCCAAAGGGATAAGTAATTTTTGCCATCGGCAAATCCCCCGGAAGCGAGGCAGAATCTGGTTTTATGGTTGTTGTTCCCGAAAAAAGCGCCGTCCATAAAAGACTATTTCCATCCACACCGGTACCATTGCCTTTCCATGAACCATCATCGTTTACAACGCCGCTCAACCGTATAAACGATTTTGATTTTTTATCGGGTTGAAAGTTGAGGCTTACCAACCTGCCGTTGAAATTGAATTTAACAGGCAGCGTGTCGGCATTGATGATGCTGGCTGCACGTGCATTTTTAACGTTAATGGTATAATTAATATTACCCTTACCCGAATACAACACAAGGGAATATATTCCCTTTATTTCATTCCAGTCCGCTTCCTGTACCGCATATTTTTCACCCTGCACCCAATTTTGATAAACAATCGTCTTCTCTTTAAAGACAGGCCCCGAAGCAATCAGAAAGTTGCCCAGTTTGCCCGCTTCAAGGCTACCTACCTTATCGTATACACCCAACAGGGTCGCGGGTGTTTTGGTCAATGCCTCTAATGCTTTCTGCTCACTCAGCCCGTTTTCAATGGCTTTGCGAACATTGGGCAAAAACTGTTTGGGATCTTTTAGATCGGCCGGCGTTAAACAAAAAACAATCCCTGCTTTTTCAAAGGCAGCCGCGTTCACAGGCGCCATCTCCCAGTGTTTTAAATCGTTTAACGAAACGAGGCGGGCATTATCGGGGTCTTCCACATCCATTGCCTGAGGATAATTGACTGGTAAAATAAAAGTAGCTTTCGTTGCCGCTATTTCTTTTATACGCTGATATTCATTGCCACCCCCCTTAATAATATATTGAACGCCAAATTCATCCCCGATCCTGTCTGCACGTATATCGGCCCATTTATCATTGGCATCAAAAACCTGGGGCAGCGGTTCGTTGTTGTTCCAGGCCTGCAGGCTGAGGTTTACTCCTTCGGCAGTTGGATTGCTTTTATACCAGGCCGCATCAAGGTAGCTTTGGCGCAATAAAGCAATTGCCCCCATGAGGCTGGTGGGATAGCTTTGGGCAGACATTCCCTTGCTGAACGAATAATGGGCTGATGCCTTTTCTTTTATTATAACGAGGTTCTCTTTTTTATTTGCCAGGGTAACCAATGTTCCCGTACCGCGGGCAATGCCATCCTTGCGATGTGTTAGCACCGTACCAAATCCAATATCCCTGAAGGTTTTTGCCTTATCGTTATCTGCCTCAAACAATGCAGCAGCCTCAGCATCCGCTTTAATGGCCTCGTTCCAGCCATAAGCGCCTTTTGTATTGGAAATTAACAGGGCGGGAGCGCTGTAACTGAACCCACCCGAACTCCGGCTGGCCACGGTTATACCATAATCGCTGTACAGATCAATGAAAGAAGGAATGATATACTTTCCTTTACAATCCACCACAACGGCATTTTTGGGAACGGCAATATCGTTTCCCACAGCAACGATCTTCCCTTTTTGTATGAGCAATGACGCATTTTGCAAAGTGGTTTGTGCATCTTTTACTATAGTAGCATGGGTAAAAATATAGGTTCCGCTCCGCTCATCAGCAACACCATTTACCGGAAATGTTTGTTGTGCATATATACCGCCGGTTGCAACACTGTAAAGCCAGAAAAAAATAATTTTTTTCATCAGCAGATGTTTTAAAATAAATATATGGGGTTGAAAGGTAAGTTAAAATTGCTTTTAAGGGCGCCCATCTATCCTTTACAATATTAAATGAGTATCAAAGGCTGCGCCCCGTCTCCTATCCCCGTATTCTTGTACCCTGTTTTTAAAAAACCCTTAGCAGTCCGGAAATAATCCTTCTGGCCGAAATTCAATACTAACATTTTTAATATTTACGCATGTTTTCAATGAGAAAGCAATTATTATTTACGCTCATCCTCTCCATTTTCTTTTTTTCATGTGCGGAAAAGAAGATTTCGGATACACAAACTATATATACCGATCTGTCTTACCAACAGGATTATAGTATTAAATATAACCTAACAGATAGCAATACGGTTTTGAATAAAGTGTATGCCGACCGCAACGGTGTTGTTCAAATTCTTTCTTCCAAAGGTTTACTCCATCCTTTTTCGGGAGCCATGCTTTATCCCGGAAGCCTTGTGCCGGATAACACTTACAGGCCTATGACGGATAAAAAAATCGCCGCCATCGGTTTATACAGGCATCAACTGGTATACCTCGATGACAAAGCCGTGCTCAGCAATGCATGGGCGGGGGATTTATATTCCAAACACAGCCTACCCAATGCCACTGTTTTTTCAGGAGGTGATGATTTCTCCTTTTTGATCTCCGACGGAAGTTCATTGCAATACCTTAAGCATTCACAGGTGCTCTGGCAAAACAAAAGCGGTGAGCAGGTGCTTGATATTGTATATGACAGCACAAGGCAGGCATTTTTGATACTTACCCCGCAGCAAATATTCTCATTCTCAACCGCAGGCAAAAATTATACAGCCCTGTTTAAAGCAGACAGTCTTACCTGCTTTACCATAGCCAATAATGGAAAAGACATTGTGGCAGGTACCCATAACGGTTATATCGTTGTTGACGCATCTACCGGAAAGCAAAAGGGAGAAATAAACAGGAAACTGCCCTGGACAGAACTTACTGCTGTTGCCGAAATAGAGGGCAAACTCTGGTTTGGTTCACAAAGAGGCGCTTTTATGCTTAAAGAAGACGGGAAGTTCAACTACTATGCTTCCAAACGATGGCTGCCCTCTGATAATGTAAAGCAAATCGTTAAAGGTGTTAAGGATAATGTACTTATTTTGACAGATGAAGGATTAGCGAAAATCTGTTTTACATCAATGACACTGGAAGATAAAGCTGCTTTTTTTGATAAACAGGTAAGACAAAGGCACATCCGCAACGGGTTTAACGCCACGCTCGCCGGTATGAAAGAGGGTAACCTGGGAACAGGACATATGGAAGATTCGGACAATGATGGTTTATGGACTTCCATGTACCTTGGCGCAGAAGCTTTCCGCTATGCGGTTACCAGGTCGCCGGAAGCCTTACAAAATTGCCGTGAATCCTTAGATGCTATGGAACGGCTTTATTCCGTTAATCCTGTAAAAGGTTTTCCTGCACGGTCGTACGAAAGGAGGGGGTATAAGCTCCACGATCCCGAAAAATGGATTCCTGCACCCCACCCGGAATGGGACTGGAAATCAACTACCAGCAGCGATGAGGCTATCGGGCATATTTTTGTATTTGCCGTGCTGGCAGAACTGGTAGATGATGAAGCGATAAAAGAGAAATCGGTGGCATTGATAGATTCACTGATGCAACACGTGGTTGATAATGATCTTTACCTGGTAGACTGGGATGGCAAGCCTACGCTTTGGGGAAAATGGAACCCGGAATATGTAAATGCCAGACCCAAAAATGTAGGCGACAGAAAGATCAACTCTTCCAATATCATTGCCATGCTGCAAACAGCATATCATTTTACCAATAAAGAGATCTATAAGGAAAAAGCCTTTGAACTGATGGACAAACATGGTTACCTCGAAAACCTGATGCGCCCTATGAAAGAAATTGGTTACGCTTCCGAAGATGCAGACGACTGGAGTAAAATGTTATCGCAGGGATGGAATCATTCAGACGACGAAATGTATTTCCTGGGATATTGGGGCTTATACCGCTATGCTTTCAATGATACCCTCAAAGAAAAATACAAAGAAGCCATTATTGATCACTGGGAAATAGAAAGACCTGAAAAAGAGGGCGCCTGGAATATTTTTACCGCCCTCACCGGTGCAAAGGAATTTGATCTGAAAGAAGCCGTATGGTATTTGCAGGAATACCCACTGGATTTAATTGGGTGGACGGTACGAAACAGCGAAAGAAAAGATATAGAACTGATGGAACCCAATTTCCGAAGGCAAACAACCAAAGAAGTATTGCCACCGGATGAACTGGACATCAGCAGGCACAATGGCAACAGGTTTGATTTGAATGGCGGCCGCAACGGCAGCAACGAGTACAGCGCCGGCGACATATGGCTGCTGCCTTACTGGATGGGCCGCTACCTTGAAGTGATCAGCGCACCGGAGACGAAGTGAAGCACAGACAAAGCTCTTTCCGAATTGAATTAGGGTCACGTGGTTAACCTAACGCTTACCCATAACCGTTTTAATAAAACTTTATATATTCTTTTATACCATCGGCACAATTTTCGCGTTTTGCTCACTCCCCGTTCAGTTTATAAATAATTGAATGTTCTTATGAGTACCAAACGCGAAATAATGCTTGTATGCGCCTGCTGATCCGGAATATATCTTCTGTTTTGCCTGCCATCGCTTGTATGCTCATTCATTTTACAGGTTTGTGCCAGTCGGGCCCAGCTATCGAGTTCAGTTCATTTCAGGCCGAATTGCTGAATAAGAACGCAGTTTTGCTAAAGTGGGGATTTGTGCAGGGGGAAAACGACAACGTTTCTTTCATTATTGAGCGCTCCGCCGATGGCAGCGTCTTTCAACCCTTAAATAAAACCGGGGCTTCATTGTTCGCAAACAAAACAGGTTACCAGTATACAGACCATGTTGTTATTAAGGACAGCATCTTTTACAGGATAGCAGGAACGGTCGAAAGCGGGAAAGAAACTTTTTCCGCCATTCGAAAAATTTATTTGCCCCGGCACTCAAAAGTGGAAGTTATTGTTATGCCCAATCCCGTATTTAATAACGCATCATTGATCATCAATGATGAAGGACTGGGTGAAATTTCCTGCATTTTGTACGATATGACCGGCAAAAATATACGAAGCTACCAGATAAGAAAAACCACGGTTTATATGCAGCAGATATTAGATATGTACAGTGTGCCCAGAGGAGAATATATTTTAAGCATCAGAGGCGCCACGATCAACGAGTCTAAAAGGATTCTAAAACAATAGAACAACTATCTTTGCCGGATATGATGAGCAAGAAGTCTTTTGTGGCAATTATATTAGCAGGTCTCCTCCCTTTAACCTGCTATTTTCTTTTAAAACATTTTAGTGAGCAGGCTGTGGTTATGCCAAAGCGTTATTTTTACGACAGCGTACAAAACAATACGTCTTATGGCAAAACCACCTCCGACACCATTTGGCATAAAGTAAGGAACTTTAGTCTTACCAACCAACTCGGTAAACAGGTATCGCTCAGCGATTTAGAGGGGAAAATTATAGTAGCTGATTTCTTTTTTACTTCCTGCCCCAGCATTTGCCCAACATTAACCCGCAATATGAAACGCCTGCAGGATGCTTTCAACAAAACAGATACCATTGTAAGGTTCCTTTCGTTTAGTGTTGACCCTGTGAGAGATTCGGCTCAAAAGCTAAAAAAATATGCGGATAAGTATGGTATCAATCACGATACCTGGTGGATGCTCACCGGCGAAAAAGAGGAGATATATGATATTGCAAAAAAAGAGTTCAAAGCGAATGTAGCCGACACAAAAGTAGATACGAATTTTATACATACTGAATATTTTTTTATTCTGGATAAGGATCGGATAGTGCGGGGCTGGTACAATGGTATGGACAGCACTCACCTTAATAAGTTGGCCAGCGATGTGGTATTGCTCATGCTGGAAAAAGACAAAAAGAAAAAGCGAAGGCTTTTTGGAAGTTGAGGATTCGTAACATTAATAATAAAACATCAGGCACAAGATGAGCGCAGAAAATATGCTTCAACCCCAAATAGCAAAGAATGATAAATTAGCCCGTTTGCTGATCGGCGTTGTTTCCTTTGTAATATTTACGGCAATCGTATTGCTAAGTAAAATTAAAATAGAGGCAAACCTGGGGTTTGATGTGCATATTTTTGCTTTAATAAATGCTTTAATAAACTCCTTTGTATCCATTTTACTTATTGCCGGCCTCATTGCAGTAAAGCGTCGCAATTATATTTTACACAAAAAAATAATGCTGGGCGCCATAATTCTTTCCGTGCTGTTCCTGGTTTCTTATATCTGTCATCATCTGTTTGCAGGTGAAACACGGTTTGGCGACCTGAATCACGACGGGCTGGTAAGCGATGCCGAAAAATCGGCAGCCGGATCGCTTAGAATTTTTTACTACATCATTCTTGGTACGCATATTCCACTTGCGGGTATCATCCTGCCCTTTATTTTATTTACCGCTTACAGGGGTCTGATAGCAGAATTTCCCGCGCATAAAAAAATAGCACATACCACCTGGCCGGTTTGGTTGTATGTTTCCATAACAGGTGTGCTGGTATACTTATTGATAAGCCCTTATTATTGATATAATTTCTATATATATCTGGTGCAAACTGCAGAGCATTCCATAAGAATTGACCTAAATCAATTTGCTTTTTTTAATAAATTTTAACCTTTAATCCTTCCATTTTTTACAGCGGATTTTATCTTTGCAGCAATTGATTTTAGCCTGAATAAATCAGTTATAAACCCTGCGGCAGTAAACAACGCTACCGCATTTCAACAAACAATTTCCCTAAGTCATGATTCAACATTTAAGAAAGCAAAGGAGAACCATAGCCTGCTTCCTGCTTCTTGGCTTTTTGAATATCATGACCTTTTTGCCTGTAAGCCGTGCGGAAGACAATTCCATTCAAGTGAGCTTCCCCGTATTTAAAAGTGGTGAATGGAATGCTGTTTATGAACAGGATAGCACCACGCCTTCCACCATGCTTGAATTGCTCCTGGAAGATATTGCAGGATTGCAGGACAAGCTCCCCGATCATGAAAAGCCCGGTTCCAGCACACATTTTTTTAATTCCAAGAACAGGATAAGCACCTGCTTTTTCCAGCACTTTATTATTCCACCCGCTATTCCTGAAGTTCAGCCTGCGCTCATTGTAAAACACGACTTTCCTGAAGCTTCTTACTCAGGTAAGCTTCCCCATCTGCAACATCATAATTTTATTTTCAGGCTTACTCCTTTTTGAGGTTGTGAATTATCTCATACAGCATTGCATGTTGTTTACTGTTCACAATTCATTTTAACGCCCCGTCATTAGACCGGGTTTATGTTATTCATTTTTAAATACAACTCTAAAGGATGAAAAATATATGGTATATGGTTGCCGGCATTTTTATGGCAGGATGCTCGGTTAAAGGAAATGTTCAGGATAATAAAGATTTGCCTCAGCTACCCGTTGTAGAAGTATCGCTTAAAGATACTTCTTTACATCATGATTATGTAACGAGCATTGAAGCTGTGAAAAATGTAGAGATCCGCACCAGGGTCCAGGGATTTCTGAATAAGATATTTGTGGATGAAGGACAGGTAGTGAAAAAAGGACAACCTCTTTTTCAGTTAGATGACAAGGAATTTATAATTGCGCTTTCCAGGGTAAAAGCAAATGTAAACAATGCTGTAGCCGAGGCAAAAACCGCCGAAGTAGAACTGATGAGGGTAAAGGGATTACTGGCCAAAGAGATCGTATCGCCAACCGAAAAGGATATGGCGGAGGCTAAATATAAGGCGGCACAGGCCAAAGTAGAAGAAGCCCTGGCTGCTCAAAAGAAAGCGGAAACCAGCCTATCCTATACATTTATACGCTCCCCGTTCGATGGCATTATTAACCGTATTCCCTTTAAAGCCGGCAGCGTGCTCGATGCCGGCGCCCTGCTCACCACTATTTCCGACAATCATGAAGTATACGCCTATTTCAACGTTTCCGAAAACGAATACCTGAATTACCGGAAAACCACAACAGAAAACAGAAATAACAATATTAACCTGCTGCTCGCCGACGGAACAGCCTATCCTTATGCAGGGAAAATCGAAACTGTGGAAGGTGAATTTGATGAAAGCACAGGTTCTATCGCGTTCAGGGCAAGATTTCCCAATCCTTCCAGGCTGCTCAAGCATGGCGCATCGGGTAAAGTAAGACTTACCATAAACGCCGGTGATGCTTTGATCATCCCCCAAAAAGCTGTATTTGAAATACAGGATAAGAATTATGTATTCGTTGTAAACTCCGACAATACGGTTAAAATGACAACTGTGGTGCCGCAAACAAGAATAGCACAATCTTATATCATCAAAGAGGGGCTCAATAAGGGGGATAAAATCGTATACGAGGGTGTACAGCAGATCCGCGAAGGCGCCCGCATACAACCCATTCTTATACACAGGCAATTATAATAAGCCGGCATGCACAGCTGACGGATAATGCATCATGCGGACCCTGCTGCGGATGATGGCAAGGGTGTGAGGTTTGCCCATCAGAACAAGCCGGAGTCTTGTGCGGTTTGTTTTAGTAGCCAGAGCAGGTAAAGTAGCTGCTTTTATATCCCGGCATGCCATAGAACAACCATTTAAAAACCGATCTGTTCCAACAACCGTTTTTTATGATAGAAACATTTATCAGGCGACCCGTATTGTCGCTGGTTATTTCATTGATCATTACTTTGCTGGGTGTGCTGGCGCTGTTTACCCTACCCATTACGCAGTTCCCTGATATTGTGCCGCCCTCGGTAACCGTAACGGCAAGGTATACAGGCGCCAACGCCCAGGTATGCGTTGATGCGGTGGCCACGCCGCTGGAAAGAGCAATTAACGGGGTGCCGGGCATGACTTATATGAATACGGTAACCAGCAACAACGGAGTAACCCTTATAACCATTTCTTTTAAAGTAGGCACAGATCCCGACCTGGCAGCGGTGAATGTGCAGAACAGGGTAACCACCGTGCTGGATGAACTCCCTGAAGAAGTGATAAAAGCCGGCGTTGTAACGGAAAAAGAGGTGAACAGTATGCTGCTTTACCTCAATATCGTGAGTGAAGACACCACTATGGACGAGCAGTTCATTTTTAATTTTACCGACATTAATGTGCTCAAAGAACTAAAGCGCATTGATGGCGTGGGATTCGTTGAAATAATGGGCGCGAAGGATTACGCTATGCGGGTTTGGCTAAAGCCCGATAGAATGCTGGCGTATAATGTATCGGCAGATGAAGTGATTGCGGCCCTGCGTAGCCAGAATGTGGAAGCTGCTCCCGGCAAAACGGGCGAAGGCTCGGGCAAGGAATCCAATGTACTGGAATATGTTTTGCGCTACACCGGTAAGTTTTCGGAACCGGAAGAATATAAAAATATTGTATTGCGTGCAAATGAAGACGGATCGGTGCTCAGGTTAAGGGATATAGCGGGGGTTGAATTCGGCTCGCTTAGCTACAGCATGGTTTCCAAAACTGATGGTAAACCCTCTGCATCCATTATGATCAAACAACGACCGGGTTCCAATGCAAGAGAGGTGATCAGCAATATCAAAGCGCGCATGGCAGACCTGAAAGAATCTTCTTTTGTACCCGGTATGGATTACAATTTCGCCTATGACGTATCACGTTTTCTTGATGCTTCGATCAGCGAAGTATTAAAAACATTGCTGGAAGCTTTTGTGCTGGTATTTATTGTGGTTTTCCTGTTCCTGCAGGATTTTCGTTCTACGCTTATCCCCGCACTGGCGGTGCCGGTAGCGCTCATTGGCACTCTGGCATTTATGCTGGCGCTGGGTTTTTCCATCAATCTGCTTACGCTGTTTGCCCTGGTGCTTGCCATTGGAATTGTGGTAGACAATGCTATTGTGGTAGTGGAAGCCGTACATGTAAAAATGACGGAAGATCATATGGGTGCAATGGATGCCACGATTGCCGCCATGAAAGAGATCACCGGCGCTATTTTGGCCATCACACTGGTCATGTCGGCCGTTTTTGTGCCGGTGGCGTTCCTGTCTGGACCGGTAGGAGTCTTTTACAGGCAATTCTCCTTAACCCTCGCCATTGCCATTGTTATATCGGGCATCAACGCCTTAACGCTTACCCCGGCGCTCTGTGCGCTGATGCTTCGGCATTCCGCACCGGGAAAAAAGAAAAGCCTGCTACAGCGTTTTTTTACCGGCTTCAATAAGGGTTACAACAGCACACAAGGTAAATACCAGCGCCTGATACAATACATCGCAGGCAGAAAAGCAGTGACAATGGGTTTACTGATCATTTTCTTTGTGGCTACATGGGGTAGCAGTGCTGTACTGCCGTCTGGCTTTATTCCTACCGAAGACCAGGGCTTGATCTATGTAAACGTTACTACTCCCGCGGGCTCTACCGTGGAACGTACAGGTAAAGTGCTGGACGAAGTGCAGGAGGCCGCGCAAGACTTAGATGCCGTTGATAATATTTCAACCCTTGCGGGGTACAGTCTGGTTACGGAAGTATCCGGCGCTTCTTACGGCATGGCTATGATCAATATGAAAAGCTGGGAGGAAAGATCGGAATCCGTGAACGATCTTATAAAGATACTGGAGGAAAAGACGAAACATATTACCGATGCCAGTATCGAATTCCTGCCGCCACCTACCGTTCCCGGGTTCGGTAATTCAAGCGGGTTTGAATTCCGGCTTTTAGACAAAACCGGCGGCGAAGACCTGCAGCAAACACAAAAAGTGGCCAATGAGGTGATCGCCGCGGCGGTGAAGTCGGGAGCAGTAGCCAATGCCTTCACCGGGTTCAATCCTAATTTTCCGCAGTACATGATTCATGTAGACCAGGATATGGCTGCAAAAAAAGGTGTGACCATTGAAAATGCCATGAACACGCTGCAAACGCTGCTGGGAAGTTATTATGCCACCAATTTCATCCGGTTTGGGCAGATGTACAAGGTAATGGTACAGGCTTATCCCCAGTATCGCTCCAGTCCCGAAGATATACTTAACCTGTACCTGAAAAATAAAGATGGTGAAATGGTTCCTTTTTCCACCTTTATAAAAATGGAAAGAGTATTTGGACCGGAGCAGTTAACCCGCTATAACATGTATACCTCTGCGCTCATTAACGGCGATGCGGCAGATGGAAAAAGCAGCGGTGATGCCATTAAAGCAGTAGAGGCCGCTGCCAAAGAAGTGCTTCCGAGAGGATTTGATTATGAATGGTCGGGTATGACCAGGGAACAAATCCTGTCGGGCAACCAGGCACTCTACATTTTTATTATCTGTTTGGTATTTGTATACCTCATCCTGGCCGCGCAATACGAAAGCTTCCTGTTGCCATTGCCTGTTATCCTTTCATTGCCTGCGGGAATTTTCGGGTCTTTTTTATCACTGAAACTCGCCGGACTGGAAAACAATATTTATGCGCAGGTAGCACTGGTAATGCTTATTGGCTTACTGGGCAAAAACGCTATTCTTATTGTGGAATTTGCTATCCAGCGAAAAAAGCTGGGATCCTCTATACTGGAGGGAGCTGTAGCTGGAGCAGCTTCCAGGCTAAGACCCATCTTAATGACCTCCTTCGCTTTTATTGCCGGGCTCATTCCTCTTTGTATTGCAACCGGTGCAGGTGCGCTGGGCAACCGTTCCATCGGTATGGCAGCCGCCGGAGGTATGCTTACCGGAACCGTTTTAGGCATTATCCTGATTCCGGGATTGTATGTTGTTTTTGCAGGCATTGAGGAAAAATTGGGAATAAAAAGGAAAATGAAGCTCAAGGTGGCGCCTCTGAAATTTAAAGTAGCACAGGAAAAACAATAAGATGCGGATGTGTGGTATGACCGCCAATGCTGCATGCCTTGCACCGCTTTCATCTATAAAAAATCAATTACACGTCATTTATGAAAAAGATCAGTTCTGCGCTGTATATCCGGTTTTGCGTTTATGCTTTCCTGCTGGTATTTATACCGGCCTGTGTAACCCGGCAGCCAGTTATGCAACATGCCGCTGCGTCCATGCCCGGCAGCTACAGCGGCCGTGCCGACAGTTCCAGTTTAAGCAAGCTTACCCGTGAACAGTTTTTCCACGATACCGTGCTCCTTAGACTGATTGACACAGCTATAAAAAATAATCTTACACTTAAAACCACGGTGGAGAAAATTATGATCGCCAGGGCCCACCTGCTTGCACAAAAAGGCTTGAGGCTTCCTTCCCTGGACGGGTTTGTGTCAGGAGCAGTGGATAAGTACGGTAAATATACCATGACGGGCGTAGGCAATTTTGATACTAACCTTTCGCAGAATATTACGGAAGACCAAAAGGTATCAGACCCAGCCCGTGATTTTTTTCTCGGATTAAAAAGCTCATGGGAAATTGACCTGTGGGGAAAGCTGAAGGCGAAGAAAAGATCTGCCTACAATGCGCTGCTGGCCTCCGAAAAAGGAAGACGTTGGGTGACGACACAACTGGTCATCCAGGTAGCCTCATACTATTATGAGCTGCTGGCTTTAGACAACAGGCTGGAGATCATCCGCAGAAATATTAAATTACAGGAAAAAGCGGTAGAGATCGTGGAGGCACAAATGGAAGGCGGACGCGCCAACGCGCTGGCCGTGCAGCAATTCAGCGCGCATTTGATACATACACTCAGTCTTGAGCAGGAAACCCGGTTAGCTATTATTCAACTTGAGAGTGAAATGAATGTGCTTCTTGGTCGTTTTGCGCAAATGCCTGTTCCCAGGGGCGTGCCCATAAGGCAACAACAAATGCCGCAGTTGATTACCTCCGGTATACCCGCAGATCTGTTAACAAGCCGCCCCGATATACAACAGGCAGAACTGGAGCTGGCGGCCAGCAAAGCCAATGTAACAGCCGCACGGAAAGCCTTTTTGCCTTCGGTTACCCTTACTCCTTACCTGGCAATGAATGCTTTTAAACTACCCTTATTGTTCAACGGCAGCTCGCTTGCTTATGGATTGCTGGGAGGAATTACACAACCTCTCTTTAACCGGCACCAGCTAAAAGCCGGCTTCGCTGTTGCCAGTGCCGACCAAAACATTGCGTTTTATAACTACCGGCAAAGCATTTTACAGGGTTACCAGGAAGTGCTGAGCAATTTAAAGGGGATAGAGCATTACTTGAAAATTGTTGACCTGAACCAGTCTGAAGTGCAGGTGTTGACCGATGCAGTCAATACCTCAAATGAGTTGTACCTGAACGGCTACGCCAGCTATCTGGAAGTGATCACAGCACAAAAAGGTGTGCTCGAAGCTGAACTGAAACGCACTGCTTCACAAAAGGAGTTGCTGACTTTAATACTGGACCTGTACCGTTCACTGGGAGGTGGCTGGGAATAATAAATAAGCAAATGCCGGGTATTGGCCGGTCATTTTATTTTTAACTTTAAAAAATAAACGGCCCGCGGCAATGCGTATTACAGAAAAAATAAAGGAATCTCCCAATTATAAAAAAGGCTCCTTCCGGAATCTTTCCGCAACGTCTGTAATGGCAAAAGACTGTTCATGGTATAAGATAATAAGAGATAGCTTTAACCGGCCAAAAGAAATTCGTCCTTCCGGACCCCTTCCATCCATAAAAACGGATATTAAAAATCTCTTTTCAGAAAAGCCGGTAATCATATGGTTCGGACATTCTTCTTATTTTATCCATATCAGGGGAAAAAATATTCTCGTTGATCCTGTTTTTAGCGGGCATGCCTCACCAGTCCCTTTCATGGTCAGAGCATTTGCAGGTACAGATATATACACGCCCGATGACTTACCACCTATAGATCTGATGATTCTCACGCACAATCATTATGATCATCTCGATACGGGTACCATTGCACTGCTTAAAGCTAAAACCAATGCTTACTGTACTCCCCTGGGCGTAGGCGCCAGCTTTCAAAAACTTCATGTTCCCTCCATAACGGAATTAGACTGGTGGGAAACGGAACGCATAACGAATGATATTGAAGTTACGGCAACACCCGCCAGACATTTTTCGGGACGAGGGTTGAAAAGGGGCGGCTCACTGTGGAGCTCTTTTGTACTTAATGTTTTTGGCTATACCTTATACATTGGAGGGGATTCGGGATATGATGCACATTTTAAAGAAATAGGAAAAAAATTCAGCGGATTTGACCTGGCGATCCTTGAATGTGGTCAATACAATACTTCCTGGCCATTTATACACATGATGCCCGAGGAAACTGTGCAGGCAAATATTGATCTCAAAGCAAAATGGTTACTTCCCGTACACTGGGGAAAATTTGCGTTAGCCAATCATCCGTGGAATGAGCCTGTGGCAAGAGCCGTAAAAAAAGCGGCCGAACTAAATGTAAATATCACTACACCGATGATAGGCGAACCCGTAATTATAAATGAAAGTTATCCGGGCAGAGCCTGGTGGAATGATTATTAGTTCAACGGCCAAACTTCATTCATTTCAGGCATTAGCAGTAACGCTCCATGTGTACTTAACTGTGGGTTAACAATAAAAGAAGCGGTGGGCAATATTTTTTAAATAATTAAAAACATATTTGTGCATATTAATTCTTCCAATCGCTTTGGTATGCGTTCCGCCACTTTAAAATGGATAGTGCTTACAGGTGCTGTTGTTATCGGGCTAATCATTGCTATCCAGTTATACTGGTTGAACCATATCTACAAATTAGAGCAGAAACAGTTTGATACCAATGTGGTGAAAAGCATTCGCGGACTTTTTGAGGATATTAATCTTTCAGACAGCCCGGGCAGCCATTTGCAGCAAATGGTTACCCTGCGGCCATCACGCAATACTTTTGTTGTAAAAATCAGTACCCTGCCGCATAACGACACCCTGGTATTTTATTTGACCCGTGAGTTGATGGATTTCGACATTTTAACCGAATGCAATGTGGCTTTATATGATAAAACAAAACAGGATTATATTTTTCAGGAAAACATTCCTTCTCCGGCTTCTGACCCGCCGTTGAAGTCTGAACCCTTAGAAGCATATCCTGCAAATTATCATTATATTCTTCTGCATTTTCCAGACAGGAGCGGGTATATTTTATCGCAAATGAATTTATGGATAATAGGCAGCATTGTTTTAGTGCTGGTATTAATAGGTTTGGCTGTGAGTATGTTTTATTTCTATAAACAAAAGTTTCTCATAGAAATACAAAAAGACTTCGTAAATAATTTTACGCATGAATTTAAAACGCCCCTGGCCGTGATGAAAATAGCATCAGAGGTATTGGCGCAGCCTGGTATAATAAATCAACCCGACCGGATGGAAAAATACACCACCATTATTTCACACGAAACAGAACACCTGCAAAACCAGGTAGAACAATTATTAAAAATGGCGGTGCTGGAACAAAATGAACTTCGTGTAAAGATGGAATCTATTCCGGTAAAGGAACTTATTGATCAGGCAATATCCAAACTGCAACCCCTGGCAGAAGCGGAAGAAGCAAAGATTGAAATTAAAATTGAAGATGATGATATTGCTGTTACAGCCGATAAAACACATCTTGAGCTGGCCATTGTTAACCTCATCGAAAATGCAATAAAATACTCCCGCACACCTTTAATAATAATTGAAGCAGGGAAAAACGGAGCGGAAAGTTATATATCGGTAAAAGACAATGGGGTAGGTATTGATAAAAAATATTTTAAAAATATCTTTAAGAAATTCTACCGGGTACCCACAGGCGATGTGCATAATGTAAAAGGATTTGGGTTAGGCCTGAATTTTGTTAAAAAAATAGTAGATGCCCACAATGGAAGAATTGTCGTAAACAGCGTGCCGGGTATCGGCACAGAATTTAAAATTATTTTACCCGGATAAACACTTTTATTATGCAACCGAAAGCCAGGGTTTTACTTGCCGAAGACGACCTGTCATTGGGTTATGTTATTAAAGATAACCTGGAGCAGGAAGGCTATAATGTATTGCTTTGTGCAGATGGAGAACAGGCGCTGCAATACTTTCAAAAGGGCGAATTTGACATTTGCCTTTTAGATATAATGATGCCTGCCAGAGACGGTTTTAGTGTGGCAAAAAAAATCCGCCAGAAAAGCGATCTTATCCCTATTTTATTTATTACAGCCAAATCAATGGAGGAAGATAAACTGAAGGGATTTACCAGCGGAGCCGACGATTATATTACGAAACCGTTCAGTATGAAAGAATTATTGATGCGGATGGAAGTATTCTTACGCAGAACAAAAAAATTATTCTCTGACCAGGCATTGGAATATAAACTGGGTAAAATGCACTTTTCGTATACCGATCTTAAAATTTACAGTGGCGAAGAAGTTTCCAATTTAACACAGAAAGAAGCGGACCTGTTGAAATTTTTATGTGAGCATCCCAATCATATTTTAAAAAGAGATGAAGTATTGCTGAATGTATGGGGAAAAGATGATTATTTCCTGGGCAGAAGCATGGATGTTTTTGTTACCAAGCTCCGCAAGCACTTTAAAAACGATGATTCAGTTAATCTTGAAACAATACATGGCGTAGGGTTCCGGCTTAATACCCCCACATAGTTTTTGTTTTGCATTATTTAGTATATACTGCCGTACACATGCGGAGTTACCTTTCCCTGACTGTTTTTCACTAAGTTTGATAAGGCATACTTAAAAAAAGTTTATGAACAGTACATGCTTTATCAATAAAAAGGAATATCCCGATGAGGAACTACTAACGGGCTCCCAACTCAGAAAGCCTTTATATGATTTTATAAGGGAGCAGCATCCCGATTTTAACGAAAAAAGCAATATTTCAGCAGATGCATTGCAGGAACAGCGTAAACTGTATATTGAGGTCCTCCTGCGACAGGAAATTGGCGAATTAACAGCGGCCGAAAAAGAAGTGGTAGGCAGTATAATGGATAACCAGATCCTTTCTGAGAATATCTTTTTACAATCTGCCGAAAAAATCAGTCCCGGTGAAAAGCTGGCCGACCGTGTGGCTGCATTTGGCGGAAGCTGGACCTTTATTTCCATATTCTTTTTTCTGTTGCTTACCTGGATGGGCATCAACCTATACCTGCTGCATGACAGGGGGTTTGACCCTTACCCCTTCATATTGCTCAATTTGGTGCTGTCATGCCTGGCAGCTATACAGGCGCCCATTATTATGATGAGCCAGAACAGGCAGGAAACCAAAGACCGGGCAAGAGGTGAACACGATTATAAGATCAATCTTAAAGCAGAACTGGAAATTCGTCTCCTTCATGAAAAAATTGATCATTTACTCCTTGATCAAAACAGGAAGCTGCTGGAAATACAACAAACACAAAACGATATGTTCAGCCGCATAGCTAAAAGATTAGAAGCGCAATAAAGGCAACAGTAAAAAATATACATACCAAACGGAACGGCTATACGCAGTTTAGGAGTAGTTGTGCAAAATATAATCTCTTTTTCTAAAAGAAATGAACTAACTTAATACCACTAAAAGTTCTTTTTATGATACATCTAACGATTTCCCGCATAGCCATATGGCTTCTGGCCATTGTTATGATTATCTTCGGCATTATGCATTTCACCAATCCAAATGAAATGCTCAACTATGTGCCGTTGTATCTTCCAAAAGGAATAGTATGGGTTTATTTTGTTGGCATTGCTTTTATACTTGCTGCCATAGCCTTTATAACCAACCGTTACATATCTCTTGCAGGCTACCTCCTGGCTGCTTTATTGGTTATGTTTGTAATATTGATTCACATTCCCAATCATTTAAATTCAGGTGATCCCATGATGCGGCAATTGGCGCTTGTTAATGCACTAAAAGATACTGCCATAGCCGGATTCTCCATGTATATTGCCAGTATTGCGAGGCACCAGCGCCTGACTGAATCCGACAAGTAAATGCCGGCCTTAATAATCCCTAACGCGTTTTACGATACAACAACTACATTTACACATCACCGTAGGTGCAGGCAGCATCGGAATGCCAATTTTCGTGCAGCAAGAAAAAGAGAAAAATGATTACCATTTTTCCGCTTTAGCCTTAGTATTTTCAGTTTATTTTACCGATAATGCCTTATCAATAATAAAATCAAGATTGGTACGATGAGCCCGTGTTTGCTCATTGGCAGATACAGCTGTGCCCAGCATTGATTTTACTTTTTTCAGTGAAGATAACGCCGCCGCTTTTGAAGCATTATCATACGTGTTTGGCAACGAACTGCCGGCAATTGCCACCAACGCCTTTACATATTCAGTTTGCAGGTTTATCCTGTAGAGATTAACATTGGTTTTGAGATCTGCAGCAAAGAAATATTTATTCAGATCCGATGTAAGATTGGCTGTACTGTAGGCGTTACCATACAGCCCGCTGTTGTTGATGCGCTGCAAAGTAACCGGGTGCAGCAATTGTGCCAATACAGATAACTGAATGCTCTGAGCGGTTGACTGGGGTTTATAATCTTCCGTAGAACCAAAGAAATTAAAACCCCTGCGTTGAAGCTGCAGGTAGGGGTACAGCGATGCATCTGCATTGAACACATTGGGCGAAAAAATATATTTATTCAGTAACGCAAGGGCGCTCTTCTGTGTTTCCGCCGAAACAGGCGTAAAGGGTTTACTGATGGCTTTTTGTTCGGGGAAACTTCTGTCTACATACACCCCGCCAATATAACGGCTAACCGCACTGGCCATTTGTGCCCGCTGGCTCTGCAGCATCAGGTAACGCTGCCGCAATTGATGGTAGCTTTGCCCGGGCCTGGTGTATCTTTCCTTTAATTTGGGCAATAATGAATTAACGAGTTTAAAACGGTCCTCGGCATAGGTAATCATATCGTTACTCATATCGTTGATCATCACCCTGGGATCTATTCCTCCTCCCGGCGAACGCATATCATCTGCATCATTGCCAAAAGTGAGTTGTGGATCCGTGCTGCGACTGAGTATTTTATTGAGTGCTGATTGCTCTTCAGCAGCAGCAAAAGGAGTATAGCCGTATTCGATAGCCCATATATCATAAGGGCCTGCTTTGGTTGTATAATAATTTCCCTGCTTACTTCGGTCCAGGCTTACATTAATGGCGGGATAATCCATTACCGAGCCGATCATTCCAATTTTATCGGTAATGGTTTTATCATTGATTTGCGCCGGGCTAAGCATCTGGCTGGCCTTCATATTGTGATTCAATCCCAGTGTATGCCCCATTTCATGCATGATAAGGTAAATCAGAAATTCCCGGTGCATCTCTTTCACGGTCTCCGGCTTATTATCCAGCGCTTCCAGTACAGTAAGCCCGGCAATATATTGTGATTGTAATTCACGGGCAACATCACAAAACTGAAGCTGATTTTTATTAAAGCTTAATTGTGGTTCTTTATACCCGTCAGCTTCCCATGGCAATCGCGCTCCTGGAAAGCCCGTTGCACCGCTACCATTGAACAGGTCGTCATAATTAACCGTACCCGCGCCGCTTCTCCACTCAACAGTTATATCTGCACCTAAAATTTGGCCCGTGCGGGGGTTAAAAAAGCTGGGGCCTATGGCGCCATAGCTTGGGTAAGGGCTGCTTACCCAGCGAATAACATTATACCGGATATCTGCCGGATCCCAGGTAGCGGTATCGGGCATGATCTTCATAACAATGGCATTTTTAAACCCTGCTTTCTCAAAAGCCTCATTCCATTTTTCGCCTGCTTCTTTAATAATTTCCCTGTACTCAACCGGAGTGGTATTTTCAATCCAGTATACTACAGGTTCCACTGGTTCGCTTATGGCTGCAGCAGGGTCTTTTTTTGCGAGATGCCAACGGCTGATAAAGTCTTTATACGGCGTAGCTGATACAGAAGTAAGATCCTGCACTTCCGCTCCAAAATAACCTACACGCGGATCATCACGGCGCGGACGGTAATCGTTTTGCGGCATAGCAAGAAAAGAATGCTGCATGCGAATGCGGTTATAACGTGCATCTGTAATGTCGTCTCCTCCCTGGTTAAAAGGCATTGGATTATCGTATACGAGATCTACCACCACGTCGGTATTATCGGGGTACGATCTTATATGGCTGTATTTTGATTTGCCTGCATTAAGCATCCCTAAATTGAATACTGCCGTGGGGGGTGTGCCCGGCGCTACCAAAGGCTTTACAGGATCCATTTTCTCGCTCAAAAACAATCCATCAGCAGCTACCAGGTAGCCCAATGAATCTTCAGCAACTATTTTTTCCGAAAAAAAGAGAGCTGGTGCTGCGTCTACATTGGCGGCCTTGCTAACAGCATTGGACGAATCGTAATGAAAACTGGTGTTTTGCCGTGCAAATTCCAGCTTGTCAAACGCTTTGCCGATGCTAAAGGCAAATGTGGCTCTTATCATATTCTGGTTCAGGTAAAGTTTTGTTGGTCCGCCCATGGAAAAGCTCTGGTATATATATTCTTTCCCGAGCTGATCCTTCTTTATATACAACTGCACACTGCCGGTTGCCGTGTCCTGGTATATCGTAAAAAGTCCATCGGTTTTTTTACTTGATTTTATCTTTTCAGCTATAGTGGCTTTGGGCGGTTTAGGAGGTGTTTTTTTTGTTGTATCAACAACCGGCGCGGGAACAGCATCGGTTTTTTTTTGTTTTTTTTGCGCCAGCACAGCAACGCCGATCAAACAGCAGCTCAATGCCAGCAAGGCAGCTTTTTTATACATAAACGGTATTTTTCTCCAAGATAGAGTGTTTGGTATTGATAGCAGCAATATTTTTGTGAGAGGCTATTAACTGGGTTAACAGAATAAAAAGAATTACGAAAGGCAAAAGCTGGCCAAAGTAAAGTTCAACTTATTACTAATCAATACTCAAGATGCTTGTTTATATAAAAGCAAAGTCTATTTACTATCCGTTCTTGAATAAATATCTGTTTATTTGTATCAGTCTTCTGTCTTCTAAAAATATATCGCATGATTGTTTAAGAGTCCTGGTTAACTTAGGGGTTTATTACTAAATTTGTTATCAAACCTGCATATTTATAGATATGATTTACAAAATACAAGATGTCCAGGAAGAATTGTCTGTAGTTGCAGAAGAAATGGAGCAATATATTCGAAAGAAGAAAATTAAGGTGGGTAAAGATGGGGCAATTACTACTCAAGCATACCAGACACTTCTTGAGTTTTATGCTGCTGAGAATGATGTCATAAACGAAAATCCAGTTTATGTACTCAATGGCAATAAAATAGAGGTCAAAACAAAACCCTTTTTTGAAAGTGAAAACCATAGGGTTTCAATATTTCAGGACGATGCTATTAATTTTTTAAAAAACCTGCCAGCCGCAAGTGTTGATGTAATTACCACAGATCCCGCTTATTCGGGAATGAATCAAAAATTAAAGTTGGGAAGTGGCAAAATAATAGGAAAATATAGTGATGCTGGAAAAGGTCATGCGAAATGGTTTGAGGAATTTCATGATACAGAACAGAACTATAAAGCTTTCTTGCAGGAATGCTATAGGGTATTAAAGAGTAACAGGCATATTTATATAATGTTTGATTCATATTCCCTTTTAACCCTTGCTCCAATTGTTCGAGATGTTTTTGAAGTAAAGAATCTTCTTTGTTGGGATAAAGTAAACATTGGACTTGGGCATTATTTCAGAAGGAGACATGAGTTTATAATGTTTGCAAGTAAAGGAAAACGTTCCTTGAACTCCAAAAGCATTCCTGATGTTTGGAAAATTAAAAGAGTAGCAGGGGCGCAATACCCAACACAAAAACCAACAGAAGTTTTTGAATTGATGCTAAAGGGAAGTGCAGAAAAGGATTTTGTTGTTTGTGATCCATTTCTCGGTAGTGGTTCATCTGCTATTGCGGCAATAAAAAGTAATTGCAAATTTTTAGGCTGCGATATTTCAGAAAAATCAATTTCCTTTTCAAAGGAAAGAATTGAACAGTTTTTAAAAACAAAAGCAGATATGTATCAAAAGGCATCTCTTCTAGGCGATGATGAAGCGATGACAAAATTATTTATGAATGGCAAATCTAAGTAAAACACGAACTGTATTTGCCTTCACTTCTCCCCGAACAATTGAAAAGATTATTCCAGAAATTCATGTACTTGTTGACTCTTTTGCGGGCCAGGAATGGAATACAGAAACCCAAATTGCTTTTTTCCATAATCTATTTAATTCTCAATTCTACGAAGGGGACAAAATACCTGACAATATATCCCTTGCGGCAAGGGATAGAATTACGAGAGCACCCAAAGCCTTAGGCTTTGTTGATTTAAAGCCCAAAATAAAGCTTACAGAAGTTGGCGAAAAATTATTGAGCGGAATAAGAGTGCATGAAGTAATCGCAAAGCAACTTTTTAAATTTCAGCTTCCATCTCCATATCATAAAGTTTCTGCGGAAAAAGGATTTGGTGTAAGGCCATATTTAGAATTGTTGCGACTTACAAATGAATTAGGAAATTTATCAAAAACGGAAATTGCGATATTCTTTGTGCAAATGACTCATCACAACAAATTTAATTCTGTAGTTGGTGCTATCAAAAAATTTCGTGAAGATGCTAAGAAAAATAATAAGAATAGAAAAGAATTTATTGAAGAAAAGTTCACAAAGGAAATTCTTAAAATTTATGCCGCGGATATCAAAGCCAACAGTTTAAAAACCCGTGAGAGTGACGATGCATCCCTTACTAAGTTTGTAAAAACTAAAAAAGGCAATCATATTGATTATGCGGACGCATTTATCCGTTATTTAAGAGCGACACAACTGATTACATTTGATAAGAAAACGTTTAGAATAATTATTGCTCCTTCAAGAATTTCTGAGGTTAATTATATCCTTAAAAAAGTTGACAGAAGGGCTTTGGCATACAACACTGAATCAGACTATAAAAAGTATCTTTTTAATCCATCATCTTTATTGTTGCTTACCGATAATAGAGAATATCTTGAAAAGCGGCTTGCAAAATTATCTGTCCGGTTTAATTCACAGGCAAATATTGATTCACTAAAAGATTTGTTAGATGTTACTGAAAAGAAAATGATTTCTGTTGCCATTCAGGAAACAGAAGCGTCATTGAAGAACTACAAAGAGTTTGATGATGTGATTGAAGTATTTGATAAAATTACAAAGAAGGATGTTCCAGATCCTCCTCTTTATTTAGAATGGAATGTTTGGCGGTCATTCGTAATGATGAATTATGCGAAGGATATAATTGGGAATTTTAAAATTGATTTAGATGGAGTTCCTTTATCAACGGCAGGTGGAAATGTTGCCGATATAGAGATACAATATGAAGGTTTTAAAGTGCTTGTCGAAGTAACTATGTCTACAGGGCAAAAGCAATATGAAATGGAAAATGAATCTGTTGCAAGACATTATGGAAGAGTTCAAAATGCAACTGAAGAGCCTGTTTATTGTATTTTTATTGCTCCAAAAATCAATGAGGCTACACTTGCTTATTTTTACGATAAAAATATTAAAGCTCCTAAATTTTACGGCGGTAAAACGAGAATTGTCCCAATGCATCTCAGCCAATTTATCGCATTTTTAACTATTGCAAAGAACAATGGATTTAATCATTCAAGGATTCTCAAAGCTTATCTGGATTCAATGATTAAGAACAATCGGTCGGTTGATGATGAAACAATCTGGTCTCAACAAATTCATGATTCTATACATGTCTGGACAGGTTAGCCCATTATTTTTTAAGTATAAGCAAAATTCTTTAATCCGCATTCGCATTTTTCACTTTTTCATCTTCAATCTTCCTGCTCTCATATTCGTCTTTGATTTGCCATTTCCAGCGGTTATGGCTCCATAGGTATACCTCCGGTTGCTTACGTATCACTTCTTCAAGGTAGCGTACATATTGGAGTGTAAGTTCCCCTTCTTTCATGGCTGCCGGGTGCAGGCTGGCTAATTTCGTTTCAACAAGGTAGTATCCTCTTTTGGGTTTGGAAAACCGGGCAAATACAACTGGAATATCATTTAAGCGTGCATTTTTTTCAGGGCCCGTTACAAAAGGCGTCCAGCGGTCAAAAAATTTCACCCAATGCCCCCGTGAAGGATCACCCGGATTTTGGTCGGCTACCAGTGCCAGCAGGTATTGTTTATTGCGGTAGGGCAACATGGCGTTTTTCATATCCGTTGCAGGCAACATGGTAGTGCCCGTTCTTTCCCGAAAATATTTAAACAGCCTGTCAAGTACTTTATTACCAATAGGTATATAAACGGCAAGATATGGATAGAGCAGCTCCTTCGCCACTCTTACATTCACCCATTCCCAGTTAAAATTATGTCCCGCATGCACCTGGCAACTTTTACCGGTTCGATACAGCTCATTAAATACCGATGGATCAAATTGTATCCTTTTGCGGAGACTTTTTTCAGATATTGAAAGCAGCTTGATGGCCTCCAGGAAAGTGTCGGTGAAATTCCTGTAAAACTTTTTGATGAGCGCCATTTTTTCCTTTTCTGTTTTCTCCGGGAAAGCGATAGAAAGGTTTTTCATCAATACTTTTCTGCGATACCCTAAAACATAATGCAGTAAAAAACTGATGAAATCGGATATACGGTAGATGATCCACAACGGCAGAAAAGAAAACAGGTACAGTA
Source organism: uncultured Sphingobacteriales bacterium (assembly GCA_937991535.1). GTDB lineage: Bacteria > Bacteroidota > Bacteroidia > Chitinophagales > Chitinophagaceae > Agriterribacter. The sequence goes on from CALKHN010000013.1 coordinate 245,467, forward strand.
AGCCAAGAATAAGATAATACATGGATGCAAAGATAAAAAGGATTTGAAATTACCAGCGATCAGCTTTCAGCCGTGAGCTATCGGTGAGTTCTTGCTGCTTTCTGATTTGTTAGTTTATCATGTATTCCTTCGGATTTCAAGCTTAAGGCTTCGGATTTTGTTCACAATGCGATCTGACCCTCCCCGTGTCGGGTGCCGGCCGTATTCCTTTCGATTTTCGGGCTTCTGATCTACAGTACAATATTCTGCACCTGTTCACTTTTATGCGGATAATCGGTGTTGAAATGAAGTCCCCGGCTTTCGTGCCTGAACTGAGCCGATTTAACAATAAGATACCCTACAGTGATCATATTGCGCAACTGGCAAAGCTGGGGGGATACTTCTGTGGTTTTATACAGCTCTTCCGTTTCTTCATGCATCATATCTAAGCGACGCATAGCACGTTCCAGCCGGGTGTTGGTTCGCACAATGCCTACATAATCACTCATCAGCAGCTGCAGTTCTTTTAAGCTCTGGGTAATCAGGATCATTTCCTTTGGAGCGGTGGTGCCTTCGGCGCGCCAGTCGGGTATGGCATTGCGGTGCCAGTTTCCCCACTCCCTGCCCGAATGATCGTTTATTTTCTTTACCGCATCAACATATGCTCTGTGCGCAAACACCATTGCTTCAAGCAGGGAATTGCTGGCCAGCCTGTTTGCCCCGTGCAAACCCGTGGAGGCGCATTCGCCCGCTGCATACAAATGCCGGATTGAAGTTCTTGCCCATTCATCGGTTTTAATACCACCGCAACTGTAGTGCGCGGCAGGCGCCACGGGAATCATATCTTTGGCCACATCAATACCAATGGATAAACATTTTTCGTGGATATTGGGAAAGTGATGCAGGAACTTTTCCTGGTTCATACCGAGGCAATCCAACCACACATGTTCCGTACCAGTTCTTTTCATTTCATTGTCTATAGCTCTTGCAACAATATCGCGGGGAGCAAGGTCTTTGCGGGCGTCATATCTTTCCATAAAAGCTTCCCCATCGCCGTTGCGTAAAATACCACCATCGCCCCTTACCGCTTCGGTTATCAAAAAGGCCTGCCCTTTTACGCCGGGCTCATATAATGCGGTAGGATGAAACTGGATGAACTCCATATTTTCAATTCTTCCTTTCGCTCTATAGGCCATAGCCACACCATCACCGGTGGCAATAACAGGATTGGTAGTGGTACGGTATACCTGCCCGTTACCACCGGTAGCGAGCAGGGTAATAGCGGCGCTTACCTTTTCTATTTTTTTTGTACGAAGATTTAAAGCATACACGCCAAAGCATTCAATATCGGGTGTGGCTTTGGTTACCAGATAACCCAGGTGGTGCTGTGTAATAATGTCTACCACAAAGCAATGGGTGATTACCTCTATATTGGATTGCGTTTTTATCGCTTCTAAGAGCGCTCTTTCCATTTCCCTGCCGGTTACATCTTTGTGGTGAAGTATGCGAAACTCGCTATGACCTCCTTCTTTCCCGAGCGCATAATCGCCATCCGGTTCCTTATCAAACTTAGTACCCCATTCTATCATTTCCTTTATCCTGTCTACTCCTTCTTTTACCACTATCTCCACCGTTCTTTGATTGCATAATCCATCTCCGGCGATCAATGTATCTTCTATGTGTTTTTCAAAGCTGTCATTTTCATTGTCCCATACACCCGCAATGCCACCCTGGGCATACTTGGTGTTGGTTTCGTCTGAAGTGGTTTTGGTAAAAATGAGTACTTTTTTATCGGGGCAGTCGCGGGCAACTTTTAAGGCATAGGTGAGTCCTGCAATGCCGGAGCCTATAACAAGAAAATCGGTTTGCATGATTTTAGATCAATATTTGATGCAAGTTAAGGTGGATAATTTGAAAACATGGCTATTGGTATGAGCGTCAATTAACGATAGCATGAATACTACTTTCTTCGAATTTCAAATTTGAATTTTGATTTGCCTTTTGTGATTTGGTTCTTGTTATTTGCTTTTTGATACTATGTATTTCCCCGGATTTCCGGCTTCGGATTTCAAGCTTAAGACATCGGATTTGAAAATTTTTTGGTTCTTGTCTTTTGGTTCTTGCTATTTTTTACCCATTCTCTTCCTGATACTTTGCCAAACCGGTTGCACATCGGGTGAAAGTTTGAAATAGATAACGCTGCCGCCATACAACAAAACGAATGCGGCACTGCGTAAAAACAACCCCGTAAAGCCATGCAGGTTCCTGAAAGCAAAATAACAGGCGGCATAACAACAAACCGCCACAATTATGGTATAAAAGCTGGCAGGCGTAAAAGGTTGTAGTTTGAATTTTTTGTATAAAAAAACCAACCGTATCATATTGTAAAGAGATACTGAAACCAGCGTTGCGATAGCCGGACCGACTATGCCGTATTGTTTTGCCATTATATAAGTAAGTGGCAGAGTTACTGCCAGCAAAACAACCCCGCTTATGAGCTCAAATCTCCAGTAGTTAGACGTGCCGATAATCTGTGCGTTGAGGCCGGTGCCCAGGTCTATAACTTTGGTTAGGCCAATGAACATAAAGGCACTGAAGCCCAAAGCATATTCGGGCTTAAGCTTAAATGTAAACACCGCTTCTGTATAATTAAGCGCTATTAATATAAAAATACCCACAGCAAACAACAACAGGTTGATGGATGAACGCTGGTAAATTTTTTGAAGTGTTCGCAGGTCTTTATCCTTCCAGGCCTGTGAAAGATGGGCAATGGTTGCTGCAATCACTCCTCTTTGAGGCGCCTGTATGATGCTTGTCATGGTTTGGGCAAGCGTAAATATGGCAGCCTTCTCCAATCCGTCTTCCAGTACTGATGCAATTACCATGGTATCAAATATGCCCGACAACGTAAAGACCAGCATACCCGAATACACAAAAAGACAGAAAGAAACGATCTTAGCCGACAATCGTCGGGTAACCTTGCTTATGGAGAAACTAAGGTGCAGCTTACCCGTTGCCGCAAGATATATAAGCAAGCTGATGGCCACAAGCGGATAACCAAATATATACAGCTTAATGAACACATCAAAATCGGTAATTACCTGAAAAACAAATAATACGATCAACACCGTCGTCCATAACCGCCACTGCACTTCCCGCAAAAAATTGGTAACAACAGGTCTCCGGATGCTTTGGGTATATGCTTCGAGGATAGTATATACAGTAAGCCCAAGCCCCATGGGGAAAATCCAGAAATAATAATTCACCAGTTGCGGTGCATTAGCGCTGTATTTTTTGATTACGAGGTCTTTAAACAGCCAGCCGCCAATGGCCACCATTACAAAGCCTGCAAGCCCTACTGCCAGTGCTAAAGAAAGTATGTCATTTTTGTGATCAGGAAGATGATGGCTGTAATAAGGGTAAAACTTGAAGATAAAAGAAGGCATGCCGAACGTTGCTAATGCCTGCATCATTGTTGAAACAGCAATAAACACCTGAGTAAGTCCATACTGGTCTGTAGTAAACAGCCCTTCCCGGGTAAAGAAATACACATTGAGCATACCCACAGCAAAACCCATATATATCACTAAGGAGGAAATAATGCTCTGCCTTCTGATTGTGCTCATGCGGTAAAGATAATCCTGTAAAATAAAAACTATTCCCGGCTCCTGCACATATTTGTTAATGAGCAAATTGCCGGCAGCATTTTGTATTGGCAAAGGCTGGAAAGAAATTGCCTTACTCTGGCTCGCCTTTTCCGGGGTTGACTGTTTGCTTGAACAATTCAGTTCATCATCAAACAACCATTCAAAAAATTAAAATTTGGTTTATGAGTTGCTGTGGTAAAAAAACAGCCGCGCTAAATGCCGGGTCTTATCTGCATTCACCGACGCCGAATCATAAAAAAGTGAACATGGGAACTGCTTTTGGTACAGTTCAAATTGAATATACAGGAAACGCGGGATTTAGTATGACCGGGAGCAGAACAGGCAGGCGGTACAATTTTAACAGAAAAGGCGAAGTGCTGATCGCTGATCCGCAAGACGAAGCCGGTTTGCTGATCTATCCCAATCTGCAAAAAAACAGGTAAATCAGGGCTCTACCCATACTTCACTTTCTTTAAGCAACTTAATAAGTTCCTCAACGGCTATACTGCTGTCTACGGAACGCTTCACTACTTCCTTTCCCCTGTATAAAGTTATTTTGCCCGGCCCGCTGCCTACATAGCCAAAATCGGCATCAGCCATTTCACCGGGACCGTTTACGATGCATCCCATAATAGCAATCTTAACGCCTTTGAGATGATTGGTAACTGCACGTATTTTGGCAGTGGTTTCCTGTAAATCAAATAAGGTTCTGCCGCAGGAAGGGCAGGAAATGTATTCGGTTTTTGAAATGCGCGTACGCGTTGCCTGGAGGATGCTGAAAGCCGTGCTGTTGATAAATTGCTCAGGGCTTTTATTATCAACATAATTTCTTCCACTGGCATTGAGTTGCCCGTAACTACTGGCAAGCAGTGCATAGCTGCCTGCAGTCATCCCCAAACAAATACCATCGCCAAAGCCGTCTAAGAACAAGGCACCGGTTTCCGTGGCAAAATGTATAAGGTGCTCATCGGGCGTTTGCCAGTTGCTATCGCTTATCAATACAGCAGGATTACGCATATCTTTTTGCAACAACTTCGTAAACATGTGCCGTACAGATTGCATCGCATTCTTATTGGTACTGCTCAGGGCGAGCACTACAGCAGTATCATTTTTTATTTTATCCAGTTTATCTATATCGAACGCATCTCCCCGGCTAAAACAATCGGGCATTACAATATTTAATATGTCGCTTTTTTGTTGATGACCAGCATTAAGATATTCCTCCAAAGAAAACAAAGGATAATATTTTTCCTTATTTGGGCAACGAAGCCAATTTTTTGCAGGCAGTATCACTTTTAAGGTTCCTGGTAATGCAAAAGACAGTTCATCACCGCCAGAAAAAATATAGTCGGCTGCGAGATCGCTGATGTTCCACTTATCAAGCGCCTCATCATAGCTGTATCCTATACGTTGTAAAACTTCCTTTGTAATGGCGCCGGCCTTACTCAGATCTGCTATAACCACGGGAACATTGTGCCCGCCGATATGATTAACCACAAAAGTTTCCCGCCGCTTATACCCGAAGGGGGAGTATAATGGAGTGGTAAGGGGTAAGGAATAAGAAGGGGTAAGGGGTGGATGGGGAATGGTGAGTGAATCCGCAGAATAGCGTTTCACAATATCACGGCATACAGGTATTTCAAATTCGGGGTCTTCGGTTAAGGATACCCGTATGGTGTCACCTATGCCGTCTTCCAGCAAGGCGCCGATACCGATGGCAGATTTTATTCTTCCATCCTCGCCGTCACCCGCTTCTGTTACACCAAGATGCAGCGGGTAACACTCCTTAAACTCGTCAGCCATTTGCCTTACCAGCAAACGGTAAGCCTGCACCATTACCTGCGGATTACTGGACTTCATGCTCAGTACAATATTGTGAAAACTTTCATCGCGGGCAATTCGCAAAAATTCCATAGCGCTTTCCACCATGCCCATAGGCGTATCGCCATACCGGCTCATAATGCGGTCGCTCAGCGAACCATGATTGGTTCCAATGCGCATAGCCGTTCCGTATTCCCTGCAAATTTTCACCAATGGGGTAAAGCGCTGCTTGATCCTTTCTATTTCAGAATGATATGCGCTATCGGTGTATTCAATAAATTCAAACTTCTTTTTATCAATATAGTTGCCGGGGTTTATACGAACCTTTTCAACAATCCGTGCTGCAATTTCGGCTGCATTGGGTGTAAAATGAATATCTGCGATAAGTGGAGTGCTGTACCCTCTTTTGCGGAGTTCGTTCTTAATGTTCAGCAGGTTTTCCGCCTCTCTTTTACTGGGCGCCGTAATGCGCACCATTTCCGCACCGGCTTCGATGCAACGAACAGACTGATCTACCGTTGCCAGGGTATCCATGGTGTCGGTAGTGGTCATGGTTTGCAGGCGAATAGGATGAAAATTGCCCGTTAACAATCCCCCAATATTTACTTCCCTGGTTTTAAGCCTTTTATATTCAGTCAGGGATTCACAATACCATTGCATAACAAATAATAATAAGTAAGTATAAAAGAAAACTAAGGGCAAAGGTAAACAAAACTAAAATGGCAGGAGGGGCAATCAGCCCTTAGCCATTAGCCATCAGTATCAAAAAATATATCAATATTCCACAGTATATTCAGCCGTTTCTGGCCGGTTGAGCATATCGCTCAGCGTTGTTAAAAAGGTGAGCGTTTTTTTATCGTCCGACAAAATGGTTTGGTTGCCCTTATATTTTTTTACTTTCTTAGGTAAAACAACAATCGTTTTATAATTCATATCTCCCATCATCATCGCCATCTGTTGCAGCATTTGCATAGCGGAATCGTTTTGTATCTTATTATTGAACAAATCTTTATTGACGAGCGTATTGGACAATTTTCCCGGCGCGGCGGCAAATGTGAAAGCATCACGTGCCGGGTTTAAAATATTTTTATCTTTTACTATATCCGTGGGCATGTCTTCCACAGACCCGCTATCGTCGGGATTCTTTAGTTTATTTGATACCCCCAATTTGTCTATTACCGACAGGTAAGATGATTTGAGTTCCGGTAAATCCTTTATATGTTTAAAGGGAAAATTGAGAACAACGATCAATTCTTTTTCTGCTTCATCTACCCGCATTCGCAGGCTCCCATCCCTGAACATTTCCTTTTCTTTGGCAGTAAGTGTTGTGGAAGTGTCTACAAAGGGTTTAAAGTAAACAGTTGAATCTTTTTTTTCCGCTATTTTGGAATCATCTTTATTTTCCTGGCCAAACTGGTCCATCAGCGTGAGCATTTTGCTCATATCAAGTGTAAGTGTATAAATACCGCTGTTGTTTTTATTAATTACAATTTTTTCTTCCGTGTCTAAACAGGATGTTAAGAACACAAAAAACAGCAACGAAACAATAACATATATTTTCTTTGTCATGCGTATGAATTGATACAGTAAAGTTAGAACGACGGACTGCAATTGTGTTACCGCTCTTCTATATTTTTTTGTCGTTTAAAATGCCCCGGTTCTCATCTTCAGTAACAATCACATTGGTAAGACGACCCAGACGACCAGCTTCCATTTCTATGGAATCCCCCGGTTGCAGCCACTGTTCTGTATAATTGGGGTTATTTAGTTTACCGGTTTGGTTCAGTTGCCGGAAACATCCACTGTCCAGGACGCCGCTTCCAATAATATCTCCGGGGTAAAGATCTGCTCCATAAGAAGCGTATTCAATAAGCTCTGCAAAAGTCCGCGTCATATTACCCAGGTTGGCTTCGCTCACTTGCACCCCATTTACATTGCATTTCATAGGCAGGTTCCAGCTTTTCCCGATATGATTTTCCGGGGCGGGTATCTCAAACTGCTCCAGGTCATCAGGTGTTATCAGTACCGGTCCTATTGCAGTGGAAAAACCTGGTCCTCTTGCAAGTACGGAATTCACTCCCATTTGCAATTGTCCTGCGCTTATTTCATTCATGATCATCACACCTCCAACATATTCATCCGCATGCACAGCTCTGATGTTTCGGCCATATTTACAGATTACGATAGCCGCCTCAAGCTGAAAATCTAAGTTTTCCAAATGATCGGGCAGGCAGCGCACTTCCCCCGCGCCCTGTATGCTGTGATGATTGCCGAAATAAAAAATGGGGTATTGAACAAACTCCTGCCGGGCAGGCCCATCCTGGCTGCCGGTAACCGTGTGATGGTGAAAGGTGTATGCATTCCTGTACGACGTGGGAAAAGGAACAGGTGCTAACAATTGCACCGCATCGTATGCAATGCCCTTGTTTTGCAAAACCCTCCCGGCCCTAACCCCTTCTTCGGCTCTTTTTGCTAACGGAAAAGCATCTTCCCAGTAATTCAGGAACATGCCCATACTTCCTGGAAGATCGGGATGCAACTCATCCATATTATATAAAAGATCTCCAATTAAAAGGGCCAACTGATCATGCGAATCGCGGAGGTAGGAAACCAATTGCACGGTTAAAATTTTAAACTGCAATATAACTGAATGTTTTGTACCTTTTTTGTATGAAAATATTTCTCCCGCTTATTGTCATTTCATTTTTCATCACACAAAATATGAACGCCCAGATAAAAACAGATGCATGGCTTTCACAATTGTTACGCAACACCGCTTCTGAACCGCTACTCCACATATTAAACAATCCCGACAGTTTTCAATACCAGTTGATCTATACACAGATCAACCGCGATAAAAACAATAGCCCCTCCTTTAAACATTATTATTTGCACGCGGATAAAAATCAGTATTTCAATCCTGCCTCTACTGTAAAAATGCCGCTGGCCTTTCTGGCATTGGAAAAGGTGAATACAATGAATAAACCGGGAGTAAATAAATTCACCCCAATGCTAACGGATAGTGCATACAGCGGACAAACAACTGTTGTGGAAGATAGCACGTCCGAAAGCCGGTTCCCTTCTATTGCCCATTACATAAAAAAGATATTTTTAGTAAGCGATAACGATGCTTATAACCGGTTGTACGAATTTATCGGGCAAAAAACCATCAATGAGCGGCTCTGGCAAATGGGCTATAAAGATTTTCGCATTACCCGCCGCTTTGTTCGCGCTACTGAAGAAGAGAACCGCCACACCAACCCCGTTCGCTTCATTGATGGCTCGGGAAAATTACTTTATACACAACCTGCTGCTTACAGCGATCTGACCTTTGATTTCAGCAGGAATATCCTGGTAGGACGGGCACATTATAACCGTGATGATCGTTTAATTCAAGCTCCTATGAATTTTACCACGCACAACAATGCGCCACTCGAAGATCTGCAGCAGATTCTGCAGTCCGTTTTGTTTCCTGCTTCGGTGCCTGCACGCCAAAGGTTCGGTTTTACCGGAGATGACTATAGGTTTCTATATGAATACATGTCGAAACTGCCGGTGGAAAGCAAATTTCCGAAATATGATACGACGGAATACTTCGACAGCTACACCAAGTTTTTCATGTTTAAATCCGGTAAAACCAAAATCCCGGAACATATAAAAGTATTCAATAAAACCGGGTGGAGCTATGGCTTTTTAACGGATATTGCTTATATCGTTGATTTTAAAAATAAAGTGGAGTTTATGCTAAGCGGTACTATTTACGTAAACCGCGATGGGATACTCAATGATGACAAATATGAATATGAAGAACTGGGGTATCCCTTTTTTAAAGAAGTGGGAAATATCATTTACCAGCACGAACTGAAAAGAAAGCGGAAGCATGTTCCTGATCTGCATAATTTTGATATCAAATAATTTTATAACATGCTTAATGAATAATAGCACACAGTTATTAAAACTGCCTGTGCTTTACCAAACGAAAATATATAACGAATGAATCGCATTAGTTCCATCATTATTCTCGCTTTCGCAGCCATTAGCTTTCAAACCGCCTTTTCACAATCCTCATGGATACGCATTAACCAATTGGGTTATAAGCCGGATGGTATTAAAGTAGCAGTGTGGGGCGGTAAAGAAAAACCATCGTTTAAGCAATGGCAATTGGTAGACGCCATTTCAAAAAAAGTGGTGTTTCGCGCAAAGCCCGGAAAGCTTTTTGGTACTTACGGGCCATTCAGTGAAACGATGCGTTTCAATTTCTCCGCATTTAAAAAAGCAGGGCGGTATTATTTGCAGGCAGGCAATACGGTATCCCCCGAATTTGAAATTGGCAGCGATGTATACAAAGGCGCTGCCGATTTTTGCCTGTATTATATGCGGCAGCAACGCAATAAGTTTAATCCTGTTACTAAAGACAGTTGCCATACGCAGGACGGATTTACGCTATATGGCCCTATGCCCGATAGTACGTTCATTGACGTTAGTGGCGGCTGGCACGATGCAACCGATTACCTGCAATATGTAACCACATCGGCCAATGCCACCTTTCACTTATTGGCCGCTTACCGCGATTTTCCCGGTGCTTTTGGCGATGCACATCAGGCTAACGGACTGGAAGGAAGTAACAACGTACCCGATGTGTTAGACGAAGCGCGCTGGGGATTAGACTGGCTGTTAAAAATGCATCCGCGTGCCGGCTGGATGTTCAACCAGGTGGCCGACGACAGGGATCACATCGGCATGCGTATGCCCGGAATGGACAGTCAGTACGGACGGGGATACCAGCGGCCTGTTTATTTCGTTAGCGGGGAGCCACAAATACGGGGAAAGTTCATGAACAACACCAAAGGCACTTCTTCCACAGCAGGTAAATTCAGTAGCGCATTTTCCCTGGGATCCGCTGTTTTTAGTTCACTGGATAACGATTATTCGCAAACCTTAAAAGAAAAGTCACACACCGCCTTTGCCTTTGGATTAAAAAAGCCCGGCAACACCCAAACCGCTTCAGTAGCATCACCCTATATTTATGCCGAAGACAATTGGGTGGATGACATGGAACTGGCGGGTGCGATGCTTGGCGATGGGGCTAAAACGCAGTTAAAAGGAACCAATGGGATTGATTATGCGTATAGCCTGGCCCAAAAAGAACCACTAACCCCCTGGCTGGGTGCCGATACTGCCAGTCATTACCAGTGGTACCCCTTTATTAATGTGGGTCATTACGAACTGATCAAAAAATTAAACGATAATAGAAGGGATACTGTAGCAGGCTATTACAAAAAGGGGATTGAACTGGTGTGGAACAAAGCCAAACAAAACGCCTTTTTACGTGGCGTGCCTTTTATATGGTGCAGCAATAATCTTACCACTTCATTTGCCATACAATGCTACTGGTACCGGCAAACCACTGGCGATACAAGTTTTGAAGAACTGGAGCAGGCCAATTTTGACTGGTTGTTTGGCTGCAACCCCTGGGGAACCAGCATGGTATATGGTTTGCCCGCCCGGGGCGATACCCCTGCTGACCCGCATGCTTCATTCTTAAAAGTGGGCAATTTCCCGGTTAACGGCGGTATTGTGGATGGACCGGTGTATGGAAGTATTTTTGGAAACCTCATAGGCTTGCAGCTTACTAAACGCGACGAATACGCGCAGTTTCAAAGCCAATTGGCTGTATATCACGACGATTCGGGCGACTACAGTACCAACGAGCCCACCATGGACGGAACGGCATCACTGATATACCTGCTGGCGGCCAGGGAAAGCGGCGATTCGCTGCCTTCAAACACTTCTGTTAAAAAAAAACGTTAGCTGGCAGTAACTCAAAAAAATTCAGTTATGATCATGGTGGTATAGTAAGAGGCGACACAGCCGTCAAAGCGGTTGCTGTTGTATTTACCGGAGATGAGTTTGGAGATGGCGGCAATTTTATTGCAAAAACATTAAAAGAAAAAAATGTAACCGCATCCTTCTTTCTTACAGGAAACTTTTACCGCAACCCGGCATTTAACAAGCTCATTAAACGTTTAAAGAAAGACGGGCATTACCTGGCCAGTCATTCCGATAAACATTTGCTGTATTGCGACTGGTACCAAAGAGATAGCTTATTGGTAACAAAAGAAGCGTTTAGCTCCGATTTGCAGCATAGCTATACTGCCATGAGCAGCTTTGGCATTACACAAAAAGATGCTCTATTTTTTCTGCCGCCCTATGAATGGTACAACGACAGCATTAGTATATGGACAAGTCAATCCGGCGTACAACTGATCAATTTTACAAGCGGTACATTAAGCAATGCGGATTATACTACACCCGATATGAAAAACTACCGGTCATCAGATACCATATATCAATCCATAACCAAATATGAACAATCGCATGGATTGAATGGATTTATTTTATTACTGCATATTGGCACCGATGCCAAACGTACCGATAAAATGTATCATCGTTTGGGTGAACTGGTGGATTACTTGAAACAAAAACAATATCGGCTGGTGAGAGTAGATGAATTGCTAAAATAGCTATTTAGCGGTCGGTACCCTCCAATATAGGGTCAGACCGCTATATGCAAGATGGATCGCTGCATATTCTTACCTTTACGTTAATGCCGGGCATACATATTCAAGATAGCATCAATTTATTATCAAAGCTCAGCCTTCGCCGTGCCTGGAATGCCGGCAAGGTATTGAGTAGCTATTATATAAGCCGCTGGAGAAAAAAACCGGTTCAATGGGGATATCCTATTTCTGTTTCTTTTGAGCCTACTACATCGTGCAACCTGCGTTGCCCCGAATGTCCAAGCGGATTAAGAAGCTTTACCCGGCCTACAGGAATGCTTAAAAAAGATTTCTTCAGTCAAACCATTGATGAAATACACAAAGAACTCTTATATCTGATCTTTTACTTCCAGGGGGAGCCCTATCTAAACCCCGGCTTCCTTGAAATGGTTCGTTACGCTTCGGATAAAAAACTTTATACGGCTACATCAACCAATGCGCATTATCTGAATGATGCCAATGCCCGAAAGACGGTGGAAAGCGGCTTAGACAGGCTGATCATTTCCATTGATGGAACCACACAGGAGGTATACCAGCAATACCGGCGTGGTGGTAAATTAGATAAAGTATTAGAAGGCGCTAAAAATATTGTGAAATGGAAAAAAGAACTGAAAAGCAAAACTCCGTTTGTTGTTTTCCAGTTCCTCGTAGTAAAGCCCAATGAACACCAGGCAGAAGAAGTGAAACAATTGGCAAAGGAAGTGGGCGTTGACGATGTATGGTTTAAAACAGCACAGGTATACGATTATGAGAGTGATCCCAACAACCTGATTCCCTCTGCTGACAAATTTAGCCGTTACAAAAAAGACAAAGATGGAAAATACATAGTAAAAAATAAACTGAACAACCATTGCTGGAAATTGTGGCATGCCAATGTAATTACCTGGGATGGACTGGTGGTTCCCTGCTGCTTTGACAAAGACGCTATGCACCGCCTGGGCAATTTGAAAATGCAGTCATTTAAAGAGATATGGCATAACGATAATTACAAACAATTTCGCAGCCAACTGATGACCAGTCGCAAGAATATTGACATTTGCGCCAATTGCAGCGAAGGAACAAAAGTTTGGAGCTGACAGCCGGTCATTGAAGCATCCGTTTTTGTCTTTTATTTTTTATCCTTTGCTCCGGCCTTCATAACTAAAAATTAATTTGTTCACCACATATGCTTTTGCACGTACATCCTGTTGATCCGCAACCCCGCCAAATAAAAACCATAGTAGAATGTTTGCAAAACGGCGGCATCATTATCTATCCCACCGATACCATTTACGGTTTGGGTTGCGACATCTTTCAGCATAAAGCCATTGAGCGCATTGCACGGATTAAACAAATTGACCCTCAAAAAGCCAATTTTTCATTTGTATGTTACGATCTCAGCGATTTGAGTACCTATACCAAAAGCATTGACACTCCTTTATACCGAATATTAAAAACCCATCTTCCCGGTCCCTACACTTTTATACTACCATCAAGTAAAGAAGTGCCTAAAATACTGAAAAGTAAAAAGAATACAGTGGGCATAAGAGTGCCGGAAAATAAAATTGCAAGAATGATCGTAAAGGAACTGGGGCGCCCGGTATTGAGTACAACATTGCCGGGTGAAATGGTAGAAGAATACACTGACCCGGAAATTATTGAAGAGAATTTTAATAAGCTGGTGGATATCGTTGTAGATGGCGGCATCGGCGGAGTAACGCCATCTACTGTAATTGACTGCACCGGCCCCGAACCCGTGCTGATCCGACGGGGGCTTGGCAGGTGGACGGAGGAAGAACTATCCTAAAGACGAATACCATTTGATTCCCGAACCGCTGCTGTTAGTCCAACTTCTTTAGCCACTGTTTCGCTTCCTTACTTCCTTCTAAATCATTTGCTGCTACTTCCTGCAATAGTTTTTTTGCCATATCTGTATCGGCAGGCCCGCCTCTTTTTAACAAAGCAATGGCCTGGTAAAACCTGCCTGGATTGCTGTGTAAGGTGGTATCACTTGCCAGTGCGGAAAAATAAAAGAGCGCTTTATCATACTGAGAAAGGCGGAGGGCAGCAATGCCGGCATATTCCTTTGCCATGAAATTGGCTGAATCCCTCTCTAAAATGGTCTCAAACTGTAACAATGCAGGAGCCATTTTACCTGTATTGAATAAAGCCAGCCCTGTTTGCAAACTATCGGGCTCAGCGCTCATGGCTATATCTAAAGTCTCCCAGTTTTGCTGCACATAGTCATCCGCGAGTTGTTTCGGAGAAGTGCCTGAACTGAACAGTAACCGAGCCATTGCTATCACTGCCACTGTGCATGCAGCAACCGCATATTTCCACATCTGTCTAACCGGCCGTTTTCCGGACAGGGCTGTCTTTTGCTGTTCATATACCGCTCTGAACCTTTGCTTTTTTTCAATCTGAAGTTGGTCCTTAATTACCTCGTGTGTGGAAATATAAAAGGCCACCTCCTCTGCAAATGAAATATCACGGACGATCCGCTGCTCAAACTGTTCCTTTTGTTCGGCTGTGTTTGAACGGTTAAAGTAATCATCAATATATTCCATATTATCCATCTGTATCTCTTTTAATGTTATACAACATCCGCAGTTTATCTAAGCAACGCAACCGGCTTGTTTTAACTACATCCGCTGATTTATATTCCAGTAATACCGACACTTCCTTGTCGCTGTATCCATCGGCAAACAATGTTAAAAGCTTCCTGCAATTCTCGCTCAGCTCCTGCAACTTATTGCTTAAGACATCCATATCCGTTCGTTCAATTATCTGCTGAACAACTGTTTTAGCTGAATCGGCCATTAACATCAGCATATCCGAAATGGATGAAGTTTTATGAACACTGTTCCTATTGGTCGTCTTCTTTCGCAAAACGTCAACACATTTATTAATAAATATTCTATACAGGTAGGTTTTAAGTGCAGACCGGTTTTCAAAATATCCCTTTCTGATGTTATCAATAGCATGCAGGATGGTATCGGAATACGCATCAAAAGATTCATCTTCCTGCAATGCATATTTTTTTATCCCTTCCTTTATAAAATAGATATACCGATTAAATAACGCGTCCTCGGCTTTTCTTTTAAGCAAATTGTTCTCCTGAAGATTCTGGATTAATTCTTCATCAGAAGAAACAACGCGTGAGCCGTCAAAAGACATGATATGTAGTGTGTTTCAGAAAGATAATAAAAATAATATGAAAAAAAATGGTTTTTTGTTTCCTGCCCTTCCTCCCATTACGACAAAGTTATAAAGGTTTAAAAAAGATGCCTGGTTGGAAAAGAGTTTAATCGCACAAAACAGGTATCATCCTTACTCGTTCTGACATGAATAGCGCCTAATTCACCTGCAAGCTTGCAAAGCAATTTTAATAATCCTTTTGTCTTCGATAAACCTACTGATCTGTTTGAATAACTAATCAGAGAACTGCATAATTCACAAAAAATAAAATGAAAAAATGAAAAAGATTATTTTTGCCTTAGTGGCAGGATGTACTCCTGTCATGGCAGTAATGAACGGAGCTTATGCTCAAAAGTCATCCAATAGCATCTCACCAAAAAATGATGTCAGCTTTAGCAAAGTCGCTGTTCCAGGAAATGTTTACACAATAAATTCTGGTACCGTCAGCGCCAGGGCAATAAAACATTTTTCACAGGAACATAAAAATGTTACCGGAGTAATATGGATTCCAACGGATGCCGGATTCAGGGCCTCCTTTTTATTAAACGGAGTAAGCAACAAAGTGTATTATAATAAAAAAGGGAGCTGGACGGGCAATTTAAAAAACTATACGGAAGACAAATTACCCTTTGAAGTGCGTGATATGGTTAAACGTGCCTATTACGACTGCAGCATTAATTATGTGGATGAAATTTTGACCATTCAGTCTAAAGGTATTCCCACCTATATCGTACATCTGGAAGATAAGAACAGCTATAAATTTATAAGAGTTTGCAATGGCGAAATGGATGTTTGGAAAGATATGAAAAAACAACAACCACAATGATATACCAACTGGTGCAGATATGCTGATAAAAACCTGCCATACCTGCACCATTTTTTCTTTACAGCACATTTATGGCGGCAAAAATTCAATACCATTCTTATCTGAGCCCAAACGCACATAATCAGTCCCCGCCAGTTTCGCAATATAATTCATATATTCTCTTTAACACATAGAAATCATACGGGCCGGTAATCAGATCACCTGCAACTCACTCTTCTCTACCGCCCTTTTCTCCGGCAAACCATTGTTCTTTGTTTTTGAATAGTACATTAAACGTAGTTAGTGATCCATAAATACGGGTTATATATTGCTGCAGATTTACTTTGTCTTCGTCACTGAGCTTTTTATGTGCATTGATCTGTTGTTCCATTACCCTCAGCCTGTCGCGCAGCATTACAATTTTATGAAAGAAAATTTCTACCGGTATTTCTTTGGGCTTCAGGGATGTGTCTGCCGGTTGCAGCAGCATAGTACCACCAGTCCACCTGTCGCCTAAAGGCACTTTCTCTGTTACATCGCCCCATAAACGTAAAATTTTAAGCAACGACTTTTCCGTATTGGAAACTGTTTCCACTTCCAGTGTTACATTTTCAGGGATGATCTCATCGAGCTGTGGATCGGTTTTATCAATTTCTTTTATACCATGGTTGATAAAAGAGATCAAATAAACAGCGTATTTAACGCCTACAATAACGCCAGGGCCATATTGCGTATGCTGTAACCGCGTACCAATGCCCAGTGTAAGTTGTTCCTGGTCCATAATGTACCAAATGTAAGCAATGCTCAAGGTAAAAAAATTTTTGTCTTCAAGTTTCAAATAAAGCTCAACAAAAAAGGCCGCCTTTTAAGCCAGCCTTTATAACAACTCAAAACCAAAATGCATTGTCCTTATTTGAGGTATCCGTAGTACTCATCATCTGTTGCGCAATCCCACCAAACAGGCATACTCCAGATGTTCGGTTCAGCGGCATGGGGATTTAAGGCAAGTGTATTTATAGAATTGTATTGTATTTCATAAACCGGGGGTAATGCCCAACGGCGCATCCAATAACCGGGATCTGTTGGGGAACCACCTGTTAACTGGGCTTCACCAGTAAATAAGCCTCCCCGTTGATAACCAGGGTAAACAACCCCAAAACCATCTACATTACCAGCGCTAAAGTTAAACCGGCGCATGTCATTCCAATTCTCAATGCTACAACCCATGGCAATGTATTTTTGCAGCATAATATCAGACATTGTTAAAGAACCAGAAGCCTGGCAAACCGCATCACTTATAAAATAAGCATTGATGGCAGCCTCATCCATAGGGGCCATATCCGGATTAGTAGCGGTATAGCCCCCACCCTGCCATTCCGTTAACTTAGCCTGCATCATATTCAAATGTGCCCTGATACCATCTGTATATGCCGTATAAGCATTAGCGGCATCTCCTTTCCTCATATAAACTTCAGCCTTAATAAAGCACATCTCATGATAGGTTAAAATCTCCTGATCGGAAACAGGGCGAACCTGGAAGGACCCTGTAGAACCTACAACGCCGGCAGCATATGCTGCTGCTGAAGGATACCAGCTAACATCCGTTGCAGGCTGATCGTCAATGCCTGATGTAGCAAGAGCGCTGCTACGCATATTTACATAAGCTGTATCGCCGGCAAGCACATAATTGTTACTGTTTATATATATAGAACCAGCCGGATAGGTCACTGTTACAACATTCCCGTTAACCGTATGGGTTCGCCCTGCCGCAACCTGGGCAGCAATAAAATTAGCACGATCCGTTTCATCGGCGATCGTATAGTCTTTTGAAGTATTTGTTGCAGCATAAGTTGCCGTTGAAATAGACCTTGCGCCTCCACCTTTTATTAACCGGGCTGCCGGCCCATAAGAATCAACCCCTATTGAACGATTCCATGCATAAGATGATACCTTACCGCTGGCATCTAATTTAACATTCGACATGGAGGCAGGTACAATTTTAGTCATCCTGGGATCTGTTGTCCCGGAACCACGAAGATTCGTCAACAGGTTGTAGTAATATTGTGAAATACGCTGACCACTTCCATAGGCCGCATAATTAAAGTTGCCATTTGTTACAACAGGGTCGCCTAATAAAAAGTCGGTTACAGTACTGTTGTTAAAGCATGGTACTACTGTATTATCGGCATTAGACTGCGGACCTTTCGATAAACAGTAAAGAACAGAATCTGCATTATACAAATCTGTTTTTTTTGAAAGCTTCAGCATATACCGGGCTTTCAATCCCCAGCATAGTTTTATCCATTTACCCACATCGCCATTATTCATATAATCGCCAACAGAAAGTGCGGGCGCCCCGGCTTCCTGTGCCATATCGAAAAGGCTGATGGCTTCATTCAATTTATCCATACACCCGTTGAAAATGGTTTTACCATCATCAGGTTTAGGACTCGGATTTCCAGTGGCGGCTTCTGTATACGGCATTTCTCCATACAGGTCCAGCATTTGCATAAAGCCCAGCGCATGGAATACATTAGCCGCAGCCATATAATGATAGGCGCCTTGTTTTTGAGCGGTATTGTACATATCAATCACATTGGAAGATACCGCCACAAACCAGGTTTGATAGGGGGTTGTAGAGTTCCCATTAGCGGCTGCCCATGTTGTGCTAAATGTGTTACCGCTGGCACTGGTGGTATAATAAATTCCCGCCTGCAAAGCAGTACGGTAATTGGCAACCCCTGCCGAGTACATATAAAAATGTTCAATCCAGGGCAACCTGTTTTGGATCAGTACGCTCTGATTGTTCGGGTTATCCGGATCGGTGTTTACGTCAAGCCACTTTTTACACGAAATGGAACCTGCCACCAGTACACAACCGAGTATTATATAGATTAAATTTTTCATGCTTCGTTTTTTTCATTGATTAAAATGTAATATTTACTCCAAATGTGAAACTTGCTACTGCAGGCACTCCCAAATAATCAATACCCATAGAACCCGAACCTCCCGTTCCCCCTGCTGCACTTACTTCGGGATCCATTCCTTTGTAATTTGTCCAGGTAAATAAATTGGTGCCTACTGCAGTTGCGGAAAGTCCTTTGATAACTTTTTGACGCTTCGCGATACCGGAAAAGTCATACGTTAATGATAAAGAGCGCAGTTTCACCCAATTTACCGATGTAATGAAATTCATGGAATTGGCCGCATAGTTCGACCAGTACCGCTGGATCATGTTTGTGCCTGCATAGGTTGTATTACCGATAGTATAAGACTGGTTCGCATCGTAAGTTTGCGTAAAATCTTCTCCGGTTACGCTGTTAACCCCGGCTACGGTTACCGATTGTCTGTCATTGAGTAAAGTTCTTTTGCTTAATCCGTTTACGACGAGTGCATATTCTGTACCGTTAAACACATCGCCACCTTTGCGTATGTCGAGAAGAAACGATAAGGAGAACTGCTTGTACCGGAATGTATTGTTGATCCCGCCAATGAAACTTGGCTCACGGTTTCCAACAACCGGGTTGTTGGTTTTCAATTTATACAGTCCGGTTGCAGGATCAACCTGGTAGCGTCCGTTTGGAATTTCCTCCCCCTTTGAGTCTATTTCGCGCCAGTAAGGTTGCCCGGTCATTCCAAGAAAATAGCCACCGTTTGGAACAGATGCCGCTTTAACCGTTCCGAATTGCGCATCTGTTGGGTAAAAATAGGCTACACCTGGAAGAAAATCTCCCAATCTTCCCTTATTATAGGAGAAATTAAACGTGATATCCCATCCAAAATTCCTTTGGGATACTGCCTTGCCTGTAAGCATAATTTCCATACCCTTGTTGATGACAGAACCGGTATTAAGGGAACTGAAAATAAAGCCTCCGGATTGGGCCAACCGTGGTTGTGCGATTTGGTTCTTTGTCTGGCTGTGATAATAGGTATAGTCCAAACCGATACGTCCGTTCAGGAATTTAAACTCGCCTCCGATTTCCCAGGAATTTTGAATTTCGGGCTTAAGAATGGGGTTACCTGCCGCCCACTGATTGCCCACCAGAACATAAGAGCCAATAGTGTAGGGGGCCCACACATAAGTATTGGTAGCATATGGATTTGCGTCTTTGCCAACCTGTGCCCAGCTTGCCCTGAACTTGCCAAAAGAAAGGATGTCGTTTTTAGGCAATAACTCCGTAAAAACAAAAGAGCCGCTCACAGAAGGATAAAAATAAGACCTGTTCTCCAAAGGCAAGGTAGACGACCAGTCATTGCGTCCTGTTGCAGTAAGGAACACAATATTTTTATAGGATACTCCGGCTTCCCCAAAAGCACCTACCAGCCGTTTACGCCCCGTTCCATCAGTAAAAAATTTATTTTCCGTAGCGATATTATTAAAACTGATTGTACCTGCTGTAACAAAGTTATATCCCCAATGGTTTTGGCTGCCCGTTCTCGTATCTTCCGTAGTTGTGCCCAGCATGAGGTGCGTATCAAAGTCGCCAAATGTTTTGTGAAAATTACTCATTACAGTTGTTGTAATGAATGAGTAATCGTACCTGGGTTTGCTTAAACGCCCGTTCTGGTACAGCGGGGCAAGGGCAGATCCCGGAGCGATATAGGTATAATCACTTGTTATGTACTGATCGTAACCCAAACGCGCTGTAACATCCCACCAGTTTGTAATTTTATAATTACCGCTCACGCCTCCTGTGATCCGTTTGGTTTGCGAGGTCAATTTATTTTGATTAATAATCCAGTAAGGATTATCAATATCGTCTTCCAATGGAAGGGTTCCTGCAAACGGGCGGTACTGCGATCCGTCCTCATTCATATACTGTTTTATATTGAATGTTTGCGGCCAGCTGTACAATGCCTGCATGCTTCCCACCCCGCTTCCATATAACCCCGCGGTAGTCAAAGTTCTGTTGGTTTTAGCTATGGAATAAGCAACATTTGCATTCAGTGTCAAACGACCGTACTTTTGCTCGCCATTGAACCGGAAAGTAGTTTTATCGTATTTCGTATTGGGAACAATGCCTGTTTGATTAAAGTTAGAACCGGATAAATAAAACGAGCTGTTTTTTGTACCGCCGGATACGTTAACGTTATTATCGTAAATAATACCATTTTGAAAAAAATTGCCGATATTATCATATAACTTATCGGACGCCGTAATCTTTTCTCCCCAGGAACTATAAATATTTTCTTTATTGAAAACGCCATTAACCGAATAAGTACCGGGTCCGAACCCGGTTTGAACTTCAGGCAGCTTGTTTGCCCAGGAGGTACTAACCCTGCTGGTTACATCAACCTTTACGGTTCCTTCGGCCCCTTTTTTGGTGGTAATAACAACAACGCCATCTGCCGCACGGGAACCATACAACGCCGCTGCCGCTGCTCCTTTTAACACCGACAAGCTTTCAATATCTTCCGGGTTCACATCCATGATACGGTTTGAAAAAGTTGTATTACTACGGCTCATCCCATCTGTACCCGTGTTACCCGTAACCGTAGTAGAGTTATCATATATAACGCCATCAATAACAAATAACGGCTGGTTTTGCCTGCCCTCCGATGTAGAATTACCGCCGCGAATGGTTATTGATGCTCCGGCGCCTGCAGAACCGCTGAATTGCGTAATGTTTACACCGGGAACCTTACCCGCTAAAGAATTAACAACGTTGGTATTTTTGTTTTTCATTAATTCCTCCGCATTCAGTTCGGAGACCGAATAGCCAAGCGCCTTCCTTTCTTTTTTAATGCCCAACGCAGTTATAACCACTTCTCCAAGGCTTCCTGTCGCCACCTGTAACCGTATATTCAACACATCGTTGTTTCCCGGCGTTATCTCCTGATTTTCGTAACCTACATACGAAACCTGCAGCGTTTGGCCCGGAGCAATCTGAATAGTAAAATTTCCACCGGCATCCGTTTGGGTAACGCGCCGGGTACCTTTTACCGTAATGGTAACGCCTGTTAATGCCGTATTGTCTTCCGCAGACAATACGACTCCCTTAACAGTTCTTTCCTGTGCCTGCAGCATTTGAGGCAATAAAAACAGCAGTAGTGTAAACGCTGCTGCGCAATGAAGCATTTTTCTCATAATCGTGTTTTTGATGGTATAGAATTGTAAACAAAATTTTAATTGCGTGAAGCGGCTGACTATGTGGGATGGATTATTAATTTAAGGTGAGGCGTTCCCGTAACCAAATGGATATTTGTGCATCGCGGGCGAAAACCCTTGTTCAATCTTTACAAAACATAGATTCGAAAACAAGACCCGCCAAAGCAAACACGCTGGCCGTATTGTTTTTTGCATGAGCAGTGTTTTAGTCCTTTAAAATTACATTAAATTCCTGCACAAAAATGCAAAAACCTGAAAAATATAGCAGAAGTAAGCTTTCCAGCGAAGCAATATTGCCTGGAATTATGTCCGGAAATTATATCAATCAGGGTTTGATCCTAGTGACTGATTGTGATATTTCAATCCCCAGCTCCTCCATTAGTTGTATCACTTTGAGATTAATCTCCTGCTTTAAAGTATTAAACTCATCCATTGGTATAGGTGCAGTATAATAATCGGTTTGTACAATATATCCCTGTTGTACAATGTCGTTTAAAAAAAGATTGCTGTTTTCAATTTTCGGGTGATGAAGGATTTCCTTCATCCCCTCCAGCAGTTGCCGGAGTTGTTCCGCCGTTGCTGCAGTATCAATTTCCAGTTTCAAATCGGCGCGGCGCTGGGTGCGAAGGCTCAGGTTGTCTACAATACTATCCACCATTTGTTTGTTGGGCACACTTACATATGTTTTTTCGGTTGTGCGAAGGCGTGTACTCCGAAAACCAATTCTTTCTACCGTACCCGTTACATTCTGTACCTTAAGTATATCACCTACTACAAAAGGTTTATCAAAGAAAATGATAAATGAAGCGATCAGGTTCTCCAGGCTTTCTCTTGCAGACAATGCCAGTGCCACGCCCACTATTCCCAGCCCGGTTAGAAGGTCCATAATCTGGTACCGGAAAGCAAATTTGATAACGGTTAGTAAACCGGCTATACTTACAATGGCTTTTAAAAAATCTTTAATAAATATAACCAGTTGGTGCTCTCCCTGCATTTCTTCGCTCTTGTTATTTTTGGAAATAACCAGTGCCAGGTAATCAATCATCCGCAATAACAACCAGAAAAACGAAACAATAAGGAGTGTTGTCGCAATGCGGTCAATGATTGTTTTTGTGTCTGTTTTATAGAAATTATATTTTAACACTTCGGGAAAGTTCAGAGAAGAGAGGGCGGTAACGGCAGTAAGTATAATAATGAAATATTCCAAAGGCTCAAGTATCAGGTCAATAAAAGCCTGCCGGTCTATTTTTCTACCCATCCGTTTTGATAAAAAAATAATGCCGGCAACGATAGGTCTGCTGAAATACTTTTTCAACAGGTACATACCAAGAATAATAAGACCAATGGTCAGGTAGTCGCCTATACTGTTGTTCAAAACTATTCTGTTCAAAAACTCATTCATATTGTCTTTCTTTAATGATAAGGATACATTAGAATTCCAGACTCATTAAGCACATAGACCCCCTGCTGTGTAATGTAAATTTTTGCTGCATCCTGTATGATTTCCGGAAGAGGCTGGTGCTGCAACTCCAGCGTTCCCAACGTATATCTCACTAATTTATTCTGCCTGCGTCCTGCAATGGTTTTGCCGATTACCCGTAAATCGGTGATTCCCGTTAGGGGTAAAGTATTTTTAAGTGCGCCATAATAATCAAATACATATAACCCCTTTGAATCATCATAAACATATACAAAGCCGTCCCTGTCTATCAGGGTGTGTGGAGAAGGCATAACATCCAATACCTGCCGCAGGTCTGTCGTTTCACTAAGCACCCTGCCGGTTTCATCAATCTTTTTAAGTTTTGCAGATTGCTCATCAAATATCCATACATTATTATCGTACGATAATCCTATCGCTTTTGCCTGAAAAATGCCCGACTTCCTCAGATCTATCATATTTATCCTGTTCAGGTAACGATCCAGCATTACTACCGTTGAAAACTCTTTATAATACAACAGCACTTTCATAGGATTCGTTACATCTATTGTATATACATTTCCGTAGCGGCGCACTTCATTAAAAACATTCAGGGAATCGCCTTTGCTGTTAAGCTTTATTAAAAGGCCCGCAGGCGTAAGCACATAAATATTTCCCAGGTTATCGGTAGCGAACTGTTTAACCTTGCCGCTATACAAGGAAACAGGGGGCAAAAAGGAAGTGCCTGATGCTTTAGTGGCAGAATCTGTTTGCGCCTGTACGTAAAAAACAGAACAAAATAATAATATGATAAGAGAAAAACGCATCAGGGTTGATAGTATTTCAATTCAAGACTCTGCCCGTCAAATACAGCGTAACTGTTATACCGGATCCAGTCGCCCAAATTTATATACCTGCTGTTATCATTAAGCCTAAAATCAATGGGAAGATGGCGGTGACCAAAAATAAAAAAGTCGTAATGTTTTTGTTGCAGCATATCCCTGCAATAGCTGATGAGCCATTCCTTATCCTCTCCCAAAAACCGCGCATCATCTTCGCCGGTTGCTGCGCGGCTGCTTTTACTGAAGTGATGGGCAATACCCATCCCGATATAAGGAGGCAATATACCAAACAGCCACTGGCACATTTTGTTGCGAAATATTTTTTTTAAAAACTTGTATCCTTCATCCCCCGGGCCCAGCCCGTCGCCATGCCCAACCAGGAATTGTCTTCCATTGAATTCAAAATGCTGCGGTTCGTAAAACACAGGTATATTCAGTTCCTTTTCAAAATAACCGTCCATCCACATATCGTGATTGCCTACAAAAAAATAAAGCGGTATACCACTGTCTGTTAATTCGGCCAGTTTGCCTAAAATGCGAACAAAGCCCTTAGGAACGACTTTTTTATACTCATACCAAAAATCAAAAAGGTCACCAACGATAAAAATGGCTGCAGCATCTTCTTTTATTTCGGAAAGAAAGCGAACAATTCGTTTTTCCCGTTTCAGGCTTGAAGCATGATCCGGAACCCCCAGGTGAAAGTCAGAAAGAAAGTATATTTTTTTCCCTGTAAGAACCTGCATTTGTGCAAGATAAATTGAATGCTTCAATTCTCTACCAAAAACACAAATACTTCTTTAGGCCCATGGACTCCAACTACCAGCGTTTTTTCAATATCGGCCGTACGGCTGGGGCCTGTTGCAAAAGTAATAAGTGAAGGCAACTTGCCTGTGTATTTTTCTTTTATCAGTTGCAGTCCGTCTTTTATATCATACACCAGTTGATTAACGTAGGCCACACAAATATGCACAGGCGCATATACGCTGGTTGTTCTGCCGCTTTGCTGCGCCGCGCTCATCATGATTGATCCTGTTCTTGCTATTAACGCTTCGCAGCCGGTAATG
Organism: uncultured Sphingobacteriales bacterium; assembly: GCA_937991535.1. Taxonomy (GTDB): domain Bacteria; phylum Bacteroidota; class Bacteroidia; order Chitinophagales; family Chitinophagaceae; genus Agriterribacter. The sequence goes on from CALKHN010000013.1 coordinate 270,888, forward strand.
GCCGCATCTGCCAGGGGTAAAGGCTTTTGAGAAAATCCCTCAAAATTTAAAGTGGCAAGCTTTTCTTTCAGGTGCGTTTCTATACAAAATACCTCTTTCCACTGCCTTTGCTGGATAAGAAGGGACAATTGCTCCAGCATTTCAGACTCATTGGTGCAATATAAAAACCGCCCTTCCAGCTTTCCAAATGCTTCTGCAAAAACGATTTCAGCATCATCGGCAGGGGGTAAAAACACTGAATTATTTCCTTCACTTTGAGGAAAAGGCAAAGGCACTGATGTGCTCAGTGCCTTTCGTATTTTTTTAAGCATATTTTCCTTTGCAGGAGATATCTTCATTACATTATGGTTTAGGTATGATTTCAGCAGGCGGTACACCAGCGCTTATACCGCCGCCTTCTGAACCATTGGACGAAGATGGATTTTCATCGTGATGGTGGTGATCGTGCACTACGTCTGCCGGTTTCTTTTCCTCGAAAGGACGTTTACCGATCAACTGCTCCAGGTCGCTTTGAAAAAGTACTTCCCGGGTCAACAGTTCTTTTGCAATTATTTCAACCTGTGCCTTTTTTTCCATCAGCAGATTTTTGGTTCTGCTGTATTCTTCATCTATCAGCTTTCTTACTTCTTCGTCAATTATTCTGCCTGTTTCCTCGCTAAATGGTTTGGTAAAATAATTTTCCTGCTGGGGGTCGTAATAACTGATGTTTCCAAGCTTCTCGTTCATACCATATATAGTAATCATGGAGTAAGCAATTTTGGTTACCTGCTGCAAATCGTTGCTGGCGCCGGTTGAAATTTTTCCAAAGAAAATCTCTTCACTCGCTCTTCCGCCCAGGGTCATAGCAACCTGATCTTTTAATTGATCTGTATTATAGAGATACTGCTCTTTGGGTGTATACTGCGCATATCCCAGTGCCGCCGTACCTCGGGGAACAATGGTAACTTTCAGTAAAGGATAAGCATGTTCGAGGAACCATCCGCAAATGGCATGTCCTGCTTCATGGTAAGCAATGATTTCCTTTTCATCAGGAGAGATGATCTTGTTTTTCTTTTCCAGTCCGCCAATTACACGGTCTATCGCATCCTGGAAATCATTCATTTCTACTTCGGTTTTGCCTTTACGGGCTGCTATTAATGCGGCTTCATTACACACATTGGCAATATCTGCGCCGGCAAAGCCAGGGGTTTGTTCGGCCAATTTAAATACATCCAGCTTTGCCGATTTTTTTATGGGCTTTAAATGTACGTGAAATATTTCCTCCCTACCTCTTACATCGGGTTTATCAATGGTGATCTGCCTGTCGAAACGGCCCGGGCGCAATAAGGCGCTGTCCAGCACATCCGGCCTGTTGGTGGCTGCCAGAATAATAATACCGCTGTCTGTTCCAAATCCATCCATTTCTACCAGTAGCTGGTTAAGCGTATTCTCTCTTTCATCATTGCTCATCATCACATTTTTTCCTCTCGCCCTGCCTATTGCATCTATTTCATCTATGAATATGATACAAGGCGCCTTTTCCCTTGCCTGCTTAAACAAATCCCGTACTCTGCTTGCTCCTACGCCTACAAACATTTCTACAAAATCAGATCCGCTCAAACTAAAGAACGGTACCTGAGCTTCCCCAGCCATAGCTTTTGCCAGCAGGGTTTTACCTGTGCCCGGTGCTCCCACAAGCAAAGCACCTTTTGGAATTTTACCTCCGAGGGCCGTATATTTTTTGGGATTCTTTAAAAAATCAACAATTTCCATTACTTCCTGCTTGGCTTCTTCCAGCCCGGCCACATCGGCAAATGTGATATTTACTCTAGTACCTTTCTCAAACAGGGTGGCCTTGGATTTACCAATGCTGAAAATACCGCCGGGTCCGCCACCGCCGCCGGGGCCACCCACCTTACGCATCATTAAAATAAACAGAAGGGCAAACATGAGCAAGGGAAATATATAGCTGAGCAAAGACCCAAACCATTCCGATTCACTCACAATTTTAACAGGAACTTCCTTTACCTCCTGATGCTCTTTATAAAATTCAGCAAGCGTTGTACCTGTGTATGTTTTTGCATCCGGGATTTCAAATTGAAAATGAGGACCATCTGTTTTGGCAACAATAGCCCACCTGTCTCCCAAAAGCTCTTTGTATATAGGCTTATTAAGACTGTCTTTATTTATAAAAACTCTAACTACATCTTTATTGCGTACCAGCTCCAGCTTCTGAATATCATTTTTAACAAGCATTTCATTGCGGAACTGAAGATCCGATATTACTGTGGCCGTTGGAGTAGCCCCATTGTATAACTGATATCCTACCAGCAAAAGCGCAACAATGCCATAAATCCAATATATGCTGAATTTCGGACCACGACGCGGAGACTTGTCATCTCCCTCTGGTCGCTTATTGAACCCCGGTATTTTACCCTGATTATTATCCTGTGCCATAAACTTCTTCGCTTAAATATTTAAATTAATATAAAAACCGGATATCCCCAGTTAAACATACAAAATATAATTACCGTTGTTTTTCGGATTATGCATCATGTTCTATATGATCGCCATCGTTCCACATTTCTTCCAGCTTATAAAACTTTCGTGTTTCGGGCTGAAAAATATGCACTACAATGTTTACATAGTCTATAAGTACCCATTGCAAGCCCTGGTAACCTTCGTGGTGATACGGCAGTTCGCCTGTGTTTTTCTTCACTTCGGATTCAACTGCATCAGCAATTGCCCTAACCTGCACATTGCTGGTAGCCTCGCAAACGATAAAGAAATCCGCAACGGCTTCATGTATTCTGCGCAGATCAAGCGAAACAATATTCTCTCCCTTTTTTTGACGGATGGCGCTGATGATGGTTTTAAATAGCTTACTATTCCTCGTCAACCTGGCTGCACGTTTGGGCCGCGCAGTTAACACCTGTAATGCTGCCAATAGAAATCAATTTTAGATTTACCCCTTCTTTTGGAGTTGATTTGATTATATTTTAAAAGCATCGCCTTACGACTGCTTATTTGTTTTTTCAATTATCTAACTTGCTCAAAAATAGCAATTAATTCGGTATTCTCTTATGCAATCCTTAGGACATTCTTTTACCGTAATACCCAGTATTGACAGTACCAACAACTATGCCATGCAAATGGTTCATGCCCGTTTGGCAAAGCACGGTGATACATGGTTTGCATTAGAGCAAACAAAGGGTAAAGGTCAAAGAGGTAGAAGCTGGCTGAGCAGCAAGGGCGAAAACATTATTTTAAGCCTCGTTTTACAGCCCGGTTTTTTAGTTCCCATGCAGTCTTTTTTATTAAATGCCGCCATTGCACTGGGCACATATGACTTTTTTCAAAAATACGCGGGCGCTCAAACCCGAATTAAATGGCCAAACGACATATACTGGTGTGACAGAAAGGCAGGTGGGATATTAATAGAGAACATCATAAGATCCGAACACTGGTTGTTTGCTGTTACAGGAATTGGCCTTAACATTAACCAGGTTAGTTTCCCGGAAGATTTACAAAAGGCTATATCGCTCAGGGAAATAACAGGCAAAAATTTTGAGGTGATAGAAGGGGCAAGGGAACTTTGCTTTTTCCTGGAACAACGATATAACGCGCTGAAAGCAGGAAACCAAAAACAAATTTTAGAAGACTATGGACAGGCAATGTATAAGCTAAATGAAAAGATTAAATTTAAAAAAAATGGAGTTTTGATAGAAGCGCTTGTGAAGGGAGTTACCGCAGACGGGCTGCTGATGGTTGAAACGGACAATGGGGAACAGGAATGGCTATGGGGAACGGCAGAATGGATAGTATAAGCCCGGTCATGCAAAGGGGAATTGCATTTCTTATTCAGCAACTTACAATCAATGACCAATTTCATACCTATTTTTCCATTAAACATTGTAGTATTTCCGGGGGAAGAAGTGAACCTCCATATTTTTGAGCCCCGCTATAAACAATTGATCAAAGAATGTTTCAGCGACGTAAAACCGTTTGGTATACCCGCCGTTATTAATCAACAGATTGGTGAAATAGGTACTTTGGTTAAAGTTCAGGAATTGGTAAAAGTGTATGATAATGGAGAAATGGATATCCGTACGAAAGGAGTAACGGTTTTTCGCTTACTGGAACTCATCAAAAGAATTCCCGATAAGTTGTACAGTGGCGCTATTGTTCACTATCCCCCCACCAATGAAAACGGAAGTAAACTGTTGATGAAAAAAGTATTGGAACGGTTAAGGGAAATGCACGGGCTTTTAAAAATTACTAAACCATTTAATAAACCGGATGAAAAATTAAGCGCTTATGATATTGCGCATCATGCCGGGCTTTCTATTGAGGAGGAGCAGGAACTGCTTGGGCTCACACAGGAAATACAAAGGCAGGAATATTTAAAGCGGCATCTCAATAAAATGATATCCGTGTTAACCGAAACAGAGGCATTAAAGGAAAAGATAAAACTAAACGGGCATTTTAAAAATGCCGGATCTATGGAATTATGAAGAGGCTATCAGGTATTAGCCGTCAGCGATCAGATCAGTACTTCTAATAATAACAAATTGAATACTTCTTTTCACTTCCAGCTTATGGCTGAAGGCTGATTGCTGAAAGCCTTCTGCCTGATCAGCTATTCATACTGGCCAAAAACTCCTGGTTGTCTTTTGTTCCTCTCATGCGTTTCAGCAATTCATTCATCGCTTCTTCTGCATTCATGTCTGCCAGGTAGTTACGAAGCAAATGCATTCTTTTCAATACATCCTTATCCAGCAGCAGGTCTTCCCTGCGGGTAGAAGAGGCCACCAGGTCAATGGCAGGAAATATGCGCCTGTTAGCCAACCGTCTGTCTAACTGCAGTTCCATATTACCGGTTCCTTTGAATTCTTCAAAGATTACTTCATCCATTTTTGAACCGGTATCTATTAATGCAGTAGCCAGTATGGTTAATGATCCGCCGTTCTCAATTTTTCTTGCAGCACCAAAAAATTGTTTTGGTTTTTGCATGGCATTGGCTTCCACACCGCCCGATAATACCTTACCGGATGCAGGTGCTACCGTATTGTGCGCACGGGCCAAACGGGTAATAGAGTCAAGCAATATAACCACATCATGGCCGCATTCTACCAGGCGTTTTGCTTTTTGCAGTGCTATGGTAGAAACCTTAACATGCTTTTCAGCCGGTTCATCAAAGGTGGAAGCGATAACCTCAGCTCTCACACTTCTTTCCATGTCGGTTACTTCTTCCGGACGTTCGTCAACCAACACGATCATCATATAACACTCCGGATGATTTTCGGCAATTGCATTGGCTATATCTTTCAGCAAAACCGTTTTACCGGTTTTGGGTTGAGCCACAATCAATCCGCGCTGCCCCTTGCCTATTGGTGTAAACAAATCTATTATCCGTGTGCTTAATGTAGTAGGCTGCGTGAAAAGGTTCATCTTTTCGAAAGGAAACAATGGCGTAAGGTAATCGAATGGTACTCTGTCTCTCACTTCTTCAGGTGATTTGGCATTGATCGTTTCAACCTTAAGAAGAGCAAAGTACTTCTCTCCCTCTTTCGGGGGACGTACTGCCCCCGACACAGTATCGCCGGTTTTTAATCCAAACAATTTTATCTGCGATGGAGAAACATAAATATCATCGGGAGAGGAAAGATAATTGTAATCACTGCTTCTTAAAAAACCATATCCGTCGGGCATCATTTCCAAAACGCCTTCACTCATTATTACGCCGTCGAACTCAATGTTAAAGTTCTGTTCGCGACGGTTTGGATACTGCCTGCGCTCCGACTGTGATTCTTCGGCAGGCGCCTCTTCGGGCTGGGGTGCTTCCTCTTCAGCCGACTGGCTTTCCTGCTCCTGCTGTTCTTCTTTTTCAGCAGCAGCAAGAGCGGCAGCTTCCTGTTCCCGTTTTTTTGCAATTTGTTCAGGGGTTTCTTCCTGAAAAAGTTTTGGCTTTTTTACTATTTTTCTATCCGATTTTTTTTCCGGTTCGGCGGCTACAATCTTTCTTTTCCTGGCGGGTGCAGTTGATTTTTCCGGTTCGGATTCTACAAGCGCTTCTTCGGTACTGTTGGCCGTTGTTGTTTTAACAACACGCTTGCGCTTCCCTTTTTCTTCTGTGCCTTTGGCTTCAGCACTGTTTTCTATAGCCTGTTTATCTAATATTTTATAGATGAGTTCCTGTTTATCGAGTTTTTTAGCGTTAGCAATGCTCAATTGCTCGGCAATATCAAGCAGCTCAGGAACGAGCATATCATTCAGTTGCAGAATGTCGTACATAAATATACTTAGCGGTTTAACCTCTTATCAAAAACACCTTGATAATTTGAAAGAGAAATGTGAAATGAATTTTTGGTTGAATGAAATTGGTGCGGAATGGCTAAAACTGATAAAATCCCGGAGCTTGGTAAGAACTGATCAGTTCGATTCCGTGGCAATAATACATCAAATTTCCGGAATCTAAAAAAATTTTTACTCCCTTATCTTTGTGCGCTTTCATTGTTAAAGTACATTTTAGCGAAGGCCTGATTAAAAAGAATCATATGTTCAACAAAAGAATTAAAATAAAGCAACTGCTGCTCCTGGAGCCAGGCAGCCAGCAAGTTACGGTTATGGGTTGGGTACGCAGTTTTAGAAATACCCAGTTCATTGCACTTAACGACGGTTCTACCAATAATAATCTGCAGGTGGTTGCTGAACTGGGAAAATTCGACGAAGCCATATTGAAACGCATCACCATTGCTGCCTCTTTAAAGGTTACCGGCGTAGTTATCCCTTCCCCGGGTAAGGGCCAAAAGCTGGAATTAAAAGCCACGGTCATAGAGATTCTGGGCGACAGCGACGCAGAAAAATACCCGCTCCAGCCCAAAAAACATAGTCTTGAGTTTTTAAGAGAGATCGCTCACCTGCGCTTTCGTACCAATACGTTTGGCGCAGTATTTAGGGTGCGGCACAGCTTAGCCTTTGCTGTACACCAGTTTTTTAACGAGCGGGGATTCGTGTACCTGCATACACCCGTTATTACGGCCAGCGATGCCGAAGGCGCAGGTGAAATGTTCAGAGTAACTACTTTGCCCGCTCAAAACCCTCCGCTAACCGATGATGGCACTATTAATTACAAAGAAGATTTTTTTGGACGTGCCACAAACCTTACAGTAAGCGGTCAGTTGGAAGGCGAGCTTGGCGCCACTGCGCTGGGTGAAATATATACGTTCGGACCTACTTTCCGGGCCGAAAATTCAAACACCCCCCGGCACCTGGCGGAGTTTTGGATGATTGAGCCTGAAATGGCTTTTTGCGACCTGGAAGATAATATGAACCTGGCCGAGGAATTCATCAAATATATTATTCGCTATGCCATGGAGCATAACCCCGACGACCTGGCGTTTTTAGCGCAACGCCTGGCGGATGAAGAAAAACAACTGCCACAGGACAAACGCAGCGAACTGGGATTGATAGAAAAATTAGACTTTGTACTCAACAATGATTTTGAAAGGATTACTTACACACAGGCTATTGATATTTTATTACAGTCGCCTGCCTACAAAAAAAAGAAGTTCCAGTACGAAGTAAAGTGGGGCATTGATATGCAAAGCGAGCACGAAAGATACCTGGTGGAAAAGCATTTTAAGAAGCCGGTTATTGTTACGGATTACCCGATGGATATAAAAGCATTTTACATGCGCCGGAACGATGATGGCAAAACCGTTGCCGCCATGGATATTTTGGCGCCCGGCATTGGCGAAATTGTTGGCGGCTCACAGCGTGAAGAACGTCTGGATAAGTTGCTGCAACGCATGGAAGCCATGCATGTACCCGCGGAAGAATTATGGTGGTACTTAGATACCCGCCGCTTTGGTACCGTGCCCCACGCCGGCTTTGGACTGGGCTTTGAACGCATGGTACAGTTCGTTACCGGCATGAGCAATATCCGCGACGCCATTGCTTTCCCGAGAACGCCGGGAAGTGCGGAGTTTTAGGCAATTTACAAAACGGTATGCCCTGCGGTAACGGTATCCCTGTATGGCGGCCACATTTTGTAATTTTTATGCTGCATTTTATTCTTTTGGCTTCACCGCTCTGATCATCTCGCGTTTATGCGCGGGGCCGGGCATTTTTTCAACCGAAAAACCCGCATCAGTCAAAGCGCGGCGCACAGCACCTTTGGAACAATAGGTTACAATTGAGCCGCCCGGTTCTATACAATTGAACATTTCCTTAAAAGTTTCAATTGTCCATAATTGAGGCTGTACGGTGGGCGCAAAGGCATCATAATATACCAGGTTAAATAATTTTGAAGGCTGAAACTGCTGTAGTGTTGTACAGTACCTGCATAAAGTAAACCGGGGCGAAATGGCAACCGGTTTGTTCCATGCAGCAGTATGCATATGCTCAAACGGTAACGCCAGATCCGGGCGGTGCAGTACCGTGCAATAATTTAAGCCCGCCCGCTCCTGCTCACTCAGCGGAAACGGTTCTATGGCATGGTAATGAATATTTAATTGAGTTTCTTCCGTTGCCTCCAGCGTTAGCAATGCATTGAGCCCTGTGCCAAAACCTATTTCAAGGATATTAATAGATGCAGTATCTCTTTGCCTGATCATGTATTGCAAGCCGAACCGTATATATACATGCCTGCTTTCCTGTATTGCGCCGTACACGGAATGATAGGTTACATCAATATCCGATTCGAATATGGTGTGTGAACCGTCGGCTGTTATTTTCTTTTGTCGTTCCATGCGCTGAGAAAAGAACCAGGATACAAATCATAAATAAAATTCGAAGCAGGAAATCTGAAGCAAATACAACGATAAATTACAAACCATAAATCTTTACTTATTCCTCCTCATGCACCGCCAAAATAGGGATATGCGAATGAAAGGCCAGTTCTTTGGTATGACTTTTCTGAAACAGCGATTCCAATAAACGATGCTTGCGGGGTATTACAATAAGCAGGTCAAGATTATTGTTTTCAGCAAACGCATTAATGCCATTAACCACATCGGGGTTATCAATAAAAAAATATTGAGGATGGGTTTCTCCCAGCAGGTCATCCAATAAGGCAGACTGTTCCTCTGTATTACCCGTTGCAGCATTCTTTTTATCATCAACATTCAAAACACTCATGGTTGCATCAAATGTTTTTACCCACTCTTTTATATATGCCGCAGGCGTGGTTTCTACAAGTTTTTTAAAATCGCAGGCAAATCCTATTTTGTGTATTCCTTTAAAAATTGCTCCCGGCGGAACAACAAGAACAGGCCAGGTTAACCGCCTGATCACCGATAATGTAGCACTACCCACCAACAGCCTTTCTACAAATCCGCTGCCTTTCGTTCCCATAACAATGGCAAAGGGTTGTGTGGCAGCACAAATTGTTTCCAGCTCATCTGCCAGGTCGCCCAATTTTACTTCAGCATCTATTGTTACATTTCCCGAAGAAGTACGCTCTACCAGCTCTTTTAATTCCTGTAGTCTTTCTCTGTTGATCTTTTCCAGTTCACCAATGTCCATAAGCGGAAGCGGAATATCGCTGTTGTTATACGACACAGGCATCTGGTATACATGCAGCAGCATAATGCGGGCATGAATAACCTGGGCCATATTTAAAGCATAATGCATGGCATTGATAGCCACCGGGGAAAAATCTGTGGGTACAATAATTGTTTTCATCAGATTGTTTTTACACAAATAAAAATGATACCGGCAGTTGGTTGCCGAAGACTTTTATTTACATGCATATTTCTTTGAAATACAATTTTAAAAGAATTGATGCTAATTTCATATAAAATTCCAGTATTTATTACGCAAAGCAACCTAAATCTTACACAGATACAACCGCAGGTGAATATTTAGATGAGAGACTAAGAGAAATAGGACTTAAAAAATGAGGATTACTTTTTAATGCTTTATGAAATGCATTTGAAACTTTTGCGCCACGTTTCTTTTTTGAAAGCTGTTATAGCATATAGCTTAACAGCTTTTGGCGGGGCACAGGGTCATTTTGGAATGATGATGAAAACATTTGTTGCCAAAAGAAAAGACATCACTGAACAGGAACTATTAGAATACAATGCATTTTGCCAGTTGTTGCCCGGTGCTTCCTCTACCCAGATCATTACACTTATTGGGTATAAAAAAGGTAAACTGCCACTGGCTGTATTGACCTTGCTGCTTTGGATATTGCCCGCCTGCCTGCTCATGAGCGGACTTTCTTTTGCGCTTGATTTTGCCGGTAAAACCACTCTCCAGAATGATCTGTTTAAATTCATAAAGCCTATGGCTGTAGGCTTCCTGGCCTTTGCTGCCTTTAGAGCGTATACGTTGGTGGCCAACAAGCGCATTGCACGACTGATTATGGCTGGTACAATGATCACTACCTATTTTCTTTTTAATTCACCAGTGGTTTTTCCCGCTGTTATTTTGCTTGGCGGACTGATCACCAGTTTCACTGAAAAGACTTCCGAAAAAATAAATGTGGAACCAAGACCCATTAAGTGGGGAAACATAGTAATATTTTTTTTAATATTTATATTGGCTGGGGTATTTAGTGAACTTTCCCGAAAAAATGAATGGCAACACCGGAAAGCTTTTAATCTCTTCGAAAATACCTACCGTTTCGGGGGAATGGTTTTTGGTGGAGGCGATGTGTTAATGCCCATAATGTATGAACAATATGTTGTTCGCCCCAATACGGAACGCATACAACAAAAGAATCAAAATGTAATACGCATTGATCAAAACGAGTTCCTTACCGGCGCAGGAATGGTAAAAGCTATACCGGGGCCTACTTTTTCGTTCTCGGCGTTTGTAGGCGGGGAGGCTTTAAAAAACGAAGGAATGGGTATGCAGGCTATAGGTTGCGCAATAGGAGCATTCGGTATTTTTTTGCCAAGCGCTTTGCTTGTATTGTTTTTTTACCCGGTTTGGAATAATTTAAAAAAATATGCCGTCATTTACCGGGCTTTAAAGGGTATAAACGCAGCAGTAGTAGGCATTATGGCAGCTTCTACCCTTTTTTTAATGAAAGACATTTCGTTCTTTGAAGTAAATGAAGAAAATACAATCAGCCTTTTAAACATTGGCGTAATTACCGGAACCTTTTTACTGCTCACCTTTACCCGCTTACCGGCGCCGGTAATTGCTTTGTTTTGCCTGTTACTGGGGTTGCTTATTTAAAGTGATAACGCAAAGCCGGCCTACATTTTACCTGTAATATCCGTTCTTTTCAATTTCCTCTTTAACAATATCCGGTACCAGGTACCTTATGGATTTTCCCTGTTTTACCAACTCCCGGATATGCGTAGCCGAAATTTGGAGCAATGGCGCATCCACTACCGTAATATTTTCAGGCTGATTTAGGCCGGGTTCAAAACCCACCCTGTTGTAAACAAAAATGGAATAGCGCTTCATCAGTACATCTGCATTTTTCCATTTATGCAAATTTTTAAAACTGTCGCTTCCCATAATCACGGCAAACTGGTGCTGTGGATATTTTTCTTCCAGGTACGTTAAAGTATCTATGGTATAAGATGGTTTGGGTAAATGAAACTCAATATCGGAAGCCTTCAGCTTTAACTCTCCTTCAAGGGCAATGTGTACAAGATGGAAGCGCTGGTATTCGTTGAGCAACGAGTGCGATACTTTAAAAGGATTTTGAGGTGATACAACAAACCATACCTGGTCGAGGCTGGTATGGCTGGCTATATGGCTGGCTATGATCAAATGTCCGTGGTGAACGGGATTAAACGAACCAAAATATAAACCGATCTGCATGGGGTAAAAAACAATCAGGCTGTTTTTTTATATACTTCCTCTACCAGTACGCTCCTAGCCTCATTTAACCGCAAACTTAAACTATATCCGGCAACAGATACAGAAATGGGATCACCCAGCGGAGCAACCTGTTCAATGGTAATTACCTCTCCCGGAATAAAACCCATCTCCATCAGTTTTAAAAAAAATTCATCATTTTCAATTTGCCTGATGATGACCGCAATGCCCGGACTTATCTGAGAAAGCCTTTTCATATCAGCAAATCTATTGGTAGTTTTGCAGCATTATTTACGAATTTTGGAAAAGGATATTAATGGCCCCTATTCATTTTTTCTTCCCATATCGAAACTTCGCACTTATTCGAAGAACAAAATTAAAATCATTTATCAGGGACATTTTTAAAAACGAAAACAAAACCCTTGTTAGCCTACGGTATGTTTTTTGTACTGATGCATACCTCCTTGAAATAAACAGGCAATATTTACAGCATGATTATTATACAGACATCATAACTTTTGAGCTTGGAGAGGCGGGAAAGATTGATGGTGAAATATACATCAGTGCAGAACGGGTAAAGGAAAACGCCCAATTAATGCATACCAGTTTTAATAAAGAATTGCACCGTGTAATTTTTCATGGAGTGCTGCATCTCTGCGGCTATAAGGATAAGTTAAAAAACGATAAATTTGAAATGAGAGCCAAAGAAGATCGTTTATTGCAGTTATATTTTGATATAAAATAAACGCTGTTTCACGTGAAACGTTTTCTTCTTATAATTATTGTGTCTCTTTTTTTTACCACCGCCTTTGGACAGGGCTCTATTGTTTTGAATGATAAACCCTTTATCATTACCCCTGTAAAAGATACAGCATTGGAAAATTGGCTATCCGCAAGCCCAGCGTACTTGCAACTAAATGCAGAAGAAAAAGAGGCTGTTTACTGGATAAATTATGCAAGGCAGGAACCCCAACAATTTTCCACCATTATATTATTGCCCTTTTTAAAGCAATTTCCAGAAGCAAAAAGCAATTACACCCGGTCATTGATCCATGACCTGTCAAATCTTTCGGCTCTGCCACCGCTTATCCCTTCAAAAAAATTAAATCAAATAGCCAGTAGTCATACCAAAGATTTGGGTTCCAACCGCCGCAGCATTTCACATAACTCTTCAAAAGGTGAATCCTTTAAAGAGCGTCTCAACAGGTTTGGGTATTTTGAATGTGTCTCAGAAAATGTTTATGAGGGAAAGAAAGATGGTTTACAAGCAGTACTTTTCCTTCTTATTGACGCTGGTGTTCAAAATCTTGGACATCGTAAAAATATACTCGATCCCGATATGAAGTATATAGGTGTGTCCTTCTTTCCAATTAAAGGGCCGTCAAAGCACTATTTTATGGTTCAGAACTTTTCATGCAATTAAAGTCGGTTCCACGTGAAACATTATTATGATACATCAACCAGCCGCAAATAAATATCCTTATTATTTTTCACTACTGTAATTTTGCCAGATGTTTTCAGTATACGACGTAATTGTGGTTGGGGCCGGGCATGCAGGTTGCGAAGCCGCAGCAGCCGCAGCAAATATGGGCAGCAAGGTTTTATTGATTACCATGAACCTTCAAACCATTGCTCAAATGAGTTGCAATCCGGCTATGGGTGGAATTGCAAAAGGGCAAATAGTACGGGAGATTGATGCCCTCGGCGGCTATTCGGGTATCGTTACCGACTATACAATGATCCAGTTTAGAATGCTGAACAAATCCAAAGGACCTGCAATGTGGAGCCCACGAGCACAAAGCGACAGGATGCTTTTCTCTAAAAAATGGAGGGAAATGCTTGAACAAACACCCAACCTGGATTTTTACCAAGATATGGTTAATGGTTTGCTCGTTAAAGATGGACAATGTTGCGGCGTAATAACCAGCATGGGACATGAAATAAAAGCTAAAGCGGTAGTCCTCACCAATGGTACTTTCTTAAATGGTATAATTCATATCGGCGAAAAAAGATTCGGCGGTGGAAGAGTTGCTGAAAAAGCAGCAACAGGTATTACAGAACAACTGGTACAATTGGGATTTGAGAGCGACAGGTTAAAAACAGGAACCCCACCCCGCATAGATGGGAGAAGCCTGGATTATACTAAAATGGAAGAACAAAAAGGAGATGAGGAAATCAGTGGCTTCAGTTTCTCCCCTGTTCCTAAAATTAAGGCTCAACAGCAAAGAAGCTGCTGGATCACATATACCAATCAAACTGTTCACGACATTCTTAAAACCGGGTTCGACAGAAGCCCCATGTATTCGGGCCGAATAGAAGGAATTGGCCCACGATACTGCCCCAGTATTGAAGATAAGATAAACCGGTTTGCTGAAAGAGACCGCCACCAGATTTTTGTAGAACCGGAAGGTTGGAATACGGTAGAAATCTACGTAAACGGATTTTCCACTTCACTGCCGGAAGAAGTACAATTTGAGGCGCTTCGCATGATCCCTGGTTTTGAAACCGCAAAAATGTTCAGACCAGGATACGCCATAGAATATGATTATTTTCCCCCTACTCAACTCCATTATTCTTTAGAGACAAAACTTATTCAGCATCTCTTTTTTGCAGGACAAATTAACGGCACCACCGGATATGAAGAAGCTGCCTGCCAGGGATTGATAGCCGGAATGAATGCTCATCTTACCTCCCAAAATAAAGCGCCCTTTACACTTAACAGAAGTGACGCGTATATAGGTGTTCTCATTGACGATTTGATCAGTAAAGGAACAGAAGAACCTTACCGGATGTTTACCAGTCGTGCAGAATTCAGAACATTACTGCGCCAGGATAACGCCGATTTGCGATTAACCGAAAAATCGTATAGAGCAGGATTAGCTTCAGAAAAAAGAATGAAAGCCCTGGAAGAAAAAAGAACTTCAATTGATTATATATTAAATAAAATAAATACTTTATCAATTGAGCCACAAGATATAAATTCATACCTTCAAAGTATTCCTACAGCTCCTCTTACTCAAAAGCAAAAAGCAGCTCAACTCCTGCTTCGTCCAGGTATTAGCCTTACCGATTTACAAACAGCCTTACCCAAATTATCTGAGGCTATCCAAAACACTAAACAAGAAGTTATAGAACAGGCTGAAATTCAAATTAAATATAATATATATATAGAGAAGGAGAAAGAGCTGGTTTCAAAAATGAGCAAGCTCGAAGACCTTATTATCCCGGAAAATTTCAATTATTTTAATATTTCCGCTCTCTCTACAGAAGCCAGGCAAAAATTTATCAGGGTTAAACCCAGAACCCTTGGTCAGGCCTCCCGCATTTCGGGCGTTAATCCAAGCGATATTCAGATTTTGATGGTATATATGGGAAGATAGATTTAAAGCTTGTAAAGCCCGCTTACAAGCCTAAGGATGCACTTATTTCCAGCATACGCCTGATTGGCTTCAAAGCCGCTAATCGTAAATCTTCATCCATTGTAAGCTCAGGCGACTCATACTCCATGCACAGGTATAATTTTTCAAGTGTATTCAGCTTCATATGCGGGCAGTCGTTACAGGCACAACTGTTATCCGGCGGTGCAGGGATGAAAATTTTATCAGGAGAATTTTTTTGCATCTTGTGCAATATGCCCGTTTCCGTAGCCACTATAAATTCCTTACCCTCATCCTTTTCCGTGAATTTCAGCAACTGTGTGGTGGAACCAATAAAATCGGCCAACTGCAACACAGCATCTTCACATTCCGGATGTGCAATTATTTTGGCATCTGGATGTCTTACTTTTAGTTTCGTGATCTTTTCCCTGCTAAAAATTTCATGTACCATGCATGCTCCATTCCACAATACCATATTACGACCGGTTTTCTTATTTATGTAAGCACCCAGGTTTTTATCAGGCGCGAAGATGATCTTTTGATCTTCCGGTAAACTCTCTACTATTTGCCTGGCATTAGAAGAAGTACAAATAATATCGCTTAAAGCCTTAATTCCTGCAGAGCAATTAATATAAGAAATAACAATATGACCGGGGTGCTCGTCTTTAAACTTTTTAAATAGCAAAGGAGGAGCCGAATCCGACAACGAACAACCAGCTTTAAAATCGGGCAATAAAACCTTTTTACCGGGATTTAAAATTTTCGCTGTTTCCGCCATAAAATGCACTCCCGCAAAAACAATAATGTCTGCGGTTGTTTTTTCGGCCTGCTGCGCCAGCCCAAGACTATCACCAATATAATCTGCTACATCCTGTATATCAGCTTCCTGGTAGTAATGTGCCAAAACTACTGCATTCTTTTCCTTCTTCAATCTTTCTATCTCTTTAAACAGATCCAGGTGGGCGTCAATATCAACATCTAAAAAACCAACCTGCTGTACATTTTTCTTTGCCTCATTAATGTTAATTAGTGTCATAGTATTTAATAATAATTAATTATTTATTTAAAAGCCCTATTACTATTACAACTGTTAATATGGGGAAACATATATAAACCGGTTTCTTGGCAAAGTTAAAACTAATACTTTATACACTGTCATTCACAAACTGTTCACAGGTGGTAAATAAATAACAGGGTGAGTTTTCAAGTGTTATTAACAATGTTGAAGGATTAGACCTGCGTATAAGTTTTTACTAATTTTTTATTAATCTGCTGTTAATAAACTGTGGTGAAATTTATTTTTCAGGGCATTATTCCACTGCTTGGGAAAACACTGAGATTTCCAAAATAATATGTTGTCCGGAACAGCACATTAAAAAAAGATTAAACCGGGGGTTTTCAACATAAAAGAGTGTGTATCAACAATGGGATGTGGATTGCTATAAACGCGATTCTTTCCTTTTTTATTGCCCTGCGCGCACTGGCCGATATCCACTTTATAAAAAGCAGGAGGAGTGCTGCTTTACAGTCGTTTTCCACAATTTGTTGATAAACATATATTACCCTATTTTTGCCGTCCATAAAAAATACATTTATTACTATATGTCTATTATTCAGACTATCCGGGACAAAGCGGCTGTTTTTGTATTTGGGATTATCGGTATCAGCTTAATTGGTTTTTTGGTGCAGGATGCTTTTGTTGGAGGAGGTAGCCACTTGTTTACTGCCCCTTCTTCCACTGTAGGAAAAGTAAATGGTGTTTCTATTGAAAGGGAAAGTTTTGATGAAAGGGTAAGGGCTATGGAAGCTCAGTACCAGTCGCAGGGATACCGCATTGATGAATCTATGCGTCAGGAAATCCAAAACCAGATATGGAATGGCTTAATAAGCAAAGAACTGATAACAGCGGAAGCGAACAAACTGGGTATAGACTTTACATCCAAAGAATTTACTGAATTGTTATTTAGTGAAAATGCACCGCAGGAATTTAAACAACAGTTCACCGATCCTAAAACAGGCATATATAATATTGAAGCGGCACGCAACGCTTTTAAAACATTGCAAAAAAGTAAGGATGCCGTTCAACTCAGGCAGGTGAATGACCAGTTGATTGATCCTATTGTACTGAGCCAGATACAAAAAAAGCTCATGACCATTTTCACCAACGGCACTTATATACCCAAATGGTTAATTGAAAAACAAAATGCGGTAACGGGCCAGGTGGCAGATATTTCTTTCGTGGGATTGTCGTATTCAACAGTTGCCGATTCATCAGTAAAAGTTACTGATGCGGAGATTAACGATTATGTTCAAAAACATAAAGACAATTTTAAACAGGAAAAAAGCAGGAGTATTGCCTATGTGCTGTTTAATGCGGCAGCCAATAAACAGGATAGCGTCAATTTGTGGAACAAAATGGAAGAATTGAAAAAACCGCTGGCTGAGGCTGCAGATCCTGGTGTTTTCGTTACCAGGCAGGGAACAAAATCGCAGTTCTTCGATGGTTATATGAGCAAAAGCCGAATTCAGATACCCGTTAAAGATTCTTTATTTAAGTTGTCGCCGGGTGAAGTATATGGTCCTTACTACGATGGGAATTCCATTGTTATTGCCCGTATGATAGGATCAAAGGTTTTACCCGATTCGGCAAAAGCCCGTCATATATTAATAGGAACAATTAACCCTCAAACCGGGCAACCAACACTTGCCGATTCTGTTGCCAAAAAGAGAATAGATAGCATTCAGCAGGCTATTGCGGGTGGCGCTTCTTTTGAGTTGCTGGTTACTAAATATTCGGATGATGAAGGATCAAAAGCCGTGTTTGGTAATTTAGGTTATTTTCCAAACGGTCAGATGGTAAAAGCTTTTAATGATTTTGCTTTCGAAGGAAAAACAGGTGATAAAGGCGTTGTGAAAACGGAATACGGATACCACTATATCGAAATCCTGGATCAGAAGAATTTTGAACAGGCCTATAAAATCGCCTATTTGTCAAAACCCATTGAAGCCAGTGTTGAAACCGACCGGGCGGCCTCTGCAACTGCTACGCAATTTGCTTCTGTAAGCCGTACAGCCAAGGCTTTTGAAGAAAATGTAACTAAGGAAAAACTCAATAAACGCCTGGCAGAAAGTGTAAAAGAAATGGATTACCAGATCACGGGTATTGGGACATCCAGGGCATTTATTAAATGGATATATAGCAATAAGCCGGGAACGGTTTCGGATCCCATATCGGTAGGCGACCAGTATGTGGTAGCCCTTATTACCGGTGAAAAAGAAGAGGGGGTACAATCTGCCGCAGAAGCAAGGATAATGGTAGAACCGCAATTGCGTAATAAAAAGAAAGCAGCTCAGCTTGTTGCAAAATTTGGTAAGTACGCTTCTATTGATGAAGCCGCAAAAAATTCAGGACAGCAGGTTCAGCAGGCCGACAGTATACGGTTTGCAGATAATTTTAAGCCTGAGTTTGGGAATGAATTGATATTGATTGGAGCAGCATTTAATAAAAGTTACCAGCAAAAAGTATCGCTCCCTCTTGCCGGCAATACCGGGGTATATGCATTGCAGGTAAGAAATTTAGGCGCCTTGCCAAATGATGCTGCTAATGTTGAAGAACAGCGCAACGCAACAGCCATGCAAATGAAACAAACGATGGGTTATGCGGTGATGCAGGCATTAAAAGAAGCAGCAACTGTAAAAGATACCCGCATGAAAGCGGGGTATTGAGAAATGATACTATTTTATAAAGGGGTCGCCGGCTTAAAGTTGGCGACTTTTTTTATTTCGGTAACTTTGCTTTATGAATGATGTAATAATTAACAAGGTGGCCGAAAGCGGTATCGTTACAATAGATTTGGCAACCTTTTATCCTAAAGTGGAGACAGCGGTTTTTGATATCAAAGACTACCTGTTTAAAGGATTGATTTTAAAAGAAAAGGATTTTAGGGAAGCGCTAAAACATACAGACTGGCAGCAATACAATGGAAAATACATTGCCCTGATCAATACCGCAGATGCCATAATACCTATGTGGGCCTATATGCTTGCTGTTTCTCATTTACAGCCGTTTGCCAAAGATATTATATTTGGCAGTGAAAAGGATCTGCTGCAAACATTGATGCTCAATAATATTTCAAACATTAGCGCCAATGATTATGCGGATAAAAGAATTGTTATAAAAGGATGCGGCGATGTGGTACTGCCGGAAGCAGCTTATGCAGCCATTACACAAAAATTACGTCCCGTAGTTAAAAGCCTGATGTATGGCGAGCCTTGCAGCACTGTGCCCGTGTATAAAGCTACTTCTGTTAAGGCGCACTAAATTACATCTACAACTTCACGTGCTCTAAGCGTCATATTTTCTTAAAATCTGCTTAACCTACAGGTAATGCATCTGTTGTTTATTTGCCTGTTAGCAGAGCAATCTATGCAATTCGTTTTCTCATGTTTGTTAAAGTAAATGGGTAAATCAATCCTTTGAATCGAACAGCTCCCGGTTTTTACCAGGGGCTCTTTCTTTTATTTTCTTTTTAACCCGCTGAGGTATTCTACAATATTTACCAGTTGCTGCGTTCCCATTCCTTCTGCTAAACCCTGGGGCATTAACGACTGATCATAAAGCGTTTTGGAAACGATATCCGATTTCTTATATTTTTCAATGATACCACCAATCATTTTAATACTGATCTCGCCTTCCGTTTGGCTGGCAATATATCCCGATACTGAGGCGCTGGTTTTCAATTTAAAGGCATATCCTTCAAAGCCAAAGCTTATGCCAGCCGATGGTTCAAGAATAGAAGTATATAAAGCGTCTTTCGCCAATTTTGAGCCAATTTCAGAAAGGTCGGGTCCAAAAGCAATACCCTGGTTTTTTACCTGGTGGCACGAACCACAGTAAGTTGCAAAGGCAACGGCGCCAGAATCTGCATTGCCTTTCATTGCCATTAATTCCGGAATGGGGGGCAGCTTATTGGTTTGTTGTTTTATAGCGAGATATTTGGCAGCTTCTTCTTTCAGGTCTTTCCTGTGTGTTCTTGTAAAGATGTTTGCAGCAACCGCTTCAAGGTCTTCGGGTAATTTTTTGTTTTTTACCAGTTGGAGCAGGCTGGTTTCACCCGGTCTGCCGGTAGCAAATGCCGCTACAGCCTCCGTTCTTAATTGAGCCGGGTTATTTTTGTTGATGAGGAATTGCTGCAGCAGACTTCTTGACGCATCACTACCTGCTTTACCCAGCAGGTTTATCATTTGAATGGCGGCTTCATTTTTTTGTTGCAGGGTTTTAGCAATAAGCCCGCTACCTCCCGATTCGAGTAGGAGACGAAGGGCATCGGCCTTCATTGCGTCATTGCTACCTTCGTTGGCCAATTTCAAAAGTTCGGTGTTTTTGTCTTTCAGCGCGTATTTTCTCACCAGGTCAATATACAACTGTGTTTGCGACACGCTGTTCAACCCGTTTTGCAGAGCATTTTTAACTACGTCTGTACGCGGTGTTTTGGCATCAAGCTGCAGGAGCGTAAGCGCGTCAATATAACCCTGCTGCAGGCGGTGCCCTTCAAGTAAGGATAACAAGACCTTTTGCTTTTCACCATCTTCATAAAAATCAAAGGCGCGGAAAAATTTTAATTGCTGATTAGGGTTTGTAGTGGGATCGCTGATGATCTGTGCCACTAAAGGCAATGCAGCATTTGCTCTTGCACGCCATACAATATCCTTTCCCGCGGGAGTGTTCCAGTTATTATTTACCAATTGCAGCCAGGCATCAAAATAGCTATCCCATCTTCCGTCTGCAGCAATACCCAATGCTTCAAGATACCACCGGTCTTTGCCATTGTATTGCTGTGCCAGTTGTGCCCAAACAGCAGGCGCTTCGGCTGAATTATTGCGGTGCATAGCCAGTACGGCTTCCCTTTTCACCTGTACGCTTTCATCTTTGATCATTGATTTTACAATAGCGATAGTGTCTGCCTTTATTTGCAAAGCGGCTCTTATTGCGGTAATACGGATATTGGGATCCTTGTCTTTTAATGCCTCCTGAACATAGGCCAAACCCTTATTGGGAATTTTACTCAACAGCCATAAAGCGCGGGCGCGAAAACGTGCATTTTCCGAAGCGTATAATTTTTCCAGAGGCTGGGCTGCCGCTCCACCCATGCCATTTAATTTTTGCCAGGCTAGGTAACGGGTTGAGAGGTTGGGACTTTGTAAAGCCTTTACCGCACCTTCGGCGGTTGCTAAATCTAACACCGGAATTTTATAGCCCTCATGATCTTTTGGTGTAATCCTGAAAATTCTTCCTTTGGCAAAATCTTTCACCTGGTGACCACCCACGCCCGGATCGTACCAGTCGGAAATAAATAAGGATCCATCCGGAGCAACACAAACATCCGAAGGGCGAAACCAGTTGTCTCCGGTTCCTTCAGCAATATTATTAATGCTGGCAGAATACCCGGCTCCATCGGGTGTAACTGCGTAGGAGCGCACTACATTGGGTCCGGCATCGCTGTGTATCAACTGACCCCTGAATCTTTCGGGCAACAGGCTGCCTTCATACACCAGTATTCCTGTTGGCGACCCGGCTCCCGTTTGCAGCATATTGGGTACTACGCCGGGATCATTTAAATGCCAGTGGCGGTAAGGAATAGAATCTTCCAGGTTCATGCGCCTTTCCGGCCATGACGCCCCGGTTATTTCATCTGTAAATCCATAATTGCCATAAGGCATTACATAGTTAATGCGTACGCCCCGGTTGCCATCATCATCATTGTCTGACTGCCACAGCGTTCCATAAGAATCTTCGGCCACTTCGTAGGGATTGCGAAAATTATTGCCCAATACTTCTACATCCTTACCATCTGTGTCACACCTGAACACCATGCCCTGCCTCCAGGGGTGTCCGTTAGCTATAATTTCTTTTCCCGAAATATCTTTTACAGGATTACCATATTTATCTTTTAATCCTTTAGCCTCGTTCCCGAAATTAAAATACAGCTTGCCGTCCGGACCAAAATTAAACGCATGTATGGCATGATCGTGTTCCTGCCCGCTGATGCCGGTAAAGAGCGTATCCTTCTTATCGGACACCCCATCATTGTTTTCATCGGTAAATACATATACACCCGGGCTCCGCGATACAATTACCTTATTGCCCAGTACTGCAATACCTAATGCGGAGTTTATGTCTTCTCCCTGGTAAAAAACGGTTTGTTTATCAGCTTGTCCATCACCGTCCCTGTCTTCAAGTATTACGATCCTGTCTCCTTCCTTTTTATAAGGATTATCCGGGTTGAGCGAGTAGCGGTAATTGTAACCTTCACATACCCACACCCGTCCCTTTTCGTCAATGTCCATGTTGGTGGGATTGACAAGCATCGGCTCATGCGCAAACAAACTGATTTTCAGATCGGCTGCTCCTTTCAATCCCCTTAGTGCATATTCCGGAAGATGTTTTTGTTCTTCAGAAAGCGGTTTGTTATCAGTTAAGTTTTGATCAGGCGCCTGGCATCCGGAAAGCAACACACCGATTAAAAAAGCAAAATGAGGAACGAGTAAAATTTTACGAAAGAGGAACCCGCGTAAAGGGAGAGATAACAAATTCATACAAAACAGGGTTTTAAAAAGGCATATGGTTTGAACCAATAAATATAAACATCTTTTGTGACAGACAAAAGGCGCCAGATCTTTTCCGACGCCTTTTGCTAAATCTGTTTATTAAGAGTTGAATATTCTCAATAAACTGTTTATTGTATAACAATTTTACCATAAGTAATTCCAAAGTCGCTCCCGGATATAATAACAGCATATACTCCTTTACCTGTATTTGCAGCACTGGTTAAAACCCGAACGGCCTGTCCGGCAGTAATATTACCAGCCTTTTGTTTGCTTATGATATTACCATTTAAACTGGTAATGGTAATTACGGCATTGCGTATATTGGCGACGGCTGTTACATAAAAGGAATTACCAGTTACTACTGTAGGGTAAATGTTTATTTTATTTGCCGAAACGACGGCTAAACGAATGCTGACTATTGCCGAGTAAGTGGCAACCCCATTCATATCGGTCATTTTTAAGCGATAGTAAGCCGTACCCCGGAAAGGAGCCTGATCGGTGAAACGATATTGCGTTGCAGAATTCATATTGGATTGCACTGTACCAATTGCCGAAAAAGATGTTGCATCTACACTTTTTTCTATTTCAAATGACCGGGGGTTACTGTCGGAAGATATTTCCCAGTTCAATTGCACATTATGGTCTTTTTCTTGTGCGGTAAATGATTGCAGGGTAATGGGCAACAAGCTTAATGTTTGCATAGCGAAAGAGATCCTGTTATCAACAGCATTTTCATAGTATTCCAGTACCATATCGTAAGTTCCGCTCAACGAGGCGCTATAGCTTGTTGTGGTATAGGAATGAAGCGCCCAGTTATTGATGATCCAGGTTGAACCTCCATTTAAACTCAACCGAAAGCCGTCATCTCCGCCCACAGTGAACATATAGGTTCCTGAGGCAAAAGTTTTGCTTAACCGGTAGCGCACACTAAAGGTTTCAGTTTGGATGGCACATCCGCTCGTAGCGTAAGCAACATTGGCGCCACCGAAATTTTCGTCGAATGCAGGATCAGAAGCGGACCCTTTCTGCACCATGCCTGTGTAAACATCGAAGTTTACACCATCATACACATAGCCGTTCCAGGTGTTGCCTGTGCCCGAAATGCTGGTATTTTCCGTTGCACTGCATATGGCAGCCAATGAAAATGAGATCCTGTTTTCACCTCCGTTTTCATAATATTCCAATACCATATTATAGCTGCCATTCAGTGTTGCTGTATACGTGGTGGTTGTATACGATTGATCGGTCCAGCGGTTAATAACCCATGTAGCACCGCCATCCAGACTCAGCCTGTAACCGTCATCTCCGCCTACAGTGAAAATATAATCGCCGCTGGTAAAGGTTTTAGAAAGCCTGTAGCGAACGCTGAATGTTTCTGTTTGCACAGTACAGCCGCCGATAACGGGATAGTTTACATTACTTCCTCCAAAATTCTGATCAAAATCAGGACTGACGGCTGAACCCTCATTCACCCGGCCCCGGAAAGACCCCAGGTGCGCATTACCATATACATAGCCGATCCACACATTCCCGCTACCATAAACGTTTTCGCTGCCGGAGTTACATTGACTCTTTGCAGCAAATATGTTTAAAAACACAAGAACGGTAAGGGGTAGAAATATTTTCATATCATTTCATTTATTGCGGAAAGATAACGGAGCATGATAAGTGTTATTGCTTAGTGAAAAACGATAATACACTTATTCATTTATCAAAAACACATTTAGTGATTACTTTAGAAAAATTTTGTTGTTTTCATAACCATCGCATTAACATACAAGTATAAATTGTTTATAAAAATATACTTTGATAATAATCAAGAAACTGGACTTGCATGCAGCAGGAATTCAAGGTGAAAAATTGGAGACAGAAAGATCGGCATTTCGGCAGGGTATCAAAAAGCTTCGATCAAATAAAGCAGTTGAAATTTGAGATTGGGACCTGAGATTTTGCTGTATAAATATTTAATTAGAATATATAGCGGCATCCATCGTAAAATGCACCCTGTCTTAATTACAGTTCTTCTTACCATGCGCATTAAATCGTACCTTTGCGGCTTGTTTTTCGCGAAAAGCGAAATTAAAATAAGAAGCAGCTATGATTACAGTGAATAATGTTTCATTATCCTTTGGAAAAAGGGTATTATTTGACGAGGTAAACCTTAGTTTCAGCAAAGGAAATTGCTATGGCGTTATTGGAGCCAACGGAGCAGGTAAATCTACCTTTTTGAAGATTCTTTCAGGTGAAATTGATCCCAGTAAAGGAACGATAGATATTACCCCTGGGGAACGCATGGCGGTTTTACAGCAGAACCACTTTGCTTTTGATGAGCACACAGCCCTGCAAACCGTAATGATGGGACATCAAAAGCTATGGCAGGTCATGCAGGAAAGAGATGCCATTTATGCCAAGCAAGATTTTACGGAAGCCGATGGCATGCGTGCAGGTGAACTGGAAGGCGAATTTGGTGAAATGGGCGGCTATACTGCGGAAAGTGATGCAGGAACCCTGCTGGATGAGCTTGGTGTTGGTGAAGAATTTCACCAGGCGTTCATGAAAGAGATACCCGGAGCAATGAAAGTGCGGATATTACTTGCACAGGCATTATTTGGCAATCCCGACATACTAATATTAGATGAGCCTACCAACGATCTTGATGTGGAAACCATCAGTTGGCTGGAGAACTTTTTGGCGGATTACGAAAATATTGTAATTGTAGTGAGCCACGACAGGCACTTCCTCGATTCTGTATGCACGCATGTAGCTGATGTAGACCGGCAGAAAATAAAGATATATACCGGCAACTATACTTTTTGGTACGAAAGCAGCCAGTTGGCCGCCCGCCAATTATCGGATAAGAATAAGAAGATGGAAGATAAGCGCAAAGACCTTCTGGAATTTATAGCCCGGTTCAGCGCTAACGCTTCCAAAAGCAAGCAGGCTACTTCCCGTAAAAAGGCATTGGAAAAGTTAGTAATCGAAGATATCGAACCTTCCAACAGGCGTTACCCAGGCATTATTTTTAAGCAGGACCGCGAAGTAGGCAACCAGGTTTTGAATGTGGAAAAATTACTTAAAAAAGCGGATGATGGCAGAGTTTTGTTTAGTGACGTTAGTTTTTCGGTAAACAAGGGAGATAAGATCGCTTTCTTTTCAAAAGATCATCTTGCGCTTACTTCTTTTTTTGAGATCATTAATGGCAAAATGCAGGCAGATAAAGGAATGTATGAGTGGGGCACAACCATTACCAAAGCCTATTTGCCTAATGATAATGCTCCGTATTTTGAGCAGAAGGATATTAACCTCATGGATTGGTTAAGGCAATTTGTGCCACCACATGTTACAGATGTTGATGAACCCTTTTTGCGCGGGTTTTTGGGTAAAATGCTTTTCAGCGGTGATGAGATCCTGAAAAAAACGAATGTGCTCAGCGGGGGCGAAAAAGTTAGGTGCATGATCAGCCGGATGATGATAAAAAATCCGAATCTTGTAATATTAGATGAGCCTACGAATCATCTTGACCTGGAAAGTATTCAATCGTTCAACGAAAGCATGGTGAACTTTAAAGGCGTGGTACTGCTTACATCGCATGACCACACATTTATGGAAACCGTTGCCAATCGCGTAATTGAACTAACGCCTAAAGGAATAATAGACAGGCTTACTACATTCGATGAGTACCTGGAAGACGAAAGAGTAAAACAGCTCAGAGAAACGATGTATGAGAGTAAAGGCGTGCTGGTGTAGGGATTTGTAGTTTGTAATTTGTAGTTTATTGTTGTTCGCTTCGGATTTCGAAATTTAATATTCGGATTTGAGATTTGTTTGGTTCTTTTGATTTGATTTTTGGTGCTTTGTATCTAAACCAGATGGCGAGAAAAAAAAAGACAATTCCTGGCTGGAAGGCTTTGCTGGTAATGACAGGTATGATGCTGTTAACGGCTGCCGGAATATATGGTTATGTGCGCTGGAAAGAATACCATGTGCATTTTGTGCGGTACACCGCTTTTGGCATTGATATTCCCGTAAATTACAATATTCATGGTATAGATGTTTCTCATCACCAGGATGTGATAGACTGGGAAGAAGTGAAGAAGATGAACGTAGAAGATATGCGTTTAAGGTTTACTTTTATTAAGGCCACAGAAGGATTGGTTAATGTGGATAAATTGTTTAAACGCAATTGGTATAAGGCAGGAGAAGAGGGGATGACAAGAGGCGCATATCATTTTTTTCTGGCTACGAAGAGTGGTAAAAAGCAGGCAGATAATTTTATAGCCCAGGTAACGCTGGAACCGGGCGATCTGCCGCCGGTGCTGGATGTGGAGCAGTTGTATGGGGTAAAACCGGGCGACCTTCGCATAAGAGTTAAAGAATGGCTCACCACCATTGAAACCTACTATAAGGTAAAACCCATTATATATACCAATGTTGATTTTTACAACCATTATCTGGGAAAGGACTTTGACGATTACCCTTTATGGGTCGCGCACTACCTGCAGCCCAATAAACCCCGCATTGAAAGAAACTGGGTATTTTGGCAACACAGCGAAACGGGGAAGGTAAATGGTATAAGCAGCAAGGTAGACTTTAATGTATTTAATGGCGATTCAACAGCTTTTAGTCAATTATTGTTAGATTAATAACCAAAGCACTTACTATGAGCAGTGGTATTGAACCCGAGTTAAAACGACTCATCACCAAGATCCTGCGGGTAATAACATCAATAATTATATGGTCTGTTATTACCATATTCTTCGGCCTATACCTGGAGTGGGCATTGATCCGTGGAGGATTTAATGCTTTTAATGGAATGTTTTATATATGGTTTGTAATTAGCTTTGGTGCATTGATCTATTATTTCTACAGAGTATGGATTGAGTAGAAGAAAAAGCTATCGTGATTTTACTCTACCAGCTTCTGTTTTAATTTTCAGCGTTGTTCATGCCAACCTGTATTTGGCGGAATAAGCAACTGTGTACAAGCCGTTCTGCTGGTACGAGATCCGCTACATATTTTAACTGCTGTGATCCGCTACAATTTTCCATTCTCCTTTGATTTTTCGAAACAGTAAAGTATAGTGTCCTCCCACATCTCCCGCTCTTCGCCTGAGGAACCATTTGCCCACTACATAATAATATTCAGGGGAAAGCTTATTTATATGCATCACTTCAAAATGGAGGTTACCCATTTTTGCCGTATCGCTATAACTTTTTTTATACCTGTTTAAAGTATTCTGATAGCCGTACACAACACTGCTGCCGCCAATAAACATCAGTGAATCGTTGTTCCAGTACCCTTTTACAAAGCGGTCAAGATCACCCTTGTTCCAGTACAGGATTTGATCGTCTAATATTTTTAAAACTGCTTTTTCATCTGCAGTTTGTCCGCAAACTTTTAATTGCCAGAAGAATGTTATCAGCAGCAGGGATAATAATTTTTTCATAATGCCCGGTATGATGATCTAATATAAGACGATTATGTAAAATGCTCCGCAATAGATTTATTCATAGAACACAAAGCAGCATAAAACCTGTTAGCTTTGTAAAAATGAATACCGCACTATTGCTGAAAAATATTGCTACGCATATCAGCCTCACCAATGAGGAGGAAGCCTGCTTCATTTCTTTTTTACAATACAGAAAAATCAAAAAGAAACACTTTTTGTACCAGGAAGGCGAGGTAAATAAATTCCAGGCTTTTGTTGTTGAGGGATGTTTGCGCAGCTACTCCATTGATAAGAACGGATTTGAACATGTGCTGCAGTTTGCTCCGCCCGGTTGGTGGATTGGTGATATGCAGAGTATTATAACGCAACAACCCGGAACATTGTATATTGATGCTATTGATGATACAACCATCATTCTTTTGTTCAGATCGGATCTTGAAAAAATATATAATGCTATTCCTAAGTTTGAACGGTTCTTCCGCATATTGGCTGAAAATGCGCTGGCTACCTACCAACACCGCTTAATCGGCAACCTGAGTTTGCCCGCAAAGGAACGGTACGAAAATTTTTGCCAGCTCTACCCATCGCTGATACAATCTCTGTCCCAGAAACAAATAGCTGCATACATTGGCGTTACACCAGAGTTTTTGAGTAAAATGCTAAACCAGGGGGATTTTAAAAATAAAATCCATTAACCTGGATTAAGTTTTCGGCTTAACCTGCATTATTTTCTGGTTACGGCATCAACAGTAGCTTTGCCATATCAAAAACAAACATATGGTAAAAGCAGTACTACACAAAGCAAATACAAGGGGACATGCAGATCATGGCTGGCTGAGCAGTTATCACACTTTTAGTTTTGCCAATTATTATAATCCCGAACGAATGCATTTTGGCGCATTAAGGGTACTCAATGATGATACAGTAGCTGCCGGTAAGGGTTTCGGAAAACATCCGCACGACAATATGGAAATCATTTCCATTCCGCTGAAAGGCGACCTGGAGCATAGCGACAGTATGGGAAACAAAACAATTATTCGTAAAGGCGACATTCAGGCCATGAGTGCAGGTACTGGTGTAGCGCACAGCGAGTATAATGCGAATAAAGATAAAGAGGTAAAATTTTTGCAAATATGGATATATCCCGATAGCAAAAATATTAAACCGCAATACAGCCAGGTATCGCTTCAAACCGCCGACCGGAAAAACAAGTTACAGCAGATCGTATCGCCACGTTCAAATGGCAACGAGGGCGTTACCGTTCAGCAGGAGGCCTGGTTTAGCCTGGGCGATCTTGATAAGGGACAGCAGATAACCTACGATATTAAAAGGAAAGGTAATGGCGTATATATTTTTGTATTGAGCGGAGAAGTGACTGCCGCAGATCAGAAGCTGGCCACCCGTGACGGATTTGGAATATGGGAAACAAATAAAGTTTCCATTACAGCCGATAGCGATTCGGAAATATTAGTAATGGATGTTCCGATGGAAGTTTAGTTTGATAATAGTTAAACAAAAAGATGATTATGCAAACAGAGATTTTGATAATAGGCAGAAATGAAGAGATTTTGCAAACTGTGGTAAGGTTGGTTAATAATAACCCGGAATGGATTGGAACCGGTGCGGCTACGGATGAGGAAGCTATTGAAAAATTTCATCATCATCATTTTGATGTGGTACTACTCACCAATGGCATTAGCGGCGAAGAAGAAAAAAAGCTCCGTAAAATTTTTACCCACCAGGATGCTGACATTATTATAATTCAGCACTATGGTGGTGGCAGCGGGTTGTTGCAGAGTGAGATCAGGGAGGCGCTGGACAAACGCAAGGCTGCCAATAAGCCAACTGTAAGTTTTACGGATGATGCGTTAAAAAATGCAGGGCCGAATATCAATAAATAAGTGAATATCAATTACCATTGCGTATAAAGGCATTGCTGTATACACCACGAATAGTAGTGGCAATACTGGTGTGAGCCATCCCGGCGATGTGCAGTGAATGATTGAAGATGGAGGTATGTACCTTTCCGGGCAGAAATTTATGAATCCATTCGGGAATTTCAATCCGGTAAATATGGGGTATTAGCGTAACTGATGGGAACGAGCACTTGACACATAGGCACACAGAGACACAATAGGAAGGAGAAAAAAGTCTTATGTGGTAAAAGGGACGGTAAAAAGAACCTTGGGCTATTCTGGACAAAAACTAGTTAAATCATCATAACAATGCTTAACATGAATATCCTCTTTATTTTCTATTCGAAGAATTGCTACGGTTATGGTTAGCAGCCACGGAAAGAGTTTTACAACCAATTTTTTTATTTTATCTATTTGCGTAGGAAAACCGTTTGCCTGAAAATCATGATATATACATCCGAAGTGTTCATAATTTGAATAGTATAGGAAAGCTTCATAGGCAAAACCATACTTTTCAAGATCCTTGTCTTTTTTAATTCTCTCTGATAAATTAAAATTCCCGACATCATAAGCTCCTTTTTTAACTTTGGGCTCACTTTTTATGTTTCCATGTGGCTCAAGAAATCTTGAATAATAATGTCTAATATCTTTATAAGCTTGCTCCTTATTTTCTACGTTTGTTGATTCACGAATATTAGGTATCAAGTGATTTATGGGATCAGCTAATGAACTAAAACAAAAGTCTACAAGATTTTTACGGGATTCTTTATCTTCCTCACCCCTGCATACTATTTTTGCATTAAAAACATGCAAGGCATCAGACAATACAGAGCGAATCAAAATTGCACATGTATACTCCAGACTTTGGCTTTCTTCAGCCTTTGGAATCAACACATTTAGCGCAACTGCGGATTGCTTTAATCTATCAATAGCGCAAAGACAGAATTCCTGAATAATATTCAATTCCTTTTTTTGAAAATGATCTAAAAGACTAACTGATAATTAACCGCCATCAATTTTATCAAAAAAGGAATACCCATTTGCCAACTGCAT